>NZ_JBEPDA010000018.1:50095-177659 GCF_040299985.1 Streptosporangium sp. NPDC000563 | reverse complement strand
ACTGGCTTTTAACACACTGTTGAGTTCTCAAGAAACGGACGCGTACACCATCACCCTGACCCGACCAACCGGTCCGGCAGAACTCCGGGGCGTTCGTTTTATTCTGTTCTTTCGTTGTGCCTTTATTCTTTCAGGCCCGCTTTTTCGTGTCAAACCGACCCGATCCGGCTTACCTGTTTCAGAATTTACAGCTCCCCCTTCTCAGGAGGACCCTTCTAACGTACTCGATGGTCTGATTCATGTCGAATCAGACCTCTTTAAGGGACAAAGGCCCCATCAAGGCAGAGATCATCAAAGAGGGTTCCGAGGCCCCGGCGCCATCGCCGTCTCCCTCGGGTCTGGTGAACTTTATGAACCCCGACCCGCATCGTCAAATCAACCGCGCCTCGCATGGAAGCAAGGCGCGTTGTGGCGTGCGCGCTTCAGGGAAAGCCGCTCCGACAAAACGGAGGATGCCGGGCACGCCGGAGACGGACCGGCCATGTGGTGTCCCGGCTGTGAGCCCTCAACGCGAGGCGGGCGCGGCGCACCCCGGTAGCGGAAGGAAGGGAATACACCCATGGTTCGCGTTGGAAACTCCGGTAATCTGCCGCTCGTCTTCAGGAGGTGGCAGGTGGCCGGAGCTGGCGCCTTTGCGGTACCGGGCTACGAGGTGTCCGGGGTGCTCGGCCAGGGCGGTTTCGGGATCGTCTACCGGGCCAGACAGCTGGCGGTGGATCGTGAGGTCGCGCTCAAGGTGGACAACCGGGTGCTGGTCTCCGAGCGGGACCGGCGCCGCTTCATGCGCGAGGTGACCTCGGCCGGCGCCCTCTCCGGTCACCCGCACGTCGCCCATGTCTACGACGCGGGGGTTCTGCCCGACGGACGGCCGTACATGGTCCTGGAACTGTGTCCCGGCGGGTCTCTGCTGGACCGGATGCGGGCCGAGAAGCGGTTGCCGCCGGCCGAGGTCGCCGACATCGGCATCCGGATCGCCGACGCGCTGTCGGCCGCGCACGCAGCCGGGGTGCTGCACCGCGACATCAAACCCGCCAACATCCTGATCAACCGGTACGGCAATGTGGTGCTCTCCGACTTCGGCCTCGCCACCATGCCGTCCTCGGGCAGCGAGGTGTCGGTGACCCGGGAGTCCCTCACTCCCGCCTACGCCCCGCCCGAGGCGTTCGAGCTGACCGAGCCCGCCGCCGCCGGTGACGTCTACTCCCTGGCCGCCACGCTGTACGCGCTGCTCTCGGGGCGCCCGCCACGCTTCCCCGAGAGCGGCGTGGTCAACATCGCGGTCATCATGGCCCTGCACCGCCTGCCGGTTCCCGACCTCCCGGAGGTGCCGCCGGAGCTGACCGCCGTGCTCAGGGAGGCCATGGCGACCGACCCCGCGCGCCGCACCCCCTCGGTGGCCGCGCTGCGCGACGCCCTCACGGACCTGCGTCTGGAGGGAGGCGCCCCTGCCCGGTCCCACGCTCCGCGCCCCGCCGTCCCCCACCGGGCCCCGAGGCCCGCTCCACCGCCGGTTTCGACACCGGAGAAGACACCGGTGCCCATGCCGCCGCACGCGTCACCGTACGGCACACCGCCGGGGCAGCGCGGGGAGCCTGTGCGGTCGCATCTGACGTCACCGGGCGTGAAAGGGCTCTCCGGCACACAGCCGCCCGCGGCGGCCCCGGAGCATCCGGCCGCGTCGAACGCGCGGGTCTTCGTCGCGGTGGCCGTGGCCTTCGCGATCCTGCTGATGGCCGGCGTAGGGCTCATGTACATCGAGAACCGCGACCAGACACCGTCCACCGGGCAGCGGCCCGGCTCGCAGGCCCCCCAGAGCCCTGGCGAGGACCAGAGTGCGACCCCGAAGACGGGCACGTCCGCGGCTCGCGAGGTTTTCGAGGTCGCCACGGTCACGACCCCCTGCCCCGCAGCGGCGGTGGCGGGCGCGGGGGCCGCGTGCGTGGCGAAGAACGAGTGCTGGGGCGGCCTCGTCGCGATCGCGGGCGACACCACGGCGAAGCGGATCAGCTGCCAGGAGCCCCACGTGTGGGAGACGTTCGCGATCGCCCCGCTGCCCCGGGGCACTCTCATCTACGATCCGGCCGTCCTGGAGAAGGATCCGACGGTGAAGAAGGTCTGCTCGGACGAGGTGATGTTCGCCTCCATGTTCGACGAGCGCAATGACCGGCGGACAAGGTGGCACAAGACGATCCTGCCGCCCTCGCGGGAGCAGTTCCAGAGCGGAGCTCGGACCTACCGGTGCCTGGGCGGCCTCATCGGACGTGAGCTTCCGGGCGTCATCAGTTTCGGCCGCTGAGTCTTCTCGGCGCGGGCTCGTCCCCGCCGGGTGTCGGAACCGTCGGAAAAGCAGGTCGTCCACCGATCGGCACGGTACCGGGACCTTCTTCGCACGTTCGATCGGGGTGGGTGCAGACTTGCCTTCCCGGACGTGAAAAATTGGACGCGGTTGGACGGAGGCGGAACGTGAACGTCCGCCTCCCGATCCGCGTAGGTCACAAAGTAGGTCACCAAAGGTGGCGGCATTCACCACGATGTCGCTCAGGTTTTCGAGAAATCGGCCAACGGTATCCTGCCGCGTTCTCCTTCCGGTCGCGAAGACCGGGTTTTCGAGCTGGAGGTTTTTGATGTCTCAGGCACAGATCGGTGTGACAGGACTGGCCGTGATGGGGGCGAACCTCGCCCGCAACCTGGCCAGGCACGGGCACTCGGTAGCGGTGCACAACAGGTCCCAGCACAGGACCAAGGCGCTGATCGAGGAGCACGGTCACGAGGGAACCTTTGTCCCCTGCGAGACCCCCGAGGAGTTCGTCGCGGCGCTGGAGCGGCCCCGACGCATTCTGATCATGGTCAAGGCGGGTGCGCCGACCGACGCGGTGATCGAGGAGTTCGCTCCCCTGCTCGAGCCGGGCGACATGCTCGTGGACGGCGGGAACGCGCACTTTCTGGACACACGCAGGCGTGAGGCCGCGCTGCGCGAGCGCGGCATCCACTTCGTCGGCGCGGGGGTTTCCGGCGGGGAGGAGGGCGCGCTGCTCGGGCCGAGCATCATGCCCGGCGGTTCGAAGGAGTCGTACCAGGCGCTGGGTCCGCTGCTGGAGGACATCGCGGCGAAGGTGGACGGTGTGCCCTGCTGCGCGCACATCGGCCCCGACGGTGCCGGGCACTTCGTGAAGATGGTGCACAACGGCATCGAGTACGCCGACATGCAGCTCATCGCCGAGGCATACGACCTGGTCAGGCAAGGACTCGGCCGGACCCCGGCGGAGCTCGCGGACATCTTCGCGGAGTGGAACGAGGGTGAGCTGTCCTCGTACCTGATCGAGATCACCGCCGAGGTGCTGCGCCAGGTCGACGCCGCGACGGGCAAGCCGCTCGTCGACGTGATCGCCGACCGGGCGGAGCAGAAGGGCACCGGCCGCTGGACGGTACAGATCGCGCTGGACCTGGGCGTTCCGGTGAGCGGAATCGCCGAGGCGGTCTTCGCGCGCTCCCTGTCCGGTCACGCGGACCTGCGCAAGGCCGCACGGGGCCTGCCCGGCCCGTCGGGAGTGCCGGCGGGGGCCGTGGGCGAGGACTTCGCCGAGGACGTGCGCCGGGCGCTGTACGCCTCGAAGATCGTCGCTTACGCCCAGGGGTTCGACCAGCTCAGGGTCGCCAGCACGGAGTACGGCTGGGATCTCGACCTCGGCACGCTGGCCACGATCTGGCGGGGTGGCTGCATCATCCGCGCCGTCTTCCTCGACCGCATCCGCGAGGCGTACGCGGCGGACGACAAGCCGGTCACCCTGCTCGCCGCCCCCTACTTCGCCGAGGCGCTCACCCTGGCGCAGGACTCGTGGCGGCGGGTGGTGGCGAAGGCCGCCGAGCTGGGCATCCCCGCGCCCGGCTTCTCGACCGCGCTCGCCTACTACGACGGGCTGCGCGCCGAACGCCTGCCCGCGGCCCTGATCCAGGGCCAGCGTGACTTCTTCGGCGCTCACACCTACGAGCGGATCGACCTTGAGGGCTCCTTCCACACCCTGTGGTCGGCCGACCGCACGGAGGTCAAGGGCTAGCTCTCACCCCACACGTCACCCCTCCTCGCCCCGGGGTGACCGTCTGCCGCACCGGAATCGGATACGGCCGCCGACCCGCGACAGGGCGGCACACGCGGGGCGAGGCAAAGCCGACCGCCCCCTACCTCAAGCGATCAGGGAAGTTCGGGGAGCAGCGCGAACGCGCGGTCGGCGGCGGCGACGGCCGAGGGGTGGGTCTCCTCGGCCGTCGCACCTCCGACCAGGATCAGCCAGTTGCGCCGGGCCAGCACCCGCTGCGCGGCGAGGACCTGACCGGCGACGAGCAGTGCGGTGAGCTCGTCGGTGACCTCGGCGAGCGCGGCGGCGAGAGCCTCCTCGTCGAGGGCCATGTGGTGCAGCAGCCGAGCCGCGAGACCCGGTGTGGAGAAGACCATCCGGTGGTAGTCGAGCACCTCGGGATGATCGTTGAGCCCTGTCACGGGATCGCGCCGCTCCAGCCCGGCCAGGAAGTGCCGATGCAGCGCCTCCAGCGGCGCCTCACCCGGTCCGCGTTCGCGGACGATCCGGGCGGCCTCTCCCTGATGGTCGGAGATGCGGTGGAGGACGAGGTCCTCCTTCGTCGGAAAGTATTTGAACAGGGTCGGCTTGGAGACCCCCGCCGCCGCCGCCACCTCCGCGACCGGTACCTCGTCGAATCCGCGCTCCAGGAAGAGCGCGATCGCCGCCGCCGAGATCGCCTCGTGGACCTGCCGCCTCTTGCGTTCACGCAGTCCTGTCACGCGTTCCAACCTAACAGAGGCGCAACTCGGTTAATATCTTGACTGAGTTAAGCTTTTAGGAGGGCGGTGCGCGATGACCGACACGGGACTCGACGACGAACGGGCCTATCTGGCGGAGTGTGAGGCGGCCATGCGCCGGATGATCGAGGGCGCGCGGCTGAACGTCGTCGTCGGCGAGGGGGTGGCGGGTGACCGCTACAGCGCGGAGAGGCTGGGGTATCACCTCAAGAGCCTCGCGAAGGAGCTGGAGGAGCAACCGGACGGCCCACCGTTCTTCGGTCGTCTCGACTTCGGCCCCGGTTCCGGCGAACACCGCGGGCAGCGGTACTACATCGGCAGACGCCATATCTCCGGCGGTCCCGGCCGTCAGCCCATGGTGATCGACTGGCGCGCCCCCGTCTCCACGGCGTTCTACCGCTCCAGTGCCGGGGATCCGCGAGGGGTGTCCATGCGACGCCGCTTCGGCTGGTCGCGGGAGCCGATCACGTTGACCGGCTTCGAGGACGAGCGCCTCGACCTCGGCCAGGACCTGGGTACGGCGAGCCGGATCGTGGCCGCCGAGATCGAGCGCCCTCGCGTCGGACCGATGCGCGACATCGTGGCCACCATCCAGCCCGAGCAGGACGAGCTGGTCCGCGCCGGGCTCGACGAGTCGATCTGTGTGCAGGGGGCGCCCGGCACGGGCAAGACCGCCGTGGGACTGCACCGGGCCGCCTACCTGCTCTACACCCACCGGCAGCGGCTCGCGCGGGCGGGCGTGCTCATCCTCGGCCCCAACCGGGCGTTCCTGGGCTATGTCTCGGCCGTGCTTCCGGCACTGGGCGAGGTCGACGTCGAGCAGACGACCGTGGAGGATCTGCTGGAGCGCGGGCCGCTCCGTGGCGCCGACGGCGAGGATGCCTCGGCCGTCAAACACGACGTCCGTATGGCGGAGGTGCTGCGCCGGGCACTGTACGGGCGGGTGACGGCTCCCACGGAGCCGATCGTCGTTCCCGACGGCTCCTACCGCCGACGGGTGGGACAGGAGGAGTTCCACGACATCGTGGACGGCGCCCTGCGGGAGGCGACCCCGTACGGTGTGGGCCGTGAACGCGTGCTGTCGCGTATTGTGGCCGTTCTGCTGCGGCGGGCGGAGGCGCGCGGCCAGGTGACGAACGCCGCCTGGACGCGCCGGATGGCCAGGGCGGTCACCGGGTACGTGGACGCGGTGTGGCCCGCCGTCCGCCCGGAAGAGGTGGTGGCGGAGTTGCTCGGCGACCCCGCCGCGCTCGCCACCGCCTCGGAGGGGATCCTCACCGCCGGGGAGCGCTCGGCGATCCTGTGGGCCAGGCCGCCGCGCTCGTTCAAAAGCGCCCGGTGGTCGGCGGCCGACCTCGTGCTTCTCGACGAGGTCGCGGGGCTGCTGGAGCGTCCGAGGGGATACGGCCATGTCATCGTCGACGAGGCGCAGGATCTCTCGCCGATGCAGTGCCGCGCCGTCGCCCGCAGGAGCGAGCACGGCTCGATCACCGTGCTCGGCGACCTGGCGCAGGGCACCACCGCGTGGGCGGCCCGCAGCTGGCGGGACCACCTGGCTCACCTGGGGAAACCGGACGCGGAGCTGCTCGCCCTGACCACGGGTTTCCGGGTGCCGGCCGCCGTCGTCGCGCTCGCCAACCGCCTGCTGGAGGAGCTGGCCGTGGAGGTGCCCAGGACCCGCTCGTTCCGCGCGGACGGCCGCCTGCGGATCCACCGGACACCCGATCTCTGCGCGGCCACGGTCGCCGCGGTACGCGACGCGCTCGGCCATGAGGGGTCGATCGCGGTGATCGCCGCGGACGCGACCCTCGGCGCACTGGTGGCGGCGATGAGGGCGGCGAGGATCGAGATCACCATCCTGGGCGAGGAGGTCGAGGGCGACGGGACCCACGTCACGGCCGTCGAGGGTATCGAGGGCGGTGCCCGCGTCACCGCCGTCCCCGCGTCGACGGCGAAGGGCCTGGAGTACGACCATGTGGTGGTGGCCGAACCCGCGGTGATCGCGGGCACGGGAGAGCGGGGTCCCAACGTGCTCTACGTCGCGCTGACCCGCGCGGTGTCGCGGCTGGACGTGCTGCACACCCTCCCGCTCCCCGCCTGGTTCCCATCCGAGTCACCATCCGAGTCACCGTCTGGGGCATCGTCTGGGGCATCGTCTGGGGCATCGTTCGGGTCACCGTCCGAGGTGAGAGGCGGCCGCGTCGGCTGACCTCGCCTTCCACTCCATGGATTTCTCCTGAAATGCCCTTTTCGTGCCCCTATTACCATTACACGAGCCGCGCTTAATGCTGGAATTCGCTGGAATTCAAGGGAGGCTGGTGGAACTCCTGTTACGCTCCGGGCCGTGAGTGATTCACTGGACGCGTTGGAGCGGCGAATAGCCGAGCTCCGCGCCGAGGTGCGACGGGCGGTCAAGGCGAGGGAGAACTCGCTCGCCCGATCGCTGCGCGGCGACCTGCGCAGGGCCGAGCAGGCGTGGGACGCGGCGATCACCTCCGAGGCCCCCGAGCCGTCGCACGAACCCGAGACCTCGCTGGTGCCCATCAGGGAGCAGGTGCACCAGGCGCTGGCCATGCTGGGCGTGCCGACGGCGGCCAAACTGATCGTGGCGGTGAACGACGCCTTCTTCTCCCGCGAGTTGCGCGGCTCCCAGCTCACCAGCCTGCGGCGCGACGAGGAGCGCTCGTTCCGCGGTGACCCCTACGCCAGGCCGTACTACCTGTGCGCCGCACTGACCGACCGCCTCTCCCCCGCCCGCGGGCTGTTCGCCGACAGCACGTGGCCACCCGAGTCGCGGGTGCTGGGGCCGCTGAGCCCGCGTGTCGACTTCCTCGTCTCGGCCATGCGCGTCGCCGAGCACCTGACGCGGCTGGCGGAACCTCCCGCGGGGGCGGTGCGGCTGCTGTCGCGGATGGCGCAGAACATCCCGGGCGCCGTCGAGGGGTTCGCCCCGGCCGACCCGGCGACCGCGATCCGCGCGGCACGGGCCGAGCTGGAGGTACACCTCACCACCGACTCCGCGCAGCGGGCCGAGGTGGCGGCACGGGCGATGAGGCAACTACCGGACGTGGAGCGCCTGTTCGGCGCCACCGCGATGAACACCTTGAGGGGGGCCTGTTGAAGACCAGGCTGGACGGGGAGACCGGTTCATGAACAAGCTCGGGGAGAGGGCCTTCCTGAACAGGCTTGACGAGCTGCGCGGGCCGATGCCCTCCCGCCCGCACGACGCGCGGGCCATCGCGGCGCTCGCCGCCAACCCCGGCTGCGTCCGCCGGGCGGTGATGGACGCCGCGGGGGTCGACAAGGACCTCACGGCCAGGCACGTCGGCTTCCCCGCCCCGTTCGGCCAGTCCCAGTTCGCGATCACCCGCGGGAACGTGTTCGAGTCGCTGGTGAAGGAGAACGGGTGCGCGGAGCTGCTGCGCCTCCTGCGCGAGCTGCTCGGCCTGGAGGTCGCCCAGGTCGGCTACCAGGACGTGGAGAGCATCGGCTCCCATCTGCGGCACTCGCACACCCGGGCGCTGATCGACCGCGCGGCGCGCGAGGACGACGGGACCGCGGTGTTCTACGACCACCCGCTGCTCAGTCTGGAGATCGCCGGGCACACCTCCTACCTGGAACCCGACGTCGTGGCCTTCCAGATCGGGAGGCGCTTCCACATCGTCGAGATCAAGTCGTTCAGCGTGATCGACGGCCAGGCCGAGCCGGAAAAGGTCGCGGCGGCGGCACGACAGGCGGCGGTCTACGTCATGGCGCTGCGCACGCTCATGGCCGACCTCGGGCACGACCCGGAACGCGTCTCCCACGACGTGGTCCTCGTCTGCCCGGAGAACTTCGCCAACCGCCCCACGGCGGCGCTGGTCGACGTACGCAAGCATCTCTCCGTGCTCAACCGCCAGCTCGCCCGGATGACCAGGGTCGAGCGCCTGCTTGAGGACCTGCCCGGCGGCCTCACCTTCGATCTGGCCCCCGGCGAGGACGGGGTGCCGACCCGCTCGGCCGAGGAACTGGCCCAGGCACTGCTCCAGGTGCCCGCCCGCTACGCGCCCGACTGCCTGTCCACCTGCGACATGTGCATGTTCTGCCGTCACGAGGCCCGCTCCTGCGGGTCCACCGACCTGCTCGGGCGCCAGGTACGCGACCAGCTGGGCGGCGTCTCCGGCATGGACGAGGCCCTCGGCCTGGCCGAGGGCACCCGTGAGGTGGCCGAGGGCCAGGAGGAGATCGCCCACCTGCTCCGGCTGGCGCACCGGCTGCGCGAGGAGTCGCTGCGGTGAGCACACTGACGGCGCTGGCGCGGCTGCGGGCCGCCAGGGACGGCGTCGCGCAGCGGATCACCACGGTCCGGCACTGCCACGTCTCCGCCCAGCCGCTGGTGTTCATCCCGCTCAAGCTCGCGGGCGAGGCCGCCGCGCCGCTCGCCGCCATGGTCGGCACCGATCCCGGTCACCCCCGGCTGCTCGTCGTTCCCCAGCCCCGCAACCGGGACCTGCGGTTCGCCTTCACCGCCGGGCTGGCCGAGGTGCTGCTGCCGTACATCGAGGGGTTCCAGAAGAGCACCGAGACGGTCGAGCGAAAGAGCGGCGAGCCGTACGAGCGATGCCTGGACGCGCCGCAGATCCTGGTGCCGAACCGGCCCGCGGCCTCGTTCGCCGCGCTGCTCGGCCGCTCCACCCGCTTCCGCAAGGCGGAGGGCCCCTACCCGGTGCATCCGTCGGTGCCGCTGCTCGGCCGGTGGCTGACCTATCTCGCCGACCGGTCGCTGCAGCCGGGCTCCTCGACGCTGCTCGCCGCCACCGAGGCGCTGAGCCTGCACTGGGCGACCGGGCAGAGCAACCTGGAGGACGCCAACCTGGCGGCGCTGCTGGGATGGATCGATCCGCCGCGAGGAATGTCCGGGCGGCGGGCGGCCGAGGAGGCAGAGGACCCGCTGCTCTGGCCTCCCGCCGGCCCCACCACCGACCCCGGCTTCGACAACGAGGTGCTCGGCCCCGCGATCCGCGCCTACGAGGAGGCGCCGACCGATCGCGCCGTCGACCGGATCGGCCAGGCGCTGCGCACCCAGCTCGAACCCACCTGGCGGCTGATGTGGCGCAGCGTGGAGCTGCTGCGCTCGCTGCCCGAGGGGGCGCGGGTGAAGGACCGCTGGGAGATCGACCGCGGGTCGTTCACCCGGTTCGTCGAGCGGATCGCCGAGGGCGGGCCGCCTCAGGCGCGCAGGGACGGGGCGGTCGGCGCCGCCGCGCGGCTGGCGGGGCTGGAACGGGCACGGGCGAGCTACGACGTGCAGCGCGCCCATGACGACCCGTTGCTCATGGCCGAGTACCGGCTGAGCGGTGAGGCCTTCGCCGGGACGGTGACGTCCGCCGACCTTGAGCACACCGAGGGCGAGGGCCGCTCGCGCAAGCTCAGACCCCTGATCACGGTGCGGACCGACGACCCGGTGCGGCTCTTCCCGGGGACCACGGTCGGCTGCCCCGACCGGCGTGGCCACGCCGCCGAGATCGTCGAGATCGCGGACGGGGAGATCACCCTCAAGGTCACCAAGGGGATGGGACGGGGCAGGACACCGGCCCCCGGTTCCGTGCCGGAGCCGGGCGAGCAGGTCTCGTACACCTCACTGACGGACGACTTCCAGTCGTCGGCGGCACTGCCCGATCCGGAGCAGACGCCGTGGACCCACGGCGGCCCTCCGCAGGAGTACGAACCCGGCGACGACGACGCGCAGGAGGAATGGCTTTGAGCGTTCACCGGATCCCGGGCCGCCGGGCGACGCCTCGTCCCACCGCGTGCGGGACGGGCCGTGACCGGGGCCTTTACGGAGACCTCGACGGGGGCCTCGACGGGAGCACGACATGACGACCCCGCAGCGGGAGGCCGCCGCCGTGGTGGAGGCCGTGCTGGCCGACCTGCCCCGCCATCGCGGCGTGGTCGTGGACTCGCCGCCGGGCGCGGGCAAGTCCACGCTGGTGGTGAGGGCGGCGGGGCACATCGCGGAGACCGGCGAGCCGCTGATGATCGTCGCCCAGACCAACGAGCAGGTCGACGACCTGGTGGAGCGGCTCGCGGTCGAGCACCCCGACCTGCCGATCGGCCGCCTGTCGGCGAGCGGCTACGTGACCCCCGGCCGCGTCCTCGCCCACCCCAACGTCTCGGTCGCGGGCAAGCTGCCCGACCTGGGGGATCCGGCCGTGGTGATCGCCACCGCCGACAAGTGGGCCTGGATCGGCGACCGCACCTGGCCCTGGGCCATCGTCGACGAGGCGTACCAGATGCGCTCGGACAAGTTGCTGCGCATCGCCTCGCTGTTCGAGCGGTCGCTGTTCGTAGGCGATCCCGGCCAGCTCGACCCGTTCTCCATCGTGGACGGCGACCGGTGGGCGGGCCTGTCGTGGGATCCGGTGCAGAGCGCTGTCTCGGTGCTGCTGCGGCACAACCCCGACCTGCCGGTGCACCGGCTGCCGGTCTCCTGGCGACTGCCCGCCTCGGCGGCGCCGGTGGTCTCCGAGGCGTTCTACCCGTTCACCGGGTTCCGCGCGGGGACGGGTCCGGACGACAGGTCGCTGGAGTTCACCGTGAACGGCATGCGCACCTCCCACGACCTGGCGCTGGAGGAGGCGGCCGTCTCCGGCTGGGCGCTGTACGAGCTGCCGAGCCGTCACACGGTGCGCACCGACGCCGAAGCCGTCGCGGCGACCGCGATGCTGGCGATGCGGCTGCTCCAGCGGGGCCCGGTCGCGCACTCCGAGCGCGGCAGCCATCCCGTCACCGCCGACAGGATCGCCATCGGCGCCGCGCACCGCGACCAGGTCGCCGCGATCAGGGCCGCCGGGGTGCCGCCGGAGATCACGGTGGACACCGCCAACCGTCTGCAGGGCCGGGAGTACGACGTGACGATCGTGCTTCACCCGCTGTCCGGGCGCCGCGACGCCACCGCGTTCCATCTGGAGTCCGGGCGGCTGTGCGTGCTCACCTCCCGGCACCGCCACGCCTGCGTCGTGGTCGCCAGGGCGGGCATTCCCGAACTTCTGGACGCCCACCCGTCGTCCGAGCCGGTCCAGCTCGGCGTGCCGGTGAAGTTCCCCGACGGCTGGGAGGCCAACCAGGCGGTGCTGGCCCACCTCTCCAAACACCGGGTGACCCCGGACCGATGACCCGGACGCGCCGTGCCGGAGTGCGCACCGCCGCCCCGCAGTGATCTCCACAGTGATCTCCACAGTGATCTCTGCGATGATCCCCACGGCCCCGTGCGGCGAGGGCCGTACGGGGGAGGTCAGATCGTGCGCCGCCAGACGTCGATCGCCAGCACCTGACGCATGCCCACCGAGAGGTAGAGGTCGAGGGCGGGCGTGCTGTTGTTGGCGTCGACGTGGAGGTAGGTGCCGACCCGCCCGCGGCGGGCGTCGGCGGCGAACGCCCCGCGCAGCATGACCTTTCCCAGACCTCGGCCCCTGAAGGCGGGGAGCACGGCCAACTGGCGCACGTACCCGCAGTTCTCGTCCCCCAGGAAGGCGTTGGTCCCCAGCAGCATCGCCGCGGGCTCGCCGTCGAGGCGGGCGACCGTCAGTTGTGCCCAGTCGGTGGTGACCGAGGAGTCCAGCTCCTCGTACCACTCGTCGTAGTCCTTCGGGGCGAACCCGAAGTGCTCGGCGAAGCCGGCCTGCTGCACGGCGTGCCCCTGACGGCGTACCTCCTCGGTGAGCCCGTCGTGCACCGTCACCCCGGCCGGGAGTTCGGGCCCGGGGACCGTCCCCTCGTGGTCGGCGCGGAGCCGGATGAAGCTGGTGGCGGCGGCGAAGCCGCGGGACGCGGCGATGGCGCGCTTGCCGCTGTCCTCGCGGTAGAGGCCGATGTCCACCACGGCCCGGTCGTGGCCGAGTTCGGCCGTGATCTGCCTGGCCCGCTCGGTCACGGTGTCCCAGAGCGGGCCGGTCAGGTCCGGTGCGGCGGGGTGCACGACGACGTCGACGTCGACGTTGTCGCTGCTCCCCTTGCGGCAGGCCCAGGCCCACGCCACCAGGCGCCCGCCCTCGTCGTGGACGAGCCAGCCGTCGGACTCCCCGGCGAAGGCGGAGTCGTTCAGGTGGTCGGCGACGTCGTCGAGCGTCATGTCGGCCTTGCCGATCACCTGGGTGTCGCAGAGCGAGATCAGCTCGTGGATCTCGTGGGCGTCCTCGGCCAGTGGCCGCCGGGTGACGTACCCGGTGGCGGGGATCGTTGTCTTCATGACCCCATCGTCGCGAGGGCGGCTTGGGGATCACTGGGTCGGCACTTGGCTCCCGGCTCATCGGCCGACCGGCCGATGAGCCGGATGCTCACGTGGTTCGTCAGGCGACGGGAGCGAGAGACCGTCAGTCGAGTGCCGGGACCGGTGCCTGGGTGTCCTCGGAGGCCTCGGGCGCGCCGCGCAGCGGGATCTCCTTGATGAAGGCCGCCAGCAGCGGCACCAGGACCGCGAACAGGATCGCCCACCAGAAGACGCCGGAGATCGACTCGGCCAGCGACTCCAGGAAGCCGACCCGCACGTTGGCGGGAAGCTCGTGCAGCGCGGCCGGGTCGAACTGGGCGCCTCCGGAGGCGATCCGCTCGCCCGCTGCGCCCAGCTTGCTCTCCAGGCTGGAGGTGAGCCGGTTGTTGAAGATCGCGCCGAACAGCGAGACGCCGAACGAGCCGCCGATGGAGCGGAAGAAGGTCGAGGCGCTGCTGGCGACGCCGAGGTCCTTCTGCTCGACGCTGTTCTGGGCGATCAGCATGGTGGTCTGCATCAGGAAGCCCATACCGAGGCCGAGCACCGCGATGAACACCCCGGTCTGCCAGGCGGGGGTGTTGACGTCCATCAGGGAGAGCAGCCACATCGCGACCGCCATGCCCACGCCACCGAGGATCGGATACACCTTGTACTTGCCGGTCCTGGTGATGGCGCGGCCGACGAAGAGCGAGACCACCATGGCGGCGCCCATCATCGGGAGCAGCAGCAGGCCGGAGTTGGTGGCGCTCGCCCCCTGGACGGTCTGCTGGAACAGCGGCAGGAAGTTGATCGCGCCGAACATGGCGAACCCGAGCAGGAAGCCCACTCCCGAGATCAGGCTGAAGTTGCGGTCGCGGAAGACGTTGAGCGGCATGATGGGCTCGGCGACGCGGCGCTCCACCAGGACGAACACCGCCAGCGTGATCACGGCGAGCCCCGCCAGGCCGAGGATCTGCCACGATCCCCACGCGTAGTCGTTGCCGCCCCAGGTGGTGATGAGGACGAGCGCGGTGATGCCGACCGAGAGCAGGGCCGCGCCCAGCCAGTCGATGCGGTGCTCGGTGCGGAGCTTGGGCAGTTGCAGTTTGACCGCGAGCAGGGCGAGGGCGACGAACCCGATGGGCAGGTTCACGTAGAAGGCCCAGCGCCAGTCGAGGTGGTCGGTGATGAACCCGCCGACGAGCGGACCCGCGATCATCGCGAGTGACATCACGGCGGCCATGATGCCCTGGTACTGGCCGCGCTCGCGGGGCGGGACGAGGTCGCCGATGATCGCCATGGCGTTGACCATCAGGCCCCCGGCTCCCAAGCCCTGGAGGGCGCGAAAGGCGATGAGCTGCGTCATGCCGTCGGACGGCCCGCCGAGCATCTCGGATCCGGCCATGCCGCAGAGCACGGAGCCGATCATGAAGATGACGATGGAGGCGAGGAAGATGTTCTTCCTGCCGTACAGGTCACCGATCTTGCCCCAGATGGGGGTCGAGACGGTGGTGCCGAGCACGTAGGCGGTCACCACCCAGGACAGGTGCGTCAGTCCGCCGAGTTCCCCGACGATGCGGGGCATCGCGGTGCCGACGATCATGTTGTCGAGCATGGCCAGGACCATCGCGAGCATCAGGCCCGGCAGCACTACCATGACCTCGCGACGCCGCGCCGGCACGGCCGCGGTCTCCTTCACTTCTGTGCCCCCAGTTTTGTGATCTTGCTTACTTGCCGACCGGCTAGCGTCGGCTATGCTGGAATGTAGGCCGCTTACTTGCCGGCCGTCAAGTTAATTTCTCGGTAAGGGAACCATGAGGGAAAACGCCGACACACGGACGCGCATTCAGGAGATCGCCCTGAAGCTCTTCACCGAGCAGGGCTACGAGGCCACCTCGCTCCGCGAGATCGCGGAGGCCCTCGGCGTGACCAAAGCGGCACTTTACTACCACTTCAAGACCAAGGACGACATCATCGCCAGCCTGGCGGAGGACCGGGTGCGGGCGGTCGAGGAGCTGATCGCCTGGGCCCGCACCCAGCCGCGCACCGACGAGACGCGCGAGGAACTGATCCGCCGCTACGCCCACGACCTGCGACGGGGCAGGCACCACGAGATCATGCGGTTCTTCGAGCGCAACCAGACCTCACTCAAGAAACACCCGACGATGGAGAAGACCCGCGAGGGGATGTTCGAGCTGCTCACCTTCCTCGTCGATCCGGAGGACCCCCTGTCCACCCGGCTGAAGCACTCGATGTCCCTGTTCGCGCTGCACGCCTCGTGGTTCGCGCTCAGGGACGAGTCGATCACCGACGAGGAGCGCCAGGCGGCCGCCCTGGAGGTCGCGCTCGACCTCGCCAGGCGGTGAGCGTTCTCATCGACCCGCCCAGCTGGCCGGGTCCGCGCGGCCTGCTCTGGTCACATCTGGTCAGCGACAGCTCCACCGGGGAGCTGCACGCCTTCGCGGAACTTCTCGGCGTGCCGCGCCGGGCGTTCGACCGCGACCACTACGACGTTCCCGAGACCGTCTACGAGCGGGCCCTCGCGCTGGGCGCCGAGGCCGTCTCCTCCCGTGAGCTCGTCACCCGTCTCACCGCCGCCGGTCTGCGCCGGCGCAGGGTCCGCCCCGGGATCGACGCTTCTCGCATGGATCCCGGCAGTGCGGGCATAGCATCCCCTTGATGGCATATCCGCACGTCAACGAAGGGAACGACATGCTGAACGGCAAAACGATCGCGTTTCTCGTGGCTCCCGAGGGGATCGAGCAGGTCGAACTCACCGAGCCGTGGAAGGCCGTCAAGCAGGCGGGGGGCACGCCCAAGCTGATCTCCACCGAGCAGGGTCGGGTCCAGGCGTTCAACCACCTCGACAAGGCCGACACGTTCCCGGTGGACGCCACGGTGGAGCAGGTCTCCGTCACCGACTTCGACGGCCTGCTGCTTCCGGGCGGCGTCGCCAACCCCGATCTCCTGCGGACCGTACCCGCGGCCGTGGGCTTCGTGAAGGGCTTCTTCGACGCGGGCAAGCCCGTCGCGGCCATCTGCCACGCGCCCTGGACGCTGATCGAGGCCGACGTGGTACGTGACCGCAAGGTCACGTCCTGGCCGAGCCTGCGGACCGACCTGCGCAACGCCGGGGCGACCTGGGAGGACAACGAGGTCGTGATCTGCTCCTCGGGTCCGAACACGCTGATCACCAGCCGCAAGCCCGACGACCTCAAGGCCTTCTGCCAGGCCGCGACGGACGCCTTCTCCGGATAGCGTCCTTCGATCATCGAAGCGCGGGGCGGGGGTCGGCGACCCCCGCCCCGCGGGCGTTCCACGCCCGGCTCCGGACCGCGTCGTCGCGAACCCCGAACCGGAGGGAATCTCCCCGGTTACATGCCACGGAAGAAATGTTTTGCCGTTTTCTGCCGCATCCCAGGGACACGATCACCCATCCCCGATTAGGACGGTTTCCCCAGGGCAAGGCTTCTACGTCGGCTGTGAATCGGCGATGAGAAGGGGGGGACCGTGGAGGCCACCATCGCGCTGCGTCTACCGCGTGACGCTGCGAGTGTTCCCGTGATCAGACAGCTTCTCGACTCCTCGCTGCAGGCCCTGGGGGTGGTGACCCAGATTCGCGAGGACATCCAGCTCATGCTCTCCGAGGCGTGCTCCAACGTCATCCAGCACGCCATCCCCAGCGACGACTACATGGTCAGCACCGAGCTGACCAGGGGCCGGTGCGTGATCAAGGTGGTGGACGCCGGCAACGGCTTCGACTTCTCCGAGACCTCCTCCCCCGCCCCCACCTCCGAGCACGGCCGCGGGCTGCTGATCATGCAGGCCCTCGCCGATGACATCCGGTTCGTCAAGAGGCAGGAGCGGGGCTCGATCGTCTGCCTGGAGAAGATTCTGCGCTTCACCGAGGACGCTCCCGGGCTGTCACTGCTCCTCAACGAGGAACTTGAGCTCCAGCAGGGTGTCCCTGAGATAGTCGGTAACGGTCCACACGTCGGGAACCATCTCCCGGCAGGCGATCACGCCGACGTCAAGTGAGCCGTCGTAGGAGAAGACCGTGATGTTGATGCCGCCGCTGGCGTCGGTCACGACGGAGACGGGATGGTACGCCAGAAGCCTGGCGCCGCTCACGTAGAGGGGGATCTGCGGGCCGGGCACGTTGGAGATCACCACGTTGATGGGGCCCGCGCTGCCGGCGAACAGGTTGAAGGCGGCGCGGGAGGCGAGCCCGGTCAGCGCGGAGGGCATCATGTCGCTGAGTTCCTGAAGCCAGCGCGCCGGGGCGAGCGACGAGCGGTCCTTGATCAGCCGCATCGCGTCACGCACCGCCAGCAGCCGTTCGACCGGGTCGGCGACCTGTGTCGCCAAGGTGGTGATCATGATGCTGACCTGGTTTCCCGCGCTCTGGTCACCGGGCAGGCGGAGCGAGAACGGCACCCCCGCGACCAGGGGCTGCTCGGGCAGCGCGTCGTGCTTGAGCAGCCACTGGCGCAGCGCCCCGGCGCACAGGGCCATCACCACGTCGTTCACCGTGACACCGAAGGCGTTCTTGACCAGTTTGACGTCCTCCAGCGGCAGGGTGGTGTAGGCGAACCGCCGATGCGCGCTGATCCTGCCGCTGAAAGGGGTGCGGGGAACGGTCATACGGGGCATGGCAGGCACCTCGGCGGCCCCGGATCCGGACAGGCGGGTGGCGAGGTCCCTGGTGATCCGTGAGACCAGCCCCGCCCCGGGTGCCTGGGAGATCAGCGGGATCTCGTCGAGGTGCGGGACGGCGTTGACCAGGAACCGTATCGCGTTGGCCGGGTTGACGGCGACCTTGGCCAGACCCCTGACGACCATCTCCCCCCTGTCGATCTCCTCCTCGGGCTCGCCCGGGGGCGCCAGCTCGACCTCCGCGGGCTCGGGTGAGGTGTCCAGCAGCCCGGCCAGCACGTCGGCGCCGGTGACGCCGTCGACCGCCGAATGGTGGACCTTCATGTAGAGGGCCGTACGGTCCCCGTGCAGGCCGTGGATGAGATACATCTCCCACAGCGGGCGACGCCGATCCAGGCGCCGGGCGTGCAGCCTGGCCACCTGCTCGCCCAGTTGCATGTCACTGCCCGGTTTGGGCAGCGCGATCTCGCGCACGTGGTAGTCGAGGTCGATTCTGGAGTCCTCGGTCCAGTAGGGGTGGTCCAGGCCGAACGGGACGAAGGCGAGCCGCATGCGGAAGGGCGCGGCCAGGTGGAGCCGGCGGGCCAGCAGCGACACCAGGTCACCGCGGGTCAGGCCTCCCGACAGGATCGCGAGTCCCCCGATGTTCGCGACGTTCGTCGAGGTCTCGAAATTCAGGAACTGCGTATCCACCGCGCTGAGCTGCCGCACCGTCTTACCTCCGCCGGGATGTCGTTCTCCCATCCTGCTCCCGTGAAGTCGCCAGAGCCAACGCGGCCAGCGCGAGGAGGACCACAACGGACACGAGAATTAACGACAGCGGAATGAGCACGAGCACGACGACGATGGCCATGATCTCGCTGATCAACTGCAACACCGGAAAGCTGTGCCCGGATTACCCGGCCGCTACACCGCATTCCAGCGACCGAGCTTCAGCGCGAGATGAAGTTCTAACCTGTGGGTTCCGTTCTTGAGGTTGCGGTCGGCCAGGTGCTCGATTCTGGTGAGGCGGTAATAGAGGCTGGTGCGGTGCAGGTGGAGCAGCCTCGCGGTCTCCTGGGCGTCTCCTCCGCTGTCCAGATAGGTCTCCAGGGTGGTGAGGAGCGCCGGGTGCTCGCGCAGCGCGTCGAGCGGGCCGCCGGCCGACCCGTGCGGGCCCGCGACCGGGTCGGCGAGCAACCGGTAGACGCCCAGGTCCGGCCAGCGGGCGACCGGCCGCAGCGCGGGTTCGGCCGCGGCGGCCCTGGCCGCGGTGAGCGCCTCCTCGTGCGCCCGTACGGCCGATTCCAGCCCGGGGTGCGGTGCGCTGAGCCCGGCGCCCGCGCGGGTCCTGGTGGCGAGCCGCTCCCCCAGTGCCACCGCGTCCTCGCCGCGGTTCAGCAGCAGTACGGCGTGGCGGTCCAGGATCGTGAAGGCCGGCGGGCGGCGCACCCTGGCGAGCTCCGCGCCGACCGCCTCGCGCAGGCCGTCCGGGTCGCCCCGCAGCGCCAGGACGCGCAGCGGCCCCTCACCGAGCACACCGGCCGCACGCCGCACGCCGATCTCACCGGTGAGCAGCTGGCTCAGGATGTGGGAGCTGCCGCCGTCGTCGAGCAGGGCGGCGATCGCGGCGGCGTCGCGCACGGCCCTTTCGCGCTCCTGCGGGTTGAGCGGGCCGGGGCCCTCGATGATCCACAGGTAGCCGACGCGGCGGTCCTGGTGGAGCAGAGGGACACAGAGCCTCGCCGCCATCCCCAAGTCAGGATTTTTCGGGATCCGTACCGGCTCGCGGGTCGTGGTCACCCCGTGCGCCTCCTGCCAGGCCCCCACCTCGGCGGGAACCGAGCGCGAGAGGATGGCCTGTGCCCTGACCGGATCGACCTCCCCGTGATGGGCACTGTGCGCGACGACCCGGCCCTCCAGGTCGTCCACGGACATCCCCCGGCCCACGGCCACGGCGAGCGACTCCAGCAGATCCTGAACATCATCCGCTATCACGGTCCAATCCTACAGATGTAGGAAGTATCTCCGGCGCCGGAACGATGACTCGACCTGGCGTGGGCCGTAGCGTCGCACTTACTCATTTCGGGGGACCCGCCTCGTGGGAGCCGGGGAACCCGCCTCGTGAGAGTCGTTCGATCGCCCGGTGAAAGGAACCTCGTGGAGGAGCGCAGCCGCGTCGCCCCGTGGGCGCCGCCACGGGCACAGTTGCGCCTGGCCGAGCTTGAGGCCGAGGTGGGCGGACTGGGGTTCGACGCGGTGTCCCGGCTGGTCGACGCGGTACTGGCCGAGCACCGCGGCCGCCTCGACGAGGACGGCGTGGTGCTGTACGCGGGCACCAACACGATGAGCGAGCGCGCCAGGGCCGCGCACGAGATCTCCCTGGGGTGCCGCCCTTCGATGGGCTGGCCGGGCGAGAAGTTCCAGACCGGCCTGGAGGAGCTGGACGTGCTGGAGGTCCTCGCCCCGCTCCAGGTCGCGGCGTTGATGGGCGGTGAGTTCGCCGAGGTGCGCCTGCAGAGCGCCACGCTGGCCAACCTCGCCTGCTACAGCGCGTTCGCCGGCCCCGGCGACACGATCGCGGTGCTCCCGGAGACCGCCGGGGGTCACGCCAGCCACCACGCCCAGGGCGCCGCCGGAATCCGGGGCCTGCGGGTCGCCGACCTGCCCTACGACGCCGAACGGCTCGACGTCGACCACGTGGCCCTGCCGGCGTTCCTGCGCGCGCACCGGCCCGCGCTGGTGGTGGTCGGCGCGAACCTGATGCTGTTCCCGTACGACGTCGCGAGGTTACGGGCGGCCTGCGACGAGGTGGGGGCCCTGCTGGTCTACGACGCCTCGCACGTGGCGGGGCTCATCGCGGGCGGCCGGTTCCAGCGTCCGCTGGACGAGGGCGCGCACCTGGTGACCATGTCCACCTACATGTCCTTCGGCGGCCCGCCGGGCGCGGCCGTGGTGACCCGCGACGAGGATCTCGCCCGCCAGGTGTCGGCGGCCGCCTATCCCGGCCTGACCGCCAACTACGACGCCTCACGCCTTGCGCCGCTGGTCCTCGCCTCCGCCGAGCACGCCGCGGGCGGTTCCGCGTACGCCGACCGCTGCCTCGCCAACGCCGGGGCACTGGCCGCGGCACTGGACGGCGAGGGCTTCACCGTGGCCGCCGCCCATCGGGGCTGGACCGTCTCGCACCACGTGGCGGTGGACGCCGTCGCGTTCGGCGGCGGGGACGAGGCCGCCAGGCTGCTGGCCGAGGGCGGCGTCTATCTCAGCGGCGTCCGCCTGCCGGGGCAGTCTTCCGGTGAGCCCGCGCGGGGCCTGCGGATCGGCACCCAGGAGGTGACCCGCCGCGGCTTCCGCCCGGAGACGATGGGTGAGGTCGCGGTCCTGATGCGCCGCCTGCTCCTCGACGGTCACGCTCCCGCCGCGGTCCACCGGGACGCGGTCGCCCTGCGCCGCACCACCCCATGATCCCGGACCGGCCCGCTCGACCCCCGGGGGTTCGCCCCCTGGCGGGCCGGTCCGTTCATCGCCACTCCCCCTGACAGACGGACCGGCCCGCGCCCCCCTGGCGGGCCGCTCCGTCTTCCCCCCAGCGCGTCCCCTCACCGGACGGGTCACCTCCCCGTCCGGTGGGGGGACGCGCCGGGTGACGGCCGCGGCGGAGTCAGACCGCGCGGTGATACTGGTCGGGCCAGCGGGCGGCGGAGCCGAGCTCGCAGGCGGCGAGGTTCGGCCAGTACGGGGTGCGGAGCAGTTCCCTGCCGAGCAGGACCGCGTCGGCCTGACCGGAGGCGATGATCTCCTCGGCCTGCCGGGGCCTGGTGATCTCACCGACCGCGCCCACCCGCAGGTCGGTCTCGGCCTTCACCCTGGCCGCGTACGGGACCTGGTAGCCGGGCCCGGTGGGGATGCGCACCCCGGCGACGTTGCCGCCGGTCGAGGTGTCGAGCAGGTCGACGCCGTGGGCCAGCAGGTCCTTGGCGAAGCGGACGGTGTCGTCGGCGCCCCAGCCCTCGCGGTCGTCCGCGGGGTTCTCCGCCAGCCAGTCGGTGGCCGAGACGCGGAAGAAGAGGGGGAGCTCGTCGGGCCAGACCTCGCGCACCGCGTCGACGACCCGGAGCGCGAAGCGGGTGCGGTTCTCGTACGAGCCGCCGTACGCGTCGGTGCGGTGGTTGCTGACGGGCGACAGGAACTGGGCGATCAGGTAGCCGTGCGCGCCGTGGATCTCGGCCACCTGGAAGCCCGCGGCCAGCGCCCTGCGCGCCGCGGCGGCGAAGTCGCCCACGATCCTGTCGATGTCGTCGGCGTCCAGCTCCGTGGGAGTGGGGTGACGTTCGTCGAAGGGGATCGGGCTCGGCCCGACCGGCTGCCAGCCGTGCTCGCCGGGTCCGGTGGGCGCGCCGCCTTGCCAGGGGCTGCGGGTGGAGGCCTTGCGTCCCGCGTGCGCGAGCTGGATGCCGGGCACGGCACCGTGCTCCCGCAGGAAACGGGCGACACGGGTGAACGCCTGCTGCTGGCGGTCGTTCCAGAGTCCGAGGTCGGCCGGGCTGATGCGGCCCTCCGGCGCCACCGCGGTGGCCTCGGTCAGGATGAGCCCGGCACCGCCCACCGCGCGGGCGGCGAGGTGGGACAGGTGCCAGTCGGTCGGCACCCCCTGCTCCGGCCCCTCGACCGCCGCGGAGTACTGGCACATCGGAGCCATCCAGATCCGGTTGGGAATGGTGAGGGACCTCAGGGTCAGGGGCTCGAACAGGGCGCTCACGGTCGTACTCCTTCTGGAGAGGGTCTTTGGGGCGGCGCCCCGGCTTGACGCTAATACGATAATCTACGTACTACGACAGATGTCAAACTACGACTGCTCTCGTACAATCGAGCCACCCAAGGGAGGGAATCACCGTGTCGACCTCGTCCGTCAGGGCTCTGGAACACCCCGCGCGCGAGGACATCCGTCTGGAGGGCGTGCTGCACGCGCTGTCCGACCCGATGCGCCTTCAGATCGTGCGTTTCCTGTGGCAACTGGGCGAGGACGGGGAGGCCCCCTGCTCGGCGATCGATCTGGCGATCACCAAGTCGACCACCACCCACCACTTCCGGGTGCTGCGCGAGGCCGGGGTGATCAACCAGGTCTATCGGGGCACGGCCAAGATGAACGCGCTGCGCCGACGTGACCTCGACGTGCTCTTTCCCGGGCTTCTCGGCGCCATCCAGAGTGCCGACGCGATCCAGCGCGAGCGCGACGGCCACGACGGCTGACCGTCGTCGCGCGGCGACCGGCCCCGGCGTGATCCGGCCTCGGACCGCACGGTTCCGGCCGCCGATCCGGAGTCGAGCCGAGCGGCTCGGGCACGATCCGGTGGGTCAGGACGCCCCCCGTCGGCCGGTTCCGGCGGGGCCTGCCGGATCTGTAGGGTCGCGAGACGCAGTACGGTCCTGTCATGTGCCGGAGCATCAAGACCCTTCGTGAGCCCTACGCCAGCGACGTGACCGACGACGACGTGCGAGCCGCCGCGCTCCAGTACGTCCGCAAGGTGTCGGGCTTCCGCTCCCCGTCGACGCGCAACGCGGAGGCCTTCGAGCGGGCCGTCGAGGCGGTGGCCGCCGCGACCCAGACCCTGCTCGACGACCTCAGGCTGAGGCACGTCTCCCGGGACTGACCGCGGACGAGCGGACCTGTCCCTTCGCCGTGATCCGGCCGCCGAGGTCGCGGACGGAGACCTCGTGGCCGGAACCGGTCACGACGCCCCGTGCCACCAGGCCCTGGTGGTCGAACAACGGCGCCACCAGGCGGTAGTCGATCGCCGTGGCGAGCACGCCCTTTCCTCGCACGCACTCCGCCATGGCCAGTGCCTGCAGCGGACCGTGGGTCACCAGCCCCGGGTAGCCTTCGACGTCGCGGGCGTAGTCACGGTCGTAGTGGATGCGGTGCGCGTTGTAGGTCAACGCCGAGAACCGGAACAGCAGCACCGGGTCCACGGGCAGCGGCCACTCGTCCTCTTCGACCGCCACCGGTGTGAACGTGCCCGCTTCGGCACGCGAGCCGGTGGCGACGGCGTCGCGATAGACGTCGCGATAGACGATGTCCTGTTCCTCGACGACCTTGACCTCGTCACCCTGGCGTACGGTGTGGCGCACGACGACGAAGGTCAGCGGCCCCGTGCGTCCTTCCTTCTCGGTCAGTGACACGACCTCGGTGCGTCGCGTCGCAGCGCGCCCCACGACGAGCGGGCCGAACAGCCTGACCCGGCCGCCGGCCGCCATCCGGCGCCGTCCCGGCGCGGGTGGCGCGGGGATCACACCGCGGACCGGATGACCGTCGGCTCCAAGGTCGACCTGGCGCGGCCGCTCCAGCAGGTAGACCCAGTGCCACAACAGGGGCAGCCCCTCGCTCTCCAGATCCGGCAGGTCGACGCCGAGGAGCCGGGCGAGCGCGACGGCGGGCTCCGGCTGGAGCGCCTCGGTGCGCTCGACGACCTCCGCCTCGGTGCCCTCCGCCTCGACGACCTCCGTCTCGGTGCCCTCCGCCTCGGTGCCCTCCGTCTCGGTGTCCCCTGCCTCGGTCATTCGGCGGCCTCCTCGTGTCGCGGGCCGTGATCGGCCCGGATGCCCTCGTTGTGCCCGCCCGGATGTGGCACGATCCCCGTCACCGGCTCCCGGCCGGCGGCGGACGCGTGCGGCGTCTCTCTCACGCCCCCGGTCCGGCCGTCGTCCGGTGGCCGGCCCGCGCCATTATCCGGCGGGCTCGCTCCAGGACCGGCCTGTCGACCATCTGGCCGTTGCTGGTGAAAACCTCGCCCCCGGGCGCCTCGGCGAGCACCGCCCTCGCCCACTCCAGATCCACGTGGTCGGGAGCGAAGGCCGCGTTGACGGGTTCGACCTGAGCGGGGTGGACGCACAGCTTTCCCCCGAAGCCGAGCCCCCTGGCGCGGGCCGCGGCCGTCCTGACCGCGGCGGTATCCCGGAGTTCGACGGTGACGCCGTCGATCGGGGCCGGCAGGGACGCCGCGCGGGAGGCCACGACGAGTGCGCAACGGGCGAACAGCAGGGCCTCGTCGGTATGCTCGGCGCCGATGTCGAGCGCGAAGTCGATCGATCCGAACGCCAGCGCGGTCACCGCGGGGAAGGCGGCGATGACTCCCGCCTCCTGAACTCCCAGCGCGCTCTCCACCAGCGCGACGATCCCGGCCTCGGCCGGCAGCCATCGGGCGACCCTGCGCAGGACGGCCGGTCCTTCCGTCTTGGGCACCATCACTCCGCGCAACCCCCGGCAGGAGGCCAGCGCCGCGAGATCGGCCTCGTGCCACCGGGTGTTCGCCGCGTTGACACGCACCCAGGCCGTCGCACCGCCGGCCAGCCAGGCCGCGACCTCGTCGCGAGCGGACTCCTTGTCCTCGGGGGCGACCGCGTCCTCAAGGTCGACGACGACCTCGCCGGCACCGGCGCGGGCGGCCTTGTCGAACCGATCCGGCCGGCTGCCGGGGACGAACAGCCAGGACGCCGCGACCGGGGCCGTCACGGCCGCACCCGGTGGCGCCGGACCAGCTCCCGCGCGATCACGTTGCGCTGGATCTCGTTGGTGCCCTCACCGATGATCATCAGTGGGGCGTCACGGAAGTACCGTTCGACGTCGAACTCGGTCGAGTAGCCGTATCCGCCGTGGATGCGCACAGCGTCCAGAGCGATCTTCATCGCCGTCTCCGAGGCGAACAGTTTCGCCATGCCCGCCTCCAGGTCGGCTCGCTCACCCGAGTCGTAGCGGCGCGCGGCGTACTGGACGAGCTGGCGGGCGGCCGTCAGCTGGGTCGCCATGTCCGCGAGGTAGTTGCCGATCGACTGGTGCCTCCAGATCGGCTGCCCGAAGCTCTCACGCTCCTGGCTGTAGCGCAGGGCGTCCTCCAACGCCGCGGCGCCGACACCGACCGCTCGCGCGGCCACCTGGATGCGCCCGATCTCCAGGCCGCGCATCATCTGCGCGAAGCCGTGGCCCTCCGCGTCGCCGAGCAGCGCGGAGCGGGGCACGTGGAAGTCGTCGAAGGACAGCTCGCAGCTCTCGACCCCCTTGTAGCCGAGCTTCGGAAGGTCGCGTGACACCTCGAAGCCGGGCCCCTTCTCGACCAGCAGGATGCTGATGCCGCGGTGCGCGGGGGAGGCCGTGGGGTCGGTGAGACACAGCAGGGCGATCAGCTGGGACCGCCGCGCGTTCGTGATCCACGTCTTGGACCCGTTGAGCACGTACTCGTCGCCCTGCCTGCGTGCCACGGTGCGCATGGCCTGCAGGTCGGACCCTCCGCCGGGCTCGGTGAGCGCCATCGTCGCCCGGATCTCGCCGACGGCCATCTTCGGCAGGTAGTGGTCCTTCTGCTCCCGGGTTCCGTAGGCGAGGAGCAGCTTCGCGACCACGCTGTGCCCGCCCATCGCGCCGGCCAGGCTCATCCAACCGCGCGCGAGCTCCTCGGTCACCGCGGCGTAGCAGCGCGCGGAGACGCCGGCGTCGTTCCACGGCTCGGGGATCGCGAGGCCGTAGATGCCCATCCGCTTCATCTGCTCGATGAGCGCCTCGGGATAGGTGTCGGTGTGCTCCAGTTCCCGCACGACGGGTTTGACCTCGTGGTCGACCCATTCCCGCACCAGGGCGACGATCGCCGCTTCATCCGCGCTGAGTTCGCACATGGGAAGCCCTCCCGGGCGTGATGGTCAGGAACGGGGACACACGGTGCGCTTGGCCGCCAGGCCATCTTATTTTGCGATGTCACATCCTGTGAAATGCTGATATGTGATGACCTCACTCGTTTCGCGCATGACCACGTAAAGGACCCGATGGACCTCAAGCAGCTCACGGCGCTCGTCACCGTCAGCGATGTCGGCAGTGTCACCAAGGCGGCTCGCCTGCTCCGCGTCGTGCAGCCCGCGGTCAGCCGGCACATCCGCTCGCTTGAGGAGGAGATCGGCGTCCGGCTCTTCGAGCGCACCAGCCAGGGCATGACGCTCACTCCCGCAGGTGAGATCCTGACCGAGCGCGCGCGCCGGGCGCTCCTCGAACTGGAGCGGGCACGGGCCGAGATCCGGCCCGATCGCGGGCAGGTCCAGGGGATCGTCACGATCGGGCTGCTGGAGAGCACCGTCGAGATCCTCGCGGCTCCTCTGATGGAGTCGGTCGCACGGCGGCACCCGGGCATCGATCTGCGCCTGCTCAGCGCCTTCTCCGGCCACCTGCAGCAGTGGCTGGACGACGGCGCCGTGGACATGACCCTGCTGTACAACCTCGCGTCGACACCGTCGATCTCCGTCACACCGCTGCTGCACGAGTCGCTGTGGGCGGTCGCGCCGCCCGGCGCGGCTCTCGGCGACGTCGGCTCGCTGACCTGGGACCACGTGACGAGACAGCCACTCGTACTGCCCGTGGCCGGGCACGGACTGCGGACCCTCATCGACGAGGCGCTCGGCACCGCCGGCGTCGAGCCCACGGTGGCGTGCCAGACCAACTCGATGCTGCTGCAGAAGAAGCTGGTGTCGTCGGGAACCGGCTGGAGCGTCCTGCCCGCCGCGGGCGTCGCCGAGGACGTGGCGACCGGGCGGCTGAGCGGCGGCCCGCTGACCGATCCCGAGGTGTCCCGCACCGTTGTGCTCGCTCTGCAGCGGGGCGGCCGGATACCGGCCGCCGTCGAGGTCGTCGCGACCGAGGTCTTCCGGGTGACGCGCCGGTTGGTCGAGAACGGGGCGTGGCCGACGGCGCGTGCCGTCGAACGGCGGGACTGACATCGGCCCGCGTGGTCACGGTGGTCTCGGTGAGCCCGCGCCCGCCTCGCGACCGGCCGGAGGGTCCGCCGTCGAGCGCGGTGAGGACCGGCGGGGGACGCGCACCCGCGCCACGACCCGCCCTCGGCCGGGGACGGGCCGAGGTCAGTCGCGTGCGTTCGAGGAGTGGAAGAGCCGGCTCGCGAACACGACCGCCACCCCCACCAGTCCGATGATCAGAGCCCACTTGAGGAGCGTGAGGAGGAAGCCCAGCACCGAGCCCAGCAGGAGGAAGCCGATCACCACGGCCGCCACGATCAGAAGAATTCGTCCCATGCACCCCACGCTAGGCCCCTGCCCGGCCCGGCGGCAGGCCTGGGCCCCGATCTCAGGGACAAGCCGGGGTTTCCCCTCATGCCCGTCCCCTCGCCCGGGTGCCGCAGGCCACGCGAAGGGTCCGCGTTCCCTGACCGGGCCGGGGATCAGCGGAGGGCGGCGCTCCCGCCGACGAGCGGGAGGACGACCGAGCTGGATCCGGGCTCGACCGAGACGCCGGTCCCCGGGGGCAGGCGCAGGGTGAAGTCACGGTCGGTGGACAGGAGCACGACGCCGATCCGGTGGCCGGCCTTGACGACGTAGTCGTTCGGCTGCAGGTCGAAGCGGAAGTCGTAGAAGTGCCCCTCGCGCAGAAGCTCGGACTTCGAGGCGGAGTGGCGGTTGCGGACGTCGAGCCAGCCCCTTGTGATGATCTTGTAGGGGGCGGTCACCGTGATGTGCTCGGCCAGCCGGGAGCAGCCGGTGTCGCCGGGCACGCCCTGGCCGTAGCAGACCTGGGTGTCGCCGTAGACGACGCCGCCGTACGCGCGGGTGTCGGTGCCGTAGTCGACGAGCAGCGCCGTCAGGTACGGCGAGCGCCCGCCATTGAAGGCGGCGCGCACCGAGACCTCCGGGGTGCCCGACAGGCGCGCGTCGCGGGCCAGGGTGCCCGAGACGTAGGCCAGCCGGTTGGGATCCGTGGCCTCGGCGTTCTCGGCGAGCTGCTCGGCGGTACGGGCGCTCTGGTCGACGAACGTCTCGACGGTGCGGCGGTCCCGGGGGCGGTCGGCGCTCAGGGTGCCGTTACGGCCGTCCTTGCCGGCGGCGAGGTGGAGCCGCACGTCGCGGGTGCCGGGCAGCGGCCACGAGGCGTGCTGTGCCCACTGTCCCGGGCCCGACTCCACGTCGGCCTGCGGCTCGTCCATGATGCCGTTGCGCAGGCCGTACAGGTGGAAGTCGAACCAGCGGTGGAGCTGGCGCAGCCACTCGGCGTTGCGTCCGGCGAAGGAGAACGGGTTGAAGTGCGCGCCCTGGTGGAGCCAGATCTTGCGGGGCACGTTCCGCTTGGCGAGGGCGTCCCACCACTGGACGGCCTGCTTGGTCTTGACGTTCCAGTCGTTGAGTCCGTGCACCAGGAAGACCGCGGCGCGGACCTTGCGCACGTCGTTGAGGTAGTTGCGCCGGTCCCAGAAACCGGAGTAGTCGCCGGTGACCCGGTCCTGGTCCTGCTCGATGCGGTCCATCAGCGCGCCACAGGTCTGCGTGGCGTTCTCGCGGGTCAGCACGTAGCGGGCGAGCACGTCGGCGTCCTCGCCCTGGTAGCCGCCGGGGGCGAGCACCCCGCCGTTGGCTCGGTAGTAGTCGTACCAGGAGGAGATGGCCGCGATCGGCACGATCGCCTTGAGCCCCTTGACCCCGGTCGCGGCGACGGCGTTGGGCAGCGTGCCGTTGTAGGAGACGCCGATCATGCCGACGTTCCCGGTGGACCAGTCGGCCCTGATCTCGTTCCCTGCCGCGTCGAACCCCCGGGCGCGGCCGTTGAGCCAGTCGATCGCGGCCTTGGGGCCCGCGGTCTCGTTGTCCAGGCCGGTCGTGGGGCAGCCGGTCGCCCGTCCCGAGCCGAGGTTCTCCACCAGCGCGATCGCGTAGCCGCGCGGCACGAAGTAGTTGTCGTAGTAACCGCGGAAGGGCGGCGCGACCGCGCGGTTCACGTCGAGGCCGTCGATGCCGAACATCTCGTCGCGCAGGTCCTGGAACTTGTTGCGCCGGTACTCCATGCCCGCGGGGTCGGAGCCGTCCAGGTCGACGACGTGGTTGGGCACGTCGTTGCCGCCCGCGTAGTAGGGGCTCGCCTCCATGATGACCGGGACCTTCAGCCCCGAGGCGGTCTCCTTGGGGCGCATGATGTCGACGGCGACCCGGTCCGGGCGGCCGTCGGCGTCGCTGTCGACCCCGGCGACCTCGACGAACACGGTCTCGGTGAGCGCGTCGGCGCGCGAGTAGACCGGCTTGGTCTCGCCGTCCTGGATCGGGGAGGCCGCGGATCGCGCGGCGGCGGCGGGCAACGCGTCGGTAGGCAGCACGCCGGCGGGTAGCACGGCGGGCAGTACGCCGCTTGGCAGGGTGACCGCCAGCGCGACGATGGCCGTTTTCCATCTGTTCATCGAGGAAAGCTCCCAGAGGGTCGCTGAAAAACTGACAACTCCGGTCAATCTCCTGCGAAGCAATCTTGACCTGCAAGATCGAAGATATAACGAATAAGCGGCTATCTCGCGTTACGCGCGAGTTCCAGCGCGTATTCGGGGAACCAGTCGCCGGCGCGGGGCTCCCCCCGGTGGCACTCGCCGTCCGACTCGCCGGGCCGCTTGATCCACAGGAAGGCGTCCACCCGCTCGTGGCCGGTCTCGGTGGTCGGTTCCGCGCCGAGCGCGCGGCCCTTGGGGTTGCACCACGCGTCGTCGCCCTGCGCGTCGCGGACGGGACCGTTGCCGTTGCGGGAGGTGTCGATGACGTAGCGGGCCCCGTCGACCGCGTCCGAGAGCCGTCCCGCGACGGCGACGCTCTCCTCGACGGTGAAGAAGTTGCTGACGTTGAAGGCGAAGCCGTCCGCCTGGGGCACCCCCGCCCTGCGCATGGGTTCGGCCCACTCGCCGGGGTTCTTGATCCAGCCGGCGTTCCCCGCGTCGAGGTAGACCTTGGCCGCGGGCTGTTTCTTCAGCGTCTCCACCGCGCCGCGCAGCAGGTCGAGGCGCTCGCCCGCCTGACCGCCCTGGGTGCAGTTGTCCAGGATGTGGGCGAGCGCGTCGGGTTCGACGACGACCAGCGCGGGCCGGTCGCCGATGCCCTCGGCGAACCGGCCGATCCAGGAGCGGTACTCCTCCGCGTCGGAGGCGCCGCCCGCGGAGAACTGGCCGCAGTCGCGGTTGGGGATGTGGTACGCCACCAGGACGGGGATCCGGCCCGCCTGCCGGGCCTTGGTGGTGATGGCGGCGACCCTGTCCTTCGGGTCCTGGTCACCGATCCAGATCGCGTTGGGCCGGTCGGCGATCTTACGGATCAGCCCGGCCTCCTCGGTCCTGCCCTCGCCCTCAAGCCTGCGGACCTCCTGGGCCGCGGCGCCGTCGGGGTCGACGTAGAACCCGCCCGCGGGGCCCGAGGGAGTGCCCCCGGAGGTGGCGTTCCCTGAGGCCGCGTTCCCGGAGGTGGTGGGCGGCGCGGGATCGCCGGTGCAGGCCCCCGTCGCGAGAGCGAGAGCCAGCGCGGCCGCGAGGCCGTACCTGTTCATCGAATACCTCCGGCGTGGGGCCCCCGGGCCGACCCCGGGGAACAGAAGTGGGAGGGCGCCGTACACCACCGGAGGGCTGCGGGGATCATGTCAGCCCTCTCCTCGGATGTGGACCCAGCGGGCCGGGGACGGCGTTCCCCGTTCGGTGACTCCGAACAGCATGTACCACCCTGGGGGCACCAGGGCTGGATTGGAGGGGATCTCGGCGATTATCCCGGTAGGCACCCGGGTGAACTCCAACTTGATCGAGCGTTGCTCCACATCGGTGACGTGGGTGACGGCGCTCGGGCGCATCAGCCGCACCTGGTGGATGCGTGCGGCGTCGGAAGTCTGGAAACCGGCCCTGCGCCCCAGGAACACGCTCTCGCGCCCGCCGGTGAACACCGGCGCCTTCTCGCCGTTGTGCAGGTAGGTCGGTGTGTAGATCTCGATGCGCTGGTCGAAGGTGCCGGGCAGGGAGCCCGCCTTGTCGCCGAAGAGCGGGTCGGAGCCCATGCCGAGCACCCGTCCGTCGGGCAGCAGGAGCCCTTCGGCGTGGTAGTTGCGGCCGACGGCGGGCGCCGCGGCCTCGTGGAAGCTGTTGCTCTCCGGGCGGTAGACCTCCGCGCGCAGGACGTCACTGGCGCCGCGTCCCCGGTAGTCGCTGGAGCCGTTGAAGGAGAGCACGCTGTCGTCGGGCAGCAGCACGGCGTTCGGGTAGCGCACCGGGTCGGACAGGTCGGGGCCTCTGACGTAGCGCGGGCTCGCCTCGGTGAGGTCGACGATGGCGGTCCTGGCGGTGGCGTTGGGCAGGCCCGGCTGGCGTTCCCCGACCGGCCCCCCGCCCATCACCATGATCCGCTGGTCCTGCGCGGGCGGCAGCAGCACGGAGGCGCCGGTCTCGTTCAGCTCGGGCTCGGGCAATCCGGGGACGGGGGTGAACGCCTCCATCTCGTCGGGCGCCATGCCTCCGACGCCGCCCGGGGTCTTCACCAGACGGTCGGTGTCGCGGCGGTAGTCCCAGATTCCGGGGGGACGCAACTCGAGCTGGCCGGGGCCGTACCCGGCGCTCATACCGGTGAAGAAGAGGGTGTCGTCCTCCAGCAGGAACAACGCGGGGTAGGTCGGGAAGAACCTCTTGGGGCCGGGCCGCCAGGTCTTGGTCCTGGGGTTGTAGATCTCGTTGTCCCTGGTGACCTCCCCCACGACGTCGAGTCCGGAGACGGTCATGACCCTGCCGTCGGGCAGGTTCGTCATGGTCGGGTACCAGCGCCCCTCGGCCATGTCCTGGACCTTGGTGTAGCGCTCGGTGACGGGGTCGAACTCGTAGGCGTCCCTGATGCCCTGGAAGTCCTGCTTCTCCATCGTCATGCTGCCGCCCATGGCGTACAGGTCGCGCTTCTCCCGGCCCTTGAGTCCCTGGATCTCGTAGTTGACGGAACCGGCCGGCGCGGTGAGCAGGCCGGCCGCGCCCTCGGTGACGGCCTCGGCGAAGACCTTGGTCTCGCTGGGCCGGATCCTCACCTTCCCCGGCACTCCGGTCTCGATCTTCTTCGCGGGCGGCACGCTGATGTGGGCGGTGGTGCGGTAGACCTGACCGCCGGGGGCGGTGAGCAGCGTGCCGGGGTGGAACTGTCTGGGCTTGGCGTCGGGGTTCTCGTTCTTGAAGGTCAGGGCGCCCGCGGCCCGCTTGACCTTGGCCTTCAGCACCTCGAAGCGGCCCGTGCCGCCCGCGATGAGGAGCTTGCCGTCGGGCAGCATCGTGTGTCCCGCGCAGAAGAGGTCGACGGGGGTGTCGATCAGCTTGAACTCGTCGGGCCCGCCCGGCTTCGCAGGGTCCCACAGCACGGTCTTGAAGGTGCCCTTGTCGAAGTTGGCGGCGTTGTTCCCCGATCCGGCGACGATGAGCACCTTGCCGGTGTGCAGCAGCGCGGCGTGGATGGCGTTGACCTTGAACCTCTCGGGGACGTCGAGGAAGGTCCAGTGGCCGTGGGACGCCTTGTAGTCGTCGCGGTTGATGCTGTAGTCGCGCCACTTCTCCGTGGCGAAACCCGCGACGGCGGGCAGGTTGATCGCGAGGACGGCGGTCACCACCGCCACCCCGACCAGGTGCTTGCGCAGGCGGCTCACGACTCGTCACCGACCGGGCGCAGGCCCTCCTTGACCGCCCGCGAACTCCAGGCCCAGGTCACGAGGGGCCCCAGGCAGATGACCAGGGCGAGGATCGCCCACAGCGTCATGACCAGGTGGATGTGGCCGGTCCAGAAGACGGTGAGCAGCAGCCCTCCGCCGAAGATCGCCGCCCACCACAGGTGGATACGGAACGTGGCGATCTGGTCGGGGCTGGCCGAGTCGCCCTTGGGGGTGACCACGAACTTGCTGGGCCTGCGCAGCGCGGCGCCGATCAGCGAGGTGACGTAGATGGGCGCCGACAGCGCCGACATGACCATCCCCGCCACCCCGGAGGAGCCCTCCGGCTCGTGCGGGCTGACGTTGTGGCGCCGGTTCCAGGTGTAGAGCATGACCTGCAGCAGCGCCGCGTCGCCGTACAGCATGAGCCACATGTCCATCGGCACGGTCACGCCGGAGCCGCCGACGGCCATGAACAGGGTGGCGCTGAGCCCGGCGAGCAGCCAGTTGAGCGCGGACATCGGATAGAAGGTCACCATCAGGGAGTAGTTGAAGAACCGGCCGGGCGAGAGCTTCGGCGCGGCCTTCCAGAACTGGGTGAGCAGCGTCTCGTAGGTTCCCCGGCTCCAGCGCAGCTGCTGGGTGAAGAAGTCGGTCCACGAGGACGGCCCCTCCCCCACGGCCAGCACGTCGGGGGTGTAGACCGACATCCAGCGCTGCCCGGTCTGCGGGTCACGGGAGCGGTGGAACTCGATGCCGGTGGCCATGTCCTCGGTGATCGAGTCGTACAGGCCGCCGATCTGCTTGAGCGCGCGGATGCGCACCGCGTTGTTGGTGCCGACGAACATCGGCGCGCCGTACAGGTTGCCCGCCCGCTGGATCAGCGAGTGGAACAGGAACTGCTGGCTCTCGGCGGCCTTGGTGACCCCGGCGTCGTAGTTGCCGTAGACCTGGGGACCGACGACGAAGGCCACCCTCGGGTCACGGAAGTAGCCGAGCATGCGCTCGCAGAACTCCGGGAGCGGTACGTGGTCGGTGTCGACCGAGACGAAGAAGTCGTAGTCGTCGCCGTGCGCGTCCAGCCAGCTGTTGTAGTTGCCGTGCTTGGTCTTGGCTCGGAACGTTCCCTTGGGCTGGTTCCACTCGGGCACGCCCTTGCGGGTGAAGTGGCGGGCGCCCAGCCAGTCACAGAGTTCGCGGATGTCGGGGTCGTCGCCCTCGTCCAGCAGCCAGACGTCGAGCACGCCGTCGTGGCGGATCTTCAGCGCGGCGGCCAGGGTCTCCCTGACCATCTCCAACGGCTCCTTGCCGGGTACGCAGGTGGTGATGAAGGCCACCCGGGTGCCGGGTTCCGGCGCGACCGGGACCGGATCCCTCGCCGCCAGCATGGCGTGCACGTTGGAGACCACGCTGACCAGCCGGAAGACCTCGATGAAGGCGATCGCGACGAGCATGATCCGGTCGGCCACCGGCAGGTACCACGGGATCGTGCCATAGGGGTCGGGACGGACGGTCCAGTGGTCGGGCAGCAGCAGCCAGACCATCAGGGTGAACTCCACGAGAAGGGCCGCGACCATCAGCAACACCGCCCGCACCCGGTGCGGCTCGGTGGCCAGCAGGGAGCGGTAGCTCACGCGGTAGGGCACCCCGGGTTCCGGCTCGGTCACGGGCCCGGCGAGCCTGCTGAACCTTCCGTAGTCGTAGTCGGCGGTTTTCGCGGGAGCACTCATCGATCCGGCGACCTCGGAGGACACGAAAGCAGGCCAAACACGGTGTTCCCCCAGGTAGATCGCGTAGGCCGCTCCCCGTCAAAGTAGGGTCACCCGCGGCCCGCGTGGTGATAAATCGTCACACATCATATTCGGATCGGTAAGCAAGATCTGCCCGACCCGGAGATGTGCGGAACATTTCACGCGGCTCTCTAGTTTAAGTTTCAACAAACGGGATGAGAGGACCACCAGACATGAACGTCGACATCCGCAGGTCCGACGAGCGCTACGCCACCAAGATCCCGTGGCTGGACTCGAAGCACTCCTTCTCCTTCGGCCGCCACCAGGACCTTTCCAACACCCACCACGGTGTGCTGCTCGTCAACAACGACGACATCGTCAAGCCGGGCACCGGCTTCGACACCCACCCCCACCGGGACATGGAGATCGTCACCTGGGTGATGCGCGGATCCCTCGTCCACCAGGACTCCGAGGGCCACTCCGGGGTGATCTATCCGGGACTGGCCCAGCGGATGAGCGCGGGGACGGGCATCCTCCACTCGGAGAAGAACGACTCGTGGCGGCTCCAGGGCGAGCAGCACACCGACCCGGTGCACTTCGTCCAGATGTGGGTGGTTCCCGACGAGGGTGGACTCGCCCCCGGGTACGAGCAGCTGGAGATCGACTCCGAACTGCTCGGCGGCACCCTGGTCCCGGTCGCGTCCGGCATGGCCAGAGACGAGGGCCGCAGCGCCATCCGGATCAACAACAGGTACGCCGCGCTGCACGTGGCCAGGCTCCAGCCGGGCCAGAGCGTGCAACTGCCCGAGGCGCCGTTCCTGCACCTGTTCGTCCCGCGCGGCACCGTCGACCTGGAGGGGGCCGGGCACCTCGCCGAGGGCGACGCCGTCCGCTTCACCGCCACCGGCGGCCAGCGCGTCACCGCGACCGACCCGGCCGAGATCCTGGTCTGGGAGATGCACGCCGCCCTCGCCGCCTGACCGCGAGATCCGGCCCGCCACCGGGCGGCCGGGGACTTCGGCGGGATCCGTCCCGCCGAGCCCTGGATCGAAGGTCGCTCCCCGCGCCCACCGGCAGGACCGGAGACGCCCCAGGGAGCATTGAGCCATGATTACCGACAAGGCTAGCCTTACCTCATGACTTCCCTCGACACCGGTGCGACCGGCGAGACCGGCCAGATCGTCACGGTCACCTCAGAAGAAGAGCTGCGCCGGATCACCGGGGAGGCCACGGACGTCGTCCTGCGCAAGGACATCGGCCACCTCGACGAACACGCCCGCGACTTCATCGCCGCCTCGCCGTTCGTCCTGCTCGCGACCTCGGCCCCCGACGGCACCTGTGACGTCTCCCCGCGCGGCGAGGAGCCGGGCGGCGTCCTCGTCCTCGACGACCACACGCTGGTGATCCCCGACCGGCCCGGCAACCGCCGGGTCGACAGCCTGCGCAACATCGTCGCCAACCCGAACGTCGGCCTGCTGTTCGTGGTGCCCGGCACCGAGGAGACCCTGCGCGTCAACGGGCGGGCACAGGTGGTCAGCCAGGCCCCGTACATGGAGCGCCTGCGGGTGAAGGGCAGGCTCCCCACGCTGGCGGTGAGCGTCGAGGTGCGCGAGTGCTTCTTCCACTGCTCCAAGGCCTTCCGGCGCTCGGCGCTCTGGCAGCCGGAGCGGTGGCCGGAGCGCGAGTCGCTGCCCACACTCGGCCGGATCCTCAAGGACCAGCTGAACCTGGAGTGGTCGGCCAAGCTGATCGACGACGACCTGAAGGCCGACGCCCGCGAGAACCTGTACTGACGGTGAGGGTGTCGGCGAACGTCTCCCGGTGAGGTCCCGCCCGGCCGCCTTCCTCCCCGTCCCGCGGGCGAAAACCTGTACCCGAGCCGGGAGCGGCACTGACAGGCTGTGCGGATGGATGAACGGTACGTCCCGGATCACCTGGTCTTGTCGGTGGTGGTCGGCTCGCGAGCGTACGGGCTGGAGACCGAGGAGTCGGACATCGACCGGCGCGGAGTCTTCGTGGCGCCGACCCGGCTGTTCTGGCGGCTGGCCAAGCCGCCCACGCACGTCGAAGGACCGCTGCCCGAGCAGTTCTCGTGGGAGGTCGAGCGGTTCTGCGCTCTCGCGCTGGAGGCCAACCCGACGATCCTGGAGTGCCTGTGGTCGCCGATGGTCGAGCGCATCACCCCGGCGGGCGAGGAACTGCTCGCCATCCGGGACGCCTTCCTGTCCGAACGCGCCAACCGGACCTTCGTGGGATACGCCGACGCCCAGTTCCGCCGCCTGGACCCCGGGCGTCCCAGGTGGAAGCAGGCGATGCACATGATCCGCCTGCTGCTCAGCGGCCTGCACCTGGCCCGCCACGGCGAGCCGCTGGTGCGGATGGACGCCCACCGCGACCGGCTGCTCGCCGTACGCAGGGGAGAGCTCCCCTGGCAGGAGGTCGAACGCTGGCGCTCCGAGCTGACGGCGAGATTTCGCGGCGGTGGCGTGCTGCCCGCCGAACCCGACCGGCGGCGCGTGGAGGACTACCTCGCGCGCACCAGGCAGGCCGCGCTGTGACGGGTCGTCCCGCCCTGGCGACCGGCCGAGACCCCCGCCGCCCTCTCCGTGGTCGGAGGGCTCACCCGGGTGGCTCCTTCCCGAAGGATCAGAGCCTGGGGTCGGAGCCTCGGGGAGGGGAGTTCGGCACCCGGCCGGGCGTGCGGGACGTCTCGGCGCCGTACGACACCTCCCACCAGCTCTCCAGCATGGGCACCTCGGTGGTGTCGACGCGCTCGCCCGGGCGGGGAACGGTGATGCGGACGTCGCGGGCCTTGGCCTCGCGCCACAGGCGGTCGACCGGCTCGGCCCACGGGTGCGTGGCGAGGGCGAAGGTCGCCCAGTGGACCGGCAGGAGCAGCCCGCCGCCCAGGTCGAGGTGGGCGTTGACCGCCTCCTCGGGATCCATGTGGATGTCGGGCCAGGCGGCGTTGTAGGCGCCGATCGGCATGAGCGTGAGGTCGAACGGGCCGTGCGCGGCGCCGATCCTCGCGTAGCCGTCGAAGTATCCGGAGTCGCCCGCGTAGAAGACCTTCTTCTCTCCGGCCGCGATCACCCAGGAGCCCCACAGGGTGACGTTCCGGTTGAGGGTGCGGCCGGAGAAGTGGCGGGCGGCGGTGGCGACGAACCGCAGGCCCGCGACGTCCGCCTCCTCCTCCCAGTCGAGCTCGATGATCCGTGAGGCGGGCACGCCCCACCGCTCCAGATGCGCGCCGATGCCCAGCGGCACCAGAAACGGGGCGGCCTGCAGCGCGGTGAGCCCGCGGACCGTCGCGCGGTCGAGGTGGTCGTAGTGGTCGTGCGAGATGACGATCGCGTCGAGCGGCGGAAGGCCCGCCAGCGGTCCGGGCACCGGGTGCAGACGGCGCGGGCCGACCAGCTGGGAGGGCGAGGCGCGCCTGCTCCACACCGGGTCGACGAGCACGCGGCGCCCCTCGATCTCCAGCAGCGCGGTGGCGTGGCCGTACCAGATGACGCTCAGCCCCGCCGGGGACGGCCCGCCCAGCGGGGAGGTCACCACGGGGACCGGTACGGCCGGGCGGCGCTCCTCGCGGTTGCGCACCATGTTCCGGACGACCTCTCGGGTGCTCTGCGCGGAGGGGACGAATCCTCCGGGCATGGAGTTACGGAAGACGCCGTCGTGGAACTGCGGCGAGCGGCGCATCCGCTCCAGCCGCTCCCCCTCGGCCCTGCCGCCGAGCTCCGCGGGGATGTCCTTCAGCGCCCACCCGGCGGCGGCCAGCGCCAGCCCGCCCGCGAGGAGACGCCCGATCGATCTGCTGCCCGCCATGCGGTTTCACGCTCCTGAAGTCGCCCGTGCCTCAAGAACGATCTCGACTCCGCGGGCATTCCCCTTACGCTCCGGGCGAGCCCGGCCCTCGCGGAATCCGGGAACACGCGGGCGGGAGAGACCGTCCGAGGCACGAAACAGCACCTGACGGCACCCGCGACGGCGTCCACGTCTCCGGCCGCGAAAGGCGTCACGATCTCTTCGAGGAGCGGGCACGCGCCGACCGGCGCGTGGCATCACGAGGTGGACCACCGTCCTCGGGCGCCGGGGCGTTACGGGGCGAGATGCCGTTCGACGGTGGCGACCTTGGTCTCCAGGCGGCCGCCCTGCCCCTCGCGGATGTCCGCCTTGAGGACGAGGCTGACCCGTCCGGCGCGGGCCTCGACCGCCGCGACGGCGTCCCGCACCACGGTCATGACCTCGTCCCACGTCTCGCCCTCGACCGTGGTGAACATGGCGTCGGTCCTGTTGGGCAGGCCGGAGGCCCGGACGACGCGCACCGCCTCGGAGACGAGTTCGCCGACATCCTCCCCCACCCCGATGGGGGTCACGCTGAACGCCACGAGCACCGACATGGACAGTCCCTTCCCCGAATTCCCGCGGTGACGTCACCGGTCACCGAAGAACCCGATGAACAGTACCGAAATATGACGTCATACTATAAAAGTAGCGATCATGGAGTCATGAAGGTACAAATGCCGCGCACTGTCACGGAGGCCGAGGCCATCCAGGACGAGCTCAGGGCACTGCTCGACCTGGCCGGTCCCGGACCCCGCCGGCCCGCGAGGATCGCGGGAGTGGACGTCGCCTACGACAGGGACCGGCTCGCGGCGGCGGTGACCGTCCTGGACGGAACGACACTGGAGATCGTCGAAGAGGTCGCCGTCACCGGCAAGGTGACCTTCGACTACGTCCCCGGACTGCTCGCCTTCCGCGAGGTCCCCGCGCTGCTGGACGCCCTCGCACGGCTGTCCGCACCCCCCGACCTGGTCGTCTGCGACGGATACGGCCTGGCGCACCCGCGCCGCTTCGGTCTCGCCTGCCACCTCGGGGTGCTCACCGGACTGCCCTCGATCGGAGTCGGCAAGACCGCCTTCGTCGGCACCTACCCCGAACCCGCGCCCGAGCGGGGCGCGTGGAGCGACCTGACGCTGGACGGCGACGTCGTCGGCCGCGTGCTGCGCACCCGGGACGGGGTCAAACCCGTCTTCGTCTCCACCGGTCACCGCGTCGACCTCGACACCGCCTGCCACAACGTGCTGAACCTGACGCCCCGCTACCGCCTCCCCGAGACCACCCGCGCCGCCGACCGCCTCTCGCGACGGACCCTCGCCGAGAAGTGTCGTACGGACCTGGTTGGATCCGCTCAGCACAACAAGATGGGATAAAAGTGGGCGAAGACGAATGGGCCGAGGACGTCGACGCGTGGCGTGACACCAACCTGGCGCAGATCCGCCAGCGGCTGGCGGACGGGTTCGACCCCGGCCGACGACTGCCGTGGCTGCGCACGACCCCCCTGCACCAGGCCGCCCAGGAGGGCGCCACCCAGGTGATCGAGCTGCTGCTCGCGTCGGGCGCGGAGGTCGACCCCGTCGACACCGACGGCGCCACCCCGCTGTGGGAGGCCGTCCGCCACGGCTGGGAGGACGCCGTACGAATCCTGCTCGCCGCGGGCGCCGACCCCTGGCGGCCGTGCATCGCGGGCCGCTCCCCCGGCGTCCAGGCCCTCTTCACCGAGATGGCCGACCTGTTCGCCCACCTGCCCGGGGCGCCCAGCGTGAGCCCCCGGTTCCGCGAACTCCAGGACACCGTCGACGCGATGATGTTCTCGTACGAGGACTACAACGAGGAACTGTGCCTGGCCTTCGTCGGCGAGGTGCCCGAGGACGAGGTCATCCGCCGCCTGGGCGTCGCGCCGGAGTCGTGCCCGCCGATGGGGATCGGTGAGCTGTGGGGCGCGGAGCAGGCCTCCCCCGTGGAGGTCCTGCGCGTGGCCAGCCCTCCGGGGGGAGGAGTGGTGCTCTTCCAGTCCGGTGGCATCCTGCCGGTTCGCGACGAGGTCGGGCGGGCGGTCACCTCGGGCGGCGGGGTGCTGGCCGGGGCGTTCCCGTCCACCAGCCCGTCGGTCGACATCTGGCGGGACGGGTTTCCCGCGGGACGGCCCTCGGTCCACGAGCAGCTCTCCGACGACAGCATGGTCGAGCTGTGGATGTGCCGCTTCGGCGACTGCGGCGCCCACCCCTCCACCGCCACCGAGCGGACCCTCGGCCTGATGACGCTGCTCACCTCCACCTACATCACCGAGGAATGGCTGTGGAACGCCCCGATGAGGCTGGTCCCGGTCATGCTGAGGTGACGGGACCGGGATCGCCGGGAAATGGGTAGAGTCGCACGACGATGAGAATGCACACGATCACCGCCCTGTGGGAAGAGGTCCCCGACGACGCCGACGACCTCGTCGTGGTGAGCGGCGGGTTCCGGATCTATCTGTGCGTGTGCGGCACCCGGCTGCCCGACCGGGCGGCGGCCGAGTCGCACGCCTCGGAGACAGACCAGTGCACCACCTGCCTGGGCACCACCGTCGAGGACATCGTGCCCGGCTTCTCCCAGCCGTGCACCGCCTGCGCCGGAACCGGCCGGCGCACGGTTCAGCTGACCTGGCAGCTCGCCCACCTCGAGGCCGAAAGTGTGATCACCGTCGAGATCGTCCGCGGCCTGATCTCCGGTCTCACCGAGCCGTTCCGGCTCTCGCAGGTGGCCGACCTGGTCCGCGACACCCTTCACCTCCCGGTGGGCCGTCTGCCGGTCGGCCCCCGGGTCCGCGACATCCTGCGCGGACTGGAGGCGAAGGGCGAGCTCGTGCTCGTCTCCGCCCCCGACGAGCTGCTTCGCGGCACCTCGGTCACCCTCTACCGCGACCCCTACTGGGAACACGCCACCGGCGGCTGAGCGCCCCTCGCGACTACGTCGTCTCCGCCGCCGCGAGGTATCCCGCCAGCATGGCCAGCGCGACATCGCGCACCGCGCCGTCGCCGGGCAGGAAGCCGGCGCTGTGCATGCGCACGTCCGTGCCGTCACCGACCCCGACGAACATCATCAGGCCGGGCAGCATGGCGGAGAGGTAGGAGAAGTCGTCGGCGCCGAAGGAGAGCAGCGGCCGCGAGAGCGCGAGGCCGAGGTGGTCCAGATGGGCACCTGCGCGGGTGGCGAGCCCGGGGTCGTTGCGCAGGACCGGCTCGCCCCGGGTGATGCTCACCTTGGCCTCGCAGCCGTGGGCCCGCGCGACCAGGTCCGCGACCTCCTCCAGCCGGGCGTGCACCTGGTCGCGGATGTGCTCGCTCAGCGCCCTGACCGTACCGCCGGCCGTGGCCTCGTCGGGGACGACGTTGGCCGCGCTGCCGGCCGCCAGTGTGGAGACGCCGAGGACCGCCGAGTTGGTCGGGTCGACGTCACGGCTGACCACCTGCTGCAGGGCGACGACGACGTGGGCGAGCGCGAGTACCGGATCCCTGGTCAGGTGCGGGTAGGCGGCGTGCCCGCCGCGGCCCCTGACCACGACCGTGAACTCGTCGGCGGCGGCGTTCACCGTACCCGGGGTGGCCGCGACCTCGCCGCGCGGCAGGGTGGGCTGGACGTGTGCGCCGATGACGGCGGTGATCCGGTGTTCCGCCAGTGCCGGCGACCGGGCGATGTCGTGGGCGCCGGAGGGATAGGTCTCCTCGCGTGGCTGGAGCATCGCGATCAGCGGGGGCGTGCCGACGGTCTCACCGACCGCGTGGCAGAGCGCCACCAGGGCGGCGAGGTGCACGTCGTGCCCGCAGGCGTGCATGCGGCCCGGCCTCGTGGACGCCCAGCCGACGCCGGTCCGTTCGGTGACCGCGAGCGCGTCGAGTTCGGCCCGCACGGCGACCGCCGGCCCTGGACCGCCGACGCGCACCAGCGCGCCCGTACCGGCCACCGCCTCCACCGGGTGTCCCGGCAGCTCGGCCAGGATCAGGTCGCGGGTCGGCCCCTCCTCCCCCGACAGGTCGGGGAGTGCGTGCAGTCGGCGGCGTAGCTCCGTCGCGGCGGGCAGCCGCCGCTCCAGCGCCGACCGGAGCCTGGCCGCGACGGAACCGGCGGCCGGGCCGCGGGCGACAGACTCGATCATTCGGCCGGTTCCAGACCGTAGACGCGCAGGGCGTTGCCGACACCGATCATGGTGGCCACCCGGACCGCCTCCTCCTCGGCCCACTCGCCGGCGTCGACCCACCCGCGCAGTGCCCGGCCGAGTCCGCGGCGGAACAGGTGGGCCCCCAGCATGTGCAGTTCCGCGGGGCCCCAGGCGTCCGACGAGAACAGGATCTTGGCGAACGGCGCGAGTTCCAGTGACTCGGCGATCAGCGCGTCCGACCGGCTGCCGGTGTAGTTGACGCCGAGACCGACGTCGAAGTAGACGTGCGGGAAGACCTGCGCGAGATAACCGGCGTTGCGATGGTAGGGATAGCAGTGCAGCAGCAGGACGTCCACGCCGTGCGGCTCGACGAGCTTCAGCCAGCGGGTGAGCAGCAGCGGGTCGCACATGTGCAGTTCCACGTCGGGGTCCCCGTAACCGGCGTGTAGTTGCAGCGGCAGCCCGCGCTCCACCCCCGCCCAGAGCCCGAAGCGGAGCAGCACCGGGTCGTCCACCCGCCAGTGGCCGCTCTCCTCACCGGCGGACAGCCAGCGGTCCGCCGCGAGGGCGACCTCCCGCTCCCCGGGCGGCGCCGGGTCGAAGGCGAAGCCGTGCCGGTAGGCGACGATGCTCTTGAGACCGACGGCGTCGGCGGTGCGGCGCTGGAGTTCCTCGCGGAACCGGCCCGGCAGCTCCGCGGCCGAGACCCCCGAGGCCGCCACCTGCTCCAGCACCCGCTCGATGCGGACCACCTCGTGCGCGGGCCGCCCCGACGCCTCCGCCATCCCGGCCGGGTCCAGGACGTCGTCGCCCCGGTAACCGGTCTCCAGCAGGAAGCGTCCGATACCGCTGGCGGCCAGCAGCCGCCGGTTCACCTCGGCGGCGCCGAGTTCGGTACGGCGCGCCAGGTAGTCCTCCGGTGCGGCGTGGGCGGGCAGGCCGAGGACCGGCGCGCACCAGCGGCGGATCGCGAAGCCGAGCTGGGAGTCGAACTGGGTCATGAACGCCGGGATCGGCCGGTCGGACTCGGTCACCAGCGTCTCGAACTCACCGCGGCCGAGGTCTCCGGAGGAGGCTCCGTGCACATGGTGGTCGACCAGGGGCAGGGTGGCGAGCACGCTCTCCAGACCGCCGGCCGCGCCCGCCGGGGAGCTCTCAGTAGACATCGGCGACCTTCCGGCAGAGCTCGTGGTCGGGCAGTCCCGCGACGTGGGCCAGTTCGCCCCGGCGCACGGCGAGGAAGGTGTGCAGCAGTTCGTGGGGGAACCAGCCGCGGGCGACCTCGTCGGCCTCCAGCGCGGCGAGCGCCTCGGGCAGGGAACCGGGAAGCGCGGGCTCTCCCGCCAGGTCGGCCTCGGCCGAGCTCTCCGGCCACACCCGGGCGTCCTCGGCACCGGCCAGTCCCGCGAGGCCCGCGCGGATCAGGACACCGAGCACCAGCCACGGGTTGGCGGTGGCGTCCGCGGCCCGATACTCCAGGTGGAGCTGGTCCGCGGGGTCGGCGTTCCCGATCTCGACGGTCGGCGCGATGCGCAGCAGCGCCTCGCGGTTGCGCTCGGCGAGGAAGACCCCGCCGGCGCTCCACCGGTGCGGAGTGAGCCTGAGGTGGGAGCCGACGCTGGGAGCCGTGACGGCCACCACCGCGCCGGCGTGTCGCAGGATCCCGGCCGCGAACCTGGCCGCGGTCGAGGAGAGCCTGCCGGGGGCTTCGGCGTCGAACATCACCGGGGCGCCACCGGCCTCGCGGAGCGAGAAGTGCACATGGACGCCGTTGCCGACGCCCGCGGGGTCGGCCAGCGGGACGAAGGTGACCGGGTGCCCGCGTCTGCGGGCGAGGTCGCGGACGAGTTCGCGCAGCAGGACCGCCCGGTCGGCGGCGACCATGCCGGGGGCGGGACGCAGGGTGATCTCGAACTGGCCGTCCCCGTACTCGGGAAGCCAGCTCTCCGGTTCCAGCCCGGCCTCCTCCAGCAGCGCGACCAGGTCGGTGCCGAACGGCTCGACGCCGCGCAGCCGCTGGAAGGAGAAGGGCGGCGCCTCCGCCTGGCCGCCGAGCATGAACTCGTGCTCGAAGGAGACGTTGATCTCCAGGCCCGCGATCTCCTTCAGGTCCTCCAGCGCGCGGGCGAGGAAGCCACGCGGGCAGCCGGGCCAGGGGCTGCCGTCCAGGCCGACCTGGTCGGCGAGGTAGAGCCGGGTGCCCGGCACCGGGCCGTCGTCCGGCAGGTCGACGGCCGTCGCGGGGTCGGGAAGCAGCCTCAGGTCGCCCACCGAGCCGAAGACGTTGTCGTCGACCAGCTGGCCGAAACAGGTCAGCGCCAGGTTGGCGGGGACCCATCCCACCCCGGTGCGCAACGTCTGCTCCAGCCGCGCCGCCGGGGTCGCCCGGCCGCGCACCTGGGCCGCGAGGTCACAGGTCGCCACGAAGGCGGTCCCTGTCGTCATCGGCTCTCTCCTCCCAGTCCGGTCCGCACCTCGCGTCCCGGCCGCCCTAAGTGAAACATACGATTCACATGTATGGTCAAGGCGACGGAATGAAACTTAGCATGCGTGTTACCCGGCAGCCCGGAAGAACGGCCAGGTCACACGCGTCGCCCCGGCAGGAGACCACTCCCGCCTCGGTGGCGCACCTGGACGCGTGTGACCCCGGGTCGGCGACCGCCGCCTTCGAGCACGCGCACCCCTTCCCGGCCGGGACGGCCCTGCCGCCGAGCTGATCCACGTTTTACGAGATCAGAGCGGCGGGACGGATCGAGTTTAAGTAACAAATCTTTTACAGCCCTAGTCTTTGCCGCAGTATGCAACGTACGTTTCAATCGTCGAAACTGACAGAACGGTGCAAAGCAGGCATGTCTCGCACGCGTTCGTCCCCTCGTCCAGCAGACGCAGAGAGGCTTCACCGTGGCCCGTTCCCCCTTCCTCCGTCCCCGGACGCCAGTCCGGGCGATCACCGCCGTCGCGGTGACGGGCGCCCTGGCGGCGCTCACCGCGTGCTCCTCGTCCACCTCCACCTCAGCGGCGGAGAACGGCGGTGAGGCCGGCACGAAGGAGATCCAGATCGGCCTGCTCGCCCCACTGACCGGAGCTCTGGCATCCGACGGCCTGGGCATGAAGCAGGGGGCCGAGCTCGCCGTCAAGCAGCTCAACGCGGCCGGCGGCGTCAACGGATACACGTTCAAGCTCAAGGTCGCGGACGTGCAGAGCCAGTCCAACGACGCGGTGACCAAGGGCGTGCAGACCCTCACCGACGACGAGTCGGTGAAGGCGGTCGTCACCGGCTACGCCTCCACGTCCAACTTCGAGATCGACGAGTTCGCCGCGGCGGAGAAGGTCTACCTGATCGGCGGCAACACCGCGCAGACCCAGGAGATCATCGAGAAGGACCCGGCGAAGTACCCCACCGTCTGGTCGATCACCCCCAACTACGACGCCTACGGCACCGAGCCGGTCGACCTGGCCGAGTCCTGGGCCGAGCAGGGGCTGTGGAAGCCGCGCGGCAAGTCCGCGTTCATCGTCCGCTCCGACAACCCCTACAGCGAGAGCATCGCCGACGGCCTGGTCAAGCAGTTCGAGGCCAAGGGCTGGACCATCGCCGGCCAGGAGAAGGTGCCGTTCGGCACGGTCAACGACTGGGGCACGGTCCTCGGGAAGATCCGCTCCGCCGACCCCGACTTCATCGTCAACACCGACTACCAGGTCTCCAACGAGGCCAGCTTCCTGCAGCAGTTCCTGCAGAAGCCCACCAACTCCCTGCTCTTCATGCAGTACGGCCCCAACCAGCCCCAGTTCTTCGAGCTGACCAAGCAGCAGGCCGAGGGTGTGCTGTTCAACAACCTCGCGGGCATGGTGCCCTCACCCGACTACGCGCCGGCCGCGCAGTTGCAGAAGGACTGGAAGGCCGAGTACGGGACCGACGACGTCGACCCGCAGGGCGTGATGACGTACGTGGAGACCATGATCTACGCCGACGCGCTGCGCGAGGTCGGTGACCCCGACGACGCGCTGGCGATCGGCGCCGCCATCGGCAAGAGCGACAGCGAGCGGGCCTCCGGGCGGATCGCGTTCGACCAGGCCACCCACCTGGCCAAGCAGGGCGACGACTACGTGCCGCTGCAGTCCTTCCAGTTCCAGGACGAGAAGCGGACGCTGATCGCCCCGGAGAAGTACAAGTCGGGCTCCTTCCGGCTCCCGCCGTGGATGAAGAAGTGACCTCGGCTCCCCTGGCGCTGCCGCAGGGCAAGCGGATGGCCGTGGCGCTCACCTTCGACTTCGACGCCCACTCCCCCTGGATGGGCACCCTGGGCCGCACCTCGCCGTCCTACCTCTCGCGTGGCGACTTCGGCGCCGAGCAGGGGGTGCCCCGGCTGCTGGAACTGCTCGGCCGCAACGACCTGCCCGCGACCTGGGCCACCCCCGGCCACGACCTGGTGACCTTCCCGCACCGCATCGAGCAGATCCTGGCGGCCGGGCACGAGATCGCCGCGCACGGCTGCTACCACGAGGTCGTGCCCGATCTGGGCCCCGACGAGGAGCGCCGGCTCATGGAGGTCGCGCTGCGCCAGCACGAGCAGGTCGTCGGGCACCGCCCCCGTGGCTACCGCTCGCCCGCCTGGGACTTCTCCGAGAGCACGCTGGGCCTGCTGGAGGAGTTCGGCTTCGACTGGGACAGCTCGCTGATGGGCCGGGAGTTCGAGCCCTACCGGCCCCGGCGGGTCACGGTGAACTACGAGTCGGCCAGCGAGTTCGGCCCGGAGAGCCGGATCGTGGAGATCCCCGTGTCGTGGTATCTCGACGACTGGCCCTCGGTGGAGTACGTCGCCGGGGTCTCCCCGCTGGGTTCCCACCGTGACATGGAAGACCGCTGGAACACCATCTTCGACTACGCCCACCAGCGGGTGCCCGGTGCGGTCTACGTGCTCACCATGCACCCGCAGACCATCGGCCGAGCCCACCACCTGCTCGTCCTGGAGGCGCTGATCGACCGGATGCTGGCGACGGGCGACGTCTGGTTCGCGACGCTGAGCGAGATCGCCGATGCCTGGCAGGGCTGAGCCCGGACCCGCCCGGGGAGCCGGCGGGATGGTCACCGCGCCCGACCCGAGGGCGGCGCGCGCGGGGGCGTCGATGCTGCGCGCCGGCGGCAGCGCCGTGGACGCGGCGGTCGCCACCGCCTTCGCCACCGGAGTGGTCGAGCCCTACATGAGCGGACTCGGCGGCGGCGCGTGGCTGGTGGTGCGCGAGCCGGACACCCCGGCCGCGACCGTCGTGTGCGGCCCGATCCGGGCCCCGGGCCTCGCGCACCCGCGGATGTTCCCGCCGGCGCCGTCCGCGACCGGCACCGGCCTGTACAACTGGCCGGCCGTGCGCGACGACGCGAACATCGTCGGCCCGCTGTCGGTGGGCGTCCCCGGAGCGGTCGCCGCCCTGTGCCGGGCGCACGCCAGGTTCGGCCGTCTGCCGCTGCCCCAGGTGCTCGCCCCGGCGATCGAACTGGCCGAGGCCGGACACGAGACCAACTGGTTCGCCTCCTCGGCGATCTGCGCCGAGGCCCGGACGCTGCGGGCCTTCCCCTCCTCCGCCGACCTCTTCCTGCCCGACGGCCTGCCGTTGCGCGGCCCGTCCCAGGGGCCGGGCGACCCGCTCGTCCAACCCCGGCTGGCCCGGGTGCTCCGTGAGATCGGCGCCGGCGGCGCCGACGCGTTCTACCTGGGCCGGGCCGCCCACGCGATCGCCACGACGGTCACCGAGGCCGGCGGGCTGCTGACGGCGGAGGACTTCGCCGGGTACACCGTCGACGAGTCCGAGGTCCTTCCCGTCGAGATCGGCCCGATACGGCTGTACGGCCCGCACGCCACCGGGGTGATCTCGGTGATCGAGGCGCTGCAACTGGTCGAGGCCGCCCGGCGGCGCGGGCTGGATCCGGGGGCCCGGCTGTGGGCACGGGTGCTGTCCCACGCGTTCGAGGACCGGCTGCGTGAGGTCACCACCTCATCGGAGAGTCCCGCGCCCTGGGCCCGGCTCGCCTCCCCCGAGTACGCCGACGAGACGGTGGCCCGCTGGATCGCGGGCCGGAACCAGCCACCCGCGCCTCCCGGCGGCTCCGCCAGGGCGGGATGCACCTCGCACATGTCGGCGGTCGACGACCAGGGCATGACGGTCTCGCTCACCCAGACGGTGCTCGACCTGTTCGGCTCCCGCATGGTGGAGCCGGAGACCGGCATCGTGCTGAACGACGGGATGATGTACTTCGACCCCCGTCCCGGCCGGGTGACCAGTGTCGCTCCGGGCGCGGCCGGGCTCAGCGCGGTCAGTCCCGTCGTACTGACCGGCCCCGGGAACGCCGAGGCGACGCTCGGCGCCTCGGGCGGGCGGCGGATCATCTCCGCCGTCGCCCAGATCGCCGCCCGCTGGCGTGACGGCGCGGACCTCCAGGAGGCGATCTCGGCGCCGAGGATCCACGCCGAGGGCGACCGCGTCTGGCTGGACCCGCGCGACGCGGGGGCCTCGGCCGACCTCTCCGCCGCCGGGTTCGACGTCCTCGTCGTCGCCGAGGAGCCCACCACCTGGCACTTCGCCCGGCCCAACGGCATCGCGCGGCGCGGCGGCGGGGCCTGGTCCCCCGGCGTCGACCGGATGAAGCCGTACGGGGTGGGTCTGCCCGGCGGATGAGACAGGCCGGCCGAGCCAGCCACCCGGCCCACCGACACCACGATTACCAGCGGATTGAGGGAGATATCGCGATGGCGAGCACTCTGACCGGGCGACGGGCCCTGGTCACAGGCGCGGCGGGCGGGATCGGCGCGGCCATCGCGCACCGCCTGCGCGCGGAGGGGGCGCAGGTCATGATCGCAGACGTCGACGTGGAACGCGGCACGCGTACCGCCGCGGAGCCGCCGGGGAACGGTAACGCCCCGGACGCCTCGTTCGTCAGCGGCGTGCTGCTCCCGGTCGACGGCGGTTTCCTCGCCCAGGGCGACTGGCGCGGGCCGGGGCGGGCCGCGTCGTGAACGCTCAGGTCATCCTCGCCGCGCACGAGGTCGGCAAGTCGTTCGGCAGCCTGCGGGCCGTCGACGGCGTCTCGATGTCGGTGAGGCGCGACGAGGTCTTCGGCCTGGCCGGCCCCAACGGCGCGGGCAAGAGCACGCTGTTCAACCTGCTCACCGGCATCCCGATCCGCCCCGACTCCGGAAAGGTGATCTTCGACGGCCACGAGATCCAGAACCGCTCGCCGCGCTGGATCGCCAAGGCCGGTCTCAAGCGCACCTTCCAGACCGAGGCCGTCTTCGAGTCGCTGAGCGTGCTGGAGAACGTCCGCATCGGCTCGGCGTACGGCGGCGCGGGCAAGGCCAGGCGCTGGGCCCCCGCCCGGTGCCGGGAGGCGCTGGACGCGGTGGAACTCGGCGGCGACCCGAACCGCCCGGCCGACGGACTCTCGCTGATCGACCGCAAGCGCCTGATGATCGCCGGTGCGCTGGTCAGCGGCCCTTCGGTGCTGCTGCTCGACGAGCCCGCGGCCGGCCTCGACCCGGCCGACCAGGACGCGCTGATCCGGCTGCTGGCCGGTGTGCGCGGCACGGGCGTCACCATGGTGATCATCGAGCACGTGCTCTCGGTGCTGGAGGCGCTCGCCGACCGGATGGCGGTCCTCGACAGCGGCCGGATCATCGTGACCGGCCGGCCCGCCGAGGTGCTGTCCGACCCGAGGGTCGTCGAAGCCTACCTGGGACCGGGGGCCGCGCGATGAGCGATCTGCTGACCGTGCAGAACCTCACCGCCGGCTACGGCCAGGCGAAGGTGTTGCGCGGCATCTCGCTGCGCGTCGGGGAGAACGAGGCGGTCGGGCTGCTGGGGCCGAACGGCCACGGCAAGACCACCCTGCTGCGCTGCGTCTCCAACCTGCACCGGGCCACCTCCGGCACGATCGCCTTCGCCGGACGCGACACCAAGGGCGAGTCCCCCGGCAGCCTGGTCAGGCGCGGGCTCGTCCACGTGCCGCAGGGCTCGCGGCTGTTCCCGCAGCTCACCGTGGAGGAGGCGCTGCGGCTCTCCGCGTCCTCCAGCGGCCACTCCTCGACCTGGCGGGACGGGATCGACCGGGTGTTCTCCGTCTTTCCCAAGCTCAAGGAACGGCGCCGGCAGCTCACCGGCACGCTCAGCGGCGGGGAACGCCAGATGGCCAGCCTCGGCATGGGCCTGATGGCCCGGCCCACGCTGCTGATCCTCGACGAACCCACGCTGGGCCTGTCACCCAAGGTCAAGCACGAACTGAGCGAGTGCATCGTGCGGGTCCGGGCCGAGGTCTCGTCGGTCGTCCTGATCGACGGCGACATGGACCTGGTGCTCGACCTGACCGACCGCTACCACGTCGTCCTGCACGGCGACGTGGTGGACAGCGGCGCCTCGGACGGCAGCCGCAGCCGCGACGAGATGATGTCGCTCTTCCTGGGAGGGACCGCCGATGGACGGCATTAGTGTCATCGTGACGAGCACGCTCGTCCTCGGCGGCCTCTACATGCTCATGGCGGCGGGGCTGACGCTGATCTGGTCCACGCTGCGGGTCTTCAACTTCGGGCACGGCGCGCTGATGATGTTCGGCGCCTACCTGACCTGGACGCTGCTGGACTCGACCGGGCTACCGGTCGCGGTGGCGCTGCTCGGCGCCGTGGCGGCGATGGCGCTGATCGGACTGGCCTACGAGTTCCTGCTGGTCAGCCCGTTCATCCGGCGGCCAGGAGGCGACATGCTGGTGATGGTCGCCACGCTGGCGGCCACGATGCTGCTGCAGAGCGGCGCCCAGCTGATCTGGGGTCCGGAGATCAAGCAGCTCCCGCCGTTCGGCGGCGCGCGCGTCGAGGTCGCCGGGGCGGTCGCCCAGGGCAGCCAGCTCGTCACGATCCTGCTCGCCCCGCTGCTGGTGGGCCTGCTCGCCCTGGTGCTCAAACGCACCGGCATCGGGCTGACCGTACGGGCGCTGGAACAGAACCGCGAGCACGCCCAGCTGCTCGGCATCGCACCGCGCCGGGTCTACGTCTTCGTGGTCGTGGTCGCGATCGGCCTGGCCACCGTGGCCGGGGCGCTGCTCGGCAGCATGCAGTTCATCTCCCCGGGCATGGGCGGCGACCCGCTGCTGCGGGCCTTCGTGGTGCTCGCCTTCGGCGGGGCCGGCAGCCTGGCGGGCACCATCGCCGGCGCGTACGCCATCGGCCTGCTCGAAGCCGTCACCACCTACTACTTCGGGCTCTCCTGGAGCCCGGTCCTGGTCTTCCTCGCGATGATCGTGATCATGCTGGTCAAACCCGAGGGACTGCTGCGGACCAAGGTGAGGAGCGCGTGAACGCCATGACCAACCTGCGCTCCTGGGCCGGCTGGCCGGTCTACGCGGCGGTCCTGGTGGCCCTGCCGATGGTCTTCACCGACCCGCACTCCCGGCTGCTGCTCATCCTCTTCACGATGTACGGCGTGCTCGCCATGAGCTGGAACCTCACCCTCGGTTTCGCCGGCATCTTCAACTTCGCCCAGATCGGGTTCTTCGGCATCGGCGCCTACACCACGGGCATCCTGGCCACCCGCACCGGCATCGACCCGTGGCTCGCCCTGCCGATCTCGGGGCTGTCGGCCCTGATCGCCTCGCTGGTGGCGTTCCTGCCGGTGCTGCGGCTGCGCGGCATCTACGTGGGCCTGGCCACGTACGTCTTCTCCCAGCTCTGCATCTACCTGGTGCTCGGGCAGGCGGGTCTGACCGGTGGATCCAACGGCATCGTCGGCATCCCCCGGCTCAGCCTGGGCGACGTCAACCTGCGGGCCGACGGCCGGATCGGCTACTACTTCCTCGGTGCAGCGCTGCTGTTCGCGGTAACCGTGCTGGTCCGGGTGCTGACCCGCTCGACCCTGGGCATGTCGCTGCTGGCACTGCGCGACAACGAGGCGCTCGCCACCAGCCGGGGCGTCTCCCGGGTGCGCCAGCACCTGATCGTCTTCATGGTCGGCGCGGCCGTGGCCGGGGTGGCGGGCAGCTTCAACGCCTTCCTCAACGGCGTGGTCAGCACCGACGTCTTCGGCTTCGGCTACCTGACCCTGCTGCTCAGCATGATCTTCCTGGGCGGCAGCGGCAGCGTCTACGGGCCGATCGCCGGCGCCGTGGTCGTCACCCTCGTCTCCGACGTGCTGCAGGACGCCGGGGCCTGGCGCGACATGGCGATCGCCATGCTGATCCTCGTGGTGCTCTGGATCGCCCCCAAGGGCCTGGCCGGCATCACGAACTCCGTCCTCGCCTCGCTGCGGCGGCCCCGTACCCCCGCTCAGGAACCACTTCCCACCACCTCGAAGGAGACCGCATGACCGCCGAACACGACGTGACCCGCCGGGTGCTGGAGCAGGTCGACCTGCTCGCCGAGCGGATGGTCTCCAGCCTGGCCGACGCGATCGCCATCCCCAGCGTGAACCCGCGCTACCCCGGCCAGGAGTACGACAAGATCGTCGGGGCGGAGGGCGACGTGAGCGCGCTGCTCGGCGACCTGTACGCCGAGGCCGGGGCCGAGGTCACCAAGGTCACCGTGGAGCGGGGCCGCGACAACGCCTGCGGTGTCGTCTCCGGCGCCGGTGGCGGCCGGTCGCTGCTGCTCAACGGGCACGTCGACGTGGTCCCGCCGGGCCGCCTCGACCGGTGGCGCGGCGACCCGTTCCGTGCCCAGGTCACCGACGACGCGGTGATCGGGCGCGGCGCGACGGACATGAAGGGCGGTCTGGTCGCCGCGGCCTACGCGGCCCTCGCGCTGCGCGGGGCCGGCGTGCGCCTCGCCGGTGACCTGGTCCTGCAGGGCGTCGTCGGCGAGGAGGTCGGCGACCACGAGGCGGGCACCACCGCGGTGCTGGAGGCCGGGTTCGGCGCGGACGCGGCCATCGTCTGCGAGCCGTCCGGGCAGGCGGGCACCCTGCCCGCGTCGGTGCCGGTGACGCCGGGCCTGCTCTGGTTCAGTGTCTCCCTGGAGGGCAAGACCGCGCACTCCGGGCTGCGGGGCATGACCGTGCACCCGACGCTGGAGGGCGACGCGCTCGGCGTCAACACCGTCGACAAGTTCTGGGTGGTCTACCAGGCGTTGCGCGCCCTGGAGGACGACTGGGCCCGGCACAACCGGCACCCGCTCTTCCCGCCCGGCTACTTCAACCTGCTGCCCGGTGTGCTGCGGGCCAACCCCTCGGGCATCCTGGTGCCCTTCTTCCTCGCCGACGAGCTGGTCGTGGAGTACTGCGTCTACCACCACCCCGACCGGTCCAACGAGGAGGTCATGGCCGAGATCGAGTCCCGGGTGATGGACGCCTGCCGCACCGACCCGTGGCTGCGCGAGCATCCGCCGGTGTTCGAGTGGAAGCTGCTCTGGCCGCCGTACTCGCTGCCCGACGACGCCCCGCTGAGCGCGGCACTGGTCGGCGCGCACACCACGGCGACCGGCGGGCAGCCGCCGCTCACCACCGGCTTCATGGGCGTGTGCGACCTGACCTGGATGGACCGCAAGGGCATCGGCGGCCTGGTGTACGGCCCCGGTGTCGGGTACACCGCGCACGCGGAGAACGAGTACGTGGAGATCGCCCAGTTGGTGCAGTCGGCGAAGACCTACGCGCTGACCGCGATCGACTGGTGCGGGCTCGCGGATGAGCGGTGAGCGGTGAGCGGTAGCCGGCCCCGGGCGGTCGGTGCGCGACCCGGGGGCGACGTTCTCATTTCGCACGGTTCGTGGCATGATCCCTACCTGCCGACGTGCCGCGCGAGCCGGCGGCCGTTTCGGAGGAGGCACCATGTCCGGCACCCCTGAGCCGCGCACCGTCGCGGCCCAGCTCCGCGATGTGCTGCCCAAGCTGCCCCGTGCGGAGCAGCGGGTCGCCCGCACCCTGCTCGCCGGCTACCCGACCGCCGGCCTGGAGCCGCTGGCGACCGTCGCGAGCCAGGCCCAGACCAGTCCGGCCACCGTGCTGCGGCTGGCCTACCGGCTGGGTTTCGAGGGCTATCCGGAGTTGCAGCAGGCGCTCAAGCGTGAGACCCAGCAGCGCTACTCCTCTCCCCTGGCCCAGTACGGCAGCGCCGAGGAGGACACCGGCCGGGTGCTGAGCCGGTCCCGCCGGGTGCTGCTGGACGCCACCGCCATGACCTTCGACCAGCTTCCCGAAGGGGAGCTGGTCAAGGCCGCGGAACTGCTCGCCGACCCCGGCCGCCGCATCTCGGCGGCCGGGGGCCGGTTCAGCACCATCCTGGCCCAGTACCTCATCGCCCACCTGCACCAGTTGCGGCCCAACGCGACCTACATCACCGGGTCCACCGCCGACCACGCCGCCCACCTGCTCGACATGGGCCGCCGCGACGTGCTGGTGCTCTTCGACTACCGGCGCTACCAGCGCGAGACGATCGCCTTCGCCCGCGCCGCGGCGGCGCGCAACGTGAAGATCGTGCTGCTGACCGACCCGTGGCTGTCGCCCGCCGCCGCGGTGGCGGACGTCGTGCTGCCCGCCCAGGTCCGCTCGCCCTCGCCGTTCGACTCGCTGACCCCGGCGGTGGCGCTGCTCGAAACGCTGGTCGCCGCCGTGGTCGAGCAGCTCGGCGAGGCGGGCAGGAGCCGGGTGGCCGAGTACGACCAGATGGCCGACGACGTGTTACGCGAGGGCGACGGGCCGCTTCCCCCGGCCGAGCCCGGCGCCGGGCCACCCCGCAGGACCCGGACGTCCGCGGAAACCCCGTCCTGACGGTGCCGACACCTCACCGCGCGCCTCGGTGATCTCCTCGGACACCGGCCGCGAGATCTCAGGACACGCAACCCGCGTACTCGTCGAGGCGCCGGAACATGACGGCCAGCATCAGCGGGAACATCGCCACGTGGGCGATCGTCATGAGCGACCCGCCGTCGATGAGCCCCAGCCAGAGCAGCGGGAAGAGCGGTACGACGGGGACGAACATGGCGGCGCACATCTCCAGGGTGGAGGCCCAGCCGTGGCCCCGGTAGCGCATCCAGGCGGCCATGCCGACGGACATGTCGAACGCCATCAACAGGTAGGCGAGTTCGGGCTGCCGGTCGTGGGAGAAGCCGAGCCCCACCGCGGACAGGAGCATTCCGAGAACGACCATTCCGACGAACATCGCGATGATCATCTCAACGTAGTGCCAGGCGAAGCGGCCCCATCGGCGGGCGGGCGGTGCTGTCTGTGTCATGGCCCAACTCTGTCGCCGCACCGATCACGCACCAAGGAAGGCGGTCGAACAGGTCCGGAAATCTGGGACTCCTGTCCGTTCTGGCATAGGGTCCCCTCATGGTCGAACGCCGTGTCGCCGTCATCGGGTACGACGCGGCGGAGTTGCTCGACATCGCCTGTGTGACCACGACCCTGGAGAACGCGAACCTGCAGGGTGCCGCTCCCGTCTACCGCGTGCGCCTGGCCACTCCCGGGGGAAGTCCCATCACCTGCGGTACCGGCCTCACGCTCCAGGCCCAGGAAGCGCTCGAACGGATCGCCGGGCCACTCGACACGCTCGTCGTGTCGGGAGGCATCGGACACGAGGCGGCGGCCGGCAACCGGTCGATCCTCGCTCATGTCCGTCGCCTGGCGCGGGAGAGCCGCCGCGTCGCGTCGGTGTGCACGGGCGCCGCCGTGCTGGCCGCCGCGGGCCTGCTCGACGGGCGGCGCGCCACCACCCACTGGCAGTCGGCGAAGGCCCTCGCCGCCCGTCACCCGAAGGTCGCCGTCGACCCCGCCCCGATCTTCGTTCGTGACGGTAACACCTACACGGCGGCCGGGGTCACCAGCGCCCTGGACCTCACCCTCGCCTTCGTCGAGGAGGATCACGGCGCCGAGCTGGCGCGGCGAGTGGCACGCGGTCTGGTGACCTACCTTCAGCGTCCGGGTGACCAGGCACAGATGAGCATGTTCACCGCCTCGCCCTCGCCCGAGAACAGCCTGGTCAGACAGGTTGCCGAGTACGTCACGACACACCTGGGCGCCGACCTGACCACGGTCGCGCTGGCGCACGGCGCGGGGGTGAGCGAGCGGCATCTGACCAGGCTGTTCCTGGAACATCTCGGCCAGACACCGGGACGGTTCGTGCGGCAGGCCCGCACCGAGGCCGCCGCGTACCTCCTGACCTCGACCTCTCTGCCGATGACCGGCGTGGCGATCCGCTGTGGGTTCGGGACGACCGAGACCCTGCGTCAGGCGTTCGTCGACCGGTACGGGGTTCCGCCCTCGCGATACCGGTCCACGGCGACATCCACCACACGGTCCTGACGCGCTCCAAACGCGGGCGGCCGTTCCCCATGTGGCGGCGGAGTGGCGTCCGCGCAGGTGAGAGCGCTCCAGCTGGTCCGCTCTCGTACGCGTATCAGCCCATATCACGACGTTATGGAACTTTGCGAGGTATTCAGCCGCCCATCTCGATGCCACCTTAAAAAAGCCCGGACTTCTTAGGGCTCCTTGCATCCCTCCTACCCCCCAAGGGACATCGAGAGGAATCACCCGCGTGAATCCGAAGGTCAAGCTTGGCGCCGTGGCCGTACTGGTCGTCGCCGCCATGACCACCCCCACGGCGGTGAACGCCGCCACCCCGGCGGACGCCGCCGCAGCCCGAACCGTGTCCGCCGAGCCGCCGGTGTACGCGCCGCCGGACGCGGAAGCTCGCAACCGCGCGGTCACCACCGCCAACGCGACCCTCGCCGCCAGGTCGGAAGCCGTCCTCAAGGGACAGAACGAGAAGTTCACCCTCACCAGGAACATCGCCGGTGCGTACGGCCTGCAGTACCTCACCTACGCGCGCACCTACCGTGGACTGCCGGTCTACGGCGGTGAGGTGATCGTCTCCACCGACAGGGCCGGAGAGCTCGTCGGGTCCGTGAGCTCGGGCCAGCAGTCCAGGATCACGATCGACGTCACGAGCAAGGTGGACGCCGCCACGGCGACCGCCACCGCCCGCGCGCAGCTGCCCGTCGTGGAGAGCGCGACCGCGCCCAAGCTGCTCGTGCACGCCACCACCACGACGCCCAGACTGGCCTGGGAGGTGGTCGTCACCGGCGCCACCGCCGAGGCTCCGAGCGTCCTGCACGTCTTCGTGGACGCCCTCGACGGATCGGTCTTCGACTCCTACGACGACGTGCACGCCGGAACCGGCAACAGCTACTACAACGGCAACCCGGTGACCATCCAGACCTCGGGCTCGGGCAGCTCGTACTCGATGACCGACACCACCCGGCCCGGCCTGCGCTGCGGCGGCCAGAACGGTTCGGCCTACACCGGGACCGACGACTCCTGGGGCAACGGCTCGGGCACCAACCTGGAGACCGCCTGCGTCGACGCCTTGTACGCGGCCCAGACGGAATGGAACATGCTCAGCGCCTGGCTGGGCCGCAACGGGTTCACCGGCTCGGGCGGCGCCTTCCCGGCCCGGGTCGGCCTGAGCGCCGTCAACGCCTACTGGAACGGCAGCTACACCAGCTTCGGGCGCAACTCGGCGAACACCCGGCAGGCCACCCCGATGGACGTGGTCGGCCACGAGTACGGCCACGGCATCTTCCAGTACTCCGGTGGCAGCGGGGGCAGCGGCAACGAGGCCGGTGGCCTGAACGAGTCGACCGGTGACATCTTCGGCGCGCTGACCGAGCACTACGCCAACCAGCCCGCCTCCCTCGACCCGCCGGACTACCTGGTGGGCGAGGAGGTCAACCTGACCGGCTCGGGCGAGATCCGCAACATGTACAACCCCTCGGCCAAGGGACACCCGAACTGCTACAGCTCCTCCATCCCCTCCACCGCGGTCCACGCGGCGGCAGGCCCGCAGAACCACTGGTTCTACCTGCTCGCCGAGGGCACCAACCCGGTGGGCAAGCCGGCCAGCACCGTCTGCTCGGGTCCGACGACCCTGACGGGCATCGGCATCCAGAAGGCCGGCCGGATCTTCCAGGCCGGGCTGAACACCAAGACCTCCCCGTGGACGCACGCCAAGGCGCGCCTCGCCACCGTGGCGGCCGCCAAGTCGCTCTACCCGGGCGGCTGCACCGAGGTGAACGCGGTCAAGGCCGCCTGGACCGCGATCAACGTCCCGGCCACGAGCAGCGAGGTGTCGTGTCCGTGACGTGAGGTGCTCCCCGCGCCGACGGTGACCTCCGGCCCTCGCGGACCCGGAAACCACCCTGGCGTGAGGACTTCCCCCCGGCCCTCGCGGGCACATCCGTGATGGCCGGGGAATCGCCCCGGCGTGAGAACTCTCCCCCGGCCCTCGCGGGTACACCCGCGAGGGCCGGATCACGCTCCGGGGCGCGAACCATGATTGGAAAGGCTACAAAGGGTACATACGCCCTGCTAAAAGCTGGAAAGCCGACCGAAGACGGGGAACGGGGCGGTCATGATGATCCTCAGCCGACCACGGGCCGGAACGCCGCTCCCCCACACGACCGGATGAGCGCCGGACCCGACAGGGCGACGTCCTCCCGGCATCGCGAGGGAGCCGATCCGCGCCGCTGGAAGGCGCTCACCGTCTGCCTCGTCGCCGGTTTCATGACCCTGCTGGACGTCAGCATCGTCAACGTGGCGCTGCCCTCCATCCGTACCGGGCTGGAGGCCCCGCAGAGCACCCTGCAGTGGGTGGTCTCCGGGTACGCGCTCACCTTCGGGCTGGTGCTCGTCCCCGCCGGGCGGTTCGGCGACACGCACGGCCGGCGCAACGCGTTCGTCTTCGGCGTCGTACTGTTCACCGCGGCGAGCGCGGCGGCCGGGCTCGCCCAGAACCCGACCTTGCTGGTCGTCGCGAGACTCGTGCAGGGGATCGCGGGCGGAGTGATCAATCCGCAGGTCAGCGGGCTGATCCAGCAGCTCTTCCGTGGAGCGGAGCGAGGCCGGGCGTTCGGGATGCTGGGCACCGTCATCGGCATCTCGACCGCGATCGGCCCGCTGCTCGGCGGGGCGCTCATCAACCTCGGCGGCGACATCAACGGCTGGCGCCTCGTCTTCTACGTCAACGTGCCGATCGGCGCCTTGGCCGTCGTCCTGGCCTACCGCTACATCCGGCCCGCCGCCAAGGAGTCCCGCCCCCGGCAGACCATGGACCCGGTGGGCGTGCTGCTGCTCGCCGCCTGCGTCCTGCTGGTGCTTCTGCCACTCGTCGAGGGTCAGGAGTGGGGCGCCTCGGCCAGGTGGCCGTCCCTGCTCGCCGGGCTCGCCCTGCTCGCGGCCTTCGTGGCCTGGGAGCGCCGGTACGGGCGGCACCACCAGCCGGTCGTCGACCTGTCCCTGTTCCGCAGGCGCTCGTACGCGCTCGGCGCCCTGCTCGGGGCGCTCTACTTCGCGGGCTTCACCGCGATCTTCTTCATCCTCACCCTGTACCTGCAGAACGGCCTGGGCTACTCGGCCCTGGAGGCGGGACTGGCGACCACGCCGTTCGCGGCGGGCTCGGCCGTGACCTCCCTGTTCAGCGGCAGGTTCGTCACCCGGCTCGGCCGCCCGCTGGTGGTGGCCGGGCTCGTGACGGTCGCGGTCTCCCTCGCCGTCACCGCGCTCGCGGTGGAACTCGTCCCCGGCCCCCACGTGGCCTGGGCCACCGCGGTCCCGCTGCTCCTCGCCGGCCTGGGCAGCGGCCTGGTGATCTCCCCGAACCAGACGCTCACCCTGTCGGAGGTGCCGGTCCCCGAAGCGGGCACTGCCGGGGGCGTGCTCCAGACGGGACAGCGCATCGGCGCCGCCGTCGGCATCGCGGCGATCGGCTCGGTGTTCCTCTCCGAGGTCGCCTCCTCGGGCGGCGAGTACGCGACGGCGTTCCGGCACTCACTGCTGGTCACCATCGCCTTCGTACTGGTCGCGCTGATCGTGGCCGTCACCGACGTGATCGCCTCCCGCCGTCCCTCCCGCACCTGAGCCCCGCCTCGACCGCGCCGCGCTCACTCACCCGCAAACCTCCGACTGTCTTTATGTGATCGAATAAGCTCTCTTCGTGACCGTTTGCACTGGGGGCATGAGCGGACCGGCGGACGCATCTGACACGGACGCCATCGACTACGAGGCCATCCGGCGGCGCTTTCCCTGGGTCGGCTGCTTCGACAGCGGCGGGAACGACTTTTCGTCCCGCTACCGCGACATGATGGCCGAGGCCCTTCGCGACCGGGAGATCGTTGAGGCGATCGACGCCGCCCGGCACCGTCTGTGAACAACAACCTCAAGGTCGCCCCGGTCAGGCGGCGAGCTCTCTGTTCAGATGATCCCGGAACTCTCGAACCATCACGCTGTCCCCGTACGGCTCAAGCTGTCCGGCGAACCGCTGAAGACGCTCTACCGTGCGAGCGGAGGTCAGCGTCTTGGTCGCCGGGATGGCGGCCCGCGCGCAGGCAAGGGCTTGGTCCAGCTCGCCCATTCCCAGGTACGCCCCAGCGGCACTAAGCCGGTTGATCTGGGCGGATCGAGGAAGGCGCTCACTGAATTCGGTCACCGCCGCTTCCGCGCAAGCCGCCGCCCGCGCATAGTCACCCAGAAGCCGCCAGCACCCGCCTGCCTGTCCGTTCAGCTCCACCTCGTCGTACTTGCCGACCCACTCCGGATCACGGTCAGTGGCCCCTTGGGCATAGGCGCGCTCGACTTCGACGAGCAGTCGCTCGACCTGCTTGGCGCTGTGTCGATCGTGGCTCTCAGCCGGTTTGGTCTGCAAGGCCGTTGCCCTGGCCTCCCTCGCCAGCATCACGGCCATGACGCGAGGGGGTGCCTCAGCCCGGCGAGCGGTGTCGACGGCGGCTCGGGCCAGCCAGACTGCCCAGGCCCCCTGCTCCAGATGAATGGCCTGCAAGGTCAGCGTCGCCAGCACCCAGGCACCGGTCAGCGGGTCGTCGGCGTTCTTGGCCAGCCGCAGTGCCTGGCCGAAGTGCTGCTGAGCCTGGCCGTGCCGGTTCAGGTCGAAGGCCGTCCAGCCCGCGAGCCAGGTCATCCCGGCCGCCGCCGTCATCAGCTCGGAGCCCACCCGCTCGTCGTAACGACCCCGCAGCAGCGGCGCCACCGTCTCGTGCAGGTATTTGACCACCACCGGGCGCACCAGCCCGGCCCCGAACCGCTGGTCTATCTGGCCGAACGCCTTCTGCGCCTCGACGATCCGCGCCACGTCGGCGAGACCCACCTCGCGTCCCTCGTCCTGCCGGGCGGCCGACGCGGTCGGGGTGCCGTAGTTCCAGGAGACCAGCCACTCGCCCAGGGCTCCGGGCACGAACGGCAGCGAGGCCAGTAGGTGACGCCGGGACGGGTCCATCTCCAACCTCCACAGAAGCGCGGCCGACTTCACCGTAGCCGCAGGTGAGTCGTCGTCACAGCCCGCGATCGGCCACGATGATGTCTCCCCGTAGGACCACCCGTCTATCCACCGCTCGACCTCGACCGCCTCGACCCCGAACACGGCGGCGATCAGCGGCCGGTAGCAGGCACGCACCCCCTGCTCTCCACGCTCCCAGCGCGCCCAGGTCGTCGGCGTCACCCCGAGTGCCTCCGCCGCCGCCTCCTGGCTCATCCCCCGCTGCACCCGCGCACTGACCAGCTCGGGACGAGCCCTACGACTCCGCGACCCACCCATGCCACTCCCCTTCGGTATCCGAATGACTACCCATTGTGATGAAGGAGAGCCGCCGCACACCACCCCGCCAAGGAGAACGACCAGAAACCGACCAGTCCACACGAGTGAACGCAAGACGGCATTCCACCTCGGCGTCGAAGCGGAGCGTCAACAGGTCGCCGACCGTCTCCTCGATCTGGTCAAGGCGCCGCACCTGGGTATGCGCAGGACGCCGCAGCCCCGGCCCTTCGACCTCCAGCGCCCACCAGCCGTCGAACCATCGAGCCGTGCCCCTGAATTCACTTACCTGCTCACCCCGTTCCATTCGACACAGCCAAAGCCTGTTACCACCGCTGCGGCAACAGGCTTGCCCATACGTCCGCACAGGTTCGCTTTGCGCCAGATTTGATGTCGAATAACCGTCTGAACTGGGGAAACGACCAGGGGCCTGCCACGCTGGACATGGCGTTCCCTGAGCCTTGGCAAACGAGCAGCACCCGATCTTCACGCCGCTACGCCCGTCGCGTTTCCTGCTGTCCACAGTCACCGACAGCGAACGGAGCGTGCTCATGCGGCCATCCGGCGGCATCCCCCACGGTGCCCAGGACCACCCCGGCGAGGATCTGATCTTCCCTCCGGATCACGACCGAGGCGGCGGCCTGATGGGACAGCACGCCGGAGTGATGGGAGGCGGCGACGTTCGCGTACTGGTCAAGATCCTTCAGCCTGGCTCGGCCTCACGTCGCGCCCGCGCCGTGCTCCGAGAGGTGCTCCGGGAGGCCGGTCTGGACGACGAGGCCGTCTCCGACGCGGAGACCATCGTGGCGGAGCTGGCCGCCAACGCCGAGAGGCACGCCCGTCCCCCGTACGAGCTGCGCGTTCTCAGCCTGGACGGCGCCCCCACCTGGTGCGAGGTCGTCGACGGCGACCCCGACCTCCACGAGGTCCGCATCATCCTCGGTCTTCTCGACTCGGTGGAGGAGATCGGCCTGCCCCTGCTCACCGAGAACGGCCGCGGCCTGCTCCTGGTCCACCGGCTCTCCCAAGGGCGGTGCCACGTCCACCCCGCCACGACCCACACCACCGGCACCCCCGGCAAGGCCGTCACCTTCGCCCTCCCCGCCCGCCTGCCCTTCCCCACCCCTCCTCGGCTCCGGTAGTGATGGGGGACTGTTCGTTGAGAGGGCAGGCCCTCGATCACGCGAACTCCTAATGGCTCTGAAACAGAAAGGAGGTCTTCGGTGAAGCGGCCCATCACTGCCCTGACTCTTGTTTCGGCCCTTGCCCTGAGCGGCTGCACGGGCGATGAGAGCTTCGACAACCCCGCTACGGTCCAGATCGCCCAGGGAAATCGCGAAGCACTCGACATCTCGATTCTCCGGGTCGCGGAATCCGACTTCCAAGCCCTGCCCTCACCGGAGGCACTGGCAAACATCTACTCGATCGTCGCTGCGGGCGTGGTCGACGGCTGGCAGGAAGGTCCGGCTCTGTCCACGTACCCCAATGGGCCACTCGAACATCGTGTCATTCTCAGGATCAAGGTCACCGACCCCTTGAAGGGAGTCGGGGAGAAAAAAATGATCTTTGTCGATCTGTTCCGAGGCGCCGTAGTCCGAGACGAGTCCAAGAAGGCCGAGGAGTGGTTGCCCAGAAAAACCTTGGAGGACTTCGAAAAGGCCATCCCCACCGGTACTAGAACCGTGGTTTTCGCAGCCGAGCACATTCCCTACGAAGATCCCCTCGTAAAGCCTGGAGCCGCCATACCCGATGATGCCGTGCTCACCAGTCCGCCACCCCAAGGTCTCGTATTCGAAGATCAGACACTTGTCCAGCAGAAAAGTGCAGGCGGCCAAACCCTCGTGGGCGGGATCGAGCCGCTGGACGTCGCGGGCACTCGCTCAGGATGGGCAGAGCCAAAAAGCATGGACGACCTGATCGCACGCCTCAAAAGCCATGGCTTTTCCGAGTGAATCCAACACGCCATAGTCTGTCCGTCGAGTCGGACAGCAGATGACCGCTCACCATTGATCTTGTCCTACAGGCCGTTATGGTGGTCGATCATCTCGATCACCATAACGGCTTTATGTTTTGACAGGCGACGAACCCGTCAAGGGCTTCGTACAGGAAAAGCGATCAGGGGGTACCGGCGGGGGCGGCGTCCAGGCGATATCGGCTCTCACAGCCCGCTGAACGAGTAAGTCCTAAGCCTGGTCGTTAATCGTAGACGATCAGTTTGCGGGAGATCGGCTGCAGTGGTGTGGTCGTGCCAGATGGCAGCCCTCAGTGCCAGGAGGCGCTGAGCGATACGTGGTTCCACGCACCGAACCGGCCGAGGGTACGGGCGCCGTGCAGTTCGATGCCGAATTGGCCTTATAGGGCGCCCTGGCAGTCCTGGTGACCTCGATAATCTTCGGATGCTGCGATTACTGGTGATGCTCCTGACGGTGACTGTGCTTGCCGGAGGCGACCACCTCCCCAGACGGCTCACGTTCGTTGATTACGCCGCCCGCGCCGTCTGGACCTGGCGGACCGGCGGCGCGGCCGAGATCTGGCGCAACGGCTTCGTCCCGACGGAGGACCTGAGCCAGATGCGGCAGGACGTGGAGCAGCGGATCTCCAGTGACGAGGAGTACGGCTTCGCCGTGGCCGGCCCGCTTCCCACACCGCCGGAGAAGGCGCGGATCCGCTGGGATGACGGCTCCACCATGCGGATCCCCGTGATCAGCGCACGCCAGGCGCTGATCGCTCTGTCCCCTTACAGGATGGAGGCCTCCGCCCAGGACGATCGGGCGTACAAGATGACCACCGCCACCTTCACGACCATGCGCCTGCGGACCCTGCGCGGCATGGCCACCGTCCCGGCGTGGCGGCTGTCCTTCTCCAACCTGCCCGGCCCGATCGACCATGTCGCGGTCGACGGGGCCATGCTCGGCACCGTCGAGGATGCCGTCGGCGACCACCTGCCCCCCGACGTCATGGGTTTCGAGGTGCTCGACGAACACACGCTGCGGGTGAGCTACGGATACGGCATCTGCCTCGGCCGAAAGATGTCGACCATCCGCCTGCGGGCCGACGAGCGGCCCGACGTCGTGGTCCTCGGAATCGAGGTCGATGAGCACAACGGCAACGGTCTGTGTGCGGGCGTCGGCGCATTCGGCGAGGGCGTCGTCCGGCTCGGGGAACCACTGGGCTCCCGGGTGGTACTGGATGCGAAGAGCCGACTTCCCATATGCCTCCACTGGCCGGGCCCTTGCCGCGCCGGGTGACCCAGGGCGCGACCTATCACTGACCGCCACCATCCAGCACAGCAGGGCCACCGCTCATCACCGAACGGCTCGGCCCGGCTCTGCCGTCGTCCTGACTCGGGCTGTCCGAGGTCAGGCGGGCGCGTAGGTGAGGCAGTCGATGTCCTGCTGGGCGTAGCCGACGACGATGCCGGAGGCCTGGCACTCGTACTGGATGTTGTGCTGGCAGTCGGCCATCTTGCAGGCGCCGACGCGGCCGGTGTGGGTCGGGTCGCCCCCCTTCGAAGGGACCTTGAAGAAGGTCTCGCACTCGGCGTGGCTGCTGTTGCCGACCGTGATGGCGAGGGCGTGGCAGCTGTGCGCGGTGTTGTACGCGCACGCCTCGACCTGGCACTCGTTGACCGCGGGCATCTCCATGACTGAACTCTCCTCGCTCGGGCCGCTCCCAGGCTCGACGAGCCGTCGCCCAGTGATGTGTCGGTGTCACCCGGTTGCGGCACCGGCGTGTCCCCCGGTCAGCGTCCGGGACGTCGGCCCGCCTCGCGCCGCGCCATGTCACGGCTGCCGATGCTCACGGCAGGACATGGCGCGGCCCGTGCCCGCGTACGGGCACCGGGACTATCCCTCTCATACCGCGCCCGCGTCGGCTTCACGCTCCCGGCGATCCCAAGGCTTCTCCAAGAGAGCCGGGCCGTTCGTTTCGCGTACGACGGGTTTGGATGGCGGCCGACGGTGCCCGGGGAGCGCCCGCGGTCACCGGTCCAGCAGGTGGGCGTAGCCGGGCTCCAGGCCGGCCCGCGCGGCGATCTCCGCCGTGCGGACCTCGAAGTCCTTCTCGTCGGCCAGTGTCGCGTTGTCCTCCAGGGTGACGCCCTGCGGCGGGTCGTCCCAGCCCACGGGGTCGGCGTCCCAGACGTTGCCTCGGAAGACGACGTTCTCCAGCGGCGGCCAGACCTGCAGGACGGCGGTGTTGTCGGCGCGCTGGACGGCGTTGTCCTCGACGGTGACCCAGGCGGCGCCGTAGTCGGTGTAGAGCGCGAAGTTGTACGGCGTGAGCGTGTCGCGCACGACGTTGCCTCGGATCACCGCGCCGTTGTCGTGGGAGTCGCCCTGCGGGCCCGACAGGTAGATGCCGCCGCCGTCGGCCAGCACCTTCAGCGTGTTGAAGGTGAGGTTGCGCAGGATCCGGGTGCTCTTACCGACGCCGGCCACGATGCCGCAGTGCGGGACGTCGTTCACCTGGTTGTGCGCGATCGTGGAGTCCTCGCTCGCGCTCACCGCGATGCCGGGCGCGCCGGAGTACTCCAGGCCGATGTCGTGGATCCAGTTGTTCTCGACCGTGGCGCCGCGGCTCCCGCTGATCGAGATCCCGCCTCCGCAGACGCCCTCGAACACGTTGCCTCGCACCAGGATGCCGGTGCTGTCGCCGGAGAACCGCAGGGCCGTGGCGCCCAGCCTGGTGAAGCGGCAGTCTTCGACCGAGGCGCTTCCCGCGCCCTCGAACACGACGTTCGCGGGGATCGCCAGCGACTCCCCGGGGACCGTCACCCACGCGCCCTCGCCGAACGACACCTTTTCGATGGGGCCGCCGTCGTAGTAGCCGCTGCCGTGGTAGTGCAGAAAACCTTCGGGACGACTCGGTCGCATCCAGGTGGCGTCGGCGAAGGTGATGCCCAGGAAGGCGACGTCGCGGGCCCCGGTGACGTTGACCAGTTCCTCCAGCACGGGTGCGACGACCTCCGTCCGCCCGGGATCCTCGCCGGGGCGCGGCCGGTAGTGCAGGACGTGGTGGCCGGGGCGGGACCTGTCGAGGGCGAAGGTGCCGGGCTCGGTCAGGAAGCCCACACCGTTCTCCACCCGGGTCGGCAGGCCGGGGCCGTGGGATTCGATGCTCTCCCACGGGACGGCCGAGTTGTAGAGGTCGATCGCCCAGGCGAAGGCGGGCTGGGCCATGGTGATGACGGTCGAGTGCTCGTCGCCCTCGACGGCGGCGACACCGAAGCGGGCCTCGGTCCACGGGTAGACGCCGCGCAGGACGAACTCGACGTCGCCGGGGTTTCCCCAGCCCTGGGGGGCCGTGCTGTCGGTGACGTAACCCGTGTCGGTTCTGGTGACGTTCCCGGGAATCGTGTCGATCGCGGCTCGTTCGGCCCTGCGTCCGTCGACGTGGAGCTGCCGGGTGTCGAGGTCGCCGACCTCGGCCAGCCACACACCGTCCCGCTCCTGCCAGCCGGTGATCACTCTGCCTCCGCTGATGACGGCCTCACCCACGGCCCGGTAGGTCACGCCGGAGTCGGCCTCGGTGAGCCGGAAGGTTTCCGCGAGCCTGTGGGTGCCCGCCAGCAGGTTGACCACGGTGCCGGTGCCGCGTGCCAGGTCACGGGCGCGGGCGAGGCTCGCGAGGGGCTGTCTGCGGGTGCCGGGCCAGGCGTCGTCGCCGGATGGGGAGACGTAGAGCTCACTCAAGGAACACTCCTCGTTTATAATGTAAACAGCGTTATACAGCATAAACAGATATTGGGTCCGAGCGTCAAGCCGGAAGGAGGACGGGGTGGCCGTCGAGGAGGGTCCCGACCGGACGGTCGAACTGCTGTGGCGAAAGCCGCGGGACGCCGCGCCGAGACAGGGGCTGAGCGTCGACGCGATCGTGCGCGCGGCCGTCGAGATCGCCGACACCGAAGGGATCGAGGCGCTGTCCATGCGCCGGGTCGGCGAACGGCTCGGCTTCACCAGCATGTCGCTCTACCGGCACGTACCGGGAAAGGCGCAGCTCGTCGAGTTGATGTGCGACGCGGTGCTGGCCGACACCACGCCGGGTGCCGCGCCGGGCACGGGTGGCGCGTCAGGTCAGGCCGCGGGTGACGCGGGGAGCACGTCAGGCGGGGCGGAGGCGGCGGGGACGACGGAGGCGGCGACGGGCGAGACCGTCGCGGCGGCGGGAACCTCGGTGAGCACGGCGCACGGGTGGCGCGAGGCGCTCGAAGGATGGGCGCGGCGCGGCTGGGCTCTGCGCCTGCGCCACCCCTGGCTGGCCGGGACGCGCGGCAGCCGGCACATCCCGGGACCGAACTCCGTCGCCAACTTCGAGTACGCGCTCAGCACCGTGGCGAAGAGCGGCCTGAAGCCCGCCGAGATGGTCGCCGTGGTGGGCCTCGTCGGCCGGTTCGTGGACAGCGAGGCGGCGAGGGCCGCGGAGATCGCCAGGGTAGAGCGGCACACCGGGGTCTCCGAGGAGGAGTGGTGGGGAGCCAGGCAGTCCCTGTACGAGAACCTCCACCGCTATCCCACGCTGACCCACATCTGGGAGGCGGGCGGTTACGACGAGCCGGAGGACTCCTTCGAGTTCGGCCTGCGGCGCGTGCTGGACGGCGTCGAGGCTCTGATTCGTGAGCGTGATGCAATGCGTGACGAAAGAGCTTTGTGCGTGATGTGCGGAACGACCCTGGACCGGGCCGAGGCGGGTCGCCCGCGGGCCTACTGCTCGCGGGCCTGCCAGCAACGCGCCTACCGCAGGCGCCACCGCTCCACACAGCGACCGGGCGACCCGCCGGACCGCACCTGACCCGCTCGAACGGGTCCTCACCGAACGGGGCCCCGGCCGGTCACCCCCCGGCGAGGTACGGCCGGACAGGTTCCAAGCCGGGCCGGTTGCAGCCGGGATTCGCGGCCGGGCCGGTTTCAGCCAGGCCGCGAATCCCGTGGCGTTCCGCGAAGCGGACCGCGGTCGGCGAACCCGGCCACGACCGCCCTCGTGCTCACCTCGACGCGGGTGCGGCGGCGAACCGGGGAAGCACGTTCTCACCGAACCAGTACGACTCCTCCAGATGGGGATAGCCGGACAGGACGAACTCCTCGATGCCGAGCGAGGCGTACTCCTCGATCCGCTCGGCGACCTGGGAGTGGCTGCCCACCAGCGCGGTCCCGGCGCCGCCCCTGACGAGACCGACCCCGGCCCAGAGGTTCGGGTGGATCTCCAGGTCACGGGCGCCGCCACCGGTGAAGCCCGCGTGCAGTTCCAGCATGCGTTTCTGGCCGACCGACTCGCTGCGGCCCAGCAGCTTCCTGGCCGAGACGATGTCGGCCGGGTCGATGGCGGCCAGCAGCCGCTCGGCCTCCGCCCAGGCGTCGCGCTCGGTGTCGCGGGTGATCACGTGCAGCCGGATGCCGAAGCGGAGCTTGCGGCCCTGCTCCTCGGCCAGCCCGCGAATCCACTCGATCTTCCTCGCGACCTGTTCCGGGGGCTCGCCCCAGGTGAGGTAGACGTCCACGTGCCTGGCCGCGACCGGTCCCGCCGCCTGCGAGGAGCCGCCGAAGTAGATCTCCGGGACGGGGTCGGGCGTCTCGGAGACCATCGCGCCCTCGACGCGGTAGTGCGTGCCGTCGAAGTCGTACGGGGTGCCGCTCCACGCTCCGCGCACGATCGAGAGGAACTCGTCGGTGCGCTCGTAGCGTTCGTCCTTGGACAGGTGGTCGCCGAACCTGGCCTGTTCGGCGGTCTCCCCGCCGGTCACCACGTTGAGCAGGAGCCTGCCGCGCGAGAGCCGCTGGTAGGTGGCGGCCATCTGCGCGGCCAGCGTCGGGGACATGAAGCCCGGCCGGAACGCGACGAGAAACCTCAGCCGCTCGGTCTCGCGGGTCAGCGCGGCGGTGACCAGCCAGGCGTCCTCGCACCAGGTGCCCGTCGGGGTGAGGACGGCCTCGAAGCCGAGTTGCTCGGCGGAGCGGGCGACCTGCGCCAGGTATTCGATGTCCGGCGAGCGGAACGCCGCCGCCTCGGAGCGGCCGTGCCCCCTGGCGAGGCCGTGGCCGCCCCCGGTGAGGACCCGGCTGTCACCGGCGGTGGGCAGGAACCAGTGGAACTTCATCGAGTGCCTCCGGGCCTCGGAAGGGACGTCACGAGGGGTTCTCCAAGGTGGCGTCGAACCGGGTGTCGACGACGTCGGCGAACGTGATGGACACCGGGATGAGCTTCTCCTCACTGAAGGCGTCGGCCACGAGCTGCTCACGCTCGACGACGTCCCCGGCGAGCTTGAGGTCCCGGTACGAACTGCGCTTGATCGCCGTGCCGACGATCCCCTGGTCCAGGCCGGTGAGCTCGGAGAAGACCCTGCTCCACTCGTCCTGGTGTTCGTTGGCCCACTGGTGCGCCTTGCGGATTCGCGCCACCCAGTCTCCCAGCGCCGCCGTGCGGGCCGGGTCGGCGAGGACGTCCTTGCCCGTGATCTGGAACTCGAAGCCGTTGGCGTAGCCCTCGCCGTCGACCAGGATGCGCGCCTTCGTCTGCGCCTCGGCCTGGGCGGTGTAGGGATCCCAGATGGCCCAGGCGTCGATCTTGCCGGATGAGAGCGCGGCCAGGGCGTCCGGTGGCTGGAGATACTGGGGCTGGATGTCGCCGAAGCTCAGCCCCTCCTTCTTCAGCACGGCGAGCAGGTGGAAGTTCGCGGAGCTGCCCTTGGCCACGGCGACGCGCTTACCGCGCAGGTCGGCCGGGGTCTTGATGGGCGAGTCCGCGGGGACGACGACGGCCTGGCCACCGAGCCCCTTCTCGGCGACCGCGACGACGGAGATCTTCGCGCCCGCTGCGGCGGCGAAGACCGGCGGGGCGTTGCCCACCGCGCCGAAGTCCAGGGAACCGGCGTTGATGGCCTCCAGGATCGGCGGCCCCGAGGTGAACTGGGACCAGGTCACCTTGTACTTGACGTCGTCGAGCTGGCCGGCCGCGGTCAGCAGCGCCTGCAGACCCGTGCCCTTCTGGTCGCCGACGCGCAGCGTCACCTGGGACAGGTCGATCGAGCCGTCGGCCCGGGCGCCCTGTTCCTCCCCCGCCCCGCAGGCCGCGGTGACGGTGAGGAGCAGTGCCGCGGCGATCAGGGCGGTGACACGACGTTTCATGCGGTTCCTTCCGGGGTGACGCCCAGCCGGTCGAGCAGGGTGGAGCGCAGTGCGATGAGGTCGGGGTGGTCGCGGTGGCGGGGCCGGGGCAGTTCGATCCGGGACTCGTGGGCGACGGTGCCTCCGTCGAGTACCAGGACGCGGTCGGCCAGCAGCATGGCCTCGTCCACGTCGTGGGTGACGAGCAGGATGCCGGGGCGGTGCCTCTCCCACAGGTCGAGTACGAGGCGGTGGATGGTGATGCGGGTCAGCGCGTCCAGGGCGCTGAACGGCTCGTCGAGCAGGAGCAGACCGGGCTCGCGGACCAGTGCCCTGGCCAGGGAGGCCCGCTGGGCCTCCCCGCCCGACAGGGTGAGCGGCCAGGCGTCGCTCAGCCCGCCGAGACCGACCTCCTCCAGCGCGGCCCGCGCGGCGGCGTCCGGGTCGGGGGCGCGAAGACCGAGGGCGACGTTGGCCAGGACCCGCTTCCACGGCACCAGCCGGGGTTCCTGGAAGGCCACGGCGACAGTGCCTCCGACGCCTCCGACGCCTCCGACGCCTCCGACCTCGACCTCGCCCTCGGCGCCGGGGTCGAGCCCCGCGAGCACCCGCAGGAGGGTGGACTTGCCGGAACCGCTGCGGCCGAGCAGGGCGACGAACTCGCCCCGGCCGATCTCCAGGTCGACCCCGTCGAGGACCCTTCGCCGCCCGAAATCCCTGGTGAGGCCCCTGACAGCCGCCACCGGAGCCGCCGTGGCGGGCCGACTCTCGGTGCGGGACGACGCTTTCACGAAGGTCTGCGGCTCGGTCCGCGAAGGCGTCCTCGCCGGCGGCCGGGAATCGGTGCGCGAAGGCGTCTCCGTACGGGACGAGGTCAGCGTGACAGGAAATTCTGCCGCCATGACAGGGCCCTCCTCTCCAGCAGGCGCACCAGCGCGTCCGTCAGCAGGCCGAGGACCGCGTAGACGATCAGACCGACGACGACCACGTCGGTGCGCAGGAACTCCCGGGCGTTGTTGATCATGTATCCCAGTCCGGCGTCCGCGTTGATCTGCTCGGCCACGATCAGCGCCAGCCAGGCCACGCCCAGGCTCTGCCGCAGGCCGACGAGCGTCTGGGCGAGCGCGCCCGGCAGGACGATGTGGGCGATCGTCTCGGTACGGCTCAGCCGCAGCACCCGGGCCACCTCGGCGAGTTTGCCGTCGACGCCGCGGATCCCGGAGAAGGTGTTGAGGTAGAGCGGGAAGAGCACACCGAGGGCGACCAGGGCCACCTTGGGGGTCTCCCCGATGCCGAACCACAGGATGAACAGCGGGATCAGGCCGAAAAGCGGAAGCGCTCGCAGCATCTGCAGCGGCGGGTCGACGGCGTTCTCACCGACGCGGCTGAGCCCGGCGACCAGGGCGAGGCCGACTCCGGCGACCGCGCCGAGGGTGAAGCCGATCGCGGCCCGCTGGAGCGAGACGGCGATCGCCTCGGGCAGGACCCCTTCCTGGACGAGCCCGGCGGCGGTGGTGAGGATCTTGGCGGGTGAGGCGAGGAGCCGTTCCTCTAGGAGTCCGGCGGTGCTGGCGACCTGCCAGACGACGACGATGACCAGAGGGCTGGCGAGACGCTGCCAGGCGGTGGCGGAGAGAAGGGGGACGCGTGACCGTGTTCGCACGGCCCGTTGTCGTATCCCCGCGTCGACGGCGGGAGCGGACACGGAAGACCTCACTCACGGCTGGGGGCTGGGTTCCCGCCCATCGTCCGGCAAATAACCCACAAAGTCAATCGGTAATACAGGTTATTGCCGCCGGTGCGTCACCGGCCCGAAGCCACTGGTATGTCGAGGGCCCCCGGATTGGTAGGTTTTCCGTAAAGGAAGAACGCATGCGCACGCGGAGGAGCTGGCACGGTGGAGGTCGAGCAGACGGCACTGCCTGGGATAGGACTGCGACACGAGTTCACCACGCGCTCAGGCAGGCGCATCGGGATCGTCACTCACCGCACCGGCCGCCGTGACCTGGTGATATACGACCCCGACGATCCTGATCGCGCGTGCGAGACCATCAAGCTGAACGACGAGGAGGCCGACGCGCTCGCCGAGTTGCTCGGCGCCCCGCGCATCGTGCAGCGCCTCAACGATCTGCACCGCGAGGTCGAGGGTCTGGTCAGCATGCAGCTGCCGATCCCGCCCGCCTCCCCGTACGCGGGCCGGCCGATGGGTGACGCGCGCGTACGCACCCGCACCGGCGCCTCCATCGTGGCCGTGGTGCGCGAAGGTCAGGTCTTCGCCAGCCCCGCTCCCGACTTCATGCTGTCCCGGGGCGACGTGGTGGTCGTGGTGGGCAGCCCGGAGAGCACCTCCGCCGTCTCCGATATCCTTTCCGGCGGGTAGGACGCCGGGTGCACACAGCGATCCTTTTCCTTGAGCTCGGCGCTGTCCTTCTCGGGCTCGGCATCCTCGGAGCACTAGCCCTAAAAGCAGGCATATCCCCCATCCCCCTCTATCTCATCGCGGGCCTCGCCTTCGGCACCGGCGGCATCCTGCCGCTGGCCACCAGCGAGGAGTTCATCGCGGTCGGTGCCGAGCTCGGCGTGATCCTGCTGTTGCTCACCCTCGGCCTGGAGTACAACGCCGACGAGCTCGTGACGAGCCTGAAGGGCAACGCGCGAGCGGGCGTCGTCGACCTGGTGCTCAACGCGGCTCCGGGCGCGATCGCCGCGCTGCTGCTCGGCTGGGGGCCGGTGGCCGCCATCGCCATGGCCGGCGTCACGTACGCGACCTCCTCGGGCATCACCGCGAAGGTGCTGTCCGACCTGGGGTGGATCGGTAACCGCGAGACACCGGTGGTGCTGTCGCTGCTGGTCTTCGAAGACCTGACGATGGCCATCTATCTGCCGATCCTCACCGCGGTGCTGGCCGGGGTGAGCTTCGCCGGTGGCGCTATCACCGTGGCGATCGCGCTCGCCACGGTGAGCGTCGTGCTGCTGGTCGCGCTCCGCTACGGCAGGTTCATCGAGGCCTTCGTCTCCAGCCCCAACTCCGAGGTGCTGCTGCTGAAGGTCGTCGGCCTCGCGCTGCTGGTCGCCGGAGTGGCGCAGCAACTGCAGGTCTCGGCCGCGGTCGGCGCCTTCCTTGTCGGGATCGCGCTCTCGGGTGAACTGGCCGAGGACGCGCAGGCGCTGCTCACCCCGCTCCGCGACCTGTTCGCCGCGGTGTTCTTCGTCTTCTTCGGCCTGCAGACCGACCCGACCAAGATCCTGCCGGTCGCCGGGCTCGCCGCGTTGCTCGCCCTGATCAGCATGATCACGAAACTGCTCACCGGCGCCTACGCCGCCCGCCGGGCGGGCATCGCCAACGCCGGGCAGGCGCGGGCCGGTATCGCGCTCATCCCCCGGGGTGAGTTCAACATCGTGATCGCCGGACTCGCGGTGGCCGCCGGGGTCCATCCCGACCTGGGACCGCTCGCCGCCACGTACGTTCTCATCCTCGCCGCGTTCGGCCCGCTCGCCGCGCGGCTCGTCCAGCCCTTCATCACCGCCATCGCCAAGCGCGCCTGAGATCGCGTCCGGCCCGCCGTCCCGGCGGGCCGGACGCGATTCCCAAGACCGCTCAGCCGGTCGTCTTTCCCGGAGTGCGGACCGGTTTCCTGGAGTACGGACCGGAAAAGCTCCGGCACCCGGCGGTGACCGCCGGGTGCCGGGGAGGACGTGGACGACGCGGGCTCAGCCTGTGACGACGCCTCCCTCCCATTCCGCGGCGAGCAACTCATAAGAGCGGACCCGGTCGGCGTGGTCGTGGGTCATGGTGGTGATGAGCAACTCGTCGGCGCCGGTGACGTCGCGCAGCACGCGCAGCTTCTCCGCGACGGTCCGCGGGGAGCCGACGAACTGGGTGGCGAGCCGGTCGGCGACCAGCGCGAGGTCCTCCCGCGTCCACTCGTGGGCGGCGGCCTCGGCCGGAGTCGGGAACGGGATCGCCCCGGCGCCGGTGCGGATGCTGCGGACCCAGAGCCCGTACGGGGAGGCGAGCTCCCTCGCCGTCTCGTCGTCCTCCGCCACGACCACGTCGGCCGAGACGATCAGGTAGGGCTCGCCGAGCACCTCCGAGGGCTTGAACGCCTCCCGATACGCCTGAGCGGCGTCCAGCACCCCGGACGGGCTGACGTGGTAGTTCGCCGCGAACGGCAGTCCCCGCTCCCCCGCCACCTGGGCGCTCTGCCCGCCGCTGCTGCCCAGGATCCACAGGCTCAGGTCCGCGCCCTCGCCCGGCACGGCGTGCGCGGCCACCCCCTCGGGGGAACGATAGGTCCCGGCCAGCAGAGCCGCGATCTCGTCGACCTGGTCGGCGAAGTCGGGGCTTCGCGCACCCGGCTGCTGCAGCAACGCGCCGTACAGCGAGAACAGCGGCGACTTCACGAGCGCCGTGAAGGAGAAGGGCTCGGGGATGAGCAGCCCGTCCACGATCCTGGCGGGCGTCGGCGGAGGCGGGGTCCTCTCCGATTCCGAGAGCTCGACGCTCGCGCGAAGTTCGGCCCCGCGCTGACCCGACCGGCCCAGGCCGAGGTCGATACGGCCCGGGTAGAGCGCGTCGACGAGACCGAACTGCTCGACCACCGACAGCGCGGTCTGGTGACCGACCTGGACGGCTCCCGAGCCGACCCTGATCGTGCTGGTCGCGGCGGCCACCAGGCCGATGAGCACGGCGGGGGCGGCACTGGCGACACCGGGCGCGAGGTGGTGCTCGGCCACCCAGTAGCGGAGGTAGCCGAACTCCTCGGCCCGCCGAGCCAGGTCCAGGGTGTTGCGCAGCGCCTCGCCGGCGGTGCCACCGGAGGGGATGGGAGCGAGGTCGAGGATCGACAGGGAGGTCATGACCGCACCTCCTCACGCTGTGAGTTCCCGGGGCGGGGAGCTTCGGAGACCGGGCTCTCGCGTCGAGAGCTCTCCGTGCCCGGACTCCCGGAGCCCGGACCTCCGGAACCCGGACTCCCCGGCTCGGAGCCCTCCTGACGGGGAAACGGCCTGCTGGGGATCTCCGCGCGCAGCACGGGGGCGATGTCGCTCTGGAAGAGTTCCAGGGCCGTCCGGTGCTGCTTGTCGGTGAGGCCGTCCGCGTCGGCGTGCAGGTGCATGACCTCGTGCCCGAGCCGCTCGTGGTAGCGGTGGACCTTGTCGATGATCTGCTGCGGGCTGCCGACCAGGATCGAACTGCGCTCGATCGCGTCCTCCAGGGTATGGAAGACCGGGTCCACCCCGACCTTTTTGAACAGCTCCAGCCTCGCGTTGAAGATCGGCCGATAGGTCTCGATCGCGTCCTGGGACCTCCTGGTCGCGTAGTAGCCCGCGGTGCCCGCGCCCACCAGGGCGTCGGCGGGGTCGTGACCGTGGAACTCCCAGCGTTCCCGGTAGTGGCGGACCAGCTCGGCGTACGGCTCGACCGGGTTGCTGACGTTGGCGGAGAAGAGCGGGTCGCCGTACAGGGCGGCGAGCTCCACCGACTCCTTGCTGGTGGCGCTGCCGTGCCAGACGCGGACGGGGCGCTGCAGCGGGCGCGGCCAGGTCTCCGCGTCGGTCAGGGACGGCCGGAACCTCCCCGACCAGGTGACCCTGTCCTCCCGCCACAGGCGGCGGAACAACTCGTAGCCCTCCCGGTTGCGCTCCCACTGGTCCTCGCCGGTCACGTGGAACAGCTGGGCCTGCGCTGCGCCGTTGCCCTTGCCGATGATGAGTTCCAGGCGGCCGTCGGAGAGGTGGTCGAGGGTGGCGTAGTCCTCGTAGGCCCGTACCGGGTCCAGCAGGCTCAGCGTGGTGACCGCGGTGAACAGCCTGATCGTCGACGTCCTGGCCGCGATGTGGCTGAGCACGACCGGCGGGGACGAGGAGATGAACGGGCGCTCGTGCCGCTCTCCGACGCCGAAACCGTCGAACCCGAGCTCCTCGGCCAGCACGGCGTTCTCGACGACCTCGCGCAGGCGCGCGTTGGTCGACTTGAGCTCACCGGTGATGGGGTCGGGGCCATGGACAATCAAGGTGATCGCCAGAAATTTCATCGTTCGTTCTCCAGGCCCAGGTGACCGCGCAGCGTGGTGGTCTCGTACTCGGCGCGGAAGACCCCGCGCTCCTGCAGCAGGGGGACGACCGTGTCGACGAAGGCGTCCAGGCCGCCGGGGGTGAGGTGCGGCACCAGGATGAACCCGTCGGAGGCGTCGTTCTGCACGAACTCGTTGATCTCCTCGGCGACGCGCGAGGGCGAGCCGATGAAGGACTGCCTGCCGGTCACCTCGATGATCAGGTCGCGGATGCCGAGCTTCTTGGACTCGGCCAGGGCCCGCCACTCCGCCGCCGTCTTGAGCGGGTCGCGGGACAACCGGGTCCGGCCCTTGATGATCGAGTCCTCGGAGACGTCGGGGTCGATCTCGGGCAGCGGCCCCTCGGGGTCGTAGGCCGACAGGTCACGGTTCCACAGTTGCTCCAGCAGCAGGATCGCGGTCTGCGGGCTCACCTGCTGGCGGCGGATGTGGTCGGCGTTCTCCTGCGCCTCGGCGTCGGTGTCGCCGAGCGCGAAGGTGGCACCGGGGAGGATCTTCAGGGAGTCGGGCGACCGGCCGTGCGCGGCCAGCCTCGACTTGACGTCCCGGTAGAACGCCTGTCCCTCCTGGAGCCTGCTGTGCCGGGAGAAGATCGCGTCGGCGGTGGCCGCCGCGAAGGCCCTGCCGCCTTCGGAGTCGCCCGCCTGGATGGTCAGCGGACGGCCCTGCGGGCTGCGCGGCACGGTGAAGTGGCCGCCGATGTCGAAGTGGGTGCCCCGGTGGGCGAACTCCCCCGCGTCCGGCCTGGCGAACGTGCCGGCCGCCGGGTCGGCGAAGAGGTCGTCGGCCGCCCAGGAGTCCCAGAGTTCGTTGACGGTCCGCACGAACTCCTCGGCTCGCTCGTAGCGCCGCGCGTACTCCAGGAAGCCGCCCCGGCGGAAGTTCTCCCCGGTGAAGGCGTCGGAGGAGGTGACGACGTTCCACCCGGCCCTGCCTCCGGACAGGTGGTCGAGGGTGGCGAGCTTGCGGGCGAGCTCGTACGGCTCGTTGAAGGTGGCGTTGATCGTTCCGGCCAGGCCGAGGTGGTCGGTGACCGCGGCCAGACCGGAGAGCACGGTGAGCGAGTCGGGGCGGCCGACCACGTCGAGATCGTGGATCTTCCCGCGCTGTTCGCGGAGCCGCTGCCCGTCGGCGAGGAAGAAGAAGTCGAACTTGCCGCGCTCGGCGGTCCGCGCCAGGTGGGTGAACGAGGCGAAGTCGATCTGGCTGCCCGAGGCGGGATCGCTCCAGACCGTGTGGTTGTTCACGCCCGGGAAGTGGGCGGCGAGGATGATCTGCTTCATCGTCGGCTCCCTGCGTAGCGGCCGGCGGGTCGGGGCAGGTGGAGATGGCCGCGGAGGGTGTCGGCCTCGTACGCGCGGCGGAAGGCGCCGCGTTTCTGGAGCTCGGGCACCAGGCCACGCGTGATCGCGTTCAGGTCGGTCGGCAGCACGGCGGGCCGTAGCCTGAAACCCTCCAGGCCGGCCGCGCGCCATTCCAGCAGGAGGTCGGCGAGCTCGCCGGGCGTGCCCGTGAAGATCGCGGCGTCGGAGGTGTAGGCGGCACCGTCGAGTTCGTCGAGCCGGGCCCCGCGCTCGCGGGCGTCGTTCCCGTCCTCTCCCAGGAACACGACGAGGTCCGCGAAGATCTTCAGTCTCTCGGCGTCCGGGTCGCGCACCTCTTCCGCGATCTCGCGCACCTGCGCCACGACGGCCCGCGCCTGCTCGGTGTCGTGCGGCGTGACGTGGACGACGTCGGCGCCGCGCGCGGCGAACTCGTACGGCAGCCGGGAGTGTGCCAGCGCGGTGACGAGCGGCTGCCCCTGGGGCGGTCGCGGCACGATGGAGGGCCCCTTCACGGTGAAGTGCTCGCCCTCGAAGTCGACGTAGTGGAGTCTGTCGCGGTCGACGAACCGGCCGGTGGCCACGTCGCGGATGACCGCGTCGTCCTCCCAGCTGTCCCAGAGGCGTCGCACCACCTCGACGGCGTCGGCGGCGTCACCGAACAGTTCCCGCACCAGAGGTGCCCTGTCGATGTCGCCGAGGCTCTCCCGCGTCAGCACGGGAACCTCCCGGCGGCCGAAGTGGGCGGCCTCGGTGTGGCGCCCGGAGATCTGTGCGCGCCATCCGGCCCGCCCGGAGCTGACGTAGTCGAGGGTGGCGATGGAGCTCGCGACGTGGAAGGGCTCGGTGTGCGTGGTGGTGACCGTGGGCACCAGCCCGATCCTGCTCGTCAGCGGGGCGATCCTGGAGGCGACGAGGGCGGCGTCGAGACGCCCGCGCACCTGGTCGGTGCGGCCGTCGTGCCCGTCCAGGAGCGTGGTCTGCAGGGCGAAGGAGTCCTCGATGGTGACGAAGTCGAGGAGGCCGTGCTCGGCCTCGGCCACCAGGGCGGCCCAGTAGGCGGCGGTGAACAGGGCTTTCGGGGAGGCGGCGGGGTCACGCCAGGCCGCGGGGTGCCATCCGGCGCCGTCGAATGCGACGGCGAGATGCAGGGGAACTGCCGACATACGACGACAATAACACCAAACCCCTTAATCTCTACATGTTTAGTTGGTTATATCTCGGGAGTCGGCCCATCGCTGACGTCTTCCTGACGTCGGCATCGGGATCTGGTAGGCATTTGTCCCGTGACGCGTTTTCTGGCAGCTCTCGCGATGGCCCTCCCGCTCATCGCCACCACCGCTCCGGCCTCGGCCACCGCCCCCGGCAAGCCGAACATCCCACCGGGGGTGACGGCCGGGTACGTGGTCTTCGACCGGCAGACGGCGAAGGTGACCGAGTACCGCAACGCGCACCGGAGATTCCGATCGGCGTCGGTGGTGAAGATCCTCATCGCGATCGACTACCTGGAGTCGCGCAAGAGCGTTCCCGAGCGGGACCTCGCGCTGCTGAAGGCCATGCTGCGAGTGAGCGACGACGGCGCCGCGACGTCCTTCTGGACCCGGGGCGGCCAGGGAAAGATCGTCCAGCGGATGGCGCGCAAGCTGCGGCTCACCGACACCGCTCCCCCGCCGGCCGACAAGCCCGGCTTCTGGGGCTACACCTCACTCAGCGCGATGGACGTCGCCACGACCTACCGCTACCTGCTCGACCAGGCCGACCCCAAGGTCGGCGGCCTGATCCTGGGCCACCTGCGCAGGTCGGGGCAGTGCGGCTCCGACGGTTTCGACCAGTACTTCGGCATCCCCCGCGCGGTGCGCGGGCCGTGGGCGGTCAAACAGGGCTGGTCGGGGTACGGCTCCACGCCCCCGGTCCGCTGTCGCCCGGCGACCGCTCCCACCCCCCTGCCTTCGGCCTCGGCGGCCCCCGCGTCCGCCGCCCACCCATCGACCTCCACCTCCACCTCCACCGAGTCCATGGTCACCGCACGGGTCGTCCCCGCCCGCTCAGGGCCGGTCCCCGACCTGGGGCGCCCGGTCCTGCACACCACGGGACTCGTCGGCCCCAAGGAGCGCTGGATCGTGGTCCTGCTGACCGCCCACCCCGCGGGAAGCACCTGGCAGCGCTCCACCGCCCAGACGACGAAGCTGGCCCGGGAGGTCCACCTCAGCGGAACCTCCTGATCACCGGCTCTCCGAGATGAGCGGCCGCGAGCCTTTTGGGGGCGACCATCCGCCACGCCTCCTCGACGATCTCGCGCGTCTCGGCTTCGTCGATCGCCGCGAGCCACACCCGCACCCAGTGGTAACGCTCGTCGGAGGGCCGGGGCATGTGGAACTTCTCCGGCTCGGCCGCCACCAGCGCGGCCCGCTCCTCCTTGGGGAAGGCGAAACCCATCGAGGTCTCGTCCGGCGAGATCGCGGCGTAGACGATCCGGCCCACCCGGAAGGTCACCCGGTCCCTGACGATTCTCTCCTCGGTCCTGGGCAGCGCCAGGGCGACGCGGCGTACGTCGTCGGCCGTGGTCATCGCGCCGACTCGTCGAGGGAGGCGACGAGACGGCGCAGGGTCCGCTGCAGGTCCAGGACCTCGACGGGGGCGAGACCGGCGGCCTCGAAGATCCGGGCGGGGACGTCGCACGCCCGCTCCCCCAGCCTGCCACCCTCGTCGGTGAGCCGCACCAGCACCGATCGTTCGTCCTCCGTGCTGCGCTCGCGACGCACCAGGCCGGCCGCCTCCAGCCTCTTCAGCAGCGGGGACAGGGTGCCCGAGTCGAGCCGCAGCCTCACGCCGAGCTCCTTGACCGTCACCGGCTCGCGCTCCCAGAGCACCATCATGACCAGGTACTGCGGGTAGGTCAGGCCGAGCTCGCCCAGCACCCTGCGGTAGACGGCGTCCAGGGCGCGAGAGGCGGCGTGCACGTCGAAGCAGACCAGATTCTCGACGGTGATCTTCACGTCTCGATTATACCGACCTTGACTGTTATCAACTTAATTGTGCACAATTAAGTTGTCCGAAACCGAGAAGGGATCACGATGAGTACGATCTACACGGCCATCGCCACCGCCAACGGCAGAGAGGGACGGGCGGTCTCGTCCGACAAGCGCCTCGACGTGACCCTCGCACCACCGAAGGAGCTGGGCGGTTCCGGCGAGGGCACCAATCCCGAGCAGTTGTTCGCGGCCGGATACGCCGCCTGCTTCGCCAGCGCGCTCCAGCTGATCGGCAGGAGGCGGAAGGCCGACGTGTCCGAGGCCTCGGTGACCGCCGAGGTGGGCCTCGTCCCCGAGGGTGAGGGCTTCGCGCTCGCCGTGACGCTGCGCGTCGAGCTGCCCGACGAGTTGCACGGGGAGGCCGGCACCGCCCTCGTGGAGGCCGCCCACCAGGTCTGCCCCTACTCCAACGCCACCCGGGGCAACATCCCGGTCAACCTGGTGGTCGAGTAGTCAGACCCCCGACCCTCCGGGGAACGTGGTCAGGGAAGGGGTCTGCGACCGGCGAAGCCGAGTTCTTCTCGGTGGTACCACACCAGCTCGCGGTCCCCTTCCAGCCAGCACAGCCGCACCCGCACCCCGTCGAGCACCGAGGGGAAGTCGACCAGCAGGGGCGCGACGCCCTTGACCTCGATACCCCGCTCCTCGAACCAGCCGAGGATCTCCTCCAGCCTGGCCTCGAATGCCTTCGCCTCCGCCAGGCCACCGGCCTGCGACGTCCCGGTGCTGCGGAGCTCGTGCGCGAGCTCCGCCAACTCCCCCCGCATCGCCACGAACGCGGCGGCCCGCTCCAGCAGCACGGGCATGAGCGCCCGCGCCTCCTCAACGGTGAAGATCTTGTCCACCCTCGCACGCTAGCGCGTCCGCTGCCGGAACGCGGCGAGGCTCCAGAATGTTGTCAGCAAATGCTGACAACAACGAATATGTCAGCTTATGCTGACAGCATGGGATCGTTGAACGAGTTCGCCGAGGCCGTCGACGGCAAGGATCCGGTGGTGGCACTGGCGGCCGTGGCGGCGCTGCGCAGGCTTCTGGAGGAGCTTGAGGCCGCGCACGTCATCGAGGCCAGGAACCAGGGTTCCTCCTGGGAGGTCATCGCCGCCGCGCTCGGCGTCAGGCGGCAGACGGCACACCGCAAGCACGCACACCGAATCACCGAGGGCGGGAGCTGACGATGTTCGCGAGATTCACCCCCGAGGCCCGGCGGACCACGGTCCGCGCCGGACTACTGGCGCTCGACCACGGCCGCACCACGCTCGACGAGGACATGTTCCTGCTCGCTCTGGCCAAGTCCTGGCCGGTGACGGGTCTCACGGTCACCCCCGAGACGGTCGGGGCGGAGATCCGGAACCGTGAGACCGCGAGGGGCCTGGCGGGCGACCGCGCGCTGCTCGCCGCCATCGGCGTCGACCTGGACGAGGTCAGGCGGCGCCTCCCGCCCCGGAGAGAGGATCCCCTGGCGTGGCGGCTGACGCGCTCCAGGCTCCGCCCGCTGAACGTGACACTCAGCGGCCCGGCCGGTGACCTGCTCCTCACGGCCAGGGCACGGAAGGTCGTCGAGGTCGCCCTGCACACCCGAGGCACCGACTCCGAGGTGGGCGGCGAGGAACTACTGAAGGGCCTGCTGGCCGACGGCTCGAACGCCTCCGTCTCCATCCTGCGCGGCCTCGGTGTCGACGTTCGCGGCCTCGCGGCGAGCATCGGCTTCCTGCGCGCGTCGGCCTGAGTCCGAGGGCGCGCGTCAACCCGCGCTCTCGGCCCCGCCGGATCCCCCGTCAGAAAAGGGCCGGGAGGGGCGCGAAGCGGGCAGAAGGGGGTCAGGAAAGAGCGAGGGCCGATCAGGGCTCGATGCCGTAGAAGCGCGCCGCGGTACCGCCGAGGATCGCCTGCCTGGCGGCCTCGTCGAGCCCCGAGAGCAGCACGCCGGTCTCCTGCCAGACCTTGGCGTAGTCGCCCGCGAGGACGGCCACCGGCCAGTCGCTGCCGAACATCAGCCGCTCGGGGCCGAACACCTCAAGCGCGTGGTCGACGTAGGGGCGGAGGTCCTCGGCGGTCCAGGTCTCCGGATCGGCGGCGGTGTTGAGACCGGACACCTTGCCGTACACGTTGGGGTGCTCGGCGGCGCGGGCGATCAGCGACGCCCACGGCTCCCACCCCTTCTCCCTGATCGGCGGCTTGGACAGGTGGTCGATGACCAGCCGCAGCCCGGGGACGCGCTCGGCGAGGAACGGCACGTGCTCCAGGTGCCTGGGCAGCACGGCGACCACGTCGAACGGCAGCCCCGCCGCGGCGAGCAGGCCCAGGCTCTCGATCACCGTGTCCTGGACGACCCAGTCGGGGTCGGGGTCGTCGTGGATGAGGTGCCTCACCCCGGCGAACCTCGGATGCCTGCCGTAACGCTCCAGCGCCTCCGCCGCCTCGTCCGGCCGGTTCAGCGGCACCCACCCCACCACGGCGGCGATGAAGTCGTGGGCGTCCGCCTGCGCCAGCATCGCGTCGGTGTCGGCGTAGGTGTCGGCGGCCTGGACCAGCACGGTCCGCCGCACACCGGCGGCGGCGAGCTGCGGGACGAGTTCCTCGGGGGCGAAGGTGCGGTAGAGCGGCCCCGCCTCCGGCGTCAGCCAGGGGTAGGAGCCCGTCTCCAGATTCCAGAAGTGCTGGTGGGCATCGATGACGGCCATCCACCGCTCCCCTTCGATTTCGTGATCAGTCGTCTGAGCCTGCTCAAACTAGGACGACGTGACAGGGGTGTCAACGCCGCCGGATCCACGGGAACCGGCCGACGGTGATCGCTTCGACAGGCGCGTCCTCACACGTACGGGCCGGTGGCGGTCGCTCCCCCGAGCAGAGCGTCCACCACCGGCCCGTGCGCCCTTCGGAGGGTCGCCCGTCGTCACACCGGCTACGCCGGGGTCAGGGCCTGGTCGTCCGGGCGCGCGGAGGACGGCGAGGGCGGCGAGGCGTCCTCACCCTCGTTGTCGTCGTCGAGGAGGGTCGTCTCGTCGAACGGCGCCCTGCCCGCCAGGACCTCGGCCGCGCGCTGCCGGTCGAACTCTCCCGTCCAGGTGCCGATCAGGACGGTGGCGACCGCGTTGCCCGCGAAGTTGGTCAGCGCCCGCGCCTCGGACATGAAGCGGTCGATGCCGACGATGAGGCCGACACCGTCGACCAGGTCGGGGCGGTGGGACTGCAGGCCGCCCGCGAGGGTGGCCAGACCCGCACCGGTGACCCCGGCCGCGCCCTTCGACGCGATGATCATGAACACCAGCAGGGAGACCTGCTCACCGAAGGCGAGCGGGGCACCGGTGGCGCTCGCGACGAACAGCGTGGCCATGGTGAGGTAGATGGCGGTGCCGTCCAGGTTGAAGGAGTACCCGGTCGGCACGGTGATGCCGACGACGGGCTTGCTCACGCCGAGGTGCTCCATCTTGGCGATCAGGCGGGGCAGGGCCGACTCCGACGACGAGGTCGACAGGATCAGCAGGAACTCCCGGCCGAGATAGCGCAGCAGCGGGAACAGCCCGACGCGCGCCACGAGCCAGAGCATCGGCCCGAGGATGACGAACACGAAGAGCACGCAGGTCAGGTAGAAGGCGAGCATGATGACGCCGAGGCTCCTGAGCGCGTCCATGCCGGTGGCTCCGACGACCGCGGCTATCGCGCCGAAGGCGCCGACCGGGGCGGCCCACATGATCATGGCGAGGATACGGAAGACGAGCCGCTGGATGTGCGTGATGCCGTTCAGGATGGGCTTGGCGCGCTCGCCCATCGCCTGCAGGGCGAACCCGGCGAGCAGCGCGACGAGGAGGGTCTGCAGCACCTGCCCTCCGGTGAACGCCGACACCAGCGTGGTGGGGATGATCCCGAGCAGGAACGTGGTCGTGTCGGTCTCACCGCCCTTGACCGCCTCCGCCTCGGCGGCCTTGCGCAGTTCGTCGGTGAGCTGCAGGCCGTGGCCGGGGTCGACCAGGTTGCCCACGAGCAGGCCGATGCCCAGCGCGACGGTCGACATCGCGACGAAGTAGCCGAGCGCGAGGCCTCCGACCCTGCCGACCTTGGCGGCCTTGGTGACCGATCCGACACCGAGGACGATGGTGCAGAAGATGATCGGGCTGATCATCATCTTGATCAGGGCGACGAAGGCGGTGCCGAGCGGCTTCAGTGCGATGCCGGCCTCGGGGGCCGCGAAGCCGATCGCGATGCCGGCGATCACAGCGAGGATGACGGCTATGTACAGGTAGTGTGTTCTATCTCGGGCCGCGCTCATGCGTGCTCCACCGCGCTAGAAGGAAAGTCCGGTCGAGCGACTATGGTCCGGGCGTGTGATCTAAGTCACCCTTGCGTACATTTCGTTCGTGAAGTTCGTGAGCTTGCGGAAATTTCCCAGACGCATGCGCGACTGGAGCCTCGCCAGGCAGATGCTGGTGCTCCAGATCGTCGTGGTAGGCGTCACCGTGGCCGGTGGCGCGCTGCTGGCGTTCCTGCAGGTGCGTGACCTGCTCGTCGAGGAGGCCGTCGGCACCGCCAGGGCGGTGACCATCAGCGTGGCCGACTCCCCCTCCGTCCTCACCCACCTGGGTGACTCCGCGGCCCTGCAGCCGTACGCGGAACGGGTGAGGCGGGAGACGGGGGTCGACTTCGTCACGATCATGAGCCTCGACGGCGTGCGCTACACGCATCCCGACCCGGCCCGGATCGGCCACCGGTTCCTCGGCCACACCGCGCCCGCCCTCGCGGGACAGGTGTTCACCGAGACCTACACCGGCACGCTCGGTCCCTCGGTCCGTGCCGTCGCCCCGGTCCGCGACGCCCGCGGCGAGGTGAAAGCCCTGGTCAGCGCGGGCATCACCATCAGCAAGATCAGCGTCAGGCTCCGCGGGCAGATCGCCGGCGCCGCGCTGACCGGTCTGCTCGGCCTGTCCGTCGGCGGAGCGGGCACCTACCTGGTCGGTGCCCGGCTGCGTCGCCAGACCCACGGGATGGGCCCCGCCGAGCTGAGCCGGATGTACGAGTACCACGACGCGATCCTGCACGCCGTACGGGAAGGGCTGCTGCTCGTCGACGACGCGGGCACGGTGACGCTCTGCAACGACGGCGCCAGGGAACTCCTGGGCCTGACGGGCGAGGTGAGCGGCAGGCACATCGGCCGGCTGGGCCTTCCCCCTTCGCTGAGCGAGCGCCTCTCGGCGGGTGAGAACCGTAGCGACGAGATCCACATGACCGGAGAGCGGACGCTGGTGGTGAACGTCGCGGTGGTCCGCTCCGGCAACCGCTCGCTCGGCACCGTGGTCACCCTTCGCGACCACACGGAGCTGCAGTCCCTGACCGGGCAGCTCGACGCCGAGCGCGGCTTCGCCGACTCCCTGCGGGCCGCCGCGCACGAGTCGGCGAACCGGCTGCACACGGTCATCACCCTCGTCGAGCTGGGCCGCGCCGAGCAGGCGGTGGCGTTCGCGACCGAGGAGATCAAGGCCGCGCAGCAGCTCACCGACCGGGTGGTGGGCGCCGTGCGCGAACCCGTACTCGCCGCGCTGTTGCTGGGCAAGAGCGCCGAGGCCGGGGAACGGGGAGTGGAGCTGGCGATCACGCCGGACAGCGAGCTCGACGACCTCGGCCTGGACACCCGCGACCTGGTGACGATCGTCGGCAACCTGATAGACAATGCGGCGGACGCGGCCATGTCGGGCACCGGGCCCGCGCGGGTGGAGGTGCGGCTGCGCGCCGACGAGACGACCTTCGTGATCAGCGTGGCGGACAGCGGCCAGGGCCTCGACCCGGCGACGGCTCGGGATGCCTTCCGCCGGGGCTGGACCACCAAGGGCGACGGCCGCGGCCTCGGCCTGGCCATGGTCGGTCAGGCGGTCCGCCGCATGGGCGGGACGATCGAGGTCGGCGGGACCGGCGAACCGGACCCGGCCGCGAAAACCGTCCGCGCGCTCGCGGGCGAGGACGAGCGGGACGCAGGAAGGACGACGGAGAGCGGGACGGGCGCGGTGTTCACCGTGCGGCTGCCACTGCGAGGGAAGGGCGTCTCATGATCTCGGTACTGGTCGTCGAGGACGAGGAGATCACCGCCGAGGCGAACCGGGTGTTCGTGGAGCGGGTGCCCGGCTTCAGGGTGGAGGCGGTGGTCAGGTCCGGCGGCGACGCGTTGCGCTTCCTGCGGCGGCACCCCGTCGATCTCATCCTGCTCGACCTCTACCTGCCGGACATGCACGGGCTGGAGGTGTGCCGCGCGCTGCGGGCGGCGGGCGTGATGTCGGACGTGATCGCGGTCACCTCGGCGCGGGACCTGTCGGTGGTCAGGTCGGCGGTCTCCGTCGGCGTGGCCCAGTATCTGCTCAAGCCGTTCACCTTCGCCTCGCTGAACGAGAAGCTCGTCCGCTACGCGGAGTTCCGGTCGTCGGTGGAGGGCGTGGGAGAGGCGAACGGTCAGGGCGAGGTGGACCGCGCGCTGGCGGCACTGCGGGGTCCGACGCAGAGCCTCCTTCCCAAGGGGATGACGCAGGCCACGCTCGACGCCGTGCTGGCGGAGCTGCGCAAGGCGCCCGGCGGCCTGTCGGCCCAGACCGCCGGGGCGGCGATCGGCGTCTCCCGGGTGACCGCCCGCCGCTACCTGGAGCATCTGACGGAGAACGGGATCACGCACCGGGTCCCCCAGTACGGCGGACTCGGACGACCCGAGCTGCTCTACCGGATCACTTGAGATCCCGCCGGGCGGGGAGGCCCCGCAGGAGGCCCGATCAGCCGTTGCTCTGGTCCATCGGCACGCGGGGCGCGTCGATGATGACGTCGGAGAAGATGTCGACCATCAGGGCGATCACACCGCCCACCGCGACGATCCCGGCCCCCACCCAGAAGAACGTCCAGTTGGGGCCGAGGCACAGGGCGACGCCCCCCACGGTGAACCCCAGCAGGATGACGATCACCGCGAACCACGACTTGGGGCTTCCCCCGTGACTTCCGGCCATGAGCCTTTCCTCTCCCTGTCCTGTGACTCTTCGTGAGTCGGTGATGCCGCGCCGTCCGCCGCGGCGATCAGCCGTGTCAGCGACCGGTGGAGCTCCTGGAGCTCCTCCACGGTCATCCCCAGACGCTTGACGATCGCCGGCGGAACCTTCTCCGCCTCGCCCCGTAGCCCGCTGCCCTCCGGTGTGAGCGAGACGGCCAGGACACGCTGGTCCTGGCTGTCACGCCGCCTCCGGATGTAACCGACGGCCTCGAGACGCTTCAGCAGCGGGGACAGCGTACCGGGGTCGAGTCTCAGTAGCTCGCTCAGCTCCTTGACCGAGAGCGGTGCCCGCTCCCAAAGGGCGAGCATGACCAGATACTGGGGATGGGTGAGCCCCATCGGCTCCAGCAGGGGCCGGTAGAGACCGATGACGTTGCGCGAGGCGATCGCCAGGGCGAAGCACACCTGACGGTCCAGGCTCAGGGGGTCGGCCATGTCACTCACGTGCGCCTCCAAGCGACATAGTACGATAATTGGTACACAAACGATTATCGCCCCAACCATCGGTGAGCAAAGGACCCCCATGTTTCACAGCAGGCCGATCGAGGAGCGGATCGCCGAGCGCCAGGCCAAGCGCCCCACCCTCAAGGAGGGCCGGCATTTCGAGCACGGCCCGGCCAAGTTCGTCTTCGTCTTCGTGATCGTCTTCGTGGTCGTCGGCCACCTCGCCGGCCTGCTGCTGATGATGGCGCTGGGAATGCACTGACCCGTGCGCCGGCGGAGCTCGCGGCACAATGCCCTTCCTCTCAGAGCCGAAGCCAGGGGCCTGCACGCCGAAGGGGTCCGGATGAGAGGATGATGATCCTGTTGGTCGGGGTTGGACCGCCCGATAGATCAGGAGGTCTGTAATGTCTGACGTCACGCCGGAACCCGAAGGTTCCGAGAGTTCCGACGACGAGCTGAAGCGCAAGTTCCGCGAGGCACTGGAGCGCAAGAGGCTCGCCCAGGCGGACGCGGGCTCCGGGGGCAAGGGGAAGAACTCCTCGAAGATCCACGGTGCTCACGGCCCGGCTGCGGCCAAGCGCTCCTTCCGGCGCAAGAGCGGCGGCTGAGCCGTCTTCGCACCAGGTCCAGGATGAGGGCACCCGCCCACCGGGACCTCGGCCGCCCGCCGGCATCGCGGCCGGCGGGCGGCGCGCTTTCCCGCCACCGGCTCCGGGTGCCCCCTTGGAAGCGGCCGGAGTCTGCCGTTAAGCTGTGCGCGTGCGTGATCTTGGCGAGGACCCCCGACCGGCCCGAGGCGCGGTCAGCGAGGTCCACCGCGTCGACCGAACCGCGACCCTGCACTACTCCCCCGACCTCGACGGGCTCGCCGACCCCGGCGAGATCGTCTGGGCATGGGTCCCCTACGAGGAGGATCCGAACCGGGGCAAGGACCGGCCCCTGCTGGTCGTCGGCCGCCACGGGCGCAAGCTGCTCGCACTGATGCTGACCAGCCGGGCCGGCGGCGACCCCGACGACTACCTGGAGCTCGGCCCCGGCCAGTGGGACCGGGAGAACCGGGTCTCCTACCTGCGCCTGGATCGGATCTTCAGTCTCGCCGAGGGCGACATCCGGCGCGAGGGCTCCATCCTCGACGGCGCGCGCTTCGCCCGCGTGGCCGCCGTCCTCAAGCGCACCCACGGCTGGGCCGCCGACGGCTGAGCCCACCCCACCCGGAGACCCGTATCCATGGACGACAAGCGGCTGGTTCGAGTCTCCAAATATCTCTCCCAGCACCTCAGGCACCAGCCAGAGCGCATCGGGCTCGCCCTCGGCCCGCAGGGCTGGGTGGACATCGAAGCCCTGCTGGCCGCCGCCGCGCGGCACGGTTTCGCGATCACCCGTGAGGAGCTCGCGCGGGTGGTCGCGGGCAACGACAAGCGGCGCTTCAGCATCGAGGGCGACCGGATCCGCGCCAACCAGGGCCACACGGTCGACGTCGATCTTGGCCTTCCCGCGGTCGAACCGCCCGAGATCCTCTTTCACGGAACGGTGGGCGCGCACGTGGCCGCCATCCGGCAGGAGGGCCTGCGGCCGATGGATCGGCACGCCGTGCACCTGTCCCCCGACCGGGAGACCGCGACCCGGGTGGGCGCGCGCCGGGGCAGGCCGGTCGTGCTGGTCGTCCGCGCGGGAGAGATGCACCGGGCGGGTCACGAGTTCCGGGTGAGCGCCAACGGCGTCTGGCTGGCCGCCCACGTGCCGCCCGCCCACATCTCGTTTCCCGGCTGAGGCACTTCCCGCGACCGGCTGAGGCACTTCCCGCGACAGAACCCCCGTGATGGCCCCGGACTCCCATCCGCCGGGAAGTCCGGGGCGTTCCCCGTCCTTCCCGAAGATCCCCGGAGCTCCTCGAACCTCCCCGGATCCCTCCTGAGACGCGTCTTTCGCACGGGAAGAGCCCGCGGCGCTCCTCACTTCGCCGCCGGGCGGAGCCCGGATCGGCCTCACTTCACACCAAGAGCCACAGTGATTCCAACGTGTTCCCAAATATGGGCCAAACCGTGACCCCACCCCCGCCCGACCCCTCGGTTTACCGGTAAATACCTGGGTTTTTTTATGGTCATGCTGTGTTAGCCGGGAGGTAGCCCATTGACGTTCCAACACATTCGGGTGTAAATAAAGCTGAAACAACACGGAAACGGTGGTGAATCAACAGCATGTACGCCGAGGAGCGGCAACAGGAGATTCTGCGCCGGGCGCGGGCCGTCGGACGGGTGGACGTGGTGACGCTGGCGGAGGAGTTCGCCGTCACCACGGAGACCATCCGGCGCGACCTGACCGCGCTGGAGCGCTCCGGGATGCTGCGACGCGTGCACGGCGGAGCGATCCTGGTCGAGCGGCTGGGGTTCGAGCCCGAGCTGGCCGCCCGCGACGAGGTGATGATCGCGGAGAAGGAACGCATCGCGAAGGCGGCGCTCGCCGAGCTCCCCGACGACGGCGCGATCATCATCGACGCCGGTTCGACCACCGGCAGGCTGGTGCAGGCACTTCCGGTCGATCGGGAGCTGACCGTGATCGTGAACTCACCGCCGCTGGCGACGGCGATGGCCACCCGCCCCAACCTGACGGTGATCATGCTGGGCGGCCGGGTCCGCGGGCGGACCCTGGCCACCGTCGACGACTGGGCACTGCGCCCTCTCGCCGACCTGCACGTGGACGTGGCGTTCATGGCCGCCAACGGCTGCTCGGTGGCCAAGGGGCTGACGACACCCGACCCGGCCGAGGCCGCCATCAAGCGGGCGATGATCGACGCGGCGCAGCGGTGCGTGTTGCTCGCCGACCACACCAAGTTCCCCAACACCTACCTGGCGCGTTTCGCCTCGATCCAGGAGATCGACGTGGTGATCAGTGACACCGGGCTCGATTCCGGGGTCGCGGCCGAGATGGCCGCAGCGGGCCCGGAGGTGATCCGGGCGTGATCCTCCCCTCCCCCTCGCTCACCGCCAGGACCTCGCAGGTGACCGTCCCCGCCCCCCTCGGCACCCGCCGGAACCGTACGACCAAGGTGGTCCCGGCATGATCGTCACTTTGACCCTCAACCCCAGCCTGGACCGCACGATCGAGGTCGGGTCGATGACCCGCGGGGCCGTCATCCGCGCCGCCGCCACCCACCTCGACCCCGGCGGCAAGGGCGTCAACGTCTCCCGCGCGCTGCTGGCCAACCAGGTCCGCTCGTGCGCGGTCGTCCCCTTCGGCGGCGACGAGGGCCGCCGACTGGTGAGCCTGCTCTCGGCCGAGGGCATCGAGATGATCACCGTCCCCGTCGGCGGGGCCACCCGGTCCAATGTCGCGCTGGCCGAGCCCGACGGCACGGTCACCAAGATCAACGAACCGGGAACGGCCCTGTCGCCGACCGAACTCGACACCATCGCCGAGGCGGTGCTCGGCGCGGCCAGCTCCGCGGACTGGGTGGTCGCCTCGGGCAGTCTCCCGCCCGAGGTGCCCGCCGACGTCTACGCCCGCCTGTGCGAGCGGTTCAGCGGCGCGGGCATCAACGTCGCGGTCGACACCAGCGGACCCGCGTTCGTCTCGGCGCTCGCCGAGGCTCCCGCCCTGGTCAAACCCAACCGGGAGGAGCTGGCCGAGGCCACGGGGATCGTCATCTCGTCCCTGGGCGACGCCATCAAGGCCGCGGAGAACCTGCGGGCGCGAGGCGCGGGCACCGTCCTGGCCAGTCTGGGCGCCGACGGCGCGATCCTGCTGCAGGACGACCAGATCTGGCACGGCCAGTGCCCGGTGGCCGAACCACGCAGCACCGTCGGTGCCGGCGACGCCATGCTCGCGGGCTTCCTCGCGGGCGGGGCGCGAGGCGAGCGCGCGCTGGTGGAGGCGCTGGCCTGGGCGACCGCCGCGGTCGGGCTACCGGGAAGCCGGATGCCATCCCCACACCACATCCATCGTGACGACGTGAGCGTCACCGGAGCCGATCCCACCCTGCCGCTGCGGCCCGAGGGCTGACGGCGGCACAGATCCACCCCCCAGGTCGGCCTAACCGCCGACCGCCCCGGAAGGAGCAGAACCACATGAGTGAATACACCCCAACTGTCACAGGAACCGGGGCGCGAGCAGTTATTCAGCGTTTCGGCGGATACCTCGCCGGGATGATCATGCCGAACATCGGCGCGTTCATCGCCTGGGGCCTGATCACCGCCCTGTTCATCCCCACCGGCTGGCTGCCCAACGAGGACTTCGCCACCCTGGTCGGGCCGATCGTCACGACGCTGCTGCCGGTCCTGATCGGCTACACCGGCGGTCGGATGGTCCACGGCCAGCGCGGCGCCGTGGTCGGCGCCGTCGCCACCATGGGCATCGTCGCCGGTGCGGAAAGCCCGATGTTCCTCGGCGCGATGATCATCGGTCCGCTCACCGCGTACCTCCTGAAGCTGTTCGACGGACTCATCGCCGACCGCGTCAAGGCCGGCTTCGAGATGCTGGTGGACAACTTCAGCGCCGGCATCATCGGCGGCGCCATGGCCCTGGTCGGACTCAAGGCCATCGGCCCCGTCGTCGCCTCGATCACCTCGGTCGCGAGTGACGCGGTCGCCTGGCTGATCAACAACAACCTGCTGCCGATCGCCTCGATCGTCATCGAGCCCGCCAAGGTGCTCTTCCTCAACAACGCCATCAACCACGGCGTGATGGGCCCGCTGGGCATCGCCCAGGCGGCCGAGGACGGCAAGTCGATCCTGTTCATGCTGGAGTCGAACCCCGGCCCCGGCCTCGGCCTGCTGCTCGCCTTCATGTTCTTCGGCCCCCGCGCGCTGCGTCCCAGCACCCCCGCCGCGATCATCATCCACTTCTTCGGCGGCATCCACGAGATCTACTTCCCCTACGTGCTCATGAAGCCCCGGCTGATCCTCGCGGTCATCGCCGGTGGCGCCACGGGCGTCCTGGTCTTCCTCATGACCGGGGCCGGGCTGGTGGCCACGCCGTCGCCCGGCAGCATCTTCGCCTTCCTCGCGGTGACCCCCAGGGGTGGACTGTTCGGCACCATCGCCGGCGTCGCCGCCGCCACGCTCGTCTCCTTCGCCGTCGCGGCGGCGCTCCTCGGCTTCGGGCGCGGCAAGGACGACAGTGAGGAGAGTGGGGAGAGCGTCGAAGAGCCGCAGACCGCACCCACCGTCAAGGAGGCCTAATCGATGGCCAGCATCGAGAGCAAGGACATCCACAAGATCGTCGTCGCCTGCGACGCGGGAATGGGCAGCAGCGTCATGCTCGCCAGCCAGCTCCGTAAGCAGCTGAAGCCGCAGAACATCGCGGTGGAGCACACCCCGGTCAACACGATCCCCGCCGACGCCGACGTGGTGCTCTGCCACGCCGGACTGGCGAGCCGGGCCCGGGCCGGAGCCCCGGACAAGGTGCTGATCCCGTTCCAGGTCTTCATCGGAGATCCCGCGGTGACCAAGCTGGTCAGCACGATCAAGAGCGGCGGCACCGTCAATGCCTGAGACGGCACCGTTGCCGCTGGACCCACGCGCCATCCGGCTGGCGGCCTCGGCCGCCGGCCGGGACGACGCGATCCTGCAGTGCGGAGAGGCCCTGCTCGCCGTCGGCGCGGTGGAGAGCGAGTACATCGACACCATGCTCGAACGGGAGCGGTCGATCTCCACCTACGTCGGCGAGGGGGTCGCCATCCCGCACGGCACCCTGGCCGGCAAGGACGCGGTCCTGTACGACGCCATCAGCTTCGTGCGCTTCCCCGAGGGCGTCGACTGGGACGGCGAGCAGGTGACAGTGTGCATCGGCATCGCCGCCAAGGGTGACGGCCACGTGCGGCTGCTCGCCGAACTCGCCCAGATCCTGATGGATCCCGACCAGGCCCGGGCCCTTCGTGAGGCGACGGAAGTCGCCGAGGTGGTCCGGCTGCTGCAACCGAACGAAGAGGACGAAGCACAGTGAAGGTCGCCCGTTTCTACGCCCCCGGCGACATCCGCGTCGAGGAGGCGCCGGAACCCGTCACCGGACCAGGCGAGATCAAGATACGCGTGCGCAACTGCTCGACCTGCGGCACCGACGCGAAGATCCTCAAGCACGGCCACCACCACATCCATCCGCCCAGGGTGATGGGGCACGAGATCGCCGGCGAGGTGGTCGAGGCCGTCGACGCCGGCGAGTGGGCCCCGGGTGACCGGGTGCAGGTGATCGCCGCGATCCCCTGCGGTACGTGCCCGGAGTGCCGCCGGGGCCGGATGACCGTCTGCCCGAACCAGGAGTCGATGGGCTACCACTACGACGGTGGTTTCGCCGAGTACATGATCATCCCGGCGAAGGTCCTCGCGGTCAACGGCGTCAACCGCATTCCCGACGAGATCGGTTTCGCCGAGGCGTCGGTGGCCGAGCCGCTGGCCTGCGTGCTCAACGGCCAGGAACTGGCCCGCGTGGGCGAGGGCGACGACGTGGTGATCATGGGCTCCGGCCCGATCGGCTGCCTGCACGTGCGGCTGGCCCGGGCGCGGGGCGCGGCACGCGTCTTCCTCGTCGACATCAACGCCGGGCGGCTGGAGATGGCCGCCAAGCTGGTCCACCCGGACGCGGTCGTCCACGGTGAGGACGTCGTCGAGCAGGTGCTCAAACTGACCGAGGGCAGGGGGGCCGACGTCGTCATCACCGCCGCCGCCGCCGGCGCGGCCCAGGAGCAGGCGCTGCAGATGGTCGCCCGCCAGGGGCGGATCAGCTTCTTCGGCGGCCTGCCCAAGGACAACCCGATCATCCGGTGTGACTCCAACCTGGTCCACTACCGGGAGCTGACCATCGTCGGCGCCAACGGGTCGAGCCCGGCGCACAACGCCCAGGCTCTGCGGCTGATCGCCGACGGCTCGGTGCCGGTCGCCGACCTGATCACACATCGGCTGCCGCTCACGGAGGTCCTTGAGGGCATCGACATCGTCAGCAGGGGCGAGGCCATCAAGGTGACCATCGAACCCTGACCGGTGCCGGCCCGCCGGGCCCCTCCCGCCGGACCAGGTGGGAGGGGCCCGGCACACAACCGGCACAGGCCCGTCAAGCTCGCACCACTCGCAGAACGCGCACAAAGCGCAGAAGGAGAACCGGAGATGCCGGAGAGGACAGTGGTCGTCGCCTCAAGCACGGGCCTTCACGCCCGGCCCGCGAAGATCTTCGTGCAGGCCGCGGGCAAGCAGGGGGTGCCCGTCCGCATCCGTGTCGGAGAGGGCAAACCCGTACCGGCCAACAGCATGCTCGCCGTACTGGCACTGGGCGCCACGCACGGCACGGAGGTCACGCTCGAGGCGGAGGGAGCGGGAGCCGACGAGGCGCTCGACTCTCTCGCCGAACTGCTCGCCCGTGACCTCGACGCCGAAGAGAACTCCCGTGGCTGAGACGCTCAACGGCCTGGGCGTGAGCCCGGGCCGGGCCGCCGGACGGGTCTGCCGGATGGCGGGTCCGCCGGAGCTGCCCGCACCCTCCCCCGTCACCGACGCCGACGCCGAGCTCGCTCTGGCGCTGGACGCGCTGCGGGCCACGGCCGCGGAGCTGGCGGCGCGCGCGGAGAAGGCGCCCGACGCAGACGCGAAGGCGATCCTGGAGGCGCAGTCCTTCATCGCCGACGACCCCGGCCTGCACGAGTCCGTGGAGACGAGCGTCAGGTCGGGCCGGAACGCCGCGCACGCCGTCGACGAGGCCTGCGCCCATCACCGGCGCGCGCTGCTGGATGCGGGCGGCTACTTCGCCGAACGCGCCGCGGACCTCGACGACATCCGCAACCGGGCCGTGGCGGCGGTGCTGGGCCTGCCCGTCCCCGGGGTGCCCGACCCCGGCCACCCGTTCGTCCTGGTCGCCGGGGATCTCTCCCCCGCCGACACGGTGAACCTGGATCCCGGGTCCGTTCTCGCCCTCGTCACCGAGAAGGGCGGCCCGACGAGCCACACCGCCATCCTCGCCCGCGCCCGCGGCCTGCCCGCCGTGGTCGCCTGCCGGGGAGCCGACGACATCGGCGAGGGAACGTGGATCTCGGTCGACGGCCAGCTGGGCGAGGTGGAGGTCGGCATCGGCGAGGAGGCCGCCACCGCGGTCCAGCGCCGGGCCGAGGAAGACCGCCTCAGGAAGGCCACCAGCCGTGGCCCCGGGCGGACCTCCGACGGCCACCCGGTCAAGCTGCTGCTCAACGTCGGCTCGGCGGCCGACCTCACCCCCTCGGGCCACACCCCTTCCGCGGAGGGGGCCGGGGGATTCGACGCCGAGGGGGTGGGGCTGTTCCGCACGGAGTTCCTCTTCCTGGACCGGCGCGAGGAGCCGACCTACGAGGAGCAGGTGGCCGCCTATGCCGCGGTCTTCCGTGCCGCACCCGGCGGCGGGCACGTCGTGGTCCGCACCCTCGACGCGGGCACGGACAAGCCGCTGCCGTTCCTCGGACTGGCCGAGGAGACCAACCCCGCGCTGGGCATCCGGGGACTTCGGGTCTCCCGGGTCAGGCCGGAGGTGCTCGACACCCAGCTCGACGCCATCGCCGAGGCCGCCCGCGCGACCGGGGCCGAAGCGTGGGTGATGGCACCGATGGTGACGACGGTGGCCGAGGCCGCCGACTTCGCCGCGCGGGCACGCGCCCGGGGCATCGCGCGGGTCGGGGCGATGATCGAGGTTCCCGCCGCCGCGCTGCGCGCCGGACGCCTGCTGGAGGAGCTCGACTTCCTGAGCATCGGCACCAACGACCTGAGCCAGTACACCTTCGCCTCCGACCGTCAGCACGGGGAACTCGCCGACCTGCTCGACCCCTGGCAGGCCGCGCTGCTCCAGCTGATCGCCGACTGCGCGGCGGCCGGACAGGCGGCGGGCAAGCCGGTCGGCGTGTGCGGCGAGGCGGCGGCCGACCCGCTCATGGCGACGGTCCTGGTCGGGCTGGGGGTCACCAGCCTGTCGATGTCCGCGCCCGGCGTCCCCGCGGTACGGGAGAGTCTCGCCGCCCACTCCCTGGAGCGGTGCCGCGAGAACGCCCGGCTCGCCCTGGCCACCGACGATCCGGGAGAGGCCAGGAAGCTGATCGCCTCGGGCCGGTGAGATCCCGTCCCGTCCAGGGCCGGGCCGCGGTGCCGGCGGCGATCCGTCTGTCGAGTCCACGCGGACCCCGCTGAGTCCGCTCCCCTTTGATCCAACGGCGACCGCATACGTGCGGTCGCCGTTGGCATGCCGTGAAATGCCCCTGCGTTGGCTGCATATGATGGATTTGCTCCTGATTTGATGAGTTACCTCCAAGGGGCAATAGGGTTTACGGTCTATGTCCAGGAACGAAAAGAGACGTGACCCTAAGACCGTTCTGTTGCTTCTCGCGCTGAGCATCGTGGTCACGTTCACAGCCGGTGGGGCCACGGTGCTGAGCGGTCGCCTCGACCCCGTTCCCGACAGGCCCGCACCTCCCCCCGACGCCGCCCCGCCCGGCATACCGGTGGTTCCCCAGACGCCGACCCCGCCGCCTCAGCCGCAGGACACGGCCGCGCCCCTGTCACCCGCCAAGGAGCCGCTCCTGCTCACCAACGGCCGCCAGCAGCCGCTGAGGATGAAGGTGCCCCGGGCGGCCAAGGGCCGCTACGCCGTCGCCCCCGGCGAGGCCGCCCCTCCCAGGGGGAGGAAGGGCAAGGTGATCCGGTACATCGTGGAGGTCGAGCGCGGCCTGCCGTTCGAGGCGGAGGAGTTCGCCGCCGAGGTGCACCGGATCCTCAACGACCGGCGCGGCTGGGGATACCGGTTCAAGCGGGTGCCCCGCGGCCCGGCGAGCATCAGGGTCTCCCTGAGCAGCCCGCGGACGACCGACAGGCGATGCCTGCCGATGCGGACCAACGGCATACTCTCCTGCTGGAACGGCGAGCGCGCGGTCATCAACGCGGTCCGCTGGAACAGCGGGGCGCGCGGCTACGGCCGCGACGTGGCCTCCTACCGCGAGTACGTGATCAGCCACGAGGTCGGCCACGGTCTCGGCCACGGCCACGTGTCCTGCCCGGGGCGCGGCCGGCGGGCACCGGTGATGCTCCAGCAGACCAAGTCCCTGCACGGCTGCCGTCCCAACCCCTGGCCGTCCCCCCGGCGCTGAACCCGGCCCCGCCCGCTTAGGGTGAGTATGGCGGGCATTTCGGGCACGGTGCTGGGGAGTCCGTAGCGGCGCGGTGTCGTGCTCGCCGTGTCCGGCATCGCGCGGACGCCGGACCCTCCTCCGGGCCGGTGCGGTGGTCACCCACCGCCGGATCATCCCCCCGTACGGCGAAGCCGCCACCGGGAGGGATTCACCGCCCCCTCCCAGGGCACCCGGTAGGCATACGAGCAGCGGCGAACGCCGGGCCTGTCAGGGGAGGACGTGGGCATGGGCAGGATCTGTGTGGGCACGGCCTCGTGGACCCACCGCTCGCTGCTGGAGTCCGGCTGGTATCCCGAGGACGCCTCCACCCCGGCGAAACGCCTCGCCTACTACGCGACGCGGTTCCCGGTCGTCGAGGTGGACGCCACCTACTACCATCCGCCGTCGCGGAGCACCGTGGAGGCCTGGCGCGACCGCACCCCCGCGGACTTCACCTTCGACATCAAGGCGTTCTCCATGCTCACCGGGCACCCCACCCGGCCCGCCTCCCTCTACAAGGACCTGCGGGAGAGCCTCGGCGCGCCACAGGGGCGCAACCTCTACCCGAAGGACGTGCCACCGGAGATCCTGGACGAGGTCTGGCGGCGCTTCCTCGACGCGCTGGGCCCGCTGCACGAGGCCGGCAAGCTGGGGGCGGTGCTCTTCCAGTTCCCGCCGTGGTTCCCGATCGGGGAGGGCAACAGGCGCCACATCCTGGAATGCGCCCGGCGCTGCGCACCGATGCGCGTCAGTGTCGAGTTCCGCGACCGCACCTGGATGAGCGAGGAGAACCGCGAGGACACCCTCGCCTTTCTCGCCGGGCACGACCTCGCGTACGTGGGGGTCGACATGCCGCAGGGGCACGCCTCGTCGGTCCCGCCGGTCCTCGCCGCGACCTCCGACCTCGCCGTGGTACGGATGCACGGGCATTCCGACAAGTGGACCAGCAAGAACGTCGACGAGCGCTTCGCGTACCTGTACTCGGAGGAGGAGCTCGCCCGCTGGGCGGCGAGGGTGAAGAAGCTCGCGGAGGGTGCCGAGATCACCCATGTGCTCTTCAACAACTGCTGCGCGGACAACTCCCAGCGCAACGCCGCCCGTTTCCGCGCCCTCGTCGGCGAATCCGGAGACCGTGGCGAGGCCGAGGAACCCGAGGGCGCCGTGAGCCCGGGGAGGCCGCGGTGAACCGGTCGGCTCCGGGCTGACCGGACCGTGCGCCGGGCGGGCGGCGCCGGCGGGCCCGTTGACGAGGAAGGCCGCGCTACCTGACCTGCCGCTTCGCCCTGGTCATGGTGGCCCTGCGCTCCTCCGGGGTGGTGCCTCCCCACACGCCGTACATCTGCTGGGTGTTCAACGCGTACTCCAGGCAACGCCCGCGCACCGGGCACAGGCGGCACACCGCCCTGGCGCGCTCGTACTGCTCACGGCCCGGCCCCTCATAGGACACGGGGAAGAACAGCTCGGGGTCCTCGCTGAGACAGGACGAACGGCGAGACCAGTGGATGATCGGAATGACGTTGCTCTTAACAGGCATGGCGATCCAATTGGGAGTGGGAACGGCGTCTCGGATTGAGAATCGCGTGCCCGCTGTAATGGCATTCATACCTTTTAAGCGGAAAAATCGGGCTTCCTTGACCGAGGATCTCTCCCTGGCTGAAGGTCCTGGTCGGCGGGCTTCCGGGGCGGATGGATCATCTCCCCGCGCCCGCGGGACGCCGTCCCCGAGCACCGGCCCACGCCTTCCGCCGCCGGGCCCGGAGTACGGTTCGCTCCGGCCCGGCGGCGGTTCGCTAGCGCTCCGCCCGCGCCCGCTCGTTGGGCACGCAGTGGGTCATCTTCATGCCCTCCACCGGGCGAGGCCCGTTCTTGCCCAGTTTGGACATCCGCTCACGGTCCTCGTCACTCAGGTCCTGGCTCGCCAGCGGCTCCAGATGGGAGACGTCGTCGGGGCTGATCCCGAGCCCCTCCCCGACCCTGAGGCCGAGATCGTCCTCGACCATCAGGAAATGCCAGACCATGCGCTCCTGAACCGGGCGCGAGGCCTGGGAGATCAGGTCGACGAAGTTCCGCACGAGGTCGTCGCGCTCCCACTCCTCCATCAGCAGGTAGCGCTGGCCCGCCTGCGTGTAGTCGTCGGTACGCGGGATGCGCTTGCGGGTCACCCGGCCCGAGATGAGCGGGCCCTGCTCGTCGTGGGCGGGCCTCTGCCCCTCCCTGAGCCCTCCGGTGATCGACGGCTCGTAGTTGACGTGCGGGTTCTCGCCCTGCCCGTCGACGTGGTAGGTCATCAGGCCGTCGCGCTGGTTGGTGCGCACCTCGGCGTTCTTGGCCTGGTTGACCGGCAGCTGCAGGTAGTTGGGCCCCACGCGGTAGCGCTGGGTGTCGCTGTAGGAGAACGTACGGCCCACCAGCATCTTGTCGTCGGAGAAGTCGAGCCCGTCGACCAGGACCCCGGTGCCGAAGGAGATCTGCTCGTTCTCGGCGAAATTGTTGGCCACGTTGCGATTGAGGACCATCTTGCCGACCGGCATGGGCGGGAACTCGTTCTCGGGCCACACCTTGGTGTCGTCCAGCGGGTCGAAGTCCAGCTCGGGGTGGTCGTCGTCGCTCATGATCTGCACCAGCAGCTCCCACTCGGGGAAGTCGCCGCGGTCGATCGCCTCGTGCAGGTCCTTGGTGGCATGCCCGAGATCCTGCCCCTGGACGACGGCGGCGTCCTCCTCGGTCATGCTGCGCACGCCCTGCTTGGGCATCCAGTGATACTTGACCAGGTGGGTCTCGCCCTGGGCGTTCACCCACTTGTAGGTGTTGACCCCGAATCCCTGCATATGCCGGTAGTCGGAGGGGATGCCGCGTGGGCTGAACAGGTTGACGATCATGTGCATGCTCTCCGGCGTCTGCGACATGAAGTCGAAGATCCGTCCCGGCTCCTGCCTGAACGTCACCGGGTCCGGCTTGAGCGCGTGGATCACGTCGGGGAACTTGATGGCGTCCCTGATGAAGAAGACCCCCAGGTTGTTGCCGACGAGGTCCCAGTTGCCGTCCTCGGTGTAGAACTTCACCGCGAACCCGCGTGGGTCGCGGGCGGCCTCCGAGGAGTCCCTGCCGCCGATCACCGTGGAGAAGCGCACGGCCACGTCGGTCCGCTTGCCCGCCTCCTGGAAGAGCCTCGCCCTGGTGTAGCGGCTGATCGGCTCGTCGCCGAGCTTGCCGTAGGCCTCGAAGTGGCCGTAGGTGGTCACCCCCCGGGCGTGGACCACCCGCTCGGGGATGCGCTCGCGGTCGAAGTGGCTGATCTTCTCCAGGAACTGGTAGTTCTCCAGCGTGGCCGGGCCCCTCGCGCCGACCGTGCGCTGGTTCTGGTTGTCGTAGACCTGGTGCCCCTGACGGTTGGTCAGGACCGGGCGGTCATCGCCCGACTGGGGGCCCATGCTCGACACATCCGTCATGACAACGTTTCCTTTCCCTGCCGCGGTCGCTATCGGCGTGCCAAGTACATATCGACACACGGGCTCCTTATCCGACATAGGGCGCTTTATAGCGACAAAGGAAAAAATCTTCACGAAAAAGGGCGGCGGTTTACGGGGGGGCGCGCCCCTGAGCGCCCCCCGCGCGATGCCCCTGTGCCCCCGGCCGCGCCTACCCTTCCCCGGTCGCGCCGTCGGTCCACAGGTGCCCGAAGCTCATCCGCTTGACCGGCGGCAGGGCGTCGCACAGGCGGAACCAGGTCTTCGCGCCGTGCCGGACGAGAGGACTGCCGGAGATCATGAAATTCGTGAACCTCGCGGAGGTGCGGACGGCTCCGAAGCCGTACTCACGCATCCGGGCCTCGTAGCCGCCGACGGCCTCCGCCAGGGTGCCCCGGCCCCGCTGGAACGCCACCAGCCTGCTCGCCAGCAGCGCGGCGTCGCGTAGCGCCGTGTTGGCGCCGAAGCCCATCGCGGGGGTCATGTTGTGGATGGCGTCCCCGAGCAGTGTCACCGTCGTCGTGGGCCAGCGGCCGACGGGGACGGAGGTCTTGAACGGCATCAACCGAACACTGGCCGGGTCGGCCTCGGCGACCAGGCGGCGCAGGGCGGGATGCCAGCCGGAGGTCATCGTCCCGGCCAGGTCCCTGAGCCCGCCACCGTCGAGGTCCGCGGCACCGGCCGGGTAGATCCCGCGAGGGGCGACGAAGGCCCACAGCACGTAGTCCTGAAGATCGTCGGCCAGGGCCCTCAGGTCGAGCCCGAACCCGGCGAGATCGGTCTCCAGGCCCGCCCCATCCCCTTCCCGGGCGGCCGGCCCGGCTCCACGGCTTGAAACGAGGCCGCTCCCCCGGGCGAGGAGGCTCTCCGCCCTGCGTCTGCCGTTGAAGGCCGCGGTGAACATCGCGCTCCCGCTCGGCGGCAGGATGAGATTGAGCCCGTCGGCGAGGTTTCGTGGCAGCCACCCACGAACCCGGTCGTCCAGCGGCAGCCTCGCGCCGATCGCGAGCGCGCCGGTGTCGACGCGACGGGCCCCCGGCAGATACTGCCCGCGTACGCGCGAGTCGGCGCCGTCCGCGCCGACCAGCACATCACCGGTGGCCGAGGTGCCGTCGGCGAAGAAGGCGGTGACCCTGCCGTCCGGTCTCGTCTCGTAGCGCTGGAACGTCTTGCCGTGGTGGACGACGCCCTCCAGACCGGCGAGCAGGAGCCTGCGCAGGGTGGTGCGGCTGACCGCGTACTGGCCGCCGGAAGGGTCGGCGGCCCCGCCGGTCATCACGCTCTCCTCCACGAACACGAGCTCGCGCAGCCGGTGGGTGTGGAAGCCGAAGCCGGGGCCGGGGTGACCCGAGGTGGCGAGGAACGCCTCCCACAGTGGGCGCGGCAGGCAGCGGTGCAGCGCCCGGCTGCCGATCTGGTTCATGTGGATGCGGTAACCCTGCACCCAGTCGGCGGCCTCACGCGCACGCTCGTAGACCTGGACGTTCACACCGGAGGGCAGCAGTGCCTGAGCCAGCGCCAGCCCTCCGATGCCACCTCCGACGACGAGGACGTCGAGTGGTTCGGCGGGCATGTCAGGCTCCTCCTTCGTCTTCGTCGGGGGTGGCATCGGAGGGCGTTTCCGGGGATCCACCGGTGGCGCCGAGAAGCCGGGGCAGTTCCCCAAGCAGCGTCTCGTGCCACGTGATCTCCGCCCGCAGGCGGATGAGGGTGTGGTCGAAGCCGAGCGGTTCGAGGCCGCGGAGGTGGGGGGTGGCCGCCTCCCTCAGCCGCTGCCAGCTCTGGAGCTCGGCGGTGAGCCTGCGATGCCGGTCCTCGATGACGGCCCTCAGCTCCCGCTCGCCCATGTCGGCGCTGAGCTGAAGAGCGAGGTCCACGGGATCGGGCCGCAGCCGGGTGTCACGCAGGGCCGCCTCACGCAGCGACTCCAGTTCCAGCGCGCCGTCCTCGGTGATCGCGTAGACGGTCCGCGCCGGGAGATTGCCCTGCTGCTCGGTGCGCACCGTCTCGATCACGCCCTCGGCCTCCATGCGGTGCAGCGCCCCGTACAGGGAGCCGACCTTGATGTCGGTCCACAACTCGGTCCGGTCCGTCTGCGCGCTCTGCCGGATCTGATGACCGTGCATCGGTCCCCGGCGAGCCAGCGCCCCCAGGATGAACAGTCGCGTACTACTCATACGACTACTCAAACACGAGTAGGTGACATAGTCAAACATGAGTACTCGTAAACGAGTAGCAGGACGAGAGGAATCCCCCATGAGGACGTCCACCGGCTCGCTTCGGACTCGACGCCCCGCCTCACCGGGACATGCCGTCGACATGCGCGACGAACGCGCCCAGATGGTCACTCACCAGGAGGAAGACCCGCGCGATCTCTCCATCCGGACACCCACCCGGCTCGCTTCGAACTCGACGCGCGCATCCGGCCCGAGCCCGCCGGACATCCCCGGATGGGCCCCCTAGATCGGCTCGCCCTCGTTCTCGTCGCCCCGATCCGGCCCTGGCGTTCCGGTCCCGCTCTGACTCGGCGACGGTGACGGCGTGGGCTCGCCGGGCTCGGGTGTCGCCGGGACCGGCGGCGGGGTCGGGACGAACACCGTGGGCGGCAACGGCCTCGGCAACGGCTCGGAATCGTCTTCCCTGCGCAACAGAAGCCAGACCATCACGGCCAGCAGCACGAGCAGCACGGTCAGCACGACCCCCGCGATGATCACGGACCGGCGGGTCTCGGTCGGCGGCGGCGCGCCCTTGGGCGGCGGTGGCAGCGCCGGGGAGCGGTCACCCACCCAGTGCGGCGCGAAGTCAGGACCGTGCTGCTCACCGATCAGCGTGCCGCTGACCAGCACCGCCTCGAGGAACCGCTCCGCCCCCGCCCGGTCCGGCTCATACGGCGTGGCCACCCACGGGGCGCTCCCACCGTCCATCGCCAGCACCTGCGGGACCGCATCGGCCGCGGCGGTACGCGTGCGCGTCGCCCAGGCCATCCAGCCCCGTACGCCGGAACGGCTCGCCGTCGCTTCGCGGACCCCGGTGACGAAACGGTCACGGGCCGCCGGGTCGAGCGCCGCCCCCTTGGTCAGCACCGCGACCGAGACGGCCCGGCCGTCGGGCGCCAACCCGAGGTAGACCAGACCCGCGGGTCCCACGCGCAGACGGGCCTGCACGACGAAGGGCCCCAACTGGGGCGGATCACCGTACTGGAGTGGAGTGGCCACGTCTGACATGAAAGCACACCCCGCCGATCACACCACGCTCCACGGGGACCGGGATCGACCACCCGACGGGACTCCGAACGGAACCCGCCGGACCTGCGGAAGGACCGGCACACGAACCCGCCGGGTCCCGCTGCGGGCCCCATGCGGGCCCCATGCGGGCACTGTCAGGAAATACGGAGCGAGCCCGCCGTGCGAGCCGCCACTTCATTTGATGGAATACCGACATGACCGTCGCCGAAGAACTGCCGCGCGAGACCGACACCGGATTGCTGCGCGACGCCCTGGCCGAGGTCCGGCGGGTCATCGTCGGGCAGGAACACATGGTGGAGCGGCTGCTCGTGGCACTCCTCGCCCGAGGTCACTGCCTGCTGGAGGGCGTGCCCGGGGTGGCCAAGACCCTGGCGGCCTCGACCCTGGCCACGGTGGTCGGCGGGGAGTTCGCCCGCATCCAGTTCACTCCCGACCTGGTCCCCAGCGACATCGTGGGAACTCGGGTGTACCACCCCTCCCGCGAGGCCTTCGATGTCGAGCTCGGCCCGGTGTTCGTCAACTTCCTGCTCGCCGACGAGATCAACCGGGCCCCGGCGAAGGTGCAGTCGGCGCTGCTGGAGGTCATGGCCGAGCGGCAGGTGACCCTGGCCGGGGAGACCCACTCCCTGCCGAAGCCGTTCATCGTGCTGGCCACCCAGAACCCGATCGAGTCCGAGGGCGTCTACCCCCTCCCCGAGGTCCAGCGCGACCGGTTCCTGTTCAAGGTCCGCGTCAGCCACCCCAGCGCCCACGAGGAGCTGGAGATCCTGCACCGGATGAGCGTGACACCGCCGACCCCCAGAGCGGTGCTCGACCCCGCGCGGCTGGCCGCGCTGCAGTCCATGGCCGACCAGGTGTCGGTCCATCAGCTCGTCGCCGACTACGTGGTCAGGCTTGTGATGGCCACCCGCTCCCCCGCCGACTACGGCCTGGCCGAGCTGCAGGAGAACATCGAGATCGGCGTCAGCCCTCGGGCCACCCTCGGCCTGGTCGCCGCGGGCCGCGGCCTGGCGCTGCTGCGCGGCCGTGACTACCTGCTCCCCGACGACGTGCGCGACGTGGCGGTGGACGTGATGTCCCACCGGCTGATGCTCACCTTCGACGCCCTGGCCGACGGGATCGACCCCGAGGAGGTGGTCCGCCAGATCCTCGCCGCGGTACCGCCCCCCCTGGTCGTCTGGAACCAGGGCCCTCGATGACCTGCTGAAAAGGGCCGTGAGGCCGCGCCGGGGACTGGACTGAGGAGAGGAAGGTCGTGAGGAACGAACGACCTTCATCGACGAGGGAAGGAGCCGGACAAGAGCGGCCGAACCGCGACGCGCAGCGTCGCCAACCAGCGCGTGAGGCCGCGCCGGGGACTGGACTGAGGAGCGAAGGAGCGAAGCGGATGAGCGACGAGGGAAGGAGCCGGGTAAGAGCGGCCTCACCGCGACGCGCAGCGTCGCAAACAAACACAGCCGAGCAGGCGTTGCGGCGACTGGAGCTCACCATCGTCCGGCGCCTGGACGGGCTGCTGCAGGGGGCCCACCAGGGGCTCCTGCCCGGTCCGGGCAGCGAGTTCGGCGACAGCCGGGTCTACGTGCCCGGCGAGGACGACATCCGGCGGATGGACTGGGCGGTGACCGCGCGCACGACCGTCCCGCACGTGCGCGACCTGATCGCCGACCGGGAACTGGAGACCTGGGCCCTGGCGGACCTGTCGCCCAGCATGGACTTCGGCACCGCCGACATGGAGAAGCGGGATCTGGTCGTGGCCGCCGTCGGGGCGATCGGCTTCCTGTCCGGCCGGATCGGAAACCGCTTCGGCACCTACGTCCTGCACGACGAGTACGTCCACCGGATGCCCGCCAGGAGCGGCCGCCCGGCCCTGTACGGCCTGCTGCACTCGCTGATGGACGCCCCGAGGGGCCGTGCCGTCGCCGATGCCCCGGACCTGGCCGAGGCGATCGAGATCCTCGCCTCGGCGCGGCGGCGGCGCGGTCTTCGAGTGATCGTCTCCGACTTCCTCGATCCCGAGCCCACCCTCGATCCCGGCCTGGAGCTGCCCTGGGAGCGGCCGATCCGCCGGTTGGCCGCCCACCACCAGGTGCTGGCCGTCGAAGTGATCGACCCTCGCGAGCTGGAGCTGCCACCGGTGGGGCTGGTCACCATGACCGACCCCGAGACGGGCAGGAACCGCCAGATCCAGCTCACCCCCAAGGTCCGCCACGCGTACGCGGAGGCCGCCGCCGCGCAGCGGATGACCAACCGGATGGCGCTGCGCCGCTGCGGGGTGGCCCACCTGGTGCTGCGCACCGACCGCGACTGGGTGTTCGACATCGCCCAGTTCGTGCTGCGGCAGCGCCGTATGGCACACCTGACCCATCGGCCCCCAAGATCGGGAGCGACCCGGTGACCTTCCTCTCTCCGGTCTGGCTGTGGCTGTTCGCCGCGCTGGCGCTGCTCGTGGCCGGCTACCTGGCCGCCCAGTTCGCCCGGCGCCGCTACGCGCTGCGGTTCACCAACCTGCCCCTGCTGGCGCTGGTGTCCCCCGCGGGGCCCGGCTGGCGGCGGCATGTGGCCCCCGCGCTGTTCCTCGTCATGATGAGCCTCCTGATCGTGGGGGCGGCCCGCCCCGCCGACTCGGTACGCATCCCCCGCGACCGCGCGACGATCATCATCGCGCTGGACGTCTCGCTCTCGATGGAGGCCGGCGACGTCCAGCCGAACCGGATCACCGCGGCCAAGGAGGCCGCCCAGAAGTTCGTCGCCGACCTGCCGGAACGGTTCAACGTCGGGCTGGTCGCCTTCGCCCGCTCCGCCTCGGTCGTGATCTCACCCACCACCGACCACCAGGCGGTCAACACCTCCCTCGGCAATCTCAGCACCCGGGCGGGCACCGCGATCGGCGAGGCGGTCTTCAGCTCCCTGGAGTCGCTACGCTCCTTCGACCAGCAGGCGGTGACCGACCCGCCTCCGGCCGCGATCGTGCTGTTGTCCGACGGCGACAACACCTCGGGCCGCTCGGTGGCCGAGGCGATCGAGACGGCGATGAACTCACGGGTGCCGGTCTCCACGATCGCCTACGGCACCCAGGACGGCACGGTCTCGATCGACGGCCGCGACGTGAACGTGCCGGTGAACAAGGCCACCCTGCAGACCCTGTCGGACGGCACCGGCGGCCGGGCCTACGAGGCGGAGTCGGGTAGCCAGTTGCGGCAGGTGTACGAGCAGATCGGCACCTCGCTGGGGTACCGGACGGTCAACCAGGAGATCACCCAGTGGTTCGTGGTGGCGGCGATCCTGGCCGGGCTGGTGACCGCCGGAGTGGCCTTGCTGCTGGGGTCGCGGATCCCCTGATCTCACACGTCGGGGCGGACGTACGACTGGGGCGGCGGGTGGGGGCGGGCGCTCCCGTCTCCGCCGACCGGCCGGGAGCGGGGCGGGTGTACGGGGTGGTCTTGCCGCCTTCGGCGTCGTGGCCGCCCTGAGCCGGTCCCCGCCATTGGTAACGTTCTACGACGTGGCACATTACTTCGAGGAGCGTCCGGAGACCGCGGGCCGTCCCGGCTCGGTCACGCTCGTGCTCCCCGACCTTCATCTGAAGCTGGAGACCGACAGCGGGGTGTTCTCCGCCGAGCGTGTCGACCAGGGCACCCGGATCCTGCTGGAGAGCGTCCCGCCTCCCCCACCGAGCGGTGACCTGCTCGACCTGGGCTGCGGCTACGGGCCGATCGCGCTGACGATGGCCTCGCGTGCCCCGGAGGCGACGGTCTGGGCGGTGGACGTCAACCGCAGGTCGGTCGAGCTGTGCGCGAGAAACGCCAGGGCCGCCTCCCTTGACAAAGTAAGGTCGATGCATGTCGACGAGGTCCCCCCACAGGTGCGGTTCTCCGCCATCTGGTCCAACCCCGCGATCCGCATCGGCAAGGCCGCGATGCACGAGATGCTGACCCGCTGGCTGTCGCGTCTCACCCCCGACGGCGTCGCCCACCTGGTCGTCCAGAAACACCTGGGCTCCGACTCCCTGCAGCGCTGGCTGAACGAGCGGGGCTGGCCCACCGAGCGCGTGGCCTCCCGCTCCTCGTACCGGATCCTCCGGGTGGAGGCGCGCCCGGGGACGGACCCCGCGCCGTGAGCGGCCGTTCTCCGGCGGGCACCAGAGGCGCCGAGGACTCCCGACACCGGATGGCACCGGGTGGCGGCTGAGCGGCACTGAGCGGCACTGAGCGGCACTGAAGTGGTGAGACGCGACGAGACACGGTCACCGCGGACAGAGCGCGGAACGACCCCTGAACGAACTCTGAACGAACCCGGAACGAACGAGGAACGACGAGAAACAGTGAACGACCGATGACGGCGAATCCGCGCAGGCAACTGCGCCCGACCGATGTCAAACGCCTCAACCGCACCTGGCGGAGGAACACCGAAGGGCGGCTGGCTCTGATCCTGGAGTCGGTGACCGGCCCGTTCAACATCGGCTCCATCTTCCGCACGGCCGCCGCCTTCGGTGTGGAGCGGATCTGGCTGGCGGGCAACGCCACCCCGCCGACCAACCCCAAGGCGCAGAAGACCGCGCTGGGCACCGACAGGCTGGTGGCCTGGGAGGAGCCGGTCCCCGTCCTGGAGGCCGTACGGGCGGCGAAGGAGGACGGGTTCGCCGTGGTGGCGGTGGAACTCACCGGCGACGCGGTGCCCCTGTCCGAGGCCAGGCTCGACGGCGACGTGTGCCTGGTGGTGGGCAGCGAGGACCACGGCTGCTCCCCCGCGCTGCTGGAGGCCGCCGACGGCGTCTGTTACATCCCTCAGGTCGGCCGGGTCGGGTCGTTCAACGTCGCGGTGGCGGCGGCGATCGCGATCGCGGAGGCCCGCCGCCAGGAGTGGTCGGGCAAGGTGCCCGCCGAGGAGTGACTGCCCTCGACGGGCGAGGTGCCGCCCGAGGAGCGACCGCCCCGGCCGGTCACGGCGACCTCTTCTCCTCCGTTCCGCGGCCGACGGCCGCGCGCCCGGCGCGGTCGCGCCCGTCGTGCCCGCCGCTCCCCTCACGCCCGTCGTGACCGTCGTGATCCCCGTCGCCGAGCGGGACCTTCTCGCCGCCGTACGCCCTGCTCATCCTGGCGCGGAGTTCGCGCAGCGGGTGGTGCTTCCCTCCGCGCGGCGGGGCGCCGTCCCCGTCGCCCTCCTCGGCCGCCCCTTCGAGGATCGGGACCGGCTCCTTGCCTCGGACCTGGGCCTCGATGGATTCGAGGGGGGGAACGTGGACCTCGAAGTACTCACCCGTGGGCCGGCGCTTGATCACACCGGTCTCCACGCCGTGACCGAGGGCGTCGGCGTCGCGGCGCTGCAGCCCCAGGCAGATCCGGTAGGTGACGAGGTACGCCAGTGCCGGGCCGAGGAAGACCAGGACCCGGCCGATGTAGATCATCTTGTTCAGCGAGAGGTGGAAGACCGAGGCGATCACGTCGTTGGAGGCCATCAGCCACAGGACGCCGTAGAACGTGACCGCCGACACGCCGATCGCGGTGCGGTGCGGGTTGTTTCGGGGACGGTCCACGATGTGGTGCTCGCGGCGGTCCCCGGTGACCCACTGCTCGACGAACGGATAGAGCGCCAAGCCGGTCAGGATGATCCCCAGAGGGAGCAGCGCCGGGATCAGCACGCTCATCGGCAGCGTGAAGCCCAGGAAGTTGATCTCCCAGGAGGGCATCAGGCGCAGCGAGCCGTCCAGGAGCGCCAGGTAGAAGTCGGGCTGGGTGCCCGCCGAGATGTCGGACGGCACGTAGGGGCCGTACAGCCAGACGGGGTTGATCTGGGCGAAGGTGCCCAGCAGCGCGACGACGCCGAAGGTGAACATGAAGTAGGCGCCCGATTTGATCATGAAGGAGGGGTAGGTCGGCGCGCCCACCACGTTGTCGTTGGTGCGGCCCTTGCCCGGCATCTGCGTGTGCTTCAACACCCACGTCAGGATCAGGTGGGCGGTGATGAGCGCCAGCAGTACGGCCGGGATGAGCAGGATGTGGATCGAGTAGAAGCGGGCGATGACGTCCTGGCCGGGATACTCGCCGCCGATGAGGAAGAAGCTGAGCCAGGTGCCCACCACCGGCAGCGACTGCGCCACACCGGCGGTGATCCTCAGGCCGGCACCGGAGAGCAGGTCGTCGAGCAGGGAGTAGCCGGTCAGGCCCTCGAACAGCGCGAGAGCGAGCAGGGCGACGCCGATCAGCCAGTTCAGCTCGCGCGGCTTGCGGTAGGCGCCGTTGAAGAACACCCGCAGCATGTGGATCATCATGCCGCCGATGAACAGCAGGGCCGCCCAGTGGTGCATCTGCCGCATCAGCAGGCCGCCGCGCACGTCGAAGCTGAGGTCCAGCGAGGAGGCGTACGCCTCGGACATGGTGACGCCCTTGAGCGGCGAGTAGGAGCCGTTGTAGACGACCTCGTTCATGCCGGGCTTGAAGAAGAACGTCAGGAACGTGCCGGTCAGCAGCAGGATGACGAACGAGTAGAGAGCGATCTCGCCCAGCAGGAACGTCCAGTGGTCAGGAAAGATCTTCCGCATGTTCCGCTTGAGGAACGTCGCCGCGCCGAGGCGATCGTCGAGGAAGACGCCCACGCGCGCCAGGCGTCCGGGAGTGCTTCCCGTGCTCATGCGCGGCCTCCGTTCTCACAACCAGGGCCTCGACGCCACCTGCCCCCGAAGAAGGAAAAACCGGGCGTAACGGCGAGACACCCCGTGGACAACCAGGTGTTTTTCCATCATCCACGGCGATGGGCAGGCCAGGGCAAAGCCTTGCCCCGGGTCAGGTCGGCGCCGGGCGGCCGCTGTCGCGCCCTCCGTCCCACTCCGCCCGTCCCCTCCCGTTCAGGGCCTTGTGATCCAAACGTTCACCTGCCCGCGATGACGCGCCCGGCCCGCAGGGGGCATACTCCTGCACGTGCAACGCCGTTACGCCTTCCTCGACCATCCCGGCCCGCTGCCCTTCGCGCACAGGGGTGGTGCCGCCGAGGGCAGGGAGAACACCTTCCCCGCCTTCGAGCGGGCCGTCGAACTCGGTTACACGTATCTGGAGACCGACGCGCACGCCACCTCCGACGGAGTGCTGCTCGCCTTCCACGACCACACCCTGGACCGGGTGACCGACCGCAGGGGCAGGATCGCCGGACTGCCGTACCGGCTGGTGCGTGAGGCGCGGATCGGCGGCGTGGACGAGATCCCGCTGATGGAGGACCTGCTGGGCTCGTGGCCCGAGGCGCGCTTCAACATCGACGTCAAGGAGTCGGCGGCCATCGCGCCGCTCGCCGCCGCGGTCAGGCGGACCGCCTCCCACGACCGGATCTGCCTCACCTCCTTCTCGGAGGAGCGGCTCGCCAGGGCCCGTGCCGCGATCGGCCGTGACGTGTGCTCATCGCTCGGCCCGCGCGGCGTGGCGACCCTGCGCGCCGCCGCCTCCACCTCCGGCTACGGCCGCCTGCTCGCCCGCCTGGCCCGCGCCGGGGTGCCGTGCGCGCAGGTGCCGGTCGGCTTCCGCGGCCTGCGGATCACCACGCCCGCACTGATCCGCACGGCGCACGCGCTCGGTATGCAGATCCACGTGTGGACCGTCAACGACACCGGGGTGATGGAACGCCTGCTCGACCTCGGCGTGGACGGGCTGATGACCGACAACATCTCAGGACTGCGCGGCGTGCTGGAGTCTCGCGGCCAGTGGTATCCGGGCCGTCTCGCCGCGTAAGCCGTATCCCCGCGATCCCCTGTTTCCCCTCTCCTCTCCCCGCCTCCCCCTCCCCCCGAAAGACCGAGGACCGCCCATGACCTCAGAACAGGTCGTCGAGGACTCCCCCCAGTCCCGCCGCCGCGAACAGCGCGGCTGGTACTTCTACGACTGGGCGAACTCCGCCTTCCCGACCACCATCCTGACGGTCTTCCTCGGCCCGTACCTGACGACGATCGCGGAGACCGCCGCCCAGGGACGCCCGTACGTGGACGTGATCGGGTTCGACGTGCGGCCCAGCGCCTACTACTCCTTCGTGGTGGGCTGTGCGGCCATCCTGCAGATCATCCTGATGCCCGTCGTGGGCGCGCTGGCCGACCACACCGGCAGGAAGAAGGAGCTCCTCGGTCTCTTCGCCTACCTCGGCGCCGGCGCGACCGTCTGCTTCTGGTTCGTCGCCGACGGACGTTACCTGCTGGGCGGCGCGCTGTTCCTGGTGTCCAGCGTCGCCTTCGCCGCCGCGTTCGTGATCTACAACTCGTTCCTGCCGGAGATCTCCACGGCGGACGAGCGTGACAAGGTCTCCGCCAGGGGCTGGGGTTTCGGCTATCTCGGCGGCGGCCTGCTGCTCGCCGTCCACCTGGCCCTGTTCCTCTATCACAAGTCCTTCGGCATCACCGAGGGCGATGCCGTGCGCATCGCCCTGTCGTCCGCGGGCCTGTGGTGGGGCGGGTTCACGATCATCCCGCTGCTGCGGCTGCGCAACCGGCGGGCGCTCCCCTCGGGCGCGGAGAACGTGGGCCAGGCCATGACCGGCAGCTTCCGGCAGCTGGGCCGCACGATCAGGGAGCTGCGACGCTACCCGCTCACCCTGGGTTTCCTCGTCGCCTATCTGATCTACAACGACGGCGTGCAGACCGTCATCTCCTTCTCGGCCACCTACGCCGACAAGGAGCTCGGGCTGGACCAGAAGGTACGGATCGCGGCGATCCTGATGGTGCAGTTCGTCGCCTTCTTCGGCGCCCTGCTGCTCGGCAGGCTCGCCGCCTCGTACGGGGCCAAGCGGGTCGTGCTGGCCGCGCTGATCGCCTGGATCGCCGTGGTGGCCGTGGCCTACTTCCTGCCCAAGGGCGCGGCCCTGCCCTTCTTCGCGCTGGGATTCGCCATCGCGATCGTGATGGGCGGGACACAGGCCCTGTCGCGATCGCTGTTCTCCCACGTGATCCCGAAGGGCAAGGAGGCGGAGTACTACAGCCTGTACGAGATCAGCGACAAGGGCTCGACGTTCCTCGGCTCGTTCACCCTCGGCCTGGCGCTCCAGCTGACCGACAGCTATCGCCTGGGAATCATCTCTTTGGTGATCTTCTTCGTGCTCGGATTCGTGCTGCTCGCCCTCATCAACCTGCCCAAGGCCATCAGAGCGGCCGGAAACCAGGTGCCGGAACGCATCTGAGAACCCCAGAAAAAAGGGTCCTTCGCAGACCGGGTCAAGAACGTGCGATTGGATCACCCTGTCTGTGGGAATCCACACACGGTACCAAGCGTTGTACGCCGTGGGAGACGAACCCCTCACGACGGGGCCCTCAGGAGGCATTCAGACATGGGCGAGCGTGCGCTACGCGGCACCAGACTCGGGGCGACCAGCTACGAGAACGACCGCAACACCGATCTGGCCCCGCGCCAAGAGGTGTCCTACACCTGCCCGAAGGGCCATCGATTCGACGTTCCGCTTGCCGCTGAAGCAGAGATCCCGGCGACCTGGGAGTGCCGCATGTGCGGCGCGACCGCCCTCCGGGTGGACGGCGAGCAGCCGGAGGCCAAGAAGGCCAAGCCCCCGCGAACGCACTGGGACATGCTGCTGGAGCGCCGCACGATCGAGGACCTGGAGGAGGTGCTCAACGAGCGCCTGGCGATTCTACGCGCCCAGCGCCGCAAGAGCGCCTGACCGAATTCGGAGAGTTGGCGACCCCCGGCCCCACGAGGGCCGGGGGTCCGTTCTTTCCCGTCCCCGGCCTCTCCCCCTGACCGTCGCTTCCCCCACTCGCCCCGAGGCTTCCAAGAGCCTCACCCTCCCGCTCGGAAAGAGCGTCCCCGCCTCGGGGGTCGTCCGGCTCTTCCAGGCGGTGAACGAGGCGAAGTGGCCTAACCGGCTGGTTGGGAATTGGTGCTTAAGATCGATCCACTTCCCGGCTAGGGTCGCTTCCATGACCATTTCCACCAGTGAGGACACCGGCGGTTCCGCGCCGACGACGGCCCATGAGAAAGCCACGGCACTACGGGCGCTGCACGTACCCGGCCGTCCGCTGGTAGTGCCCAACGTCTGGGACGCCGCGTCGGCCCGTGCGGTCGAGGCGGCGGGCTTCCCGGTGATCGCCACCGGCAGCGCCGCGATCGCCCCGGTGCTCGGCTACGACGACGGCGAGGAGACCCCGGTCGAGGAGATGCTGGCCGCGATCGCCAGGATCAGCCGCTCGGTCGGCCTGCCCGTCACCGCCGACATGGAGCGCGGCTACCGGCTTGAGCCCGCGGAGCTGGTCGAGCGGCTCGTCGCCGCGGGGGCGTCAGGCTGCAACCTGGAGGACTCCGACCCCCGTACGGGCGCGATGATCGACGTCGACGAGCAGATCGCCTTCCTCTCCGCCGTCAGGAGTGCCGCGACCGACGCGGGCGTGGACCTGGTGATCAACGCCCGAGTCGACGCCTACATGCAGGGGCCGGGAAGCCCCGAGGAGCGGCTGACCGAATCGGTGCGGCGGGGGCGCGGTTACCTGGAGGCGGGCGCCGACTGCGTCTATCCGATCTTCGTGGCCGAGGCGGAGGCCGTTCGCGCGCTGGTCGAGGGGATCGACGGGCCGATCAACATCCTGTTCCGTCCCGGCACACCGTCCATCGGCGAGCTCGCGGCCCTCGGGGTGGCCCGCGTGAGTTTCGGCCACGGCCTGCACAAGGCTGTGCAGGCGTACGCGGCACGGATGCTCGCGGCGATCCGGGACGGCGAGAGCCCTTATCCCTCCGAGCCTCCCACCCCCTGACTCCGACGGCCCGGGCCCTGGAACCGTCTGATCTCGACGGTCCAGGGCCCGGTGACCCGTCCGTCCCCACAGGGCCCGGCGCCCTCCGACCTCGGCACCCGGGCCCCCTCACGCCTCCGCCCGAGGGTGGCCATCACCACTCGTCGGCGGGCAGGTCGACGCCGTTGACGCGGTCGTAGATCACTACCCCGTCGGACAGCCTGACCACGCGCACCCTCCTGGCGAGCCCTGCCGTCTCCAGGCTGCGCGCCGAGTTCACCGCGTACTTCGGGAAGTGATAGCGGTCGTGGGTGCCGCCGTGCGGCTCGTCACGCTCGCAGACCACCTCGTAGCGGTCCTCCGGCCATACCGGAGGCGGTGGCGTCTTCTGTCCTCGACCGGCGAGCCTGCTCATCGGCCCGCCTCCTCTCCTGGGATGTTCACGTCAAGTGAGTGAGACAGTCACCGCGTGCTTGGTTTAGACATTCGTAATCACCCCATTATGGCCATGCGCAACCGAAGAACTGTAAGGTGAGCTCCCCTCGTAGTGATTGGCCGATCAACCAGTCACTACCCGAACCACCCCACGGCCACCTCATGGCCATCCCACGACCACTCCCGCACGCCAGCTCGGCCTGACTCCGTCCTGGCACGTTCCATCCCCCCGCACGCCAGCCCGGCCTGACCCCGTCCTGGCACGTTCCATCACCCTCCCGCATGCCAGGAGTTCGCCATGTCCCCCATCGACCATTTCGCCTACGGGCTCGTCACGCCGGTCGCCTCGTACATCATGTCGAGCACCGGATCCCTGCTGGGACTGCTGTTCGCCGCGCGGGCCCGAGGGGCGGAGGGCAGCTCACGCGCGCTCTGGCTCGGCGGCGCGGCCCTGTCCATCGGCGGGACCGGCATCTGGGTGATGCACTTCATCGCGATGATGGGCTTCGACGTCATGGGCACGTCGATCCGCTACGACGTCCCGCTCACCGTCGCGTCCGCACTGCTCGCGATCGTCGTCGTCGGCGCCGGCCTGTTCCTGGTCTCGCACCGGGAGAACAGCACCGGCGCGCTCCTCGGCGGCGGGCTGCTGACCGGCCTGGGCGTGGCCGGAATGCACTATCTGGGCATGGCGGCCATGAACATGTCCGCACACGTGAGCTACGACCCCCTCCTGGTCGGACTGTCGCTGATCATCGCGGTGGTCGCGGCGACGGTGGCACTCTGGTTCAGCGTGCGCGTGCGCGGGGCACTCGCCACCACCGGCGCCGCCCTGCTGATGGGCTTCGCGGTGAACGGGATGCACTACACGGGGATGTTCGCCATCGGGGTCGAACTCCACGGCACCCCCGCACCGACGAGCGGAGCACAGGGAATGGACTTCATGCTGCCCCTGCTCGTCGGGATCAGCATGCTCAGCCTCGGTCTGCTTCTGGCGATCTTCCTGTCCCCCTCGGAAGAGGAGATGCGCGAGGACGCGAGACTCCTGTCCCAACTGCGGCGCGATCGCCCGAGCGAGAACCCCCGGCCCGCGGGGTCGATGGAGCCCCACGCGCGGCCGGCCCGGCGGCACGAGCCCTCCCTCTTCGACGACCACAACTCCGGGCACTGACCGAGGACCGGCCACCCGGGCCCGGCAGCGCCGCCCCTCGTCCTCCTCCGCCTCGGCCCCGGGGAAAACCCGTGGCACCGACCGCTTCCCCGCGGGCACACTGCCCCCGTGAGCGAAACATCGGGCCGCACGGTGAGCGCCTTCGTGACGTCGGGCACCGAATGGCTGGGAACCGTGGGCCCGTTCCCCGTGGCCGAACCCTGGTGGGCCGAGGTCGGTTCGGTCGTGACCCATCTGGAGGGCGTGCTCGGCACGCCCGTGGTGGTGCTGCGCCTGGTCGACGTCGAGAACGGCGGCGGCCCTCGCGATGGCCCTCGCGACGGTCACACGACCTATCACGTCGAGGCTCTGGACCGTCCCGCGGCCGGTCCGGCCGACCTCCGGCCCGGCGCCCCGGACGTGACCGGCAGGCCGGTCCTGGAAGATCTGGCGGGCCCCGTGGCGCACCGGGCGGAGTGGGCGAAGGCGTCCGGAGCGCGCGAGGCACTGGCCTGGGCCCAGGCCGCGCTGCGTGAGGCGGGCAGACCCGCCGAGGGTCCCGTCCGGCAGGTGAGGACCTGGAACCTGGCGGGGTTGTTCCGCATCCCCACGCGCCCGGGACCGGTCTGGCTGAAGATCACTCCTGGGTTCGCCTCCGACGAGGCCCGCGCGATCGGGATGCTCGCGGCGAAGGATCCCGGCCTGGTGCCCGCGATCGTGGCGGCCGACACCCCGAACCGGCGGGTGCTCCTGGAGCACGTGCCCGGCGGCGACTGTCACGGGGCGTCGCGGGAGATCGTCGTCGAGGCGGTGAGCCGCCTGGCGAGGGCACAGGCGGCCCTCGCCGAACACGGGTGCGCGCCACCCGACGGACTTCCCGACCGCACCCCCTCGGCTCTGGCCGCGCTGGTGGGCGGACTGCTCGACGGTGAGGCGGCCGGTGACCTGAACACCGGGGAGTTGCGCCTCGCCCACCGGCTCGCCGGTCGTCTGCCGTCGCTCGCCGCCTCGCTGGAGTCATGCGGCCTGCCGTGCACGCTGGTGCACGGCGACTTCCATCCGGGCAACTGGATGGCGGGACCGCGCGGCACCGTCGTGCTGGACCTCGCCGACAGCCACTACGGCCACCCCGTCCTCGACGGCCTGCGCCCCCGTGACTTCCTGCCCGGCGACCTCTGGGAAGCGGCCGCGGAAGCCTGGCGCGAGACGTGGGCCGCGGCCGTCCCCGGCTGCGACCCGGCCCGCGCGCTGGTCCTGGCCGAACCTCTGCAGCACCTCGCGTACGCGGTCCGCTATCAGGAGTTTCTCGACAACATCGAGCCCAGCGAGCGGCGGTACCACGAGGGCGACCCGGCGCAGGCCGTCCGCGCGGCCGTGACCGCCGCCGAGGCGATCGGCGTCCTCTGAAGCCGGGGGACGCCGGGCGACGCCGAAGAACACCGAGGGACGCCTGTTTCCGAGAGGGCCTCCCGCCGGGAGGTCACCGGGGACGGCGCCGCCGGACCTCTCGCGCCCGCGGGCCGTTTCCCTGCCGGCCGTTCGATCGCCCGTCACTCACCCGCGCACAGGGCGGGAGCCTTCTGGTGCGGGTAGACGTGGTCCAGATCGTGGTCGGGAGGCAGGACGCAACGGCGCTCGTCGCCCTCGGTGTGCGGGCATCGCAGCGCGTCGCTGCGGCGCGGCAACGTCGCCGTCTCCTCGCTCCCGGCGTCGGTGACGGCGGCTTCGTCAGTCATGGTGCGTGTCCTTCTGTGGCATCCGGGCGGTGACGGCCGGATGGTGAGCGGCCTGGACGACGGCCCGCGCGGGGCGTGCCCGGGAGAGGAGGGGAACGGGCGTCGTGAGGGCCCCTCTCCACCGATCGGCCGCACGTGCGGCGCGGCGATGCGTCCTCGCGAGTTCCGGATGCACAGAACAAGTCATTGACGCTGCTCCGTTTGGTCACTGTTGGTAACTGTCGAGAATCGGCACCTGTGCGCCGAAGGCGCGGTGACCAGTCTTTCAGAGTTCCCCCCGGCCGCGCGAGTAGGGGAAGCACCTGATCGTCCATCACTCCCCGCCGTTTCGGCCATATTCCTGAACCGTTTCGGTCGCATCGCCTCTCCGGGAGGAAGGTGTTCGCGAGCACCGCGCCCTCAACCTCACCCCAGGCCCGAAGGTGATCAAGCCCCCATAACATCGCGATAGGGATTTTTTGGGAGATCCCCCCGCATGCTTCTCACCAATACCTTGACATCACCCCTCACAAGGAGTGTGCATGTTACGTCGAGGTACCCTTCTGGCTGGAGCCGCCACCGTGGCTCTGTACCTGGTCGCCACCGTGTCGCCCGCCGTCGCGACAACCGCCCCCCCTGCCCCCGCCCCCCAGCCTCCGGCCGCGATGCTCGAGGCTCTCCAGCGCGACCTCGGCCTCACCGCCGAGCAGGCCGTCCAGCGCCTGGCCAACGAGCACCGCGCGGCCGCCTCGGAGTCCGCCCTGACCCAGGAACTGGGCGCCAAGTACGGCGGCGCCTGGCTCAACGGCGACGCCTCCCAGCTCTCCGTGGCCACCACCGACGCCTCCGCCGCGGCCGCCATCAAGGCCAAGGGCGCGCAGCCCGTGGTCGTCAGCCGCTCCCTCGCCGACCTCGAGGCCGTCAAGGCCAAGCTCGACGGCGCGTCGGCGGAGGCGAAGGCCGGCGCCTCCCTCTGGTACGTCGACGTCACGACCAACAGCGTCGTCATCCTCACCGGCGACCAGGCAGCGGGCGAGGCCCTCGCCGCGGCCGCGGGCGTGGACAAGGGCGTCGTGAAGGTGACGCTCTCCGCCGAGAAGCCCGAGCCCTTCATCAACATCATCGGCGGCAACGCCTACTACATCGGCGGCAGCCGCTGCAGCATCGGCTTCTCCGCGCGCCGGGGCACCGCCCCCGGCTTCGTGACCGCCGGTCACTGCGGTAGGGCGGGAGCCACCACCAGCTCCCCCTCCGGCTCCTTCTACGGCTCGTCGTTCCCCGGCAACGACTACGCCTGGGTCTCCACTCCCGGCCACACCGTGACCCCCTACGTCCGCGGCTCCGGCGGCGCCAACGTGGTCGTCCGCGGCTCCACCCAGGCCTCGGTCGGCTCCTCGATCTGCCGCTCCGGCTCCACCACGGGCTGGCGCTGCGGCACCATCCAGCAGCACAACGCGAGCGTCACCTACGCGCAGGGCACGGTGAGCGGCCTGACCCGCACCAGCGCGTGCGCCGAGCCAGGCGACTCCGGCGGCTCCTTCATCTCCGGCAACCAGGCACAGGGCGTCACCTCCGGTGGCTCGGGCAACTGCTCCGTCGGCGGTACCACCTACCACCAGCCGGTCAACGAGATCCTCTCGGCGTACGGGCTGACACTCGTCACCGGCTGATCTCGCCTCCTCACCAGCCTGCTCCCCGTGAGCAACCCCCCGATGGCCGAGGAGGCCCGCCAGAAATGTCAAGGATCATTCGCTCCGGCGTCGCCCTCATCCTGGGGCTGGCCTTCCTGGTGACGGTCACCCCCGCCCAGGCCGCGCCCGCCCACGCGGCGGACGCCCGCACGGCAGCGGTTCGCGTGCTCAGGTATGACGCGAGCAGGGCCGCGGAGTTCCGATCCGCCGTCGACCAGGCGGCCCAGATCTGGAACTCCAGCGTCTCGAACGTACGACTGGTGGCCGGCAGCCCCGCGGACTTCGTGGTGCTCGCCGACAACGGCTGGCCTCGTGCGCAGCCCACCAGCCTGGGCCGCGGAACCGTGTGGATGGGCCGGCAGGCGACCGCGGAGGGTCACAACCCGCTGCGGATCGCCACCCACGAGATCGGCCACATCCTGGGCCTGCCCGACCGGCGTACCGGCCGGTGCACGGACCTGATGTCCGGCGCGAGCGCGGGTACGAGTTGCACCAACGCGAACCCGAACGCGGCGGAGAAAGCCGAGGTCGAGCGCAACTTCGCCGGATTCGCCCCGGCGGTCGACTTCGGCCGGATCTACGTCGACAGTCCCGAGCACGCGGCGTCCTAGACCCCGCGAGCACCTCGCCGGTCCGGCCGTCCCCTCGGCCGGGCCGGCGAACCCGTGTCCGGGCGACCGGCCCGGCACGGCCCCGGCCCCCCGGAGAACCGCCCTTCGCCGCGAGCGAGAGGGCGGATCAAAGAGGCTTCTGGAAGCAGAGGGAGCCCGGGAGACGGTCGTAGGGCGGGAAGACCGGGACGGGCGTGTAGCCCTCCCGCTCGTACATCCTCACCGCGTCCGGCTGGCGGGGACCGGTCTGCAGGACGACCCGGGGCGCGCCCAGCGCGCGGGCGGCGTCCTCGGCGGCGGCCAGCAGGGCCCGCGCCACGCGGGTACCCCGATGGGACGGGGTCACGAACATCCGCTTGAGCTCCAGGTCGCCACCCAGCCTGCGCAACGCCACGTGCCCGACCGCGACGCCCTCCGCCACGTAGGCGACCCCGGTGTAGGCGACGGTCTCCGGCTCGACGTTCATGCCATCGGGCACGAGGCCGATGACGGCGAGCAGGTCGGCGTAGCGGGCGTCCATCTCCTCCGTCATCGCTCCGCGGAGCGCCACGGCCGCCGCGTCGTCCCAGCCGACCGGCCTGACCTCGACCAGGTCGGCTCCCTGTGCGAACGCGGTCATCGCGAACCCGCCCCTCTCCACGCTCTCCCGGTGTCGTTCTTCCCGCCGCGAACCGTCCCGGGCGCGCCGTGCCGTCACGTCTTCGCCCTCTCACGGTCCACAGTCACACTGAATCTCGACCTGAAAAGGAGAAAAACGAGATTCCTCCGGCACCTTCGTCACCGCCCACGGCAGGATCTCACGGGCACGGGGGCACGGCGAGGTGTCCGGAGGGTCGGCCGGCGGAGACGGGGAAGGAACCGTGGATGACCCGTTCCCACATCAGCGTCTCCGTGGACGCGCACGCCCGGCCCGAGCAGGTGTTCTCGGTCCTGACCGACTGGCCGAGGCACCACGAGTGGATGGTCCTGACCCGGGCGCGCGTCACCGCCGGAGACGGTCGCGGCGCCGGGAGCCGTCTGGAGGCCTTCACCGGGGTGGGACCGGCCGGGTTCCTCGACACCATGGAGATCACCGAGTGGGATCCGCCGAGGAGCGTGGGAGTCCGCCACACCGGACGGCTGGTGCGCGGCACCGGGGTTTTCCGCGTGCTGCCCCGCGAGGGCGGCGGCAGCACGATCGTCTGGGAGGAGGACCTCGACGTGCCGTTCGGCGCGGCCGGTCGGCTCGGCTGGCGGGTGATCAAACCGCTGAACGCGGCCCTGTTCCGGCTCTCGCTGCGCCGCCTGGCCGCGCTCAGCGACCGATGATCCCCCGGTCGGAGTCCTTGGTCCCGCCTGGGCCTCCCGCGTCACCCGGCTCGTCGCGGATGACCTCGCCGTGGACGACCGGCCCGGAACCCGGGGGCCTCCCGCCGTCGCGCGACACGTCGAAGGGCGAGCCCGCGCCGAACGGCGAGCCGAGCCCGGCACCACCCGCGTTCCTCGCGACGAGGGTGCGGATCCGGCGGGCGAGAAGCCAGGATCCGAGCCCGCGGACCATCGGCCGGGTGAACGGCAGCAGGCACAGGAGACCGAGGACGTCCGAGAGGAATCCCGGAGCGATCAGCAGCATGCCGCCCACGAGGGTCAGCCCGCCGCCGGCGAGTTCGCGCTCGGGTGCCCGGCCGCTCTGCAGCGCCTCCTGGAGTCTGCGCCAGGCCCGGCGGCCCTCGCGGCGCACGATCCAGGCGCCCAGCAGACTGCCGGCGAGCAGAAGGGCCACCGTGGGCCACCCGCCGATGAGCTGACCGACCTGGATGAGCACCCATATCTCGAGGAACGGCACCACGAGAAAGGTCAGGAACAGCAGAATGCGCATTTTTCGCCTCAACTCGTGCGACAGCCGTACGACATGAACAACGTCCCGAAGCGGCGGCGCGTTCCGCGTTCGCTCAGCGTGGACGGTTTTCTCAGCGTCCTCAGGCCCTCAGGGCTTCAGCCGGCTCTCAGGACGGTGCTCCCCTCCGAACCGGGGGCGGCCTCACGGAAGCGGCGCGGGCGGCCAGGATCGGCCGGCCGCGCCACCGCGGGGCCAGGGGTCAGCGACCTCGGCGGCGGCGCAGGCGGGCGGGCAGACCGGTGACACCCCAGACGGTGACCCGCCACAGTGCCTCGACCACGATGCCGCGGCTCATCTTGCTCGCCCCGACGGTGCGCTCCACGAAGGTGATGGGCACCTCGGTGACGCGCATCCCGCCGCGAGCCGTGCGCAGGGTCAGGTCCACCTGGAAGCAGTAGCCCCGCGACTCGACGTCGTGCAGGCTGATCTTCTCCAGGGCCGAGGCACGGTAGGCGCGGAAGCCCGCCGTGGCGTCCCGGACCGGGAGGCCCAGCATCAGCCGGGTGTAGACGTTCGCGCCGCGCGACAGGAACTCCCGCGAGACCGGCCAGTTGACGACCTTGCCGCCGGGCACCCACCGGGAGCCGATCGCCAGATCGGCCCCCTCGGCCAGCGCGTCCAGCAGCTTGGGCAGCTCTTCCGGCTGGTGGGATCCGTCGGCGTCTATCTCCACGAGAACGCCGAACCCCTCCTCAAGACCCCAGCGGAAACCCGCGATGTAGGCGGCGCCCAACCCCTGCTTGCCACCCGGCCGGTGCAGCACGTGGACGTGGTCGTCGTCGGCCGCCAGCTTGTCGGCGATCGCTCCCGTGCCGTCGGGGCTGTCGTCGTCCGCGATCAGGAGGTGGGCGTCGGGGACGGCCTCGCGCAGCCGCCGGGTGATCAGCGGCAGGTTCTCCCGCTCGTTGTACGTCGGGACGATGACGAGCACCCGACCAAGCATCCGCTCCATCACGCGTCTCCCACCTGCTGATCGTCCTCCCGGTTCGCGAGGTGCCCCGCACCGGGCGTCCGGCGCCGCCAGGCGGTGGCCACCGCACCCGCACCCACAAGTATCAAGGCCCACTCGGGCAGCGCACCCACGCGTGTGGCGATGGTCTGCGCGGTCCTGACCGGAACGGTCAGGACGTTCATGGCGGGAACCAGCTCACCGGTGCGCCAGGCGATCGAACCATTCGGGGTCACATATGCCGATATACCAGTAATTGCGGAAGTGATCACAGCCCGATTGTGCTCCACGGCCCGCAACTGGGACATGGCGAGTTGCTGCGACGGCAGGTTGGTCAGGGCGTAGGTGGCGTTGTTGGTCTGCACCACCAGCGGCGTGGCCCCCGTCCTGGCGGTGTCGCCCACGATGCCGTCGAAGGCCACCTCGTAGCAGTTGATCGCGCCGACGGTCACCGGCCCCAGCCTGAGGTCGCCGTCGCGGGTGCCCGCCACCGACTGCTTGCCGACCAGGGATGCCCGCTCGAACAGGGCGAGCACGAGGCCCTGGAGCGGGGTGAACTCCCCGAAGGGGACCAGCTGCTGCTTGTCGTAGTGGGCGCCGGGGCCGGTGACCGGATCCCAGACGATGCTGCGGGTCGCCCGGTTGTTCTCCCCGATCCCGACCACGGCGCCGACCAGGACGGGCACCCCGATGTCCTTGACCGCCGCGTCGATCTCGCTCCGGGCGAACTCGTTGCGCAACGGGTCGATGTCGGTGGAGTTCTCCGGCAGCACGACCAGGTCGGGACGGGGTGTCCTGCCCTCTCGCACATCCCGTGCCATCTGGTGGAGCATCCGGGTGTGGTTGCCGAGGACCACGGCGGGCTCGTCGCCCAGCGGGTGCATGCCACGGCCGGGAACGTTGCCCTGGATGACGCCGACGGTCACGCTCCTGCCCTCGTCGCCGTACCGGGGAACGGCGAGGGCCGCGACCGGCACGGCCAACGCCCCGGCGAGCGGCAGGGCCAGTGCCCGCCCCCAGCGCGGGCCCCGGGCACGGCGGGGGCCGGGAACCACGGGAGAGCCGGAGGACTCGGGCGGAACCTCGGCCGAGGCCGGGAGCCGGTCCGTGCGCGAGAGCGACCCTTGGGACTCGGCCGAGGCCGGGACCTGAGCCGAGGCCGCGCTCGGGGCCGGGGCCGTGATTGGAGCGGGGGCCGTGGCCGGGAAAAAGCGCAGCACCGCCAGGGCGAGCAGGCCACCGCACAAAGCCACCGCGAAGCTCACCAGCGGAGCCCCGCCGAGCGCGGCGTACGGGGTGAAGATCGACTCTCCCTGGCTGAAGGCCACTCGCGCCCAGGGAAATCCGCCGAAGGGGAACTGCCCTCGCGCCCACTCGGCCGCCACCCAGAGCGCGGCGCCCCACAGCGGCCACAGACGCAACCGGGTCACCACCGCGACGCCCGTCCCCCACGCGGCGTAGAAGGCGCTCTCCATGGCGACCAGCCCCAGCCAGGCGTCGGTGCCGATCGGGCTCACCCAGTGCAGAGCGGGCAGCAGCAGGGCGAGACCGGTGAGGAGGCCGAGCCAGGTGCCCCGGCGCGGGCGGGTGCCACGTACGGCCAGGATCGCCGAGGCCATGCCGAGCGGCGCGAGGAACCAGAGCCCGAGCGGCGGGAAGGCGAGGAACATCAGCAGGCCGCCGGCCACCGCGCCCGCGGCCCGGGCGAGCGGCACCAGGCGCGAGCCGGGGGACGAAACCTCCGCGCCGAGCGGGCCGCCCGCGACACCGTCCGCACCGTCCGCCGGCACGGCCGCGGCACCGTCCGCCGAGCCGTCCACCGGGCCGGCGGTCGCCCTCCTCGCGGGACCGGTCACCGAGCCGGTCACGGGACCGGCCGCCGCACCTCCCGCGGGAACGCCCTGCGTGGGCCGCTCCGGTACCGGAGCGGCCGTCTTGTCCTGCACCACGGGCGAGGCTCCTTGCGATGTCGTGCGGCGGGTGACGTCTGGCCTTCCTGACCGGTCTTGCTAGCCGGAACGCTACCGCCCAGCAGGCACGCCCCCAAAAATTCTCCGCCACATTAATCAGAAGCAACACCAAAGCACTTCAAACCCAGCAAAACCCCGATAAGCGGACTCCAGACGCGGCAACGGGGCGGCCCGGGGTGTCGCCCCGACCCCGACTCGCACGCCCGCGCCCAGGTCACCATCGTTCCGCGCGACATGCTCAAGAACACCACGCCGTGGCCCGGCCCGTCCG
>NZ_JBEPDA010000018.1:18727-50085 GCF_040299985.1 Streptosporangium sp. NPDC000563 | reverse complement strand
AAAAAACCCCCACCACCCCCCCTTTCCCCCCCCCCCGCCGCGCGGGGGGGGGGCGGGGGGGGCTCCCCCCCCCCCCGCGGCCCCCCCCCGACGCTTGCGGCGCTCGCACGGGAGCGGGAAGAGGGCCCGGACGACCCTTCGGACCGGTTCCGTCCCGTCGGCGGCGAGCGCGGATTGCCGTTGTCTACTGGGTGCCCGGACCCCTCCTGGGTCCAACCCCCCGCCCGGAAGGAGTGCCCCGCCTCGACGGACTGCCGGCCCTGCGCCTGGCTGTACGGACGGGGAAGACCCCCGTCACGGGCGCAGGAGACGACGATGTCGAAAAGCGGCCGACCGGCCAGTCCCGTGCTGGACTGGGCAGCAAACTACCGAGCCCAGCGCAGATGTCAACCGTGTCACTAACAGCGGAAACATCAAGTTTTCGCAGCTGGGACATGATCGACGAGAGCCGTCAATGCTCTCATGTGATCCGATGTCGCTCAAGTCGAGCGAGGGCACCGGGAAGCGGGCCGTCGTGTACGACGCCAAGCCGCTGGGTGGCGCGGGTCAATGCCACGTAAAGATCGCTCGCCCCGCGTGGGGACTCGTCCAGGATCAGCTCCGGTTCGACCACGACGACCGCGTCGAACTCCAGTCCCTTGGCCTCGGCGACGGTCAGCACCGCCACCTGCGCGTCCAGGGCCGCCGCTCCCGGTCCGGCCACCGCGCCGTCGACGGAGCGGACCACGATCGCCCCGAACTCCTCGGCGCGCGACTCGGGAACGATCACGACGAGCCGTCCGCCCTCGACGACCTCGGCCTTGACGACCTCGGCGAGGGAGTCCGTCGGGGAGGCCGCCCACGGCCGCGCCCCCGTCTCCCGCACCGAGGCCGGGGCGCTCAGCGCCGGATCCACCAGGGTGAGCACATCGGCGGCCACGGCCATCAGCTCGGCCGGGGTGCGGTAGTTGACGCTGAGGGTCTCCTCACGCCAGCGTCCCGCCACGTACGGATCCAGGACCCGGCCCCAGGAGCGCGCTCCGGCCGACGAACCGGTCTGGGCCAGGTCACCGACGATCGTCATCGACCGCGTCGGGCAGCGGCGCATCAGCATGCGCCAGTCCATCGGCGACAGTTCCTGCGCCTCGTCGACGATGACGTGCCCGAAGGCCCAGGTGCGGTCGGCCGCCGCGCGCTCGGCGGTGGTCAGGAAGACGTCGTCACCGAGGTGACGGGCGGCGAACTTCTCCGCGTCCATGATGTCGGACAGCCCGGTCAGCTCCAGGACCTCCTTGGCGTAGGCGAGCTGGTGCTGTCGTTCGTCGAGCGCGGCGGCGCGCTGCGCGGCCTGTTCCTCCTCGGCCATCCACGCTCCGGCCCGCAGCACGGCGGGGTCGATGTCGCCGAGCAACTCGGCGGCCTCGTCCAGGAGCGGCACGTCGGACTCCGACCACCAGTCCTCCCCCTTGCGTGGCGGCTCGCGCAGCATCAGCTCGCGCTCGGCCGCGCCGAACTCGGCCGCGGCGTGGTCGAGGCGCTCGCGGGAGGTGAACAGGCCGATCAGGAGCTGCTGCGGGGTGACGTAGGGCCACAGCCGGTTCAGCGCCGCCTTGACGGGCCGCTCGGTGCGGAGGTCCTCACGGATGTCGGCCAGCTCGTCGTCGTCGATCATCCCCTTGCCGAGCTGCCTGGCGGCCTGCCGGGCGAGCGCGTTGAGCAGGTGGCGGACGAAGACCGCGCGGGCCTCGTTGTGCGCCCTCTTGGAGCGGGCCGCCCGGCTGCGGGCGGCCTCCAGGACGTTCCCCTCCAGCTTGAGGGTGTAGCGGTCGAGCTTGATCTCGATCGGCTTGCGCGGCACCCGCTGCCGCTCGCGCACGGCCCGCGCGACGACCTGGGCCATCCGGACGTCCCCCTTGACCGCGGCCACCTCCGCACGTTCCCTGCGGCGGGGGACGACTCCCGGGTACAGCTCGGAGACGGTCGACAGCAGCACGTCGGTCTCGCCCAGGGAGGGCAGCACCTGCTCGATGTAGCGCAGGAAGGTCAGGTTCGGACCGAGGATGAGCACGCCCCTGCGGGCCAGTTTCTCCCGGTGGGTGTAGAGGAGGTAGGCGGCGCGGTGCAGCGCGACCACGGTCTTGCCCGTGCCGGGACCACCCTGCACGACCAGCACCCCGTTGAGGTCGGAGCGGATGATGCGGTCCTGTTCCGACTGGATGGTGGCCACGATGTCACGCATCCGGCCGGTGCGCCTGGCCCCGAGGGAGGCCAGCAGCGCGGCCTCCCCGTTGAGGGTGGCCACGTCCTCCTCGGTGAGGCTGTCGAGGTCGAGGAGGTCGTCGTCGATCCCGATCACCGTACGGCCCTTGGTCTGCAGGTGCCTGCGCCGGGTGACGCCCATCGAGGCCGCGGGGGTGGCGCCGTAGAAGGGCTGCGCCACCGGCGCCCGCCAGTCGATCAGCATCCGGCGCTGGTCGTCGTCGGCCATGCCGATGCGACCTATGTAGAGCGAGGTGTCGTCGGCGTTGTCGAGCCGGCCGAAGCACAGGCCGTTCTCGACCGCCCACAGACGGCCCAGGCGTTCGGCGTACATCCCCGCGAAGCTGTCGCGCTCGGAGCGGTTCTGGTGCGTGCCGCCACTTCCGCCCTGCGCGAGAACGCTGTCCAGCTGTCGCTGAGTGCGCTCGCGCAGCAGATCAAGCCGGGCATAAAGGCGGGAAACGTACTCCTGCTCCCTGGCCAGCTCGATTTGACGGGTTGCCGTCGCTCCATTATCGTTACTAGTAATGGGATACTCCGGGCCATTGCACTGGTTGTTATGACAAACCATCACCCTAGCAGGTCCGTCGAGAAGTTTACCCGTCCCGCCGTCATCACAGCTTGATTGCGGCCTCCCCTGCCTGCTTGACGAGAATCCGCGGGGCTCCTTACATTCACTCGAAGTTAGGAAACTTTCCTAACTTCGCCGCGCAGGACTTCGCCGCGCAGGTGGACGCGAGGACGTACGCGGAGGACCAGTGACCCAGCCGACGCCCGGCACCCCCAGCCTGCTGCGCGCGATCAACGACCGCGCCGCCCTGCAGGCGCTGCTGGAGCGCGGCCCGCTGACCCGCCCGGAGATCGGCGCCCTCACCGGTCTGTCCAAGCCCACCGCCTCGCAGCTCCTCATCCGCCTGCAGGAGGCGGGCCTGGTCGTGCTCGACGGCATCCGCGAAGGGCTGCCCGGCCGCACCGCCGAGGTCTACCGGCTCAACCCCGCCGCCGCGCACGTCGCCGCGCTGGACGTCACGCGCGCGGGCATCGACGTCAGGGTCGCCGACATCACCGGCACCGTGACCGGCGAGCACCGTCTGCCCAGCCCCGGCCGCTCCGGCGGCGACGCGCTGGAGCGGGTCCGTGCCGCGCTGGAGGGCGCGAACGCCCCCGCGGCGCTGCGGCGCGTGGTCATCGGCGTGCAGGGCACGATCGACCCCGGTACGGGGAAGATGGCGTACGCCACCAGCAAGGACATGCCCGGCTGGCACATCCCCGACCTGGTCCGCACCCTCGGCGACGGTCTCGGCGTGCCGGTCTCCGTGGAGAACAACGTCAACCTCGTCGCCCAGGCCGAGCAGGCGCACGGCGTGGCCCGCGGGCACGCCGACTTCGTGCTGCTCTGGGCCGACGAGGGCCTGGGCGCCGCGCTGGTCCTCGGCGGCCGGCTGCACCGGGGCGCCACCGGCGGTGCCGGGGAGGTCGGCTACATGCCCACCCCCGGCGCCCCGACCGCCAGGGACACCGGCCGCTACGCCAACCACGGCTACCAGGCCCTGACCGGCGGCCCGGCGGTACTCAAGATCCTCAGATCGTACGGCGTGCGCGGCACCACGCCCACGCAGGCGGTGCTGAACGCCGTGCGGGCCTCCACCTCCACCGGCAGGCGTGCCGACGACGCCCGCGCCGGACTGCGCGACATCGCCTCCCGGCTGGCCGTCGGACTGGCCTCGATCACCTCGGTCGTCGACCCCGAGATCATCGTGCTGACCGGCGGAACCCTCCTCTCCGGTGGCGACACCCTGCGCGAGCTCGTCGAGCACGAACTCCACGCGCTCACCATCCCCCGGCCCCCGCTGCTGCTGTCGACCGTCGAGGGCAACCCCGTCCTCGCCGGCGCGCTCGACCTCGCCCTCGCGACCGCCCGTGACGAGGTCTTCGGCTCAACCGTCCCCTCCTGACCCTTCCCGGCCTCGCACGAAACTCCCCGAGAACGCCCCCCGGATCCACCGCCCTCAGGAGGCAGCCGTCGTGCACCGACGCCTTCCCACTTTCGCCCCGACCCCCCTCACGGAGAAAAAGAACCACACGCTCTTTTCCTGGCCGGTGTCCTCGCGAGCACCGTGCGGTGGGCGGTGGAACCTCACCGGGGTGACACCCCTGCTCGTCACGGCCCCGGTGATCGTCGTGTTCCTCCTCGCCCAACAGGTCCTCATCGAGAGCGTCACGCTGACAGGAGCAAAAGGGTGAAACTCGCCGTTGTCGGAGGCGGTTCGACATACACGCCGGAGCTGATCGACGGTTTCGCCCGGCTGCGCGACGAGCTGCCGCTGAGTGAGATAGCGCTGGTCGACCCGGACGCCCGGCGGCTGAGGTCGGTGTCCGGCATGGCGCGCCGGATGCTGGCGCGGGCCGGGCACCCGGCCACGGTCGTCGCGACCTCCTCGGTCGAGGAGGGCGTCACCGGAGCGCACGCGGTCCTGCTGCAGCTGCGCGTCGGCGGCCAGGCGGCGCGCGACGTGGACGAGACGCTGCCGCTGGAATGCGGCTGCGTCGGTCAGGAGACGACCGGTGCCGGTGGGCTGGCCAAGGCGCTGCGCACGGTGCCGGTGGTGCTGGACATCGCGGAGAAGGTCAGAAGGCACGCGCCCGGCGCCTGGATCGTCGACTTCACCAATCCGGTCGGCATCGTCACCAGGGCACTGCTGGAGGCGGGACACCGGGCCATCGGCCTGTGCAACGTGGCCATCGGCTTCCAACGTCGCTTCGCCGCCACCCTGGGCGTCGCCCCCGCGAGGATCTCGCTGGGCCATGTCGGTCTGAACCACCTCACCTGGGAGCGGGCCGTCCACCTGGACGGGGTGGACGTGCTGCCCAGGCTGCTGGAGAGCCACGCCGAGGAGATCGGCGGGGACGTCGGCCTGCCCGCCGCGCTCATCCGCCGCCTGGGCGTGGTGCCCTCCTACTATCTGCGCTACTTCTACGAGCACGACCTGGTGGTGGAGGAGCAACACGGCAGACCGTCGCGCGCGGCCGAGGTCTCGGCGATGGAGACGGCGCTGCTCGAGCTGTACGACGACCCCGCGGTGGACACCAAGCCCGAACTGCTGGGCGAACGCGGCGGGGCCTTCTACTCCGAGGCGGCGGTGGCGCTGATCGCCTCGCTGACCGGCGACCGCGGCGACACCCAGGTGGTCAACCTGCGCAACGACGGCACGCTGCCGTTCCTGCCCGACGAGGCGGTCATCGAGGTACCGGCCACGATCACCTCGGCGGGCGCGGCCGCACTGCCCGTCGACCCGGTGGAGCCCCTCTTCGCCGGGCTCGTCGCCCACGTCACGGCGTACGAGACGCTGGCGCTCGAGGCCGCGCTGCACGGCGGCGAGGACCGCGTCGCCGACGCGCTGCTCGCCCACCCGCTGATCGGCCAGGCCTCGCTCTCCGGCGACCTGGCCAGGCGCCTGGTCGAGGCCAACCGCCGGCACCTGTCCTGGGCGACCGCGTGAGAACGGTCCTGGCGGTCGACGGCGGCAACAGCAAGACCGACGTCGCGCTGGTCGCGGAGGACGGCTCGGTCCTCGCCACCGGACGCGGCGGCGCCTTCCAGCCGCAGACCACGGGGGTGGGCGTCGCGATCGACGTGATCGGCGACACCGTGCGCTCCGTACTCGGGCCGGGAACGGTCACACCGTACGCCGACCACGTGGCCGCCTACGTGGCGGGCGCGGACCTGCCCGTCGAGGAGGAGGCGCTGTGCGCGGAGATCCTCTCCCGGGGGTACGGCAGGCGGGCGAGCGTCGGCAACGACACCTTCGCGCTGCTGCGCGCCGGGGCCTCCGGGCCCGCGGGGGTGGCCGTGGTCTGCGGCGCGGGGGTGAACGCGGTCGCGGTCTCCCCCTCGGGGGAGGTGGCGAGATACCCCGCGCTGGGACGGATCACCGGCGACTGGGGTGGCGGTCTCGGCCTCGGCGAGGAGACGCTCTGGCACGCCGTGCGCGCCGAGGACGGCCGGGGCCCGGCCAGCGCGCTGGCCGTCGTGGTCCGCGAGCACTTCGGCACCCGGACCGTCGAGGAGGTGTCACTCGCCATCCACTTCGGCGAGGTGCCCCACGGCAGGCTGAGCGAGCTGGTCCCGGCGCTGATGGCGGTCGCGAACCGGGGGGACGCGGTGGCCCGGTCGCTGGTGACGCGGATGGCCGAGGAGGTGGTCGTGCTCGCGGTGGTCGCGATGCGACGCCTGGACCTGCTCTCCGTCCCGACGGAGGTGGTCCTGGGCGGAGGCGTCCTCACCGCCCGCGACCCGCTGATGAACGAGCTGCTGGAGCGAGGCTTCGCCGAGCGCGCCCCGCAGGCCAGGCCGATCGTCTCCGACGTCGCACCCGTCATGGGCGCCGCCCTGCTGGGTCTGGACGCCCTCGGCGCCACCGAGGAGGCCAGGGCCCGCCTTCGGGCCCACTTCCACGCCCTGCCCTGAGGCTCCGCCCCTCCAAAGCGGCCTCAGGACTCGATGGACCCGATGGACTCGGCGACTCCGGCGTAGACGGTCAGCAGCAGGTCCCAGAAGCGGCCCACGTCGAGGGAGGTGCCGACCAGGGCGTTGGGGGCGCGGCCCCGGAGGGCGAAGTCGGTCACGGTCATCCCCGCGGTGAAGCGGCCCGCCGTCTCGACGTCCACGACGGCGGGCTCGAGGGTGATGAGCGACGGATCGATCACGTGGGCGATCGCGCAGGCGTCGTGGATCGCGGGGCCGTCCTCGGCGGTGATCATGCCGTAGAACCGCACGCACGGCAGGAGCAGGTCGCTGCCGAGCCTGCCCATCGTCGCCATGCGCTCCGCCACCGCCTCCGTGGTCACGGCGCCGCGGCTCACGTCGAGACCGATCATGGTCACCGTCCAGCCCGCGCCGAAGACGATCGCGGCGGCCTCGGGGTCGGCGGCGATGTTGAACTCGGCCGCGGGAGAGAAGTTGCCCCTGGTGTAGGACCCGCCGAGGATCGTGAGCCCGCGCGCCCAGTTCACGGTCGCGGGCTCCCTGAGTACGGCGAGCGCCACGTTGGTCAGCGGGCCGATCGCGACCAGGGTCACCTCGCCAGGGTCGGCCCTGAGCGTCTCGATGATGAAGTCGGCCGCGTGCCCGGCGGCCGGCGGGAGCGACGCCGCGGGCAGCAGCGCGTCCCCGAGGCCCGAGCCTCCGTGCACGCCCGCCGCGTCCACCCGGGGGCGCAGGAGGGCGCCCGCGCTGCCCGCGACGACCGGCACCTCGCCGAACCCGAGGAACTCGCGGAGCCGCAGCGCGTTGTCGGTGGTCCTGGCCAGTTCGACGTTGCCGCCGACCGTGGTGATCCCCAGGATCTCCAGCTCAGGGCTCCCGTGGGCGAGGACGAGCGCCAGCGCGTCGTCGATTCCCGGGTCGCAGTCGATGATGATCTTTCTGGGAGGCACCCGTCCAGCTTGAATCAATTGCCGCACCCCGGCAAATCAGGAGCAACCCCCCAAACAGGAGAGCGAACCGGTCAGCGCGCCCGGAAGAACCCCCGGCGCCCCCCTCATCACACGAGAGGACGAGCCCGTCCGGGACGACCTCGCCCCCGGGAAAGGTCAGGCGCGCTCCTCGGGCTTCCCTTCGCCCTGCCCCGCCGGCTCAGGGGCGCGATGCTCGTACGGCGTGCTGAGCACGACCGTCGTGCGGGTGGAGACGTTGGCGGCGGTACGGATCTGGTTCAGCAACTCCTCAAGCGCGATGGGCGAGGCCACCCGCACCTTGAGGATGTAGCTCTCGTCCCCGGCCACACTGTGACAGGCCTCGACGGCGCTCAGGTGGGCCAGCCGCTCCGGCGCGTCGTCGGCGGCGGCCGGGTCGATCGGCTTGATGGAGACGAACGCGGTGAGCGGGAGCCCGATGGCGTCGTAGTCGACCAGCGCGGCGTACCCGCGCAGCACCCCGCGCTTCTCCAACCGGCGCACCCGCTGGTGCACCGCCGACACCGAGAGCCCCGTCTCCCTGGCGAGATCGGTGAAGCTCATCCGGCCATCCCTGGCCAGTAATGTGACGATACGGCGGTCGATCTCCTCCATCCGGTAAACGGTAACGGCATTCGGGTCGGCGCGCGCCGTCCGCGTGTCACGGCACGGTCCCAACCGTGATCTCCGAAGAGTCCTCCCGCCCGCTCTCCTCCTGCCGCTCCGGCGCGACGGCCTCGGCGGGGAACGTGATGACGAAGCGGGCACCCTCGTCGTACTCGGTGTCCAGCCTGATCGTGCCGCCGTGCTGCTCCACGATCTTCCTGCAGAGCGCCAGGCCGATCCCCGTGCCCTCGTAGGCGTCCCGCTGGTGCAGCCGCTGGAAGATGATGAAGATCTTTTCTGCGAAGGTGGGCGAGATGCCGATGCCGTTGTCGGTGACGGTCATCCGCACCTCCCCGTCGATCCGCTCGGACTCGATCGTGACCCGGGGCGCGCGGTCGGGGTCGCGGAACTTCAGGGAGTTACCGATCAGGTTCTGCCAGAGCATCACGAACTGGGTCCGGTCACCGACGACCGCGGGCAGCTCACCGACCTCGATCTCGGCCCCTGACTCCTCCACCGCCGCGGAGAGGTTGGACAGAGCCCTGTCGATCACGTCGTTCAGGTCCATCTCGACGGGTTCCCTGGTGATCCGGCCCACCCGGGAGAAGGTCAGCAGCTCGTTGATGAGCACCTGCATGCGCTTGGCGCCGTCCACGGCGAAGTCGATGTAGGTGTTGGCCCTCTCGTCGAGCTGGGAGGCGTATCGCTGCTGGAGCATCTGACAGAAGGAGGCGATCTTCCGCAGCGGCTCCTGCAGGTCGTGTGAGGCCACGTAGGCGAACTGCTCCAGCTCCGCGTTGGAGCGCTTCAGCTCCTCGGCCTGGGCGGCGATCCGCAGCCGGGAGCCGCGTGCCTCCTCCAGTTCGTTGACGATACGCCCGCGCATCGCCTCCATGTCGTCGGCCAGCTCCGCGAGGTCGGCGGGGCCGCCGGTGTCCACGTGGTGCGCGAAGTCCCCCCTGGTGACCCTGCGGGAGGCCTCGCGCAGCCGGGCCAGAGGGCCGAACACCGCGATCTTCAGCAACACCGCCACCGTGATGATGGTGATCAGGAAGGCGGCCAGGATGCCGAAGAAGGTGGCGTCCCTGACCGCGTGGGCGGCTTCCAGATCGGCACGGGCCGACTGCCTCGCCTGGCCCCAGGCGGTGTTCTGGGCGTCGATCGCCTTTCTGACGGCGTCGAAGGAGCGCTTGCTCTCCTCCGACTGCTCGGCGCTCACGCTCTTGGGACTCTCGTCCCTGACCTTGGCGATCATCGGTTCCGCGTAGCGGGCCCGCCACTCGGCGGCCAGCCGTTCCACCTCCTGGAGCGCGCGCAGCGGTTCCGCGCCCGGCGCCAGCCGCCCGATCTGCGCCGACACGGCGAGCTCGTCGCGCCGCCCGTCCAGGTACGGCTGCAGGAACTCCTCCTTGCCGGTGAGGACGAAGCCCCGCACCCCGGTCTCCTGGTTCAGCAGGGTCGCCTGCAGGCGTTCGGCCTGGATCCTGCCCACCGAGATGTGGTCGATCAGCCTGGTGGACGCGGCCGCCGCGTTCCGCAGGACCGTGGCGCCGATGATCGCCGACAGCCCGAGCAACAGGGTCATGACGAGCAGCACGACGTTGAACCACGTCTGCGCGCTCCAGCGGCTTTTACGAGATCCGCTCGGAGGTGTATCGGTGGTCATGCGGCCTCTCACTTCACGCGATGTCCGTCCCACCGGGGCGGTGGGCGATCGGCGGGGTGGACGAAAGATACCGGAACCGGGCGCCGACCACGCACATGATCCTCGCTCGGGGATTGTGCCACCCCGTACCCGGCGGGACCGGATCGCACCGTACATTCGCACCATGAGCAACCTGGAAACGGATCCGCGGGAGTCGGCCTGCGGCGGCCTCGCGGACGTGTCGGCGAAACCGGTGAACGAGCTGCTGACCGGCCGGGACGTGGTGCTGGGCGGGCCCCGGGCGATGAAGGTCACCAGGACCCTGCCGAACCGGGACGTCAGGATGGTCGGCGCGTGGTGCTTCGTCGACCACTACGGTCCCGAGCGGGCGACGATGCACGTTCCCCCGCACCCGCACACCGGCCTGCAGACCGTCAGCTGGCTCGTGGAGGGCGAGGTCCTGCACCGCGACAGTCTCGGCAGCGAGCAGCTGATCAGGCCGGGCCAGCTCAACCTGATGACCGCCGGGCGGGCCATCTCCCACGCCGAGGAGTCGCCGGCCGAGGCCGTGCTGCACGGGGTCCAGCTGTGGGTGGCGCTCCCCGCCGCCGCCCGCGAGACCGCCCCGGCCTTCGAGCACCACCCGGCGCTGCCCACGCTGACCGCGGCGTCGTCGCCGGGCGTCACGGTGACCGTCGTCATGGGCGAGCTGGGCGGTGTCACCTCCCCGGCGACGGTCCACACCCCGCTGGTCGGGGCGGAGATGACGCTGGAGGCGGGCGCCGGGACCTCGGTCCCGCTCCGTCCCGGCTTCGAGTACGCCGCGCTGGCCCTGTCCGGCACGGTACGGGTCGGCGAGACGGATCTCGCCCCCGGCCCGCTGCTCTACCTGGGCAGCGGGCGCTCGGAGCTGGCCGTGAGCGCCGAGGTGCCCGGGCGGCTGCTGCTCCTCGGCGGCGAGCCGTTCGAGGAGCGGATCGTCATGTGGTGGAACTTCGTCGGCCGCAGCCACGAGGAGATCGCCGGGTTCCGGCGGGAGTGGATGGAGGGCGAGGGGTTCGGCACGGTGCCCGGCACGGGAGCCGCCCCGCTGCCCGCCCCAGAGCTGCCCCTCACCCCCCTCAAGGCGCGCGGACGCCGCCGCTGACCCCGCTTTTTCACACATCCCCCTGATCTACCCGGAACAGAGGACAGAGTAGGAAGCGGAGAAGCGGGGAAAGGCTGGACGGTCCGCGCACGAAGGCGGCCCGCCCCGGACACGCGGGGTCCGGGAGGCGTGACTCCGGCCGAGGGGTGCGAAGCTGGTACGACCGGCGTCGCCGGAGGCGGCGCGCGGTCGATGGGCCGGTTCTCTCTGGGAGGTAAGTCGTGTCGGACGAGTTCGACGTGGTGGTTGTGGGCGCGGGCCCCGCGGGCGAGAACGTCGCCGACCGCGCGGTCAGGGGAGGACTGACCGCCGCGATCGTCGAGAGGAACCTGGCCGGGGGCGAGTGTGCCTACTGGGCGTGCGTCCCCAGCAAGGCGCTGCTGCGCCCGGTGGAGCTGGTCGCCGAGGTCTCCCGGGTGCCCGGCCTGACGCTGGGCCCGATCGACACCGCCGCCGTGCTCGCCCGGCGCGACGAGACGGTGTCCCACTTCGACGACGGCGGCCAGGTCGAGTGGATCAAGAGCGTGCCGGCGGAGTTCGTCCGCGGGCACGGGCGGCTGGACGGTCCCAAACGGGTCGCGGTCACCGCGAAGGACGGCTCGGTCCGCACGCTGACCGCCCGGCGGGCGGTCGTGCTGGCCACCGGCAGCGGCGCGGCCGTCCCGCCGATTCCCGGCCTCGCGGAGGCGTCACCGTGGACGAGCCACGAGGTGACGGCCGCGACGAGCGTTCCCGGACGGCTGGCCGTGCTGGGCGGCGGCGTGGTGGCCTGCGAGATGGCCCAGGCCATGCACGGGCTCGGCGCCCGGGAGACGACGGTGCTGGCGCGCGGCGGGCTGCTCGGCAGGATGGAGCCTTTCGCGGGTGAGCTGGTGGCCGAGTCGTTCGCCGAGGCGGGCATCACGGTGCGCACGGGCGTCCAGGTGACGAAGGTCGAGCGGCCCACGCCCGGGGGTCCGGTGACCGTCCACCTGTCCGAGGGCCCGCCCGTCGAGGCCGACGAGCTGCTCGTGGCCACCGGCAGGCGTCCGGCGACCGGCGACCTCGGCATGGAGACCGTCGGCCTGGAGGCCGGGCGCACGGTGGAGGTCGACGACAGCATGCGCGCGACCGGCGTCCCCGGCGACTGGCTGTACGCGGTGGGCGACGTCAACGGCCGCGCCCTGCTCACCCACATGGGCAAGTACCAGGCACGGGTGTGCGGCGACGTCATCGCGGCACGGGCCAAGGGCGAGACCGACGACCTGCCGGGCCTGCGCGACGTGGCGGACGCGTACGGCGCGCCGCAGGTGGTCTTCACCGACCCGCAGGTGTGCTCGGTCGGCCGGAGCGAGGCGCAGGCCCGCGCCGAGGGGTTCGACGTCCGCGCGGTCGAGTACGACCTGGGCAGGGTGACGGGGGCCTATCTGCAGGGTGACGGCTACCGGGGCAGGGCCAAGGCCGTCGTGGACGAGCGGCGCCGCGTGCTGCTCGGAGTGACCTTCGCCGGTCCGGCGGTGGGCGAGATGCTGCACTCGGCGACGATCGCCGTCGTCGCCGAGGTGCCCCTGGAGCGGCTCTGGCACGCGGTCCCGTCCTTCCCCACGGCCAGCGAGATCTGGCTGCGGCTGCTGGAGGCCTACGGGCTCTGACCCGGCGTCCCGGCCGGGAGCCGACACGCTCCCGGTTCGGACCGCCACCGGGACCGTGCGGCCGGTCACCGGCGCGCGGACCGCTCCGTCCTAGACGACCACCAGCTCGCGCGGGCGGTGGTTGACCCGCTCGCCACCCTCGTCGGTGCAGACGAGGATGTCCTCGATGCGGGCGCCGTGGGCTCCCGGCAGGTAGATGCCCGGCTCGACGGAGAAGGCGAAGCCGGGCGCCAGCGGCTCGGCGTTGCCCGTGACGATGTAGGGCTCCTCGTGGGTCTCCAGGCCGATGCCGTGACCGGTGCGGTGGATGAAGTACTCGCCGTAGCCCTCGGCCGTGATCACCTCTCGCGCGGCGGCGTCGACCGCCTCGCACGGCACCCCGGGGCGCACGGCGTCGCAGGCGGCCTGCTGGGCCCGCCTGAGCACCTCGTAGTACTTCAGGAAGCCCGCCGGAGGCTCGCCGACGGCGTAGACGCGCGTGGAGTCCGAGCAGTAGCCGTCGGGCATCTGGCCCCCGATGTCGACCACGATCGGCTCGCGCTCCCGCACGACGCGGTCCGACAGCTCGTGGTGCGGGCTGGCGCCGTTGGGCCCTGAGCCGACGATGACGAAGTCGACGGTGGAGTGACCGGTCGCGAGGATCGCCTCGGTGATGTCCCTGCCGATCTCGCGCTCGGTCCTGCCCGCCCGCAGGAAACCGGGCACCTGGGCGTGGACGGCGTCGATCGCGGCCCCCGCCCTGCGCAGCGCCGCCACCTCTGCCGGGGTCTTGCGCATCCTCAGCCCGCGCAGGACGGTCCCGGCGAGCACCTGCTCGGCCCCGGGGATCGCGTCGCGCAGGCGCAGCGACTGCATCGCCCACATCCGGTCGGCGAGGCCGACCTTGCGGACCGCGCCCAGCCGCCGGCCGACGACCGCGTACGGATCGTCGGTCTCGTCCCACGGGACGAACTCGACGCCGAGCCGCGACGCCGGGGAGCGCTCGGCCGCCGGCAGCTCCAGGCGGGGCACCATCAGGAACGCCTCGCCCTCGGCCGGCAGCACCAGGCAGGTGAGCCGCTCCAGCGGCAGCGCCTCGTAACCGGTCACGTAGCGAAGGTCGGGGCCTGGCGTGAGCAGCAGCGCGTCGAGCCCGGCGGCGGCGGTCGCCTCGCGGACGGCGGCCAGGCGGGTCACGGGATAGAGATCAGAGGGCTCCGTCGTCACGCCGACCAATCTAATCCCCGGCGGAACGGCGACGCATCCGGGCCCCGCCCCGGAACCGAAAGTCGGGGAAAGGAAGGCACGAGAGCAGCCTCACCACTACAATCTGTTGAAGTACGATCACACTTTGTTGGCAAAGTATCCATAAAGCCACACATCGAGAGCGAGCTACATGGTCGGCGTAGTGGGCGGCCACCAGCCACCCCTCCACCCACGAAACGACCAGGTGACCGGTCCGGCCTCATCGACCGCCGCTGAGACGGCACAGCGGTCACGCGGTGAACCGGACGAGCACATGGCCGTTGAGCGACACCTCCTCACCGCACGCCTCGCGCACGCGGAGCGCATGGGTGAGATGGGCTGGGCCGAGTGGGATCTCCAGACCGGAGAGTCCACCTGGTCCGATCAGGCGTACACCATATTCGGCCGCGCCCCCGGCGACGGCCCGATCCACCTGCGTGACCTGGTCGGTCACGTCGAGGCGGCCGACCGGCCCGACCTCGACCGGCTGCTGTGGTCCGTCGTGCACCGGGCCCAGGCCGGGGAGGCCGAGTTCCGCATCCGCCGCCGCGGTGAGCTGCGCCACCTGCGCGCCGCGCTCGACCCCGTCGTGAGCGACGGGCATCTCAGCGTGCACGGCGTCGTCCAGGACATCACCGGCCGCCGCCGCGCCGAGCGGATCATGTCGGAGTCGCGCAGCAAGCTGCTGCGGATCCGTGAGCAGGTCGCGGAGGAGCACGACATGAGCGTGACCCTGCGCGAGGCGATCATGCCGGGCCTGGGAGACAGCATCGACCTGCCGCACGCGCGCATCGCGGTCCGCTACGTCGCGGCCGGGGTCGACCCCGGCCTGGGCGGCGACTGGTACGACGCCGTTCCCCTCGCCGACGGCAGGGTGCTGCTAGCCATCGGCGACGTGTCCGGACACGGGATGCCCGCGATCTCCCAGATGGCCCAGCTGCGCCACGCCCTGATCGGCCTCGCGATGACCGGCCACTCCCCCGCCAGGCTGCTCGCCTGGCTCAACGACCTCGTGCTGCACCGGATGCCCGAGACGACGGCGACCGCGGTCGTCGGCCATCTCGACCCGGACACCAGGACGTTCACCTGGGGGCAGGCGGGGCACCCCGCGCCGATCCTGGTCCGTGAGGGGACGGCCACCCAGCTCGACCCGCCCGCCGGGGTGCTGCTGGGCGCCACCCCTGACGAACCGTACGAGACGGCCGGGGTCGAGCTGCGGGAGGGTGACCTCCTGCTGCTGTTCACCGACGGGCTGGTGGAGCGGCGCACCCGCGACATCGACGAGGGACTCGCGCTGACCATGGAGGCCGCGGCCCTGCTGCGAGGAGACCCGGACAACGGGCTCGACCGGCTCATCGAGGTGATCGGCGGCCCCAACCCCGAGGACGACACCTGCGTTCTGGCGATCGGAGTGCTCGGCTGATTGGTTAAATGGTCGCCATGCCCGGCCTGATGCTCCTTGACACCCCCTCGCTGTACTACCGCGCCTTCTACGGCATCCCCGAGTCGATGACCGCCCCCGACGGGATGCCCGTCAACGCGGTGCGCGGCGTCATCGACATGATCGCCATGTTGGTCCGGCGGCACTCCCCCACCGAACTCGTCGCCTGCATGGACGCCGACTGGCGCCCGGCCTTCCGGGTGGCGGCCATCCCGACGTACAAGACCCATCGGCTCGTCGAGGGCGGTGCCGAGGAGACTCCCGACACGCTCGCCCCGCAGGTGCCGGTGATCGAGCGGGTGCTCGACGCGGTGGGCATCGCCCTCGTCGGTGTTCCCGGCTACGAGGCCGACGACGTGATGGGCACGTTCACCACGCGCGCGAGCGGTCAGGTCGACGTCGTCACCGGCGACCGCGACCTGTTCCAGCTGGTCGACGACTCCCGTCCGGTCCGGATCCTCTACACCGCGAGGGGGGTCAAGAACCTCCAGCTGGTCGACGAGGCCGCCGTCACCGAGAAATACGGTGTCCCGGGCCGCTCGTACGCCGACTTCGCCACCCTGCGCGGCGACCCCAGCGACGGGCTGCCGGGCGTGCCGGGGGTGGGCGACAAGACCGCCGCGGCCCTGATCACCCGGTTCGGCTCGCTGGAGGCGCTGCTGCGGGCCCTCGACGGGGGTGAGGGAGGGGGCGACCTGACCGCCGGGCAGCGCGCCAGGCTGTCGGCGGCCCGCGACTACCTGCGGGTGGCCCCCGAGGTGGTCCGGGTCGCCCGCGACGTCCCCCTTCCCGAGGTGGACATCGCGCTTCCCGCCAAGCCCCGTGATCCGGAGGCGCTCGCCGCCCTGAGTGAGCGCTACGGCCTGTCCGGGCCGCTGGAGCGCCTGACCTCGGCGCTCTGACGGCTCGTCCCCTGCCTTCCCGCCTCCGACCTGCTCTTCCGCCGTGCCGATCAGCATGCCGATCACCGTCGCCCCGACCGGCCGGTGAGCAGTCCGCCGCGAGCCGGTAGGTTGCTCCCTGTGCCTCACAAGAGCATCCTGGTGCCCGAAAGGGCCCATCCACGGCTCGGCGACGGTTTCGAGCGGATCCGCCGTGAGATGAAACTGCCCGACGGATTTCCCCGGGCGGTGATCGACGAGGCCGAGTGGGTCGCCGAGGTGCCCGCCCTGCCCCGGCTGGACCGTACCGACCTGCCCCTGATCACCATCGACCCTCCGGGCGCGATGGACCTCGACCAGGCCGTGCATCTGGAGGAGCGGTCCGGCGGCTACCGCGTCTGGTACGCCATCGCCGACGTCGGGGCGTTCGTCAGGCCCGGTGGCGCGATCGACGCCGAGGCCCGCCTCCGCGGCGAGACGGTCTACCTGCCCGACGGGCGCGTGCCGCTGCATCCGCCCGTCCTGTCAGAGGGTGCCGCCAGCCTGCTGCCGGGGGTGACCCGGCCCGCCGCGCTGTGGTGCGTCGACCTGGACGCCGAGGGCCTGATCGTCGGCGCGGACGTGAGCAGGGCACTGGTACGCAGCCGCGAGCGGCTCGACTACGACTACGCGCAGGCCGCGGTCGACACCGGCACCGCCGACGGCACTCTTCGGCTGCTGGCCGAGATCGGCCGGCTCAGGCTCGCCCAGGAGCGGGCCAGGGGCGGCGTGACGCTGCCCACCCCCGACCAGGAGGTCGTCCCGGAGAAGAACGGCTACCGGGTCGAGTTCCGCGCCCCGCTCGCCGCCGAGGCGTGGAACGCGCAACTCTCGCTGCTGACGGGCATGGCCGCCGCCTCCATGATGCTGGACGCCGAGATCGGCCTGCTGCGGGTGCTGCCGCCCGCCCCCGCCGAGAGGATCGTCCAGGTCCGCCGGGTGGCCGCCGCGCTGGGCGTGCCCTGGCCCGAGGGTGCCGGGTACGGCGACGTCGTCCACTCCCTCGACCCGAGGATCCCCGAGCAGGCCGCGTTCCTGCAGGAGTCGACGGTGCTGCTGCGCGGCGCCGGATACGTCGCCTTCAACGGCGAGCCGCCCGCGCAGGCGGAGCACGCCGCCGTGGGGGCACCGTACGCGCACGTGACCGCTCCGCTGCGCCGCCTCATCGACCGCTACGCCACGGAGATCTGCCTGGCCATCGCGGCGGGCGAGCCGGTGCCCCAGGAGATCCAGCGGACCATGGGCGAACTGCCGGAGATCATGCATGCCACCGGGCGCCGCGCGGGCGGCGTCGAGCGGGCGTGCGTGGACCTGGTGGAGGCATTCGTCCTGCGCGAGCGGGTGGGCCAGACGTTCGACGCCGTGGTGATCGACGTGGCCGAGGACCGGCCGTGGGGTCAGGTGCAGGTCACCGACCCCGCGGTGGTGGCCCGCTGCGACGGCGAGGGGCTCCCGCTGGGAGAGGCCGTACGCGTGCGGCTGACACGCGCCGACCCGGCCACCCGCGAGGTCCGCTTCAGCCTGGCCTGACCCGCTCCCGGACTCGCTCAAGGTCCCGCGAAGCCCTCCACCGGGCCTCCGCGACCGGGTTTCCGGCCGCGGAGGCCGCAGGCCGGCGGCAGGAGCTCAGGTCAGGGACGAGTAGGCCACCACCCCGCGCCGCAGGGCGTCCATCGACTTGCCCGCGGTCTGCTTCACCTTGCTCCCCGCCGGGGCCGCGTCGGAGATCTGACCGAGGAGGTCGAGCAGCTGCTTGGTCCAGCGGACGAAGTCTCCCGCGGCCAGTTCCGCGCCGGGCACGCCGTCACGGAGCACGGCGTCCAGGCTGTGACCCTTGGCCCAGCGGAAGGCCGCCCAGGCGAAGCCGAAGTCGGGCTCCCTGATGAACGACAGGCCGTGATCGCTCTCGATCGAATCCAGCTCACCCCACAGGCGCACCATGTCCGCCAGCGTCTTCTGAGCCGCTCCCGCGGGGAGCCTGGGCTGGCGGGCGTCGTCGGCCTGCCGCGACTCGAAGACCAGCGACGACACACACGCGGCCAGCTCGGCCGGGTCCAGGTTGTTCCAGAGTCCCGCGCGCAGGCACTCGGCGGTCAGCAGGTCCAGCTCGGTGTAGAGCTGGGCCAGGCGGCGGCCCTCCGCGGTGACGCTCTCACCGTCGAGGTAGCCGAGCTGGTCGAGCACCCCGCAGACCTTGTCGAAGGTGCGGGCGATGACGTGGGAGCGGCCCTCGACCCTGCGGCGCAGGCCCTCGGTCTCGCGGAGCAGCTTGTGGTAGCGCTCGGCCCAGCGGGCGTGGTCCTCGCGCTCGTCACACCCGTGACAGGGATGCCGGCGGATCTCGGTGCGCAGCCGGTTGATCTCGTCGTCCTCCGCGGCGTGGTCGCGTGCCCGCACGGGCTTGCCGAAGTCACGGTCGCCGATCTTGGCGTGCACCGAGGAGACCAGGTTGGCCCGCTCCTTGGGCGAGCGGGCGTTGAAGTTCTTCGGGATGCGCAGGTGCTCGACCGGCTCGACCGGAACGGGAAAGTCGGCCGGTGACAGCTTCTTGACCTGCTTGCCGATGGTCAGCACCAGCGGGGAGGGCCCCTCTCCCCGGGAGTTGAGGCCGGGGTCGAGGACGACGGCCAGACCGGCCCTGCGCCCGCCGGGCACCCTGATGATGTCACCTGGCTTGAGCGCCTCCAGCGAGCGCAGCGCCTGCGTCCTGCGGGCCGCGCCGCGCCGGCGCGACAGCTCGGCCTCCCGGTCGGACAGGGCCCTGCGCATCGCGGCGTACTCCTCGAAGTCGCCCAGATGGCAGGTCATCGCCTGGCGGTAGCCCTCCAGGGCCTCCTCCGCTCGGCGCACCTGCTTGGCGATGCCCACCACGGCCCGGTCGGCCTGGAACTGCGCGAACGAGGACTCCAGGAGGGTCCTGGCCCGCTCCCTGCCCACCTGGCCGACGAGGTTGACGGCCATGTTGTAGGAGGGACGGAAGCTGGAGCGCAGCGGGTAGGTGCGGGTGCTGGCCAGGCCGGCGACCTGGAGCGGGTCGGTGCCCGGCTGCCACTGGACGACCGCGTGGCCCTCCACGTCGATGCCTCGGCGCCCGGCCCGTCCGGTGAGCTGGGTGTACTCGCCGGGGGTGAGGTCGGCGTGGGTCTCGCCGTTCCACTTGTCGAGTTTCTCGATCACCACGGAGCGGGCGGGCATGTTGATGCCCAGCGCGAGCGTCTCGGTGGCGAACACGGCCTTGACCAGGCCCCGGGTGAACAGTTCCTCGACGACCTCCTTGAAGGCGGGGAGCATCCCCGCGTGGTGGGCGGCCAGGCCGCGCTCCAGGGCGTCGCGCCACTCCAGGTAGCCGAGCACACCCAGGTCCTCGTCGGGCAGGTGCGCGGTGCGCTCGTCGACGATCTGCCGGATCTCGTGACGCTCGGCGTCGGTGGTGAGCCGGATGCCGTCGTGCAGGCACTGCATGACGGCGGCGTCGCAGCCCGCCCTGGAGAAGATGAACGTGATCGCGGGCAGCAGGGCGTCGGCGTCCAGGCGCTCGATGGCCGCGGCACGGTCCGGCGGACCGTTCCTGCGAGGCCGTGAGTAGCCGCGGCGCCCCCTGCCGTACGCCTGGCGCTCCTCGTCCTTGGCGATGCGCAGGAGGTTGGGGTTGATCTGCGGGCGCCGGTCGTCGTCTCCGGTGACGAACAGGTCGTAGAGGCGGCTGCCGACGAGCATGTGCTGCCAGAGCGGGACCGGGCGGTGCTCGTCGACGATGACGCTGGTGTCGCCGCGGACCTCTCCCATCCACTCGCCGAACTCCTCGGCGTTGCTGACCGTGGCCGACAGGGCGACCAGGCGCACCGACTCGGGCAGGTGGATGATCACTTCCTCCCAGACCGCGCCGCGGAACCGGTCGGCGAGGTAGTGGACCTCGTCCATGACCACGAAACCGAGCCCCGCCAGGGTGGAGGACCCGGCGTAGAGCATGTTGCGCAGCACCTCGGTCGTCATGACGACGATGGGAGCCTCGCCGTTGACGCTGTTGTCGCCGGTGAGCAGGCCCACCTTGTCGATGCCGTATCGCTTGACCAGGTCGTTGTACTTCTGGTTGGACAGCGCCTTGATCGGGGTGGTGTAGAAGCACTTGCGGCCCTCGCGCAGGGCGAGGTGCACCGCGAACTCGCCCACGACGGTCTTGCCCGAGCCGGTGGGCGCCGCCACGAGGACCCCGTCACCGGCCTCCAGCGCCCGGCAGGCGTCGAGCTGGAAGTCGTCCAGCTCGAAGTCGTAAAGACCGCGGAACGAGGTCAGCGCCGGCCCGCTCTCGGCCTGGCTCTGACGGAAGGCAGCGTATCGTTCCGCTGGGGTCGTCATGGCTCCAGCCTACCGATATCGGGATTCCGGCCCGTCCCCCTTCTCCCCGGATCCCGTCGATCGCGTGGGCCACCCCGGCGGGCCGTCCGGGCGGCGCCGCACGGTCCTCGTCCAGGACCGCCGGCGTACGCCGGTGGCCCTAGACGAGGACCGCCAGCGCGCCGGGGACGATCTCGCATGTCAGCGGGGTGGGGCCGATCCGCTCGCCGTCGGCGTAGGCGATCACTCCCTGGGCCTCCAGGGTCACCCGGCGGGCGCGGAGCATGGTGACGGCGGGATGGGCGCCGTGGGAGCCCCGGTAGACGCGGGGGAAGGTGCGCAGGAACTCCATCTTGGGGATGGCCCCGAGGATCGTCACGTCCAGCAGGCCGTCGTCGGGGACCGCGCCGGGGCACACACGCATGCCCGCGCCGTAGGAACGGGTGTTGCCGACCGCGACGAGCATCGCCTCACGCTCGACGGTCTCGTCGTCCAGGCCGATCCTGAACGGGATGGGCCGGAAGGAGCGCAGTTCCTCGGCGAGGGCGACGAGATATCTCGCCATACCCGGCGGCCAGGTCATGGTGTTGGCCCGCTCGTTGACCCGGGAGTCGAAGCCACAGGCCAGCACCCCGGCGAACCACTCGTCCTCGCCCGCCTTCACGGCGTCGACCGTGCGCACCCGCCCGCGCAACACGGTGTCGGCCGCGGCGAGCGGCGCCTTCAGCGGGATGCCGAGCGCGGCGGCGATGTCGTTGCCCGTGCCCACGGGGATGACGCCCAGCGGCACGCCGCTGCCCGCGACCGCCTGGACGGCGAGGTGGACCAGGCCGTCGCCGCCGAAGGCCACCAGCGCCTCCGGCTCCTCGGCGACCGCTGTGCAGGCGCGTTCGAGCGCGTCGGAGGCGGAGTCTCCGAGGATCACCGAGACCTCGCGCCCGCCCTGCCGCAGGCGGTCGAGCACCGGGGAGAGCAGTCCCCGGGAACGGCCGCCGCGGGCGGCGGGGTTGACGAGGACTGCGATCTCTGCGGGCACAGACCGGAACTTATCCGCTATTTGCCGGGATCGGTGTCGGTCGTTCTCGAATCGATAGGAGCCGGTTCGTCGACCGGGGTCACGGCGCCCACGGACGAGATGTCGTCGTCGAGCGAGGAGGCCTCGTCGTCGGAGAGGTGGGAGAAGTCCTCACCCTTGGGTTGTCTTCTCTCCCTGAGATACATGAACCCCTCGGCCAGGCCGAACAGCAGCACCATCGGCAGAGCGAGCGCGATCATCGTGAACGGGTCGCCACCGGGGGTGGCGACCGCGCCGAAGACGAACATGAGGAAGATGACCATGCGGCGGTGCTTGGCCACCAGCGAGCGCGGCAGCACCCCGATGATGTTCAGGAACACCATGAGCAGCGGCAACTCGAAGGAGATGCCGAACACGATGATCATGATCAGCGCGTAGCTGAGATACTCGTCGATCGTGAGGCCGACCACCGATCCCGGCGGGGCGAAGCCCAGCAGGATCGACAGGCCCGTGTCCATCACGAAGTAGGCCAGGGCGGCGCCCGCGAGGAACAGCGGGACGGCCAGCACCATGAACAGGATCGAGTAGCGCTTCTCGTTGCGGTACAGGCCCGGGGTGACGAAGCCCCAGATCTGCCAGAGCCAGATCGGCGAGGAGACCACGAGGCCGAACATCGCGGCGACCTTGAGGTTCACGAAGAAGGAGTCGAAGACGCCGAGGATCAGCATCGTGCACTGACCGGACCGCAGCTCCTGCGCCTGCGGGAGCCCACAGTAGGGCGCCGACACGAACTGCCAGATCGGATCGAAGAAGATGAAACCGACGATGGTGCCGGCGACCAAGCCGAGCAGGGCGATGACCAGCCGGTTACGCAGCTCGCGCAGGTGCTCCATGAGCGGCATGCGACCGTCGCCCGCCTCTGCGGGCGACGGTGCCGCCCCATTCCGGCCCGATTTGGGCCACTTCAGCAGCGCCATTCGCGAATCCTGGGGTGACGAGTCGAGTGATGGGGGTAGATCTTCAGGCTACCGCCGATCACTGCTGCTTGGGCGCTCCGGCCTGGGCGCGCAGCCGGGCGGCCTGCTCCTCGAGGCGGCGGGCCTCCTCCTCGACGCTCAGCGCGGGAGCCGGAGGCTGCGTCGCCGCCGGGATCGACTGCGGCGCCGGGGCGGCGGGCTGGGGCTGCGCCTGGACGACCGTGGCGGTCGCGGTCTCCGTCTCGTCCTCGTCGCGGAGCTTGGCGGTCTCCGACTTGAAGATGCGCAGCGACCGGCCGAGCCCGCGGGCGGCTTCCGGCAGCTTCTTGGCACCGAAGAGCAGCACCAGGATCAGGCCGATGATGATCAGCTCAGTGGGTCCGAGGTTGGGCATTACACATCCTTACGCCGGGCGACGTGCGGTCTTTGCCTCCGATCGTACGCTCCCCCGGCGGCAGACTCATCCCTTTGGCCCCGCGCGATCGCCGTACGCTCGCCGAACAGGACCCGAACGGGCTCCAGTCTCCCCTCCGTCCGATCGACCTCACGGCTCAGCGCGGCGGCCGCGCGCAGCACGCGAACGGCGAGGAAACCCAGCAGGGCAAGCCCTCCGAAGGCGAGTGAGACCGCGGCGATGATCCAGCTCATGTCGGGAGACTCCGGCTTCGTACGTCAGGAAAGCGACTCATAACGATTCAGCGCGGCGGTGGCCGCGGCCCGGACGCTCTCGTCCAGCGAGGCGGGCGAGACCACCCTGCCGGTGTCCCCGAGACGCAGCGCCAGGCGTACCAGCCAGCCCTGGTCCCTGGCCCGCAGGGCCACCCGCACCCGGCCCTCGCCGAGCTCGGTGACCCGCTCGCACGGGTAGTACTCGGCGACCCAGCGGCCCGCGGGGGTGAGTTCGAGCTCCACCAGCTCGTCGGTCGGCGAGGGCCGGAACACCCCGGGCGTCACCTCGTCGGCCACGGCGTCCGCGGGCGGGTCGGCGGGCACGTCGAGCACGTCGACGGAGAGCATCCTGTCCAGCCGGAACAGCCGGACCGCCTCGGCCCGGTAACACCAGCCCGACAGGTAGGGGCGGCCGTCCACGACGACCAGGCGCATCGGGTCGACCTCACGCGGGGTGATCTCGTCGCGTCCCGGCACGTAGTAGCGCAGCGACAGCCGTCTGCCGCGCCGCAGCGCCTCGTTGACGACGGGCAGCGCGTCGGGCGCGGCGTCGACCTCCACCGCGACCTGGCTGCTGACCGCCGCGGCGCCCTCGCCCGAGGCCCGCTCGAACTTGGCGATGACCCGGGCCAGCGCGTCGCGCTCGCCGAACTCCGGCATCTCGGCGAGCAGGCGCAGGGCGACCAGCAGCGCACTGGCCTCGTCCACGCCCAGCCGCAGCGGGCGGGCGATGGTCTCGGCGTTGTCGATGACGATCTCCCCGCCGTCCCACGACACGTCGATCAGGTCGCCGGGGGTGTGGCCGGGCAGCCCGCACATCCACACCAGCTGCAGGTCGTCGATGAGCTGCTTCTCACTCAGCCCGAAGATCTTCGCGACCTCGGGCACCTGGGCCCCGGGGTGCGACATCAGGTAGGGCACCAGTGCGAGCAGCCTGGGCAGGCGGTCGGCCGTGCTCACGCGAGAGCTCCCTTCAGGCGGCAGATGACCGCGTCACGGGCGTCCGGGGGGCCGACGACCTCCGCGTCCGCGGCGAAACCCACGATCCATCCGGCCAGCCTGCCGGGGTCGGTGAAGTCGACGTCCAGCTCGTCCCAGTCCTCGCCGGCGGGCCGCACCGCCTTCGCCACCTGGCGCAGCCCCTGGCAGGTGTCCCGCCTGACCCGGATAAGGGCGGTGCGCTCGCGCACGGCGGCGTCGCTGTAGACGACCATGGACTTGATGTCGACGTCCTCGGGCACCACCACCGAACCCGGGCGGCCGAGGGTGGTGACCGGCCCGCTGATGCGGCTGAGCCGGAAGACCCTCGGCGCCTCCCGGTCGCGGTCGTGGCCGACCATGTACCAGCGGCCCCGGCGGCTGACGACGCCCCACGGCTCCACCGTGCGGGTCAGCACGTTCTGGCTCGCCGCCGCCCGGTAGGCGAAGCGGACCGCGCGCCGGTCGCGCACGGCCTCCCACAGCGCGGGAAAGGACGGGTCCTGGGTGTCGACGCGCAGCTCCAGCGCGCCGCCGAGCACCCCGTGGGCCTCGTCGGTCTGCACACCCCCCGCGCGCAGCTTCAGCAGGGCCCCGCTGGCCGCCTCGGCCAAGCTGGCCCGCTGCCACACCTGTGCCGCCAGGCCGACCACGGCGGCCTCGTCGGGCTCCAGGGTGATCTCCGGCAGCTCGTACGCCGAGCGGACGATCCGGTATCCGGGATCCTCCTCCCACGGGTCCTTGTGGACCTCGATCGGGATGCCTATCTCCCGCAGCTCGTTCTTGTCCCGCTCGAACATCCGCTGGAAGGCCTCGTCGTTGTCGGCGTCGTAACCGGGCACCGCCTGGCGGATGTGCTCGGCACTGAGCGGCCGCCGCGTGGCCAGCAGGCAGATCACGAGATTGAGCAGCCGCTCGGTCTTCCGGCGCGACATCCGGCCTCCTTCCTGTTCGAGTGACGCTACCCTTCCCCCGTGATCAGATGGCGCAGGGGCGAGGTCGTACGGATCCGGCGCGAATGGCCGGGGGCGGTGGAACTCGACGTGACCACCGAGGACGGTGAGGCGCGCGCGCTCGCCTACCCGGCCCTGGTGGGACGTCCCGAGCCCGGTGACGTGGTGCTGCTCAACACGACCGCGCTCGCGATGGGTCTCGGTACGGGAGGTTACGCCATGGTGGTGGCTGTCCCCGACCGTTTGCCACAAGATCCTCAAGGCCCCGGACACCTGGTGAAGGCACGCTACACCCCGTTGCAGGCCACCGTCCTCGGCGCGGACGAGCAGGATTCGCCCTTCCACGAGGTCCTGCGCGACGCGGACTCCGTGGACGGCATGCCGGTGATCGTCGCCGACCTGCACTCGGCCCTGCCCGCGATCCTCTGCGGCCTGTACGGCCAAAACCCCCCGCAGCCTGGCGAAACTCAGAAAACCGACGGCCCGGAGCGCGGCAGACCCCTCAGGGTCGCCTACGTGATGCTCGACGGCGGCGCGCTGCCCGCCTGGTTCTCCATGTCGTGCGCACGGCTGCGGGAGACCGGCTGGCTGTGCGGGGTCGTCACCGTGGGCCAGGCGTTCGGCGGCGACGTGGAGGCGGTGACCCCGCACACGGGTCTGCTGGCGGCCAGGCACGTCCTGGAGGCCGACGTCGCGATCGTCACCCAGGGACCGGGCAATCTGGGCAGCGGCACCCGCTGGGGTTTCTCCGGAGTCTCGGCCGGCGAGGCGGTCAACGCCGCCGCCGTCCTGGGAGGCCGCCCGGTGGCGGCGCTGCGGGTCAGCGAGGGCGACCTGCGCGAGCGCCACATCGGGGTCTCGCACCACTCGCTCACCGCCTACGGCCGGGTGGCGCTCGCCCCGGCCCACGTCGCCGTGCCCGTGCTGCCCGGCGACTTCGGCAGGCGGGTGGCCGAGCAGTCACGCCCGCTCGCCGCCCGCCACGAGCTGGTCGAGGTGCCGGTGGACGGCCTGTACGAGGCGCTCCAGGGATCTCCGGTGCGCCTGTCGACGATGGGCCGGGGTCTGGACGAGGACCTCGCCTACTTCCTCGCCTCGGCCGCCGCCGGGCGCCACGCGGCCTCGCTCCTGTCGTAGAAGTCCTTGAAGGTGAAGGCCTCCGGGGTGGGGCCTTCGGCCCTCAGCCTCTCCAGACGCTCCATCCCCTCGGGAAGGGTCGGCTCGTACCCCTCGGGGATCCACCACATCACCGAGTACGGCTGCGCGATGCGCAGGAACCACTCCCTGCGCCGCTGCAGGAACGCCAGGTGGTCACTGCGGTAGACGTACTCCCACAGCGCGTCACGCGACCGCCACACGGAGTAGTTGATCAGCAGGTGGTCGCCGTACATGTGCTCGACCGTGTCCTCGGGACCGTCACCCCCCTTGAGGCGCCACACGAAGCCGGGGTCGGCCTCGGCCAGCCGGTTGAGGGGTTCGAGGCCCGCCATGAAGGAGGCGAGTTCGGGGGAGTCCTTGGGCGCGCGCATGTGGGCGACGTTCATCTGGGCCAGGTGCATGGGCACAGCGGATCATCCACGGTCCTTCTATGTCAATCTTCATTATTTTTAGAAAAGGCGACGCAGCACTCCCCGGGCCGTGGGTCCAGCCTGGCCGTCGAGGCGTCCTGACCGAGCGCGTCGAGCATCCCCCGGCACAATCCCAAATTCACCGAGCAGACCAGCAGCGGATGCTCCTCGGCGGGCACGTGGAACGGGCAGTTGCGCAGCCGCACCCGGCCGTCCTCCTCGTAGGGCTCGTATCCGCGTCGCCGCAGCACACCGGCGAGGTCCTCACCCTGCTCGGCGAACCGGGCTCCCGCACGCCGGGCCACCTGCTCGGCCCTCTCGTCCCCGCCGAGCGACTCGACCGCCTCCGCCAGCACCAGGGCGAGGGTCCGGTAGTCCCTGGCGGGCACGTTGACCTGCCACTCCCCCCGCGCCCTGCGATACACCTTCGCCGGCCTGCCGCTGCCGGGCCCCGTCCGCTCCGTCAACCGCCGGAACCCGCTCTCGAGCAGGCCCGCCTCGACGAGCCTGTCGAGGTGGAAGGCGGCCAGGGTCCGCTGCACCCCCACCGCCTCGGCCGCCTCGTTACGTCCCACGTCATGGCGCTGGAAGGCCACGTAGTCGTAGACGGCCCGGCGCACCGGGTCGTGAAGTATCGCCACCGTGTCGAGATCGTCGCCGCTCACAGGCGGATTGTAGGCCGAGGTCGCGGACTTCACGCCTCCGCCCGTACGGGACCCGGCGGGCGGGAACGCGGCCGCCCTTTCCTGGACACGAGACCGGGCGGACGACGCCGACGCCCGGTCCTGACCTGGACCTGGCCTCGGCCGAGCCCTGAACCGGAAAAGCACGGAGCCCGGCCGTACGCGTACGGCCGGGCTCCGTGATGGGACGGCTCGCACCGGCGGCGGCCCGGTGGGCCTCCGCCGGAGGCGGAATGTCAGATCAGCCGGTCAGCGGGCTCAGTAGGCGCCCAGCACGTCGACCAGGAAGACCAGGGTGTCGGTGCCCTTGATCTTCTCGCCGGAGCCCTCCTTGCCGTAACCGAGGTCCGGCGGGATGCTCAGCAGCACCCGGCTGCCGACCGGGACACCGACCAGACCCTGGTCCCAGCCCTTGATGACCTTGCCGGTGCCGATCTGGAACATGATCGGCTGGGCACCGCGGGACCAGCTGCTGTCGAACTCGGCGTCCGAACCCCAGATCTTCCCGGCGTACTGGACCAGGATCGACTGGCCGGACTTGACCTCGGGGCCCGTGCCCTGGATCACGGTCTTGGTGACGAGCTCCTTGGGAGCCTTCTTCTTGGTCTTGGTGGTGAGCTTCGGCGCGGCGTCGCCGGCCGGGTTCTCCACCGTGACACCGTCGAGACCGGGGTCGGTCGCGGTGCCCTTGGCGGCCTTCTCCTGGGGGACGCCCACGACGTCGACCACGAAGACCTGCGACTGGCCGGGAGGGGCCTGCGCCTGCTGCTCGGCGGGCAGCGCGTCCTTGGCGACGACCGACATGAACCTGCCGCCGCCCTTGGTCTCGGCGAAGCCCTTGCGGAGGATCTCCGGGACCTGCTCGTTGAGCGTGATGACCTGCGGCCCGCCCTCGTCGTAGGTCGAGCCGGCGAGCTTGTTCTCCTTGCCGTCCCAGGTGAAGACGGTGAAGTTGGCGATGACGCTGGCGCCGGGCTTGGCGGCCTCCCCCGTGGTGCCGGGGGTGAGCACCTTGTAGGAGGAGGTCTCGACGACCTTCGGCGGGAACGCGACGGTCGGCTTGGCGCCCGCCTGCCCGGTCACCTGCAGCTCGGTGACCTCGCCCGCGCTGGCGGAACTGGAGGCGCCGGTGGCCGCGCCTCCGTCGGAGCCGCATGCTGCGGCGAATATCAAAGGCACTGCGGCCAGTACGGCCATGCTGCGGCGGCGCATAGGTATCCCTCAAGCAGACGTCAGGTTCGCGCAACATTACCCGTCCCGGCGTACGGAGGAGGTAAGGCCGGGAACGAGCTTGCCGAAGTATGACCGTCACATTCCGGCGATGAGCTTGTCCACCCTCTCGTCGACGCTACGGAAGGGGTCCTTGCACAGCACGGTGCGCTGCGCCTGATCGTTGAGCTTCAGGTGCACCCAGTCGACGGTGAAGTCGCGGCGCTTCTCCTGCGCCTTGCGGATGAACTCACCGCGCAGTCGGGCCCGGGTGGTCTGCGGCGGCACCGACTTGGCCTCGAAGATCTTCAGGTCGGAGGCCACCCGCTCCACCGCACCGCGCTTCTGCAGCAGGTAGAACAGGCCACGGCGGCGGTGCACGTCGTGGTAGGCGAGGTCGAGCTGAGCCACCCTGGGGCTCGACAGCGGCAGGTCGTACTTCTGGCGGTAGCGCTCGATCAGCTGGTACTTGGTCACCCAGTCGATCTCGCGGGCGACCTTGTCGAGGCTGCCGGTCTCGACCGCGTTGAGCGTGCGCTCCCACAGCTCCAGCACCCGGTGGCTGACCTCGTCTCCGCCGCGGCGGTCGACGAAGTCACGGGCCTTGGAGAGGTATTCCTCCTGGATCTCCAGCGAGGACGCCTCCCGGCCGTTGGCCAGCCGCACCCGCCGCCGCCCGGTCATGTCGTGGGAGACCTCCCTGATGGCCCGGATCGGGTTCTCCAGGGACAGGTCGCGCATCACGGTGCCCGCCTCGATCATGCGAAGCACCAGGTCGGTCGCGCCGACCTTGAGCAGCATGGTCGTCTCGCTCATGTTCGAGTCGCCGACGATGACGTGCAGGCGGCGGAACCGCTCGGCGTCGGCGTGCGGCTCGTCACGGGTGTTGATGATCGGACGCGACCGGGTGGTGGCGCTGGAGACGCCCTCCCAGATGTGCTCGGCCCGCTGGGAGACGCAGTAGACCGCTCCACGCGGGGTCTGCAGCACCTTGCCCGCCCCGCAGATGATCTGCCGGGTGACCAGGAACGGGATCAGCACGTCCGCCAGGCGGCCGAACTCGCCGTGCCGGCCGACCAGATAGTTCTCGTGGCAGCCGTAGGAGTTGCCCGCCGAGTCGGTGTTGTTCTTGAACAGGTAGATGTCGCCGGCGATCCCCTCCTCACGGAGGCGTTTCTCCGCGTCGACGAGGAGGCCCTCCAGAATGCGCTCGCCCGCCTTGTCGTGGGTGACGAGCTCCACCACGTTGTCACACTCGGGGGTGGCGTACTCGGGGTGGCTCCCCACGTCCAGATACAGGCGCGCCCCGTTGCGGAGGAAGACGTTGCTCGATCGGCCCCAGGAGACGACGCGGCGGAATAGATAACGCGCTACCTCGTCGGGTGACAGCCGCCGCTGCCCCCTGAACGTGCAGGTGACGCCGTACTCGTTCTCAAGCCCGAAGATGCGACGATCCATTGCCTCACACTATTCGCCGAACCCCTCTCGTGGGAGGGATCATGGGGTTTTCGGTCGTACGGCTTATGCCCCAGGCTGTGAGCGCCTAAGCGCGGACGCGCCCCGCGCCCGGTTCCCGCCGGGCGCGAGTGGCGCGAAGGCGCCGGGATCGACGGCCTCGATCAGCCTCCGCCCTGCCAGAAGATCTCGACAACCTTGGTGATCCTGCCGTTCTCCGTGGTGATCAGGGCCGGCCGGTGGAGGCCCTCGACCCCGGTCAGCGAGGCGGCCTCCCTGACGTTGTCGATCAACGTCTGACGGGTGCAGCTCTCGGTGCCGAGATTGGTGGCCTTGTCGTAGGTCTGCGTCGTGTTGTCGCAGCCGCTGTCGGCGAGAAACAGCACGTCCTCGGCGATGGGCGCCAGGTAGCGGACCACGTCGCCTTCCTCGGGGCCGTCGAAGTGACCGTCCTCGCCACCGCGCTGGACGAAGCGGATCGGCCGGTACTCGGCCACCCCGTTTTCGTCCACGTCGGTGAGCCAGCCCCTCAGGACGCCCTCGAAGGGCGGCGGACGCCCCTTGCTCCAGTCGTGTTCCGGAGCCGCCTGGAACTCGGTACCGAAGAGCTCGGGGACGGCCGCGGCGGAGCCCGGGGTGGGGGTCGGCGCGCCTGTCGAGGGAGCGGGCGCGGAGGAGGACGCGACCGGCAGGGGGGCGGAGGAGGAGTCCGCGGCGCAGCCTGACGCCAGCGCCACGGCCGCGAGCAGGGCCAGCGCCACACCGGGCCGTCGAGGAGCCGCGAGGGCGGTCATATGAGGGGCGGATCCGGTCCGGATCCGGGAGGTGTTGTTCACACGGAGTGTGACCAGCGTGGAGCGGGACCGGTTGTCCGGAGACGATGTGATCCAGGACACACCGCAGCGACACCCGTTCCCGCCTCGCCGGGAGCTGTGTTCCCGGCGAGGCGGAACGGGTGTCGCGGGGTGTCGTGAGGTGTCGTCCGGCGCCGGAGCGCCACTTGCCCGCGTCGGGCTTTTTCGGTGCCGCTGACCGGCCCGTCCGGCGCGGGGGACCGTGCTGCCACCGTTCTCAGGCGTCCCGCAGGAGAAGACCTGCCTTCCGGCGTGGGGGGGGGGGGGGGGGGGCGGCGGGCGCCCCCCCCCCCCGCGGGGGCCCGCCCCCCCCCGCCGCCCGCCGCGCGCCCCCCGCCGGCGGCCGCCGGGGAGCG
>NZ_JBEPDA010000018.1:0-18717 GCF_040299985.1 Streptosporangium sp. NPDC000563 | reverse complement strand
GCCCCGCCCCCCCCCCCCTCCCCCGCGCCCCCCCCCCCATCCCCCCCCCCGGGGGGGGGGGGGCCCGTCCTCTCCCCGCCCCCCCCCCCCACGCCGGGCGGTCAGACCACCCGGCGCGGCACCGGCGTCGCCCGCGGACGCGGTCAGCCGCTGGATCCGGTGTCGATGTCGCCGTCGGGCGCGGTCGGCGGGGCGCCCGGCGTCTCGGGGGCGGAGAGGGGGTTCTCGCCCCCGGCCGTCTTCTCGCCCCCGGCCACGGGGGCACCTTCGGCCAGCAGTCGCTCCAGCCTGGGGCCGTTGAGCCGCAGGAACTTGCGGTGCGGGCGGTTGCGGTCGAGCACCGCCACCTCCAGCTGGTTCGCGGGGAAGCGCTCGCCTCCCGGCTCGGTCAGCGCGAACAGCGCCGCCTCCAGCGCCTCGGTCAGCGACAGGCCGTCGCGGTAGCGCTCCTTGAGACGGGCCGCCACCGTCTCGGCCTGGCCGCCCATGGCCACCAGCCCCGCCTCGTCGAAGACCGAGCCGTCGAAGGTCAGCCGGTAGATGTGGTCCTCGTCGGAGGAGTCGCCGACCTCGGCGACCACGATCTCCACCTCGAACGGCTTCAGCGACTCGGTGAAGATCTGACCGAGGTTCTGCGCGTAGAGGTTGGCCAGGCCACGGGCGGTGACGTCGTCGCGGGCGTAGGTGTAGCCGTTGATGTCGGCGTATCGGATGCCGCCGAGGCGCAGGGCCTCGAACTCGTTGTAACGGCCGACCGCGGCGAACCCGATCTTGTCGTAGATCTCGCTGATCTTGTGCAGGGCGCGGGACGGGTTGGGAGCGACGAACAGGATGCCGTCCTCGTACTGCAGGACGACGACGCTACGGCCCCGCGCGATCCCCTTGCGCGCGTAATCCGCCTTGTCCCGCATCTGCTGCTCGGGCGAGACATATCCAAAAGGCATGGACACCTGGGGTGATCCTCTCGTGTTAGCGCAGCGGGGCGGTGGGGCCGTCGGGGTGGTCGGCCCGGGACTCGACCACGACCCGGACGAGCTCTCCGACCTCCTCGTCGGGAAGCCGGCGGTATCCGTCGGCGGTGATCACCGCGACGACGGGCCAGATCTTGCGGGTGATGTCGGGGCCGCCGGTCGCCGAGTCGTCGTCGGCCGCGTCGTAGAGTGCGTGGATCAGCGTCAGCACGGTCTCCTCGGGGGAGGAACCCTCGCGGTAGAGCTTCTTCAGAGCACCTCGCGCGAAGATCGAACCGGATCCGATCGAGTGGTAGTGGTGCTGTTCGTAGGGACCGCCGCCCACGTCGTAGCTGAAGATGCGGCCACCGTCGACATCGGGGTCGTAGGCGGCGAAGAGCGGGACGACCACGAGCCCCTGCATCGCCATCGGCAGGTTGCCGCGGATCATCGTGGCGAGCCGGTTGGCCTTGCCCGTCACCGAGAGCGTGCGGCCCTCGCGCTTCTCGTAGTGTTCGAGCTCCACCCGGTAGAGGCGGGCCATCTCGATGCCCGTGCTCGCCGTCCCCGCGATGCCCAGGCCCGAGTGGTCGTCGGTGCGGAACACCTTCTCCATGTCACGCTGGGAGATGATGTTGCCGGAGGTCGCCCGGCGGTCTCCCGCGATCACCACGCCACCGGCGCACATCGCCGCGACGATCGTGGTGGCGTGCGGGATGTGATCGCCCACCGAGGTCCCCAGGACCTCGTTACGGCCAGGCAGCAAGTCCGGCGAATGGGACCTGACGAACTCGGTGAACGAGGAGCTCCCGGTGTCGGTAAAGATGTGATTCACCATGCCGGCGGGCAGGTCCCTGTGAGATCCCACGCGACTCCCTCCAAAGGTGCGGTCCTTTAAGGCCCGACCTTACTCATCTTGCCGTGCTGCTTGCACTTCCCTGGATCAGCTCAGCGCGAACCACACTCCGCCGGGCTTTTGAATCTTTACGGATGATCGGCTCCGGTCACCGGATCTCGCACCGATCCTCCCCGGGGCACGGCGAACACGACGGGGTCGCGAAGATGGCGAAGGCCCGCCCGGAGCGAGTGGGAGGCGGGGTGGTGGCCGTGGCACGGCTCTCTATTCCCTCCGGGAACATTCCCGGAGGGCCTCCCCTGGTCGGCTCAGCGTGTTCGCGGCGCTCGGAGGCGGAGCACCCAACAGGGCGCTCCCGGCGGGGTGCGGCCGCACGTCACCCGCCAGCCGGGCCCGGCGGGAGCCGAGCCGGGCCCGCGGTCAGAACGGGTCTCCCGGCTCCCCGCCGGATCCGTCCTCACCTCTGACCTTTGACTCCGACGGACGAACCTACTGTCCGCCCTTCTGCACGTAACTCCTCACGAACTCCTCTGCGTTCTCCTCCAGCACCTCGTCGATCTCGTCGAGGATCGCGTCGACGTCGTCGGAGAGCTTCTCGTGACGCTCCTGAACGTCGGAGGTCTCCGCCGGGGCGGTCTCCTCGACCTCCTTGTCGGTCCGGCCGGTCTGCTTCTGGCCGCCGGTGTCCTTGCTTGCCATGTGTGGCACCTCCACCTGGGGGACGGATCTGATTCATATCTTCCCCGAACCGGGCGACATTGCGCGCGGATCATCCCGCGATCTTTGCGGGAGCCCGTACGGGCCGCGCCGAACTCCCCTCCGTCAGGGGACCTCACTCCCGGGGCCCGAGGTGAAATCCGCCCACCTTGACTGGATAGCATCTCTATCCAATAATCGGATAGCACCACTATCCAAAGAAGAGGGCCCCATGTCACCGTCGTCGCTGAGCACAGCCGGAACACTCCTCATCACCGTGCCCGCCGTGGCCTTCGGCGGGGCCTCCCTGCTCGCGCACATCATGCGCGGCGTCCCCGGCTACCTGGACAACCCGGTGCGGCGTGGCCTGTGGCGGGCCGGCCACGCGCACGCGGGCGTCCTGGTGCTCCTCGCGCTCGTCGCCCTGCTCTACATCGACCACACGGATCTGCCCGGCGGCCTGAAGGACCTGACGCGGATCCTGATCGTGGCGGCGCCGATCCTGATGCCCCTGGGCTTCTTCCTGTCCGTCGTACGCCCCTCCGACACGAAACCGAACCGGCTGATCTGGCTGGTCCCCGCGGGCGGGGTGGCACTGGGAGCGGGCACGCTGATGCTGGGGATCGGCCTCCTCTGAACCTCCACGAATCCCCACGAACCCCGCAGCGACGCTCCCGGCGGCGCCTCGATCTCCGCCGGCGCCTCCGCGTCCGCGCACGAGCGCCCCGCGGCCCCGCATCGGTTCGTGTGAGCATCATCACCCACCGGATCCAGGCGAATTCGCCGCCCAAGGGAGATCGGGAACGTTCCAGGTAGGTCTTCGCGACCGAAAACTGCGATCATTGGGGGGTGAGCACCATCATCGCGCGCAGGTACAAGCTCGTCTCACGCGTCGGACAGGGGGCGACCGGCGTCGTCTGGCGTGCATACGACCTGCTTCTGGAGCGAGAGGTGGCCCTCAAGGAGATACTTCTGCCACCCGGGCCCGCCGCGGCCGAGCAGCGGCGGCGGGTGGTCAGGGAGGCTCGCATGGCGGCGCGGCTGAGCCACCGGGGCATCGTGACGGTGCACAACCTCACCGAGGAGTCCGAGCGGCTCTGGATCGTCATGGAGTTCCTGGAGGCGCTGACGCTGCACGACACGCTCGTACAGGCGGGCCCGCTCCCGGTGGATCTCGTGGCGGCGATGGGGTGCCGCCTGCTGGAGGCGTTGCGGCACGCGCACGACGGCGGGGTGATCCACCGCGACATCAAACCCGCCAACATCATGCTGACCGGTGATCGCGTGGTGCTGGCCGACTTCGGCTTCGCCGCGCCGGAAGGGGCGGCGACGACCTCCACCCGGGGCACCCCGGCCTTCATCGCGCCGGAGGCGTTGCAGGGCAGGGGCGGCACCCGCGAGGCGGACATGTGGTCGTTCGGCGCGACGCTGTACATGGCGGTGGAGGGCAGGACCCCGTTCCGCACGGTGAACTCGATGGCGGCGCTGGTCGCGGCCCTGCGCGAACCGCCGCGCGCGCCGAAGCGGGCGGGCGCCCTGGAGCCGGTGCTGCGGGGGCTGCTGCGCAAGGATCCGCGAGCGCGGCTGAGCGCCGAGCGGACCTCGAAGATGCTTGAGGACGTGCGCTGCTTCAGCGCGGCCTGAGGCCGTTCACGAACGTTTCCGAAACGCTTTCACCACCCTCGGGAACGGTTTTCCGGAATCCGCAAACGGACTTTACGGGCGTGAAATAAGACGACATCAAGCCCACGCGCCTAAATCGTTACAGAGAATCACCCTAGGTAATCACCCGGTGCATCGTTCCAGATGGAAATATGAATCAGCTGAGGTGCCCGGCTTCTATGTGCAGCAGGTGATTCATGGGAACAGGTGCGAGGAAGGCACGCTTACTGGGTGATCGCTATCACCTGGCCTCGCCGATCGGGCGGGACGGTGTGGGCACGGTGTGGCGGGCCCACGACTCCCTGCTCAGGCGGAACGTGGCGATCAAGGAGATCCAGCCTCGGTTCACCGAGGACGGGATGGACATGCACGACGCACGGCGGTGGGCCCTGCGCGAGGCGCGCTCGGCCGGGAGGCTGAACCACCCGGCGGTGATCTCCGTGCACGACCTGCTCGAGGAGGACGGGCGGCTCTGGATCGTCATGGAGTTGCTGGAGGCCCTCACGCTCAAGGAGACCGTGCGGCACCTGGGCCGCCTGCCGATCCACTGGGCGGCGTGGATCGGCTTCCAGTTGCTGGGCGGGCTGCGCCACGCGCACGGGGCGGGTGTCCTGCATCGGGACATCAATCCGCGCAACATCCTGCTCACCGGCGACCGGGTGGTGCTGGCCGACTTCGGCGTCGCGGCGCTGCACGGCGATCCGGGCGACTCCACGACCGTACCGTTCGTCCATGTCCCCTCCTTCGTCGCGCCGGAGCGGCTGCGGGGCAGTCCACCGACCCCGGCGAGCGACCTGTGGTCGCTCGGTGCGAGCCTGTACTTCGCGGTGGAGGGCCGCCCTCCGCGCCCCACCTCCCGCACGCCGGCGCAGCGCCCTCCCGTGGGCGGCGGGTACGAGGATCCGGCGACGCCGGCCGGAGTGCTGTGGCCCGTCCTGGAAGGGCTGCTCCGGCGCGACCCGGCTGCCCGCATCAGCATGGGACAGGCGGGCCGCATGCTGTCGGCGATCCTCCACACGGAGGGGGTGGCGCTGGCCCCGCCACGGCTGCCCGCGGCCAGGCTGCCACCGGACGCCTTCGCCTAGGATCTCGCGGCGTTTCACCGGATGTTCGAAACGGGGAAAAGCGTCCTTCGTCTCCTCTTCCGCCGGGCGATCCCGGGTTTCGTGAAATCGGGCCGTCCGGCGGAGCGCGCTTCTCGAATAAATGGACACAAGGCCGCGGATAAAGGCCGGTGGAGGTAACGGGAAGGCCGGATGCCGGGATTTCCGGCTCACGAACCGGCTCGAACCGCGGGGGGGTTGTCAGACGGCCGGGACCCGGCGGCAGGCCTCGACGAACCTGGAGGCCAGATGGGGACTGCCGGCCCAGTGCAGGTGCAGGTAGGAGGCGGTGATCCGGTCGTCGGCGAACCCGTCGGCGCCACCGCGCCAGCGGAACAGCGGCCGGTCGGGGACGGGCTCGACCGCGGTGCGGTGGAACTCGTGGCCCCGGTAGCGCTCGCCGTCCCTGGTGAGCGGCGAGTCACGGACGGCCACCGCGTCGCGGTAGCCGAGGGTGAGAGTGCCGGTCATCCTGGCCTCGACGTCGAGGAGCCCGCACATCGGCCTGCCGTCCAGACTCCTGGAGAGATACAGCAGGCCCGCGCACTCGGCCGAGATCGGCCCCTCGAACGCGGCGACCTGGTCGCGCAGCGGCTCGTTGGCCGACAGCTCGGCCGCGTGGACCTCAGGGAAGCCGCCTCCGATCACGATCCCGCGAGTCCCCTCGGGGAGGGCCTCGTCGACGAGCGGGTCGAAGGGGACGATCTCGGCTCCCGCCGCCGCCAGCAGCTCGGCCTGCTCGGTGTAGCCGAAGGTGAAGGCCCGCCCTCCGGCGACCGCGATCCTCGTGACGGGAGCGGCGGGCGGTCCGGGAGTCCACGGGACGGCGGGCAGCGGCGGCGCGCCGCGGGCGAGTCGCAGGAGTTCCTCCAGGTCGCAGGAGGCGGCGACCAGGTCCGCGACGGCGTCCAGGGCACCGGCGGCCTGGGGGCGGCGCTCGGCGACGGGAACCAGGCCCAGGTGCCTGGAGGGGGCGGTGACGGCGTCGCTGCGACGGATCGCCCCGAGCACCGGGACGCCGCTCTCGGCGAGCGCCTCGCGGCAGACGGCCTCGTGCCGCTCGGAGCCGACCCGGTTGAGGATCACTCCGCCGAGCCTGATCCGGGTGTCGTAGGAGGCGAACCCGTGCACCAGCGCCGCGACGGAGCGGCTCTGCCTGGCGGCGTCCACGACCAGGACCACCGGGGCCCCGAGCAGCCTGGCGACGTGCGCGGTGGAGGCGAACTCGGTGGAGCCCGCGCCGTCGTACAGGCCCATCACGCCCTCGACGACCGCGATGTCCGCCCCGGCCGCGCCGTGCAGGAAGAGGGGGGCGACGAGGTCCTCCCCCACCAGGAACGGGTCGAGGTTGCGTCCGGGGCGGCCGGTGGCCATGGCGTGGTAGCCGGGGTCGATGTAGTCGGGCCCCACCTTGTGCGGGGACACCGCCATGCCCCGGCGGGCGAGGGCCGCCATCAGGCCGGTCGCCACGGTCGTCTTACCCGCTCCTGAGGCGGGGGCCGCGATCACGATCCGGGCTACCATTCGATGCCCTTCTGCCCCTTCTGCCCCGCGTCCATGGGGTGTTTGATCTTACCCATCTCCGTGACGAGGTCGGCGGCGGCGAGCAGCCGGGGGTCGGCGTCGCGGCCGGTGACGACGACGTGCTGGCTTCCCGGCCGTCCGCGCAGGGTCTCGACCACCTCCTCGACGTCGATCCAGCCCCACTTCATCGGGTACGTGAACTCATCCAGCACGTACAGGCGGAACGTCTCGGCGGCGAGGTCGCGTCTGATCTGCTCCCAGCCCTCGCGGGCGTCGGCGGCGTGGTCCTCCTCGCTGCCGGGACGCTGGATCCAGGACCAGCCCTCGCCCATCTTGTGCCAGGAGACCGGCCCGCCCTCACCGGAGTCGCCGAGCACCCGCAGCGCCCGCTCCTCTCCGATGCGCCACTTGGCGGACTTGACGAACTGGAAGACCCCGATCGGCCAGCCCTGGTTCCAGGCGCGCAGGGCCAGACCGAAGGCCGCGGTGGACTTGCCCTTGCCCGGTCCCGTGTGGACGATCAGCAGCGGCCGGGTGCGGCGCTGTCTGGTGGTCAGGCCGTCCTCGGGCACGCTGACGGGTCTGCCCTGCGGCATCGTCGCCCTCCCCTCACTGTCGTGTCACTGTCATCCGGCACCGTCATCCGGCACCGTCATCCGGCACCGTCATCTGGTACGGCCTTCTCGCCGTACTCACCGGCCTCGGACCTTCGCGGTCACGCGGCGCCGCGCCTCTCCCGGACCATCCCGGCCAGGTCGGTGAGTTCGTCGAGGCGTACGGTCTCCGCGCCCATCCTCGCCGCCAGGGAGGCGGCGAGGCCGAGGCGCACGGGCCCGCCCTCGCAGTCGACCACCACGCCCGCCACCCCGGCCAGCAGTCCCGCCGCGCGCTGGGACTCCTCGGCGGTTCCCGAGGTGGTCCGCCCGTCGGTGACCAGGACCACCAGCGGGCGTCTGGACGGGTCGCGCAGGCGTTCGACCCTGAGCACCTCGGCGGCCCGCAGCAGACCGGCGGCCAGCGGGGTCCGGCCTCCGGTGGGAAGCTCGCGCAGCCGGGCCGCGCCGGCCTCGACGGAGGAGGTGGGCGGCAGGACCAGGTCGGCACGGGCGCCGCGGAAGGTGACGAGCCCGACCTTGTCGCGGCGCTGGTAGGCGTCGAGGAGCAGGCCGAGCACCGCTGTCTTGACCGCGCGCATGCGCTGCCTGGCGGCCATCGAACCGCTCGCGTCCACGACGAACAGCACCAGGTTGCCCTCGCGGCCCTCGCAAACCGCCTCCCTGAGATCGCCGCGGCGCAGCAGCAGTCCTGGCCCGTTCCTGCCCCGCGCGACCTGGTACGGGGCGGCGGCGCCGATGGTGGCCCGCAGGTGCAGGAAGCCGGTGTGGCCCTCGGGGACCCTGGCGCCCGTGGTACGGCCCAGGGGTGTCCTGGCGCGTGACCGGCGCCCGGGGGCTCCGGCGCCGACGCCCGGGACGGTGAACAGCCTGTTCCCGCTCCCGGGCTCGGCGTCGACGATCTGCTCGCGGGCCGGTGCTCCCCCTGTCGCCTCCGACGGTTCCCGGGGTTTCGCGGCCTGAGCCTCCCACGCCTCGGCGCCGGGGGTGTCCCGGGCGTCGGCGGCCCCGTGCGGGGAGGCGTCCCCGCCGTCGTGCCCTCCGGAGCCGGCCGGGTCGTCCGAGGTGGCGTCCCCGGCCTCGGAGCCGCCGGATACGGGTTCCGGGCCTCCCTCGCCTCTGCCGGGATCGGGGCCGCCGGGGTCGTCCGGCCCCTGGGGGCCGTCTGGATCGGGGCCGGGGTCGTCGGGGATCCTGTCCAGGAGATCCTGGAGCCTGGACTCGTCCAGGCCGGGCGCGTCGAAGGGGTCACGGCGACGGCGGTGCGGGAGCGCGAGCCTGGCCGCCTCCCGGACGTCGTCGGCGGTGACGGAGGTGCGGCCCTGCCAGGCGGCGTGCGCGATCGCCGCACCGGCGGTGACCAGGTCGGCCCGGAGCCCGTCCACCTCGAAGCCCGCGCAGACGGTGGCGATCTTGAGCAACGCCGCCTCCGGCAGGACGACCTGGGCGACCCCGGCTCGGGCCTCGGCGATGCGCGTGGCCAGCGCCCGCTCCTCGTCCGACCAGGCGGCGGCGAACGCGGCGGGGTCGGCCTCGAAGGCCAGACGGCGCCGGACCACCTCCGCCCGCTGGGACGCCTCCCGCGAGGCCCTTACCTCAACGGTCAGCCCGAAGCGGTCGAGCAGTTGCGGGCGCAGCTCCCCCTCCTCGGGATTCATCGTCCCGACCAGCAGGAACCGGGCGGCGTGCCGTACCGACACCCCCTCGCGCTCGACGTAGCAGGTGCCGAGGGCCGCGGCGTCGAGCAGCAGGTCCACCAGGTGGTCGTGGAGAAGGTTGACCTCGTCGACGTACAGGACACCCCGGTGGGCGCCCGCGAGGAGACCGGGTTCGAAGGATTTCACGCCCTCGGTGAGGGCCCGCTCGATGTCGAGGGAGCCGACGAGGCGGTCCTCGGAGGCGCCGACGGGCAGCTCGACCAGGCGGGCGGGTCTGATGGACCGGGCCGCCGGTCCCTCGGGGGCCCCGTGTGACCCGTGTGGCCCGTCGGGGCAGCCGGGGTCGGGGGCGGCGGGGTCGCAGGAGAACCGGCAACCGGTCACCACCTCGACAGGCGGCAGGAGAGCGGCCAGCGCCCGCACGATCGTGGACTTGGCGGTGCCCTTCTCCCCTCTGACCAGTACTCCCCCGACGCGGGGGGAGACCGCGTTGAGGATCAGCGCGAGTTTCAGGTCCTCCAGCCCCACGATCGCGGTGAAGGGATAGCGGGGGTTGCGCACCTTGGGATCTCCTTCGCATTCACGTGGTCGGGTGGTCGATCCGTCAGGGGAGGTGGCTGAGCCGCCAGCGCCCGCCGCGCCCGGTGAGTGCCACCCGGGCCAGCGGCGCGACGTCGACGCGCCAGAAGGAGCGGGCGGGGGCGCCGAGGACGTGGACGACCGCGGCACGGATGACCGCCGGATGGGTGATCGCGACGGCCCTGCCGGGAGTACGGACGGCGAGCCAGCCGGAAACCCTGGCGAGGAGCGCGGTGATCGACTCCCCGCCGTGCGGCGCCGCGCCCGGATCGCCGAGCCAGGAGGCGAGCGCCTCGGGCTCCGCGGCCTCGACCTCGCCGAGCGTCATGCCACTCCAGCGGCCGTGGTCGCAGTCGGCGAGCAGCGGGTCGTGCTCCGCCCGCAGGCCGAGCGCCGCCGCCGTCTGGACGCAGCGCAGCTCGGCCGGGCAGGCCGCTGAACCGGGGTCTGCCCAGCCGAGGTGCCGCGCCATCCTCTCGGCCCGGCGCAGGCCGCGTTCGTCGAGTGGTTCGTCGACGGGGAACGCGGCCCGCGCCGTCGCCGAGGTGGAGGCGTGGCAGACCAGGAGCAGGCGGGTGACCCCCGAGGGGGTCGTCACACCGGGCCGCGCCTGCGGGCGGCGAAGGCGAAGAGCGCGCCGACACCGGCCCAGAAGACCGCCTGGGTTCCTATCGAGGCGATCCGGAAGTCCCACAGGAGATCGGCGGGGAAGCCCTGGGGCACCTCCGAGATCTCCGGCAGGAGGATCCAGGCCGCGACGACGGGGACCAGGAAGGCGGCGCCCGCCGACAGCCAGCGCACCCACGGTTCACTCCGCGAGGCGTAGCGGTGGGCGGCGGTGCCGGCGGCGACGGCGAGGATCCCGATGGCCACGGCGACCAGATAGAGCACGGTGCGCTGGTCGATCGTCTCCGGGTCACCGACCGCCGGTGGGTTGGCGGGATATTTCATGAAAGGGATGAGGACGACGGAGGTGAACGCGGCGGCGGCGAGCGTGACCGCGAGCACCGGTTCCGAGCGAGGTCCCGCCCGGCCGCGTACGGCCGCGTAGACGAGGGAGAACAGGCCCCCGATCGCCAGGCCGTACAGGCCGAGGGCGAGGAAGAGCCCGAAACGCTGCCCGTCCCTGCTGACGAGGGCCTCCTCCTCACCGTGGGAGTGGGCGGCGGTCCCGGTGTCGTCGTGTGGTTCGGCCGAGGAGGCGGCCGCGGCCGCCTCCTCGAGCGCGATGGCCTGGTCGATGCGTGGTTCGCCGACGGTGTAGGCGAAGACGGCCGCGAGCAGCCCTGCGAGCAGTCCGGCGACGAGGCCCCGGACGATGAGTTTGGAGATCACCTGCGGCTCAGTGGCACGGTACGCCGAGCAGGTGACGCCCGTCGTGCATGAGTTCGTGCAGGTAGTTTCCCGCCTGGGAGATCGCCCCCTGGTCGAAGGTGACCAGATAGGCGAGAAGCAGCAGCGCCGGTACGGCGAGCAGCCAGCGGGTGAGCGAGTGCCATGGGATGGGCTGGGTGTGCGGTGCCGAGATCTGGCTCACGGCCACCTCCTCCGGGATTGACGCGTCCCTTTTCGTAGGTCGGTGGCGGCCGAGTGTGACCTGGCTCCCGGCCCTCGCGGGCCGGATTACAGTGGCGCGACCGCACCGGAATTTCACCGGATTTCCCTCGCACCGCCACAAAGCACCCGGAACGTATCCCGATTCTCCGTCCCCCGTCAATCCAGGTGTCCGGTTTGACGGGATCCGGTAGGCGCGAAGAGGGGGAGGTGGCCCGGCCGGGCCGCCTCCCCCTCCCAGGCCCTTCTCAGGCCCCGCTCAGGACGTCACTGCTCGCCGGTGAGCGCCGTCACCAGCTCAGCGGCGGTACGGCAGCGGTCGAACAGCTCTCCCACGTGGGCCTTGGTGCCGCGCAGCGGCTCAAGGGTGGGGACGCGCTGCAGCGACTCACGGCCGGGGATGTCGAAGATGACCGAGTCCCAGGAGGCCGCGGCCACCGACTCGCTGTACTGGCTCAGGCAGCGGCCTCGGAAGTAGGCCCGGGTGTCGTTGGGCGGCACCTCGATGGCCCTCTGCACCTCCTCCTCGGTGACCAGGCGCTGCATGCGGCCCCGGGCGACCAGCCGGTTGTAGAGTCCTCGGTCGGGACGGATGTCGGAGTACTGGAGATCGACGAGCTGCAGACGCGGATGCGACCAGGGAAGGCCGTCACGGGTCCGGTATCCCTCCAGAAGCTCCAGCTTGGCCACCCAGTCGAGCTCGCCGGACAGCTGCATCGGATCCTCCGCCAGGCGGGTGAGGACCGACTCCCAGCGCTCCAGGATGTCCTTGGTGGGCTCGTCCAGGCCGTTGGCGCTGCGCTCCTCGGCATACTTGCGCGCGAGCTCCAGGTATTCCATCTGGAGCTGCACCGCCGTCAGCTTGCGGCCGTCGCGCATGGAGATCTCGTACTTGAGCGTGGGGTCGTGTGAGACCGCGCGCAGGGCCTGGACGGGGTTGTCCACGGCGAGGTCTCGGGTGAAGTAGCCGTCCTCGATCATCGCCAGGACGAGCGCGGTGGACCCCAGCTTCAGGTAGGTCGAGATCTCCGACATGTTGGCGTCACCGATGATGACGTGCAGGCGACGGTATTTCTCCGGGTCGGCGTGGGGTTCGTCCCGGGTGTTGATGATCGGCCGCTTGAGCGTCGTCTCCAGCCCCACCTCGACCTCGAAGAAGTCGGCCCGCTGGCTGATCTGGAAGCCCTCGCCCCGTGAGTCCTGACCGATGCCGACCTTGCCCGCGCCGGTGACGACCTGCCGGGAGACGAAGAACGGCGTCAGGTGCCTGACGATGTCGGCGAACGAGGTGGCCCGGCGCATGAGGTAGTTCTCATGGCAGCCGTAGGAGGCGCCCTTGTTGTCGGTGTTGTTCTTGTAGAGCTGGATCGGGGCGTTGGCCGGCATCGCCGAGGCGCGAACCGCCGCGTCGTGCATCACCCGTTCGCCCGCCTTGTCCCAGATCACCGCCGCCCGAGGATTGGTGCACTCGGGTGTGGAGTATTCGGGATGGGCGTGGTCCACGTACAACCGGGCCCCGTTGGTGAGAATCACGTTCGCCAGGCCGAGGTCCTCGTCGGTCAGCTGGCTCTGGTCCGCCACCTCCCGCGCGAGGTCGAACCCCCGTGCGTCCCGCAACGGGTTCTCCTCCTCGAAGTCCCATCGCGCGCGCCGTGCCCTGGCGGCCGAGGCCGCCAGATAGGCGTTCACGACCTGAGAGGAGGTCACCATCGCGTTGGCCCCCGGCTGTCCGGGCACGGAGATGCCGTATTCGGTCTCGATGCCCATCACCCGCCGTACCGTCATGCGCACCCTCTGTTCGTCAGGGACTGTTTCTCTCCGTGGTATCTATTCCCGACCCTAGACCCTTCACTATGCCCGGTGGTCGGACAGTTATGGCACCGAAGCCTTTTCGCCCGTTGCGAGGGGGATCGAGGAGAGCGCGGGGAGCTGTGACGGAGACGGGGATGCGGCCCTTCTCCGCCGCACGGATTTGACGAACTCCTGAAGCGGACGCTCGGCCACCCGGTACACCAGATAGGAGAACGCCGTCGCGGCCAGCACCGTGACCAGGGCGGTCAGCGGGGACGGCAGCACGTCCCGCAGCGCGGGGACGATCAGGACCGCGGCCGGGGTGTGGAACAGGTAGAGCGGGTAGGTGAGCGCGCCCAGGACGACCAGGCCGCGCCAGCGCAGCCATCCCAGCCATCCCAGCGCCACCATGGCCATGAGCACGTAGAAACCGACCACGGTGGCGACCACGGCCCACTCGGGCACGGGCATCGCGGCGTAGCCGACCTTCTCGACGCGCCCGGCCACCCGGTCGATCGCCGCGCTCACGGCCAGGCCGCCGCTGATCCCGGCCAGGCACCACAGGACGAGCCTGGGACCGAACCTCGTCATCAGGAAGAACGCCATGCCGCCGACGAAGTACGCCGCGTACTTGGGCATGACCACGAGCTCGACCCACGCCTCGTCGCTCCCGGCGAAGAACCCGGCCGCCAGCAGCCAGACGCCCATGAAGACCAGGCAGCGGTTGAGCGTCACCCCGAAGATCACCAGGATCGAGATCAGTACGTAGAAGCGGAGTTCCACCCAGAGCGACCAGTAGACGCCGTTGGCGTCGTAGACGCCGAGGGCCCGCTGGAGCATCGTGAGGTTGATCCCGTACTCGCCGAGGCTGAGCTTGGGGTCCAGGGCCGTGGCGGCGGTCAACCCGTACACCGCGGCGGTGACGGCCACGCTGACCCAGTAGGCGGGGTAGAGCCGCACCAGCCGGGAAAGGGCGAACGCCCCCAGGCTCCGCCCCCAGATGCTCATCAGGATCACGAACCCGCTGATCATGAAGAACAGCTCGACGCCGAGGATGCCGAGCCCGGAGACGGTGGAGATCGCCGGGAACAGTTCGGCAGGGCGGTCGCCCCACACCGAGGCGAAGGCGATGAAGTAGTGGAAGGCGAGCACCGCGATGGCGGCGAGGAAGCGCAGGAGATCGAGTTCGGCGAGGCGGCCACTTCCCCGAAGCGCCTCGCGAGACCCCGTGCCGTTCACCGGGCGGCCGGACCGGAATGTTCACGCACGCCACTTGGACGGCGTCTCGATCATTCGGGTTCCCCGTGACGGCTGTCTATTTCCGGCCATTTCTGGGGCGGCTGTGAAAGGAGAGCCGACCCCCCGAGGACAAAAAGGTTTAAACACGACAAAAGCCACAGGCTGTCGAGTGTGTCGCGGCAGACATGGCGACGCCGACGGCGCGGCCCCGCGAGGGGAACCGCGCCGCCGGTCACACGTGGTTACAGGTACTGACCGGTGTTGGCCACCGTGTCGATGGAGCGTCCGGCCTCCGTGCCCTGCTTGCCCGTCACGAGGGTGCGGATGTAGACGATCCGCTCGCCCTTCTTGCCGGAGATGCGGGCCCAGTCGTCGGGGTTGGTGGTGTTGGGCAGGTCCTCGTTCTCGGAGAACTCGTCCACGCAGGCCGCCAGCAGATGCTGGATCCGCAGGCCCTTCTGTCCGGTCTCCAGGAACTGCTTGATCGCCATCTTCTTGCCCCGGTCGACGATGTTCTGGATCATCGCGCCGGAGTTGAAGTCCTTGAAGTACAGGACCTCCTTGTCGCCGTTGGCGTAGGTCACCTCGAGGAAGCGGTTCTCCTCGCTCTCGGTGTACATCCGCTCGACGACCCGCTGGATCATGCCGGAGATCGTCTCCTGGCGGTTGGAGCCGTGTTCGGAGAGATCCTCGGTGTGGAGCGGGAGCTCCGGGATGAGGTACTTGGAGAAGATGTCCTTGGCCGCCTCGGCGTCCGGCCGCTCGATCTTGATCTTGACGTCCAGGCGGCCCGGCCGCAGGATCGCCGGGTCGATCATGTCCTCGCGGTTGGAGGCGCCGATCACGATGACGTTCTCCAGACCCTCGACACCGTCGATCTCCGACAGGAGCTGGGGAACGATGGTGTTCTCGACGTCGGAGGAGACGCCCGAGCCTCGGGTCCGGAAGATCGAGTCCATCTCGTCGAAGAACACGATCACCGGGGTCCCCTCGGAGGCCTTCTCGCGAGCCCGCTGGAAGACCAGGCGGATGTGCCGCTCGGTCTCGCCGACGTACTTGTTGAGAAGCTCGGGACCCTTGATGTTGAGGAAGAAGCTCTTGCCGGACTGGCCGGTCTTCTCCGCGACCTGCTTGGCCAGGGAGTTGGCGACGGCCTTCGCGATGAGGGTCTTACCGCAGCCGGGCGGCCCGTAGAGCAGGACACCCTTGGGCGGGCGGAGCTTGTGCTCGCGGAAGAGGTCAGCGTGCAGGTACGGGAGCTCGATGGCGTCCCGGATCTGCTCGATCTGCCGCATGAGCCCGCCGATCTCCTCGTAGGAGATGTCGGGCACCTCCTCCAGGACGAGCTCCTCGACCTCGGACTTGGGGATGCGCTCGTAGACGTAGCCCGAGCGTGGTTCGAGCAGCAGGGAGTCACCCGCCCGGATCGGCTGGTCCAGCAGCGACTCGGCGAGCTTCACCACCCGCTCCTCGTCGGCGTGTGAGATCACCAGCGCACGCCGGCCGTCCTCAAGGAGCTCCTTGAGCATCACGATCTCACCGAGGTCCTCGAAACCGAGGGCCTCGACGACGTTGAGCGCCTCGTTGAGCATGACCTCCTGGCCACGCTTCAGCGACTCGACCTCCACCGCGGGGCTCACGTTCACCCTGAGTTTGCGGCCACCGGTGAAGACCTCCACCGTGCCGTCTTCTCTGGCTTCGAGGAACACACCGAACCCGGATGGCGGTTGCGCCAGCCGGTCTACCTCCTCCTTCAGGGCGACAATCTGGTCTCTGGCCTCCTTGAGGGTGGCCACCAGACGCTCGTTCTGGCCGGTTACGGCCGCGAGGTTCGCCTGCACGTCATGGAGACGCTCTTCGAGAATCCTGGCCTGCCGGGGAGACTCCGTCAGCTTCCGACGCAACGCGGTGATCTCCTCCTGCAGGAAGGAGACCTGTGTTGTGAGGTCGGCGACCTCCCGTTCGCGCTGCGCGGCACGAGCTTCAGCGTCGTCGCGAGCTGCCACGGCGTCACCTCCTTCCCAGTCGAGACCGACTACTCAAAACCCTACCCATCTAAGGGCTGTCCCTTACCTGGCTGAGCGGTGTTCATGTGACTACATTAAGTGCGCGGTAATTAATCCCTTTTGGGGGTTTTAGTCCTAGAAGTATAAGAACACGAAGGTCTGCTCCCGTGTCACGCTCAGACGGACCGTCGTGGCCGAATCGTCATCATGTGGCGGAAGACGTGGAAGTCGCGGACTCCTCGCCATGTGCCCCCTTCGCCGGACGTCTACGTCGAGGTGGTGGCGTCACCCCGTCGGCCATGCGACGGGCCGTGACCAGAAACCCGGTGTGGCCGACCATCCTGTGGTCGGGCCGCACTGCCAGTCCCTCGACATGCCAGTCACGAACCAGGGTCTCCCACGCATGGGGCTCGGTGAAACTCCCGTGCTCCCGCAGAGTTTCGACCGTACGTGAGAGCTGGGTCGTGGTCGCGACATAACAGCAGATCACGCCGCCGGGCGTGAGTGCCCGGGCCGCGGCGTCCACACATTCCCACGGGGCGAGCATGTCCAGGATGATCCGGTCGACGTCGCTCTCGTCCAGAGCCTCGACGAAGTCGCCGACCACCAGGCGCCACTGCTTCATCGGACCGCCGTAGAACTTCTCCACGTTCTTGGTGGCGACCTCGGCGAAGTCCTGACGCCGCTCGTAGGAGGTGAGGGTGCCCTCGGAGCCGATGGCGCGCAGCAGGAAACAGGTGAGCGCGCCGGAACCGACACCCGCCTCCACCACCCGGGCACCGGGGAAGATGTCGGCCATGGCCACGATCTGGGCCGAGTCCTTGGGATAGATCACCGCCGCGCCTCGCGGCATGGACAGCGTGTAGTCCTGAAGGAGGTGCCTGAAGGCCAGATACTGGGTGCCGCCGGACGAACGCACCACCGAGCCCTCAGGCCGGCCGATCAGCTCACTGTGCGGGATCCCGCCCTTGTGCGTGTGGAACACGCCGTCTTCCTTCAACGTCACCGTGTGACGCTTGTTCTTGGGGTCGGTGAGCTGAACCTGATCCCCGGCCTGAAACGGCCCATGCCTGCGAAAACCCATGACCGCAAGGTTATCGGCGCGCGGCGGTGTCCTCGGCCGTCCGAGGGCGGCCCGGAACACGGCCCCCGGGCAGGACGGGCGCGAACCTCGGGGCGCCGGGAGGGCGAGACGGGAGAGATCGCAGAAGGGAGCGGGCAGGGCGGAGGGGGCGTAGGTCGTCCGCAAATTGATTCGCCGTCATAAGAGGGCACCTGGTAGCTGTTATGGGGTGTTTTCCCATGATGTGATTCCGGCCGGCCCCGTTGTCCTGAGGCCGCTCGCCCCGGCCGACGCCGAGGCGATCACCCGGGCCTGCGCCGACCCGGAGATCGTCCGCTTCCTCCCTCTCGTTCCCGTGCCGTACACCCGGGACGACGCCCTTGAGTACATGGAGCGGTGCCACCAGGAGTGGCAGACAGGAGGTGCCCCGTTCGCGATCGCGGACGCGACGACGGACGAGTGGCTGGGCAACATCGGCCTCATGGCCCGTCCTCGCGGGGGCATCGAGATCGGCTACCTGGTCGCCCCCTGGGCGCGGGGCCGCGGGGTGGCCACGGCCGCCACCGCCGCGCTGACCGCGTGGGGGTTCCGCCACGGGGTCGAGCGCGTCGAACTGCTCGCCAACGTGGAGAATCTGGCCAGCCAGCGGGTCGCCCTCGCCGCGGGGTTCCACCACGAGGGCGTGCGGCGCGGGGCCGAGGAACAGCGTGACGGCACCCGGCACGACCTGGTGGGCTTCGCGCGCCTGCGCGGCGACTCCGGCGAGCGCGTGCCGTCCCTGCTGCCGGAGTTCCCCGGCGGATCGCTCACCGACGGGGTCGTACGGCTCAGGCGGCTCACCCTCTCCGACACCGCCGACTACCTGGCGCTGCGGAACCTTCCCGACGTCATGAGGTACAGCGTCCCTTCCGAACCCTCCACATTCGAGAAGGTCGAGGAGCGCTGCCGTACCGCGGGCGCGAACTGGCTGGCGGGCAGGGGCGCCGAGGTCGCGATCCTGGACGCCGCGACGGGCGCGTTCGCCGGGGACATCCAGCTCACCGGGGTGATCCCCCCGCTGGGGCAGGCGATGACGGGCTACAGCCTGCGACCGGAGTTCCGTGGCAGGGGCTTCGCCACCAGGGCGGTGAACCTGCTGGTCGGCTGGGTCTTCGAGCACACCCCCCTGGCCAGGATCATCGCGGGCACCTCTCCCGGCAACGTCGCCTCGCACCGCGTGCTGGAACGCGCGGGCTTCACCCGCGAGGCGCTGCTGCGTGGGATGCTGCCCGGCCCGGACGGCACACGCCTGGACGACCTGCAGTGGTCTCGCCTGCGAGACGACGTCCGGCGCTAGCCTGGACGACGCCCGAGCGCCGGCCCCCGGGCCCCCCCCCGGGGGGGCGCCCCGCGGGGGCGCGGGGGGGCCCCCCCCACCCGCCC
>NZ_JBEPDA010000017.1:37792-184557 GCF_040299985.1 Streptosporangium sp. NPDC000563 | reverse complement strand
TCCCGCACCCCCCTGCCTGCCCCCGGGCGGTCTTCTTGGTTTGGGCGTGTCTTCTGGGCTGGGGAGGCCTTTAGTCCGAGGCGGACCGCCGGACACGACCTCGGGTCGGTTCCGTGCCTCCTAGCAGAGGTCCACGGTGCAGCACTTGTGCGAGATCACCGGAGGCCAGGTCTCCTGTGGCATGCCGCCGACGACGCGCGCGAGGTGCTCGTCAAGGTCGATCTCGCCCGCGGGGTGGACCAGGCCGGCGGAACGAACCTGTGGGTCCTTCCACTGACGGATCAGCTCGTCGCCGGACATCTCGCGCCTCCTTCTCGCACGCGACCGCGAGTCAGCAGTAGTAGCCGGTGGCGCAGCAGCCCCAGGAGGCGATCCCCTCGGTGGCGGGCTCGCGGCCACCGACCAGCTCGTCCAGACTGATCTCCCCGGCCGGGTGGACCAGGTCGGCGGAGCGGGCCTGCGGGTTCTTCCACTGACGGATCAGCTCGTTGTCGGACATCTCACAACTCCTTGGTGTAGGCCGCAGGGATCAGCAGAAGATGCCGGTGGGGCAGCAGCCGTAGGAGATGGCGTACTCGGTCCGCGGCTCGCGGCCACCGACCACCCGGGCGTCGTCCAGGGCGATCTCCCCGGCCGGGTGAGCCAGGTCGGCGGTACGGACCTGCGGGTTCTTCCACTGACGGATCAGCTCGTTCTCGGACATGACGTCACTCCTTCATGGGATTCGATGTTGTGGAAAACTCCGGCCGAACCGGCGCGGAGACGGGCCGAGGCCCCTTCGTGGTGAAGCGGGTCAGAAGTCGCCGCCGCACCAGATGCCGGTGGGGCAGCAGTCGTAGGAGATGATGTACTCGGTCCGCGGCTCGCGGCCACCGACCACCCGGGCGTCGTCCAGGGCGATCTCCCCGGCCGGGTGAGCCAGGTCGGCGGAGCGGACCTGCGGGTTCTTCCACTGACGGATCAGCTCGTTCTCGGACATGACGTACTCTCCTTCTGGATTGAGATTTCGTGGTTCGGAATCGGTCCATGGGGCGCGTCGGCGGGACCCGGCGCGCCTCACGCGTTCAGTGCCCCCGCTCGCTGCCGGGGCGCCGCGTCGTGCGCGAACAGCTCTCGGTAGGTCCCCTCTCGTGCGATGAGGTCCTCGTGCGTGCCCCGCTCGACGATGCGACCGCGGTCGAGCACGAGGATCTTGTGGGCGTCGCGGATCGCGCTCAGGCGGTGCGAGATGACGATCCGCGTGACCTCGAGCCGGGACAGCGCCGCGTCGACGCGGCGTTCTGTCTCGGGGTCGAGGTGGCTGGTGGCCTCGTCCAGGATGAGCAGGCGAGGCTTGTGGACGAGGGCGCGGGCCAGGGCGACCCGTTGGCGCTGCCCGGCCGACAGCGCGGCGCCGGCCTCTCCGACGAGGGTGCCGTACCCCATGGGCATGGCCTCCACGTCGTCGTGCAGTCCGGCGATGCGGGCGGCGCGCACCACCTCCTCCTCGGTGGCGTCCTCCCGTCCGAGGGTGAGGTTGTCCATGATCGTGCCGTTGAAGAGGTTGAGGTCCTGCAGCACGGCCCCGCAGCGGGAGCGCAGGTCGTGGACGTCGAGCTCGTCCAGTTCGTGCCCGTCGTGGCGCACCGTACCGGCGCTGGGACGCAGCAGGCCGAGGACCAGCAGGGCGATGGTGCTCTTGCCGGAGCCGGTGCGGCCGACGATGCCGAGCTTGGCGCCGGGCGGGACGGTGAAGGTGAGGTCCTTGAGCACCGGCGGGGCGTCCGCCTGATAGTGGAAGACCAGCTCCTCGACCTCGATGCCGCCGGCGGTGTTCTCGGGAAGACGCACGGGGCCGGTGGCCTCCTCGTCCGCGTCGACGATGTCGTAGACCCGCTCGATCTGGCTGCGCAGCATCGGGTAGCTCTGGCCCGCGCTGGCCAGTCCCTGAAGGGGGGCGAGCACGGCGAGGGCGACGGTGCTGGCGGCGAGCGCGGTGCCGATCGTCATGCCGCCGTTCAGTACGAGCGCAAGCCCGGTCAGCAGCAGGAGCAGCGGGGCGGCGACGGTGAGGGCCTGATGGAAGGCCTCCAGACCGGCGGTGATCCGGCCGCGGACGACCAGGGCACCGCGATACGTCTCGAACAGCCGCACCCAGTGCTGCTCCGCCCGTCCCTCGACGCCGTTCGCCTTGACCGGGACCACGGCCTCCAGGGTCTCGGTGAGATAGCTCTGCTCCTCGGCCTTCGCCGACAGCTCCCGCTGGTAGACGGCCGCGACCCGCGGGGAGACCCGTAGCACCAGCAGCACGTGGGCGGCGCCCAGGGTGAGGACGACGGGCACGTAGCCGGGGGCGAGGACGGCCAGGCCGATCAGGTAGCCCACCAGGAGCGCGGCGTCCAGCACGAGTATCAGCAGCCGTTGCGTGACGGTCTCCCGGGTGGTGGAGACGCTGCCGAGCCGGGCGAGCAGGTCTCCCCTGCGGCGCTGGATGAAGAACGACAGCGGCAGCCGCAGCATGTGGCGGATGAGCTGCCGTCCCAGCGTCGCCTCGGCGCGGACGCGCAGGGTGAGCACCGCCATCTCCCTCAGCAGGGTCGTCAGCCCGGCCAGGACGGTGGTGCCGAGCACCACCCCGGCGAAGAGCGGCAGGATGTCCGTCCGCTGGTCGGGGGCGAAGGTGTCGACGACCTGCTGGGTGGCGAGCGGCAGCACCAGGGCCAGCAGCTTCAGCACGGTCGCGCAGGCCAGCACGGCGGCGAGCAGGCTCCGGCTGCCCGGCATCGCCACGAAGTCCCGCAGGTAGCGGAGCATCAGCCACTCCCGCATGGGAGTGCGCCGCCGGACGAACTCGGGGCCGGGCGAGAGGTGGATCAGCACGCCGCCGAAGCGCCGGTCGAAGTCCTTCCTGCTCTGCCACTGGCGTCCACCGCCCGGGTCGGCCAGACGGACGCGCCGCGCGCCGACCTGTTCCACGACGACGAAGTGGTGGTCGGCGAGGTAGGCGATGGCCGGCCGGTCGATGGGACCGAGGCTCTTCATCCGCTCGGTCCGCGCGGTCAGGCCCATGCGGGGGGCGGCGGCGATCAGGTGGGCGGCGGACACGCCGTCGCGTCCGATACCGAGCATTTCCCGGCATTCGGCGACCCGGGTGTCCCTGCCGTGGAAGCTGGCGATCATGGCCAGGCAGGCCGCGGCGCATTCGGTGGAGGTGAGCTGGTGTCGCAGCGGGACCCTGCTCATCGGCGCTCAGCTCCGATGGGCGCGTCGAGCAGAAGCACGGACGGGACGTGCTCGGGCCGGGCGAGCCTGAGCAGGCCGTAGCCGATGCCGGCCAGCCCGTTCATCAGGCCGGGGGTGGGGGCGGCGCCGGGCGCGCCCCAGCGGGGGCCGCGGCGGGCCAGGTCGTCGAGGAGGTGGGCCGTGCGTGCCGTCAGCAGCTCGGCCGCCTCCGGCCGGTGGCGCAGCTGGATGAGCAGTTCGAGGTTGCCCAGCTCGCCGTGGCAGAGGCTGTGGTTGGCCATCGGCCCGCGCTCCAGTTCGGCGGCGAGCGCGCGGCCGAGGTCACCCTCAAGGTCACCGTCAAGGGCGCGGTCGAGGTGCTCGGACGCCGGGCCGCCGACGCGCGACAGGCCGATGCCGGGTGCTCCGTGGCACCAGGCGTGGAGCATGTCGTCGCCGCCCTGTCCCTGCCGGTAGTCGGGCCAGCCCCGCAGGTCCGGCCGGTAGTGCTCGCTCTCGTAGGCGAAGGCGGCCAGGGCGGTGTCACGGGCGCGCGGGTCGCCGCCCGCCTCGGCGTAGCGGCGCAGCGCCCAGCCGATGCCGCCGGCCCCGTGGGAGAAGCCGGTCAGCGGCCGGTCGTCGCTCATGGGCGTGTGCCAGGCCACTCCGGCTCCGACGGGGGCCGCGGTGTCCAGCAGGCGTTCGGCGCACGCCTCCGCGGCGCGCCAGGCCGCGGGTGACCCGGTGGCCCGGTGGATCGCGAGCATCGTGGCCAGGGTCCCCGCGGCACCGACGATGACGTCCAGTGCCTCGTCCTGGGCGGCCGCCTTCGCGCACAGCTCCACCAGGTCCTCGACCGGCCGCGCCAGCCCCGTGTCGTCCAGCAGGGCGGCCAGGTGGACCAGGGTGTACGCGACTCCGCCGAGGCCGGTGAAGGCGCCCATGACGCCTTCCTCCGGTGGGTCCTCGGCCAGCCCCGCGAGAGGGAGGGCCGCGCGTCGCGCCAGGTCGGCGTACCGTTCCTCACCGGTGACGGCGGCGCACTGCGCCAAGAACAGTGCCACGCCGGTGTAGCCGCCGTACAGGTCCCAGCTCAGCGGCCGCGGCATCCAGTACTTCTCCTCGACCAGCTCCAGCCCGAGCCAGTTGACGCGACCGCCGGGTTCCGAGGCACAGGTGTGGCGGTCGACGAGGTCGGCGACGTCCCGGGCGGCGGCGATCAGCCGGGCCTCGTCCGGCCTGTCGGCGGAGAGGGGGGCGAAGGCGGAGACGGAGGACGTCGTGCCGACGGCGAGGGCGGCGAGCCCGGAGCGGTCCCGGGTGACCATGGCGGCCCGGATGACCCACTCCTGGCGGGCGCGATCGACAGGCCCCATGCCGAGAACCTTGCGGACGGCGCGGCTCAGGCTGGCCTCGGGCAGGATGTCCGGGATGCGGACACCGCCCGAGGTCCACAGGTCGCGGCTGCCCGGCCGGGTGGTGAAGATCGGGATGTCGCCTGCCCAGAGGTCCTCCGCCTCATAGGCGATCAACCGCTCGCGGGTGCGGTCGCCGCGGGTGATCGCCCACAGGTGGTCGAGCACGCGGTCACGGTCGAGGCCGTGGCGGAGCACGTCCGGGTGGGTGGACTCCATCATCAGCTTGGCGTACGTGCGGGTCGCCCGCGGGACGACGCGAACCTCGTCGTCGGAGAACGTGGTCATCAGCCGGACCAGTGCGGGGGCGTCGGCCACGATGGCCTCGTAGCCGCGGCCGAACCCGGCCAGCAGGTCGTCGAGGTGGTCGGCGGGGTCGGCCGCGTCCTCGCCCAGGCGCGGGCGGTTGCGCACGCCGGGAAAGACCAGGTGTTCGCGGACCAGCCGCATCTCGTCGGTGCCCTGTCCGGTCCAGGTCGGCGTCTTCATCGGCAGCATGACGTCCTTGTCGCCGCCCATGCCGGACAGGTCGATCACGCCGTTCTCGCCCACCATCAGCTCGGGCAGCAGACCGCTGCGGCTCACCGACGACTCCAGGGCGAGCGCCGCGGGGTCCGCCATGAGGCGCTCGATCCCCGCCCCGGGCACCAGCGGGTGCAGCAGGGCCTCCAGGTCGACCAGCACGGGCTGGTCGCCGCAGGCGATCAGGTTCTCGCAGTGGAAATCGGCGCCGTCGAGAGCGTGCAGCATCGCGAGCAGCGCCCCGAGCCGGTGGTAGTAACGGGCGACCTCCCGGCGGTCCTGGCACGGCAGGTGGGGCGCGAACTCCACCCAGCCGTACGGGCCGCGGTCCAGCACGGCCAGGCGGATGAGGTCCAAGCCTGCGACGCGCTCGTTGAGCCAGGCCAAGGCGTCGTTGAAGTGCCGGTGAACGGCCTGCGGGCGCGGCTTGTAGACCACCTGCGCACCCGTTTCGAAGGTCAGGACACTCACCGCGCGGCCGCCCTGGTGGGTGTCGCCGCCACCCTCGATCGCCGTCAGCGGGCCGGGATCGACGCCGCCCAGCAGCGTCCGCACGATGTCGGGACGGTCCTCGGTGTAGCGGGCGAGCATCTCGCCCCGGCCGGCCGCGAACCGGTCTGCCGTCTGGGCGAGCAGCCTGGCCAGCACCGGGTACTCCTCGCACAGCGCGACGAGCGCCTCGGGATGACGCCCGAACCATCGGACGAAGTCCGCGAACCGTTCCTCGGGCGTCGCCCCCTCAAGCCGCCGCGAGACGCGCATGACGTTGAGCTCCAGAACCAGCGTCCGTGACGCGAGCGCCGCGAGCCGCTGCCGGAGCTCGACGCCCCAGGCCGCGAGCAGGGCGTCCGCCCGAACGGCGGGACCGCACGCGTTCAGCGCGTCACCCAGGCGCCGCAGCGCGCCTTCGGCGAACGGCGTCATGATCGCCGCGAATCCCTCGTCGACGGGTATCCCGTCCGCGCGGGCGCCGGACTCGGCAGGCGCCGCGGCGATCGCCTCCTCGGCCTGTACGGCCCAGTCCGGGCGGGCGACACGGCCGGCCAGCACGGCGGGCTCCTCGTCCAGCAGCGAGGTCAGCTCGTCGACGGTGAGCCCGGCCGCGGCCAGCCGCCGGTCGAACTGTCCGCTCTCCAGCAGCCCGTGAGCGTTCCGCCACTCCCGTAGCCGCCAGCGCGCGGTCTCGCCGGCCGACTCCGGCGACCGGCCGGCGGGGATGTCTCCGCCGGTCCGGTCCAGCCGCTCGGCCAGCGTCAGTCCGCCGGCCCACCATGCCGCGCCGAGCTCGGGCGCCGCCCCCAGGGTGATTCCGTCTCCGCTCATGGCTGGCACTCTGCCGACGCGCGGCGTCGGCCACATGCGGGAGCCGCCCCCATATTCGCGCGGGCCCGCCGGGGGTGATGGGGGCATCGGTCACATCAGGTGGGGCGCATCGGCATTCGCGCGGGCTCGGACCGGGCGCTTGAGAGGACGTCAGGTGGAGCGGCGGCGGTGTTCGCGCGCGCTCGTACGGGGCCACCTGAGGAGGCGTCAGGTGGGGCGCAGCAACTCGGCCGCGTGCTCGTACACGGCGGCCCGGTCGGGCAGGCCCGTTTTCTGCAGCAGGCTCGCGACGTGCTTCTCCACGGTGCGCGGCGAGATGAACAGCCGCTTGCCGATGTCGACGTTGCCACGCCGTTCGGCGAGCAGGGTGAGCACCTGATACTCCCGCACGCTGACGCCCTGGGCGCGCAGCCCGCTCGGCACCTGTTCACGTCCGGTGCGGCGCTGCGCCACGGCCGCGCCGGCTCCGCGCAGCATCGCCCGGCAGGCCCCGGTGACCGCGGGGACGCCCGCCTGGTGGAAGTAATCCTCGGCGGTGCGCAGCCAGACCAGCGGCTCGCCCCAGCCGTCCGCCAGGGCGGCCTCGGCGACCAGCCGGAGCCCCAGGTGGTGGGCGAGGGGAAAGGGCCGGGCGGCCTCGGCGGCCCTGCCGAACGCGGCGAGCGCCCCCTCGGGGTCGCCCTGGCGGCCCGACAGCACGGACCTGGCCAGGTGGAGGAAGGTGCGGTTCCAGGCCAGTTCGGCGGCCGAGGTGCTCTCCGCCGCGTCGCATTCGGTGGCGCCCGCCCGGTCGGCGAGTACGTCCATGAGCACGCGGAGTCCGTACCTGCCGGTGAGGTAGTAGATGGTGGGGTTGTCGTCCTCCCACTCCCGGGCCCTGATCAGCATCTCGCCGCAGAGGTCGCGGTCCTCCTCAAGGAGCGCGCACATCGCCTGGCACAGGCCGTAGACCACCGGCATGTGCAGGCTGCTCTCACCGCCCCACTCGCGGAACCGCTCCAACACGCCCTCCATTTCCGCGCGTTTGGCCTGGTGGGCCGCGAGCGTGGCCTGGGCGAGCAGGAGGTACTGGGTGTAGGCGGTGTGGCCGAGCCGGATGGTGGACTCGACGCACGGGACGGCGAGCCCGTGGGCCTCACCGTACTCGCCGCGCAGCACGCCCGTCATGACCAGGGACGCCTGGGTGGAGTGGACCAGACTGATCGCGCCCGCCTGTGCCGCCGCCCTGCCGACCTCCTCCAGCGGCTCCCGCTCGCCGGTGCGCAGGGCGTGGTTCACGGCCAGGCGCAACATCGCCCGCAGCTTCCACAGCTTCAGGCCATGGGCGTCGGCGATGGACACCACCCGCGTCAGGCACCGGTCGGGCTCGTCGAACCCACGGGCCCTGGAGAACATCGCCATCCGCTCCCACGCCTGGCAGGCCACCTCGGGGAGCGGGACGCGTTCGGCGACCTCCACGGCTCGCCGTACGAGGGCCTCGGCCGCGGCCATCCGCTGCGGGCTCTGCTGGAGGACCCCGTGGTCGGGGACGATGAGCTGGGCCTCGATCACGTCGACGGCCGCCGTACGGGCCTCGTCCGGGTTGATCTGGAGGAGCCTGCGGAGCGCCGCGACGTGCGCCAGTCCGTCGGCGGTCCCGCCGATCTCGGCGGCGACCCAGGCCAGCTTGGTGCGCAGGTCCATCTCGTGCGGGATGGTCATCGCCAGGTCGCCGCTGATCGGGAGGTCCTTGGCGAGGGCGAAGGCGCGGTCGGCCTGCCCGCTCTCGGTCAGCGCGTGCAGCAACCCCTGCAGGACGCGCGCCCGCAGGTCGGCGGGGGCGGATCCGAGCAGGGCGTAGGCGCGTTCGAGCAGCGTGACGGCGAGGTCGGCGGCACCGTCGTCCAGCAGGCGGCGGCCGGCGCCGGCGAGCAGGCCGGCCGCGCCCAGGGTGTCCCCGGCGGTCAGGCGCAGGGTGGCCGCGATCTGGCACCACTCGCCGGGCAGCCCGGGGTACAGCCGCTCCAGCGCGTCGGCGGCGCGGCGCGCGATCGACACCCGCTCGGCGGGGATGAGCGAGGAGCGCAGGGCTTCGGCCATCAGCGCGTGACGGAAGGCGTACCAGTCGCCGGCGGAGTCGTCCGGCGTGATGAGCCGCGCCCCCGTACCCGCGCGCAGGAACTCCATCACCTCGCGGTCGGCCAGGCCGGTGGCCTCCTGGATCATCGGAATCGGGAAGCGGGAGCCGAAGACCGCCGCCATGTGCAGCGACTCCCGGGCGGAGGAGCTCAGCTGGGCGGCGCGCAGCATGATGCTGCGCACCAGCGTGGTCGGCACGTCGATCGCGGGGTCGCCGTTCAGCCGCCACCGCCGCCCGTCGCGCTCCAGGGCGCCGACGTTCACCATGGCGGCGAGCAGTTCCTCGACGACGAACGGGACGCCCGCCGTATCACGTTCCAGCCGGGTGAGAAGCTGCCGGGGCAGGTCGTCGGGCGAGGCCTCCAGGCAGGCGGCGGTGAGCCGGGCGAGTTGCTCCGGCGGCAGGGGCGCGAGCTCGACGAGGGTCGCGGTCCGCCGCTGGGCGCAGGCCTCGGCGACGGACCGTGCCGGTCCCGCGTGGCTGCGCAGGTTGGCCAGCAGGAAGGCGGGCACCCCGGCGAGGTTGTCGGCCAGGTACTCGACGACGGCGAGTGTGTCGGCGTCCGCGTCGTGCAGGTCCTCCAGGACGAGCAGGCAGCCACCGTCTCGCCCGATGACGGCGAGCAGCCGCAGGACCGCCTCCGCCAGCACCATCACCGACTCCAGATGGTCGGTTCCCCCCGCCCGGCGCCACTCCGGGACCAGCTTGGTGAGCGCCGGCAGGTAGGGCACCAGGGCCGGATCGTCCGGCGGCTCCTTGGTCCTGGTGTAGGAGAGCAGCGCCTCGCACAGCGGTTTGAACGGGATGTCCGCGCTGATGCCCCCGCCCCGTCCCCGCAACGCGATCATCCCTGTGTCGAACGCCTGGTACGCGCATTCCGCAGAAAGGCGGGACTTTCCTATTCCGGGATCGCCGAGCAGGAAAACCGCGCCACCCCGGCCGTCTCGCGCGGCGGCGAGGCGCCGGTCGAGTTGCTCGACTTCCCTTTCGCGTCCGACCAAAATGGGGGAGGTATATGACATGACGACAGGTTAACTGCCGCCATGTCACCAAAAATGCCTTTTAGCGAGCACTCAGGGAAACGGGAATGACGGTGTCGTCCCCGCTCACGGCCATCACCGCGTGCGCCGCGGTGTCCGGCGAGCCGAACGCGATCGTCGTCCCCGCCGTCAGGCCGGCCAGCACGAGCGCACGGGTCACCGGGGATACACCGGCCAGTCTGATCATGATCGATCCGGCCGGCGTGCCCAGCCGCTCCTGCCACGACGCGGCCGGCTCCTCGGTGGTCGAACGGTTCTCAGCGTCCTTCTCAGGGTCCATGGATCTCTCCTTCATCAGTGGGCCGCAACAGCAGCACCGACGGTGTCATCTCGGGAAGGGCCAGCCTGAGCAGACCGTGGCCGATGCCGGCCAGGCCGTCCAGCAGACCGGGGGTCGGCGCGTGGCGGGGAGTACCGCACCGCGCTCCGTAGGTGTCCAGCGAGGCCAGCAGCCTGCCGGCGTGGCGGCGCAGTGACCGCTGTGCCACGGGGTCGCCCCGCCGGGCGAAGGCGCTCAGCGTCTCCAGACGTCCCGCCTCGCCATGACACAGACCGTGTCCCCCCAGCGGGACGTCGGAGATCGGGAACGCCGCCGGATCGCCGGGGAGGGCGGCGTCGGACAGGGCCAGGCGCACTCCCGCCCGGCCGTGGCACCAGGTGTCCTCCGCTGCCGCCGCCCGCGCGGCGGCATGGACGAGCAGACGAGCGCCGTCCACACTCTGCCCCTGCCTGGCGAGCGCCCACCCCACGCCCGCGGCGCCGAAGGCGAACCCCGGCGGCAGATCCGCCACAGAGGGCGCCGCGGCCGCCAGGCGTTCCGCGCACCCGGCCGCCACCCGGCCGGCCCCGGCCGTTCCCGTGCTGTGCCGGACGGCGAGCATCGCGGCCAGGCACCCGGCCAGGCCGTCGTGGACGTCCAGCGGCGACTCGTCGACGACCGCCGCGCCGGCCGCCTCCACCGCGGGCTCCACCCAGCTCGCCACCTCGGCGTCGCCGAGCAGGACCCCGAGCTGTGACAGGCCGTACGCGATGCCGCCGAGACCGCCGAATCCCCCGCAGCCCACGGCTCGCAGCAGAGCCTCGTTCCCGGCGATCCGCTCCAGCAGCCGCGGCAGAGGTCGAACCGCCATCCAGGCGAAGTCCATGTAGCGGGAGATTCCGGTGACGCGACTCGCCTGTGCCAGGAACAGCGCGACGCCGAGGTACCCGCTGGACAACCCGGCGCCCAACGGCATGATCGTCCACCGGCCGTCCTCCACCGGCTCCAGGCCCAGCCAGTTGACGGTACGGCCTTCGCGGTGCGCGGTCGCGCACAGGCGATCCGCGATGCCCCGCGCGGCGGCCACGAGCGCCGCGCGATGAGGCACCGTGGCCGGCAACGGCGTCTCGGACGGCTCGCCGGGATCATGCCGCCCGCCCGCGACCCGGGTCGCCATCGACGCCTCGATGATCCATTCCTGGTTCTCCCGGTCGGCGGCGCCCAGCCGGGCCAGCTTGGCGGCCACGACGTCCAGCCCGCTCTCCCGCGAACACCACGGCAGCGCCCTGCCCCCGCCATCGCGAATCTCCCGCTCGCCGGGGGACGTGCTGAAGTACGGGATGTCCCCCGCCCACAGGTCGGCCCGCTCGAACGGCACCGCCGCCGACCGCGCGGGGTCGCCGACCGACACGGCGTCCAGCAGGTCGAACACCTCGTCCCTGTCGGCGTCGGACCGCATCACGTCCGGATGCGTCGACTCGATCAGCAGCTCGCCGTAGAAGCGGGTGGGCCGGAGCAGCACGCGGACCTCGGCCTGGCCGAACCTCGCCAGCGGCCCGCGCAGCAGTTCGTCGCGTCCCGCCGCGACGGCGTCGTAGGCACGCCGGAAACCGGCCAGCAGGTTCGGCAGGTGGTCGGCGGGGTCGGCGTCCACCCCGTTCAGCGTGGGACGATTGACCGCTCCGGCGAAACGGGTGACACCGCGCACCAGCCGCATCGTGTCCGTCCCCTCCTCCTCCCACCGGGGGGACAGGAACGGGTACACCCCGCCCTTGTCCCCGCCCAGGCCGGAGACGTCCAGCGCGCCCTGCTCGCCGACCATCATCTTCGGCAGCAGCGCGGTGCGCTGGACGGAGTCCCGCAGGGCGTGCAGCGCCGGGTCGGCGGACGCCTCCGCGGGCAGCGCCGCGTGGAACAGTGTCTCGACGTCGACCAGCACCGGCCGGTCCGCGCAGGCGACGAGGTTCTCGTAGTGCACGTCGATGGCGTTCAACGCGTACAGCAGGGCGAGCAGCGCACCGGCGCGCGTGTAGAACCGCTCCACCTCGGCCGCGTCAGCGCACGGCTCGGCCGGCACGAACTCGACCCAGCCGTAGCCCTCCCGCCGCACCGCGCGCGGAACGCGCAGGCCGAGACCGGGGACCCGTTCGTTGAGCCAGTCGAGCACCTCGGCGAAGTGCAGGTATGCCTGGACCGGTCGCGGCCGGTAGACGACCTTCGCGCCGCCGGCCAGGGTCACCACGGTGACGGCGCGTCCCCCGAGATGGCTGTCGCCGACGGCGGAGAACTCCACCGGGCTCCCGGGGTCACTTCCCAGCAGTTCCCTCAGGTGCTCACGATCCGCCGCGAAGCGCGTCAGAAGTTCCAGCCCCGCCTCCACCTCCTGGTCGGCGGCCTGGCGCAGCAACCGGGCGAGGACGGGATACTCCTCAAGCAACTCGGCGAGCCCTTTTTCGCCGCTCACCCGGCCCACGAAATCGGCGAACCGCTCGGTAGGCGTGTCTCCTGACAGCTCTCCCCTCGTCCTCCGCGCGTTCAGCTCGAACACCAGGACCCGGGAGGCGACCCGCGTGAGCCGGGCCGTCAGATCCTTCGCGAACCGTTCCCCGACCGAGGCGCCCCAGACCCCGCCCTCCAGTCGTGCCGTGCCGGCGGCCAGCCGCTCCACCGCCCGCCGGACGAACGGGAGTACCGCGTCCGACAGAGTCACCTCCCGGCCCGCCGGAACGCCGGACATGTCCACAACGGCCTCCGGCGCGCCTGCTCCGGCGACGGGACGCTCCACGCCGGGAGCGGCGAGGCGAGCCGCGTCGGAGGCGGTGGCCCGATCGGAGGGACGTGCCGCCGTCCGGGCTCGGGGCGGCACGGCGACGAACGGGCTCGCGGAGTTCACAGCCGTCAAGTATGACGACCACCCTGAACCACGATATGGGGGCAATGCCCCCATATTTCCGCGAACCCTCCATCCACCGCCTCCGCACCGGGGACTCCACCCGGTCGACCACCGCTACCCAACCGCACGAAAGATGGCCCGGATTTTGGCCAGCATTCCAGCCAAAGAGATACCATGGACTCCATGGAGATCATCCCGATCAGCGAAGCGAAGGACCGGCTGACCGAGCTGGCCGACCGGGCCGCTCGCGAGCACGATCACTTCACGCTCACCCGGAACGGGCGGCCCCACGCCGTCATCGTGTCCGTGGCCGAGTGGGAGTCCCTGCAGGAGACGCTGGAGATCCTCGCTGACCCTGAAATGCGGGCCGACCTGGTCGAGGCCGCTGCCGCCGAGGCGCGTGGCGACGTGACCACCGAGGAGGAGATGGCCGCCGTCATGGCCGCCCGCCTTGGCAAGGCGAGCGCGTGAGCGACCGATACACCGTCCTGCTGGATCCGCCTGCCCGCCGCGCACTCGCCTCGGGCCTGCCCGAGACCGTGGCGTCCGCAGCCTGGGAATTGATCACCGGCGCCATCGCACGCGAGCCCTGGCGCGTCGGCAAACCTCTCCAAGAGCCGTACGAAGGGCTGCATGTCGCCCGACGTGGAACGTATCGCGTGGTCTACCGCATCGACGAGGACAAGCGCACTGTGACGATCCAGACGATCAAACACCGCCGAGACGCCTACCGTCCATAACAACGGGCCGATCTCAAGAAGGTCCCCCAGGCTCGGGGCAGCACGGCGACGAACGGGCTCGCAGGGCCTCGCGGGACTCCGGACCTATGGGCATCTCACCGGCCGAGGTTGCGATATTTCCATAGCCGACCATGGAAACAATGGTCGGCTTCGTCCACCGTCACATCGCCACCGGCGGAATCAAAACTCTTCGGGTACGGCGAGCAGGCGGTTGCGCGCCCTCCTGGCGAACACGGGCACCCCGGCGCGCTCCAGCGCATGAGTGATGTCCACTCCTGTCATGGGCGGGCGCCGCTTACCCACCGCCATCCGGACCAAGGCCGCCACCACCTCGCGAGGGCTCTGCGCCAGCAGCGAGCACAGATAAGTGTCAGGATCGGTGACGGTCAACCCGTAGGGGCTCAAGGTCACGGCAGGAAAATCGGTGAGATTCCAGGTGACCAAAGTCTGGGCGCGGCCGGCGATAGCGGCCGCCATGTGGTGACAATCATCGAAGTCAGGACCGACCAACCGATCCAGCAGGTGCTTGTAGTCATCCTCGGGCACACGGGTGTCGGCGAAGAACTCCCGAATCGCCGCACTGATGCGAGCCGCCGCTGCTGCGGAGCGGTGCTGCTCGCGCACGATGACGCGCTCCCATTCCTCCAGCAGGTGATCACTCCAGATGACGGTATGCACCGCGTCCTCGGTCAGGGCCAGCATCAGGTCCATCAGCGAGAACGGGAACAACACATTGGTGTCAACGAAGACGCGCACCATCGGCGCACTCCCAGGGCGGTCAATAAGGCAGATCAGCCTCTTCGGCGACATCCATGATCCTGCGACGGCCTTCCGCGCGCCGCTCGCGACGAGCCTGGAACTCCAGGACATCCGCGAGGCGCACCAGACGATGACGGCTGTCCGGCAGACGTTGCGAGGGGATCTCGCCCTCGTCGAGCAGCCGTACGACGAAGGGACGTGACAGCCCCAACAGCTCTGCGGCCTCGTTCGGAGTCAGCCGGGTCTCCACCGGCAGCGCCAGAACGGCATTCCCCTTCGCGAGGTCGTGCGCCGCCGCCACCAGCAGGTTCACCAATGATCTGGGCAACTCGATGTCGGTACCGTCGGGTCCTCGCAGCACCAGTGACGCCTTCGCCGCGGCCGCGGTCGTCTCCAGACGGGCAAGGAGTTCGCGGTCACCGCCACCTGCCTCAACGCGTGTCGCGCCAGCCAGAACACCGGTGCGAGGCATGTCCACCTCCAACTCAAGGAATATCTGCAATAAGTGTAACCCGGGGGATCGGAACACGCCAGCATCGGAAGCATGTGCACGACTTCGCCCCCCAGCGGTGATGCCCGGGTCTCCGGTCGGAGACCCGGGCATCATCGTTCTGAGCCGCCTGTCACCGGAACCGGGGCCGTCACGTCGTGATGGACGGCCCCGGTTCCACGGCGCGGCCACGCGGGTCAGGGCCGCGTGGCGGCCGCGCCCGTTTCCTGCTCGCTCAGGGAGTGGGGGTCGGGGTCGGGGTCGGGGTTCCCTCCGTCACGGTGGGGGTCGGCTCTGGAGTGGGGGCGGGCGGCGGCTCCTCCGTGGGCGGCGGGGTCTCGGTGGGAGGCAGCGGAGACTCCGTCGGCGGGAACGGGGTATCCGTGGGAGGCGGGGTGGGAGGCAGCGGGGTTTCCACGGGCGGCGTGGGGGTCGCGACCGGCGGCGTGGGGCAGATGGCGGGCTTGTGCCACCTGCTGCCCGGCCGCCACTCGTTGATGGACCACCAGCCGCCACCGCGCCAGAACTTCTTGTGAGGCCGCGTCAGGCCGAAGACGTAGGCGGCCGTCGCCGTCTCGCCGGAGGTCGTCGCGGTCACCGAGACCCAGTCGCCCTGCCTGAGCACGTTGTCCCGTCGTCCCGAGAGGGACTTGGTGGTGTCGGCGATCGTGTACACCCGCTCGAAGCCGTCCTGGCTCTTGACGGTGATCGAGTCTTCCGCCAGAGCGGTCGCCTCGCCGGTCTGGGCGAACACGGTGAAGCCGCAGCCGTCCTTCGCCGGTAGGACGAACTCGCCGTGCAGCGTGCCGGGGAACGCCACCGGGGGCACCCGGGGCGGCGTCGTGGTGGTGGGGGTGGGGGTCGGCGTCGGTGTCTCGGCCGAGGGCGGGGGAATCGGTGTCGGGCTCAGCGGGGGTGTCTCGCTCACCGTCACGCCGGGGGTCGGCGTCGGTGATTCCGTCGGTGCGGGCGGCGGCGATGCCGCTGACGCCGGGGAGGCCCCGACGCCGCCCGACGCCACCAGCACGACGGCGGTGGCGATGACCATCGGGCGGGGGATGCGCCGTGGTGGTCCGTCCGGTCCGCTCGACGACACCGCGTTGGGCCTGTCGGGATTTGTTAGCGTCACCTTGTCCTCCATCTGGTTTGATCCGGAACCAGCGGGGGCGTCGAAGTCGAAGGGGTGCTCTCACGCCCGCCGCCGAGACCGAGGACCACCGCCCGGTCGTGGTCCTCCATCGAGGGGCGCGGGGAAGACTTCCCGCTTCCGGAGCAGCCATGCCGACGAAACGGGCGACGGGCCGTCGAAACCGAAACTTTCGCCAGCTCACCGCCACATTTCGCGAATTACAACAAATTTCCCTCAGGGCCTGCAAACGTGCCTCGAGCCGTCTCGCGTGCCCTTCTCTGATCATCGCGAAGCGCGTGAACCGGGACGCGTCTCGGCGAGGACGGTTCAGGAGTAGGCGGCGACCATGCCGACGACGAGACCGGCGAGGGAGACGAGCGTGAGGACGCAGCCGAGGACCACCGCGGCGCGCCTGCCGCGACGCGCCTTGAGAACGTAGAGGAACACGTACGGCAGGAAGCCCAGCACGCCGACGCCGAGAAACGGCATGGTCAGCGCGGCGAGGACGCCCGAGGTGCCGGTCCGGACGGCACGGTCGCCCTCGGGGGTGAGCTGGGCGCGCCTGACGTCTCCCGCGGTGGAGTCGGGTGAGGCGTCGACCGGGACGGCGTCTCCGCCGCCGTCGGGCGCGAAGCTGCCCTTGCAGTCGTAACGGCCCCGGCCCAGTTCCTCGCACGAGACGACCGTGAGCGTGCCGGGAACGCCGACAGAACCCGTCGCGAGCTTGAGGCCGGGCACCGCGAACACGAAGGGCAGCACCCCCAGGCCCGTCCAGAGGATCAGCAGGATGGTCATGCCGATCTTCCCCGGTGTTCTGCCAGGGCCGGGGGTCGGAACCGGCTGGAAGGCGTTCGCCACGTCCTCGAAGGCGTTACTCATGGGGACAGGATGAGGCGCGCCACTTGCGAACCACCTGTTGGTGACTTGGGGGCGATCCTCACGATGAGGCCCTCGATCGAGGGCCTCAGGAGATGGCCCTGTTCGCCTTGGCCTCGGCCTCGGCGGCGTCCAGCTTCGCGGCCTCCTCGGGAGTGGGCGCGGTGCCGCCGAGGTGGCGTGGCTGCCACCAGACGCCCTGCGGGATCTCCGGGTAGCTCCGCTGCGCCGCATCGAGCATCTCGGACATGCGCTCGCGCAGGTCGGCGGTGACCTTGTCGTAGTCGTCGCCACGCTGGGGATGCATGGGCTCGCCGACCCGGATCGTGATCGGCACGTGCCGCTGGAGCAGTTTCCTGGGGTGGCCCTTGGTCCACAGCCGCTGGGTGCCCCACAGGGAGACCGGGATCATCGGCACCTTGGCGGCGACGGCCATCCGGACCGCACCGTTCTTGATCTCCTTGACCGTGAAGGACCTGCTGATCGTGGCCTCGGCGAACACGCCGACGACCTCGCCGCCCCTGAGCGCCTTCAGCGCCGCGCCGAACGCGGCGGCCCCGGCCGCGCGGTCGACCGGGATGTGGTGCATGCCGCGCATCAGCGGCCCCGAGATCCGGTGGTCGAAGACCTCCTTCTTCGCCATGAAACGCACCAGGCGCCCGGCGGGCCGCGCGGCCCAGCCGGCGAAGATGAAGTCGAGGTAGCTGATGTGATTGCTGACCAGCACGGCTCCGCCGGTCTTCGGGATGCGGTCGGCGCCCTCAACGCTGATCTTGAGGTCCAGCGCGCGGAACAAGGTCAACGCCGCCCCGATGACCGGGGGGTACACGATCTCAGCCATGGCTGAACCGTACCTCAGCCACCCCCTCCCCCCGACCTCCACGTCCTCCCCGGGCGCGCTCGTGCGGGCGGGAACCTCAGTGCCCCCGGAACGCCTCCTCCAGCCACCACGCCCCCCGTGCCCGGCTGACCCGAGCGTGGATCATCAGGGGCCGGTCGCGGGCCCCCTCCAGCCACCGGGCCACCGCGGTGAGATCGGCCCGGTCCCGTACGGTCACCGCCTCGCAGCCGAACCCCCTGGCGACGGCGGCGATGTCGGCGGGCGGGAAGGTCACGGTGTCCAGGGGGTGCCCGTCCGGGCCGAAGTGGTGCACCTCCGCGCCGTAACCGTCGTCGTCGTACACGACGATCACCATCGGAAGGCCGAGCCGTACGACCGTCTCCAACTCGGCGACGCCCATCAGGGCGCCCCCGTCGCCCAGCGCGGCCACCGGGAGCCGGTCGGGCTGGGCGAGGGCCGCGCCGATCGCGGTGGCGAGGCCGAGTCCGATCGACTGGAACGCCTGCGTGAAGCAGAACCCTCGCTCGTCAGGGACATCGAGGAACATCGACGGATATCCCATGAAATTTCCGGAGTCGATGGAGACGACGCGTTCCTCGGGAAGCAGGTCGTCCAGCTCGATGGTGAGCGTCCGTGGGTCGATCCTGCCGTCGCCGCTCTCGTCGACGTAGGGCACGTCCCGCCAGCGGTTCTCCCCCGCGATCCGCGCGGCCAGCTCCGCCGAGCGGTAACCGGCTCCGTCACCGTCCGGGACGCTCTCACCGAGCAGGCGGGCGGCGGCGCGCGCGGTGCGGGCGACGTCGCCGACCACCCCGAGATGGACGGGCCGGTGGGCGCCGAGCGCGGCGTCGTCCAGGTCGACCTGGACGACGGTGGTGTCGCGGCCGATCAGCGTGCCGTGGCGCATGGTCCACATGTTGAGCGCGCAGCCCCAGCCCACGAGCACGTCGGCGTCGCGGATGAGCTCGGCCGTGAGCGGCGAGGCGAAGCCACCGCTCACGTCCAGGTCCCACGGACTTCCCCTGAACAGTCCCCTCGCCACGGCGGAGGTGGCGAGCAGTGCCCCGGCCCGCTCGGCGAGCTCCTCGATCTCGCGCCGGGCCCCGCGTGCGCCCCGCCCCGCCACGAAGACGGGACGGCGCGCCGCCGCGAGGATCTCCACCAGCCGGGCGACCTCCTCGGCCCCCGGCTCCGGTGCCGGGGTGCCCTCCCCTGCCTCCGGTGATCGAACGACCTCCCCGACCTCCGGCGACCGAACCCTCTCTTCTGCCCCCGTCGGGACGATCCGCTCGGCTCCCCCTGCCTCGATGTCCGTGCCGTCCGCGAGGGCCGCCGCGACCTGCGCGCCCGCGGCGGGGACGGTCAGCCCCTGGACCTGCAGCGGAAGGTTGAGCAGGACCGTACGACGCCCGTCGCGAGCGGTGCGGAACGCCTCGGCCGTGTCGGCGGCGGCGGTCTCCGCCGACCCGACCCGCAGCGGCACGGCACCCACGGCCTCCGCCAGCGCGGTCTGGTCGACGAAGAAGTTCGAGCGGGTCTCGCTCACCTCTCCGGCCAGCACGACGAGCGGGGTGCGGCTCTTGGCGGCCTCGGCGATACCGGTCATCGCGTTGGTGAGTCCCGGCCCCTGGTGGACGCTGAGCACGGCGACCCCGCCGCTGAGGCGGGCGTAGGCGTCGGCCATGGTCGCCGCACCGCCCTCGTGGCGCGCGGCGACGTAACGCACGCCGTGCGCGACCAGCGCGTTGGTCACGTGGAAGTTGCCGCTGCCCACCACCCCGAAGGCGGTGTCCACCCCGAGTGAGGCGAGGGTCCGTCCCACGACCTCGGCGACGTTCACCTCTCGACCAGGGCCAGCACGCGCAGCGGGCTGCCCGAGCCTCCGACGATGGGCAGCGGCGGCGCGACGACCACGGCGCCGGTCACCGGGAGCCGGTCGAGGTTGCGCAGCTGGGTCAGCCCGTACTTCCCCGCGCCCAACAGGAACGAGTGACATGGGAAGGCGGGGTCGAAGCCGTGCGCGGCGCCCGCGTCGGTGCCCACGGTCTCCACGCCCAGCCCGGCGATCGAGGTCTCCTCGGCCAGCCACCGGGCGCACTCGACCGAGACACCGGGCGTGTGCGGGCCCGTCTCGTTCGCGTTCAGGAAGCGCTCCTGGTCATGGGAGTGGGCGTCCCAGCCGGTGCGGTAGAGCAGCCATCCTCCCTCGGGCAGCGGCCCGTTGACCTGCTCCCACGCCTTGACGTGCGCGATCTCCAGCAGGAAGTCGGGATCCTCGGCCGCCTCCGCGGCGAAGTCGAGCACCACGGCCGGGGCGATCAGCCGCTCGACCGGCACCCGCGAGACGTCCTCGCCGTCCTTGCCGGTGACCCAGTGAACAGGCGCGTCGAAATGGGTGCCGGTGTGCTCGCCGGTCACGATGTCGTTCCAGTACCACGCGGGGCCGCGATCGTCGTAGTGGCTGATCTCCTTGAGCGTGAACGGGACCGTGTTGCCGAACGGCTCCGGCAGCCTCAGGATCGGCGTCTCCGACGACAGCGGCGCCGTCAGGTCGATCACCTCGATCCCGCCGCTCCGGATGCTCTCCACCAGGTTCCGCAACACCGACATGACGCCTCCAGCAGGGATGAGATCTGGGCAGATCCTCCTACACCGCCACCTCGGACCGCCAGCTTCGCGTACGCGCGCGCCGGACCTCCGGGATGCGTACCGGTCTGCTCGCCGCTTCGGGATTCAAGCCCGGGCGGGAGCGGGCCTCCACGGCCGGTGCTTGCCATCGCCTGCGAACAAGGCGAGGTTGGGAGTTGTGAAAAAGCTCATCAACGATGTCGAGTCAGTCGTTCCCGATGCGCTGCGCGGCCTCGCGGCGGCCCATCCCGGGCTCCGGGTGGACGTGGACAACCAGATCGTGTTCCGGGCCTCGGGGCCCCGCCCCGGCAAGGTGGGCCTGGTGTCCGGCGGCGGTTCGGGGCACGAACCACTGCACGCCGGATTCGTGGGGTACGGCATGCTCGACGCGGCCTGCGCCGGTGAGATCTTCACCTCTCCCGTACCCGACCAGATGATCGAGGCCACCACGGCGGTGGACGGCGGGGCGGGAGTCCTGCACATCGTGAAGAACTACACGGGCGACGTGCTGAACTTCCGGATGGCGGCCGAGCTGAGCGGCGAGGAGGGGGTGCGGGTGGAGAGCGTGCTGGTCGACGACGACGTGGCCGTACGCGACTCCCTCTACACGGCGGGGCGCAGGGGCACCGGCGCCACCCTGTTCGTCGAGAAGATCGCCGGGGCGCTCGCCGAGACCGGCGCGCCGCTGCCTGAGGTCGCGCGGGTGGCGAGGGAGGTCAACGCCCGCAGCCGTTCCTTCGGGGTCGCGCTGAGCCCCTGCACCACGCCCGCGGCGGGCAGGCCCACCTTCGACCTCTCCGACACCGAGATCGAGCTGGGCATCGGTATCCACGGCGAGCCCGGCAGGACGCGCTCGGCCATGCGCCCGGCCCGCGAGCTGGTCCACCTCGCGATGGACGCGATCCACGAGGACCTGCCGATCTCCGGCGACACCCTCGTCATGGTGAACGGCATGGGCGGCACGCCGCTGATCGAGCTGTACATCGCCTACGCGGCCGTCGTGGAACACCTGGCGGAGAAGGGGGCACGGGCGGCGCGCAACCTGGTCGGCAACTACGTGACGAGCCTCGACATGCAGGGATTCTCGATCACGGTCTGCCGGTTGAACGAGGAGCTCACCCGGCTCTGGGACGCCCCCGTCGAGACCTCCGCCCTGCGCTGGGGCCGCTGATGAGCACCGCGATGGACACCGCCTTTTTCGCCGCCTGGATCGAGGAGATCGCCAGGGTCGTCGCCGCGGAGAAGGAGTGGCTGACCGGTCTGGACGCCGCGATCGGCGACGCCGACCACGGGGCCAATCTCGACCGGGGGTTCACCGCGGTCACCGGGGCGCTCGCGGCCAAGGGACCCGATACCCCGGGATCGCTGCTGGTGCTGGTGGGCAACACCTTGATCCGCAAGGTCGGCGGGGCGTCCGGCCCCCTGTACGGCACGGCGTTCCGCGAGGCGGGCAGGACACTGGGCGACACCCCCGAGGTGTCCGTCGCGCAACTCCACACCGCTCTGGAGGCCGGGCTCGCCGGGGTGCGGAAGCTGGGCTCGGCCGCCGAGGGCGACAAGACCATGGTGGACGCCCTCGCCCCGGCCGTACGGGCACTGGAGCAGGCCTTACGGGACGGCAAGGACCCGGCGGAGGCGATCGGCGCCGCGTCGGAGGCGGCACGCACCGGAGCCGAGGCGACGATCCCGATGCAGGCGCGCAAGGGGCGGGCGAGCTATCTCGGGCCGCGCAGCGTGGGCCACCAGGACCCCGGCGCCGCCTCCACCGCGCTCGTCGTCTCCGCCCTGCACACGGTGGCGACGTCGTGGTAGGCATCGTCCTCATCTCGCACAGCGGTCCGCTGGCGGCCGAGGTGGCACGGCTCGCCTCGCAGATCGGCGGCGCGAACGTGCCGCTCGCCGCCGCGGGCGGCACCGAGGACGGCGGTCTCGGGACCAGCCCCGACCTGGTGGCGGCGGCGATCGAGGAGGTGGACCGGGGGGACGGGGTGATCCTCATCCCCGACCTGGGAAGCTCGGTGCTCACCGCCCGGCTCTTCGCCGACGAGCGCGTGGTGATCGCCGACGTGCCGTTCGTCGAGGGGACCATCTCGGCCGTCGTGTCGGCGGGCATCGGTTCCTCGCTGGACGTCGTGCTCGCGGCGGCCGAGGAGGCGCGGACCATCCGCAAGCTCTGACGCGGAAAACCCCGCCCTCCGCGGGGGAGAGCGGGGTCCGGCGTACCCGCGAGGCCGGACGGTGCGGGCCAAGGCTCCGGCGCATGACACGGAGGTGCCGCGCGGGCCGAGGCCCGGCGTACACGCGGACGTGCTGTGCCGAGACTCCGGCGTACGCGCGGAGGTACGGCGCCGAAGCCCCGGCGCATGGCGCGCGGAGGCGAGGTCAGCGCGTGGCCAGCAGGCCCTCCAGCAGGCCGAGGACGGCCTGGATCGGAGGGGGCGTGGTCCCGAACTCCACGTCGGTCCCGCTGACGGAGTCCATCACGCTGACCGAGCTCTGCGGCAGACCCCAGCGCTCACCGCCGTCGTGACCCACGCCGACCTCGATACCGGCGAAGGTGACGTACTCCCAGTTCTTGAGGTCCCTCCTGAGCGCCTCGTGACCGCGTGCCGTGGCCCACTCGGCGACGGCCACGAGGATGCCGCCGAGCGTGTTCTCGCGCTCCTTCAGGTCTCCGGACTGGAGTTCCTCGATCTGACGGTCCAGCTCGGCGCGCTGGGCGAGGAGTGCGTTGAGGTCGCTCATGGGGGGCCTTTCGGGGAGGTGAGAGGTATGCGGGCGGGAGCGCCGGGCCCTTTTGGGAAGGTCGTGCACGAGAGAACCGGGCCCGCACCCGGGCAGAACCCCGCCGCGATCCACGAGCTGCTGGAGGCTGCGCCGATCATCGGAGAGGACATTGCCGTCATGCGTCACATAATGGTGCCGTATGAGCCCACTCGGCGTCGATCTATCCCGGTGGAATCCTCATGCTCAGAGACCTCGGGCATCGAGGTATGCCCTGCGCGGCGCCGTCGCGCCGATCAGGGTACGGCGTCCCGGGCGCGGGCGGTGAGGTCGAGATACTCCTCACGGCCCAGCGTACGGGCCTCGAAGCCGAGTCCGTACCGCGTGGCGAAACGATGCGCCTCCTCCGGCGGCCACGGCCCCGGCAGGTGGCGTACGGGCCTGCCTTCGCCGTCCAGCACGAAGAGTCCGGACAGCCCCTCGTGACGGTAGGTCATCAGGGCGGCCGCACAGCCCAGGTCGGGCCCGATCTCGATGTCGTCGGGGACCATCCGCGAACCGAGCCGGACGCGCAGCGTCGTCCCGCCGCGGACCGAGAGGTACGGACCGCCGGGCGGCCCGAGCGCGGCGCCGCGCCGGGTACGCCAGGTGTGCCACGCCTGGCGCGCGGGTTTGAAGACGACGATCAGGGGGGCGAAGAAGACCGCGAGCCACTTGGCGTCCAGCAGGTCCAGCATCATCCCGCCCAGCGCGGACACCCCCCGCCACGCGAGCCAGCCACCCGCCGTGACGACGTAGGCCATCACGAACAACCCGGCCACTCCCGCGCCGGCCGCGACGGCCTTCTTGGCCCTGGACATCCGCAGGACCTCCAGGCCGGCGAGACGCGTCCATCCGGGAGCCCGCCTGCTCAGCGCGGCGCGCACCCCTTTCGACGATGTCTTCAGGGCGTCGTGCACGGGGAGTTTCCGCCCGGCCGCGAAGACGGCCACCTCGTGGACCGGCCAGTCGCCGGGAAGGTCGGCGAGCACCAGCCCGTCGGCGTCGAGCACGGCGAGCCCGGTGAGAGAGCGCCGCTCCTCCTTGCCGGAGACGATCACCCGGCGCTCGTACCGGTAGTGGTACAGGGAGGCGGGCGCGAGCCGCAGCGAGCGTCCGGCCGCCGGATCCTTCGCGACCAGCGTCGGGCCGTCCCAGCTGAGCGCGGTCGCCGGACAGGGGGTGCCCTCCAGCGCACCCTCGCGCGGCCTGATCTCGCCGGACACCTCGTCGTACGGCCGGAGCCTGAGCGCCACCTCCCCGAGAGAGTGGTCGCCACGCACCGGAAGCCCCGCGTGCTCCGTGGTGTGCCACCGCGGCGCCCGGTTCTCAAGGTCGGCGCGCCCCTCGAACTCCGTGGCGTAGCCCCGGTACTCGAAGGTCAACCCGGCGTCCTCGGCGAACTCCTCCACCAGGTGGCGATGTCTGGCCCCCGGGGAGTCGAGCACGACCCTCCCAGCGGTGTCACGGACCGTGATCCCGTAGACGACCCCGCTCTCGCGGGGAAGGCGGTACAGGACCAGGCCGGCCGCGCGTTCCTCGCCGGTGAGCGGCAACCGGATCGGATGGCGGCCCGGCACGTCGACGACGAGACAGCCGTCGTCCACCCTCATCTCACACCCGCCTCCGGCGAGCACCCGCGTCGCGCCTATCGCTACCCCCGTCTCCCCCGCCCCGAAAATTCTCCTTTTTCCAGAAGCGACGGATAAAGCGAACATAAAGTTCCCGAACGGAGAGACGCCACCGGACCGGAAAGCGCCTACTTGTAGCGGAAGTAGACGAAGAGGCGACCGTGGTTCTTGGCGTCCTTGTCGATGCGGTGGTAGAGGGCCTTGATCTCCTTCTGCTCCAGGAAGCGCAGGACCTTCTTCTTCAGCTGGCCCGAGCCCTTGCCGGGGATGATCTCGACCTCGGTGGCCTTCTTCCTGATGGCCTCGTCGATGATGCCCCGCAGCGCCTTGTCGATCTCTCCACCCTTGTTGTAGAGGGGATGTAGATCAAGCTTGAGCTTCAACCGAGCCTCCCGTGTGTCAGGTGCGGCCAGTTTACGCGCGACGGAACATCCTCCTCGGGGTGGTCGTGTCCTCCCCCGGCCACGGGACACGAGGGCACGGGGACACGAGGCACGCGGGCACGGAGGCGCCCGAACTGCGGAGGTATGCGAACACCGCCGAGTCTGCAAGCAAATTTGACCAATTCCGGGGATTATTGTGTCAATTTAACGATCTAGGCAAACAAATGACCTCTAGTTAGGCTCCCTGTCATGATCGGCCGCCCCTGCCGGGTGGCCGAGCACGTGTCACCCGACGGGGAGGGTCGGCGCCCTCCCCGGCATGCCGTGCCCCAGGCATGCCAGGTGGCCTCCCCTCCCTGCCGCGTGATCTGTTCATGCGTGCCTACAGGGAGGTCTCGTTGACCAGAAGGCCCTACTCACCGAGGATCAGACGCGTGGCGGTGCTCGCCGCCGGCGTCGGGCTCGTCGCGGCGATGGCGCCGCCGGCGAGCGCGGATCCCACCCCCACCCCCACGCCGTCCGCCAAATGGACGGCGACTCCCCTGACCGGGGGTGAGCCGATCCAGGGCGCGAAGTCCCCCACCGGCAAACTCGCCCAAAGTGATGAGGGGCTACTGAAGTCGACCTCGGCCGCCACGGTCAGCGTGATGGTCAAGCTCGACTACGACTCTTTCGCCGCCTATCAGGGTGGCCTCGCGGGACTTCCCGCGACGAGTCCGGCGAAGACCGGAAAGGCTCTTGACATCAAGAGCAACGACGCGAAGAAATACCAGCGACACATCGAGGACGTCGAGAACACCTTCCTCGCCGAACTCGCCAGGAACGTGCCAGGCGCCAAGGCGGGCCAGAAGCTGCGGACCGTCTACGGCGGTATCGCGCTGCGCATTCCCGCCAACAAGGCGGCCTCGCTGCTGAAGCTGCCCGGCGTGGCGGCCGTCCAGGAGGACAAGCCCGAGCAGCTGCTCACCGACTCCAGCCCCGCGTTCATCGGAGCGCCCACGATCTACAACAAGCTGGGCGGCAGCTCCTCCTCGGGCAAGGGCGTCATCGTCGGCATCCTGGACTCCGGCGCCTGGCCCGAGCACCCCCAGTTCGCCGACCCCGGCACGCTGCCCGCCGCACCGGCGACCAAGGACGGCACGCCGCGCACCTGTAACTTCGGCGACAACCCGCTCACCCCGGCGGCCGACCCGTTCGTCTGCAACCGGAAGCTCATCGGTGGCGCCCCGTTCCTGGAGACCTACAACGCGAACGTCGGCGGCGAGGTCTTCCCCGACAGCGCCCGCGACTCCAACGGCCACGGCACCCACACCGCGACGACCTCGGCGGGCGGGCCGGTGGCCGACGCGAACCCGCTCGGCATCAGCCGGGGCCCGATCCACGGCATCGCCCCTGCGGCGCACGTGTCGGTCTACAAGGTCTGCGGTGAGGCCGGCTGCTATCCCTCCGACTCCGCCCAGGCGGTCGGCCGGGCCATCCTCGACGGCGTCCGCGTGATCAACTTCTCGATCTCCGGCGGCACCTCCCCCTACAGCGACCCGGTGGAGCTGGCCTTCCTCGACGCGTACTCGGCGGGCGTCCTCGTCTCGGCCTCGGCGGGCAACGCCGGCCCCGGCGCGGCGACCGTCAACCACGTCAGCCCGTGGGTGACCACGGTGGCGGCCTCCACGCAGACCAGGACCTTCCAGTCGACGATCACGCTGTCGGGTTCCGGCGGCGCGACGGCCACGGTGAAGGGCGCCTCCATCACCCCGGGCATCGCCTCCGCGCTGCCGGTGGTGCGGGCCTCGGCCCCGCCGTACTCCAACGCGCTCTGCACCACGCCCGCACCTCCGGGTCTGTTCACCGGGAAGATCGTCCTTTGTGAGCGCGGCCCCGACCGTGTCCTGAAGGGCTTCAGCGTCCGGCAGGGCGGCGCGGCCGGCATGATCCTGTACAACTCCTCCCCGCTCGACGTGATGACGGACAACCACTGGCTCCCCACCGTCCACATCGACAAGCCCGAGGGGGACGCACTGCTGGCGTTCCTGTCGGCCAACCCCGGCGCGACGGCCTCGTTCACCCAGGGCACCAAGACCACCTGGCAGGGCGACGCGATCACCACCTTCTCCTCGCGCGGCCCCGGTGGCGACTTCCTCAAGCCGGACGTCACCGCTCCCGGCCTGCACATCCTGGCCGGGCAGACACCGGTGCTGGAGAGTCCGGCCGGTGGCCCGCAGGGCAACCTCTACCAGGCCATCTCGGGCACCTCGATGTCGTCGCCGCACATCGCGGGCTCCGCGGCCCTGCTCTTCGCGCTGCATCCGACCTGGACTCCCGGCCAGGTGAAGTCCGCGATGGAGACGACGGCGAAGACCTCGGTCACCAAGCAGGACCGCGTCACCCCGGCCGACCCGTTCGACACCGGCGGCGGGCGCGTCGACCTGACCAAGGCCGGCGACCCCGGCCTGACCCTGGACGAGACGGGCGAGAACTTCGCCGCCTCGGCCGACGACCCGCTGAACCGCATCGACCTGAACCTGCCGTCGGTGAACGCCCCGATCATGCCGGGTCTCATCACCGCCAAGCGGACGTTCACCAACGTCACGAACTCGACGCTCACCTTCACCGCGACGGGCACGACTGTGAACGGCGCGAACATCACGGTGCTGCCGCCGCTGTTCAGCGTGAAGGCGGGCAAGAGCGTCAAGCTCAGCGTGGTGATCACCGCGCCGGACCTGCCGGAGGGCCAGTACTTCGGCCAGGTGAACCTCAAGCAGGTGGGCGGCTCGCGCAACCTGCACCTGCCGGTCGCGTTCGTCCGCAAGCAGGGCGCCATCCCGGTGGAGCAGACCTGCGCACCGGCCACCATCCCGCGCAACACCGGCGAGTCCGCCTGCACGGTGACCGTGCGGAACGACACCCTTGAGAACGCCGAGGTCACGGCGCTCAGCACGCTGGACGGAAAGCTGCGGCTGAACTCGGTGACCGGCGCCACCAAGATCGGAACCCAGATCGCGACGACGAAGACCACCCTCGCGGCCAGGCAGCCGGACAGGCCGGGCATCGCCCCGGGCACCGGTCCCGCCCCGTACCTGCCGCTCGACGCCTTCGGCATCGCGCCGGTACCGATCGGCGACGAGCAGGCGATCAACTTCACCGTGCCCTCGTTCCGGTACGCGGGCCAGACCTACAACAGGATCGGCATCGTCTCCAACGGCTACACGATCGCCGGGGGAAGCTCGGGCTCGGCCGACGTCTCGTTCGAGCCGCAGACCCTGCCCAACCCCGCGACCCCGAACAACGTGCTCGCCCCCTACTGGACCGACCTGGACGGCACCGGCACACCCGGCATCTACGCCGGAACGCTGACCGACGGCGTCAGCAACTGGCTCGTCATCGAGTGGCGGGTCAACCTCTACGGCACGAGCAACCTCAAGGTCTTCCAGCAGTGGATCGGCCTGAACGGGACCGAGGACATCACCTACACCTACGACCCGGGCAACCTGCCCGGTGATCCTCCCGCCGGCTACGGCCTGACCGTGGGCGCCGAGAACGCCGACGGCACCGCGGGCGGCCAGATCACCGGCCCGCCGACCACGGATCTCCGGGTGTCCAGCACGCCCGGCGCCCCCGGCGGCAGCCTGAGCTACACGATGAAGATCAAGGGCGTCAGCGCCGGGATCGGGACGGTGACGACGGGCACGTCGACACCGCAGGTCAAGGGGCTGACGATCGAGGTGGACAAGATAACCGTGCAGTAGCGAGAACGTGATGGGCCCGGCGCGACGCGCCGGGCCCATCCGGGCTTCCTGGGAGGATCACGGCGGGCCGGGCTCACGGATCCAGGCGTGGGAAAGGGCGGGTCGAGCTCACGAATCCAGGCTCGGGGAAACGGTCTCTCCGGGCGATACGGGCTCAGCGGGCCTCGCCTCGGGAACCCGGTCCCGAGGGCTCGAACTCAGGGGTCGAACCCTCGAAACCCGGGGTTCGGAGACCTCCGGCTCAGCGGTGGAGGTAGTCGACCAGGTGGGCCTTCTCGGTCTCCAGCGTCTCGATGGCGCTCTTGACCACGTCACCGATGCTCACGATCCCCGCCAGCCGGCCCGCGCTCACGACCGGCACGTGCCGGATACGGTGCGTGGTCATGGTCTGGCGGAGTCCGTCGACGTTGTCGTCCGGCGAGCAGGTGCGGACCTCGGCCGTCATGATGGAGGACACCGGGTCCTCCAGCACGGCGGCGCCCCGGTCGTGCAGTCGCCGCACCACGTCGCGCTCGGAGACGATGCCCGCGATGGACGAGCCGTCCTCGGACACCACCACGGCGCCGATGTTCTTCTCGGCCAGAACGGCCAGGAACGCGGCGACCGTCGAGTCCGGGCGGACGGTCACCACCTCCGTGCCCTTGCCTTGAAGAATCGTACCGATCAGCATTGGCATCACCTCGGTTCAGCCTGGCGCGAGTATTCCTACCTTTGCCCTCTTGTGCCACACGCTAAGCACGCGGGAGAGCAAAGTATCGACTGTCAGGTGACGGGCAGCAACCGCACCGCGTCGAGGGCGAGGGTGAGCTCCACGATGTCGAGCGGGCGGGCGAGCGAGCGGCCGGTGAGCTGCTCGATTCGGCGGATGCGGTTGAAAACCGTGTTGCGGTGGCAGTACAGCCGCCCGGCGGCGCGCATGGCCGAGCCCTCGCATCGCAGCCACGCCTCCAGGGTCCCGAGGAGCACCTCCCTGTCGGCCGGGTCGAGAGCGAGGATGGGCCGTAATACGGCACCGCTGAGGTGACCCGCGAGTTCGGGCTGGCTGACCACCAGCGCGGCGGGCAGTCTGTCCTCCAGTCTGGCGATCTCCGGGCCTTCGCCCACGCAGGTCCGCAGGGCCAGTTCGGCGAGCCGCCTGGCGCGGCCCAGCTCGGCCAGTCCCTCGACGACCGGGCTGATCCCGGCGCATCCGGTGACGTACGGGCGAAGCTCTCCGGCGAGGTCGTCCATGTCCGCGTCGCGCAGCAACACGACCGACACCTCGTAGTCGGGGCGCATCCGCCACAGCAGCCGCATCACGCCCAGGGTGGTCGGCCGCGGGGTGTCGTTCCCGTGGTCGTGGCGGCCGGGCAGCCGGGTGATGACGACGGCGTACCGGCCCAGTTCGGGCAGGTCGAGCGCGGCGGCGGCGCTGCGGACGAGTCCGGCGTCGGCCCGGTCCTCAAGGAGCGCGTCGAGCAGGGCCTGGACCCTCTCGGCTGTGCGGCCGAACAACTCGGACTCCCGTCTTCGGTATGCCTCGGCGGCGGCGATCGCCTGCCGGTCGGTGGCGTGCCACACCTTCGTGGCGCTGCGGATCAGGACGGGCAGGCTGTCCGACTCCTCCTCGGTGACCACGTCGATGAGACCGTCCCACATCACCTGCGCGGAGAGCCGGTAGCTGCGCAGCAGGGAGTCCATGGGCAGTCCCTGCTCAGCCCTGCGCCGGGCGGTCCTCTCCGCCTGCGGCACGTCGCACCGTTCGGAGCGGGGCAGCAGGATGGCGCCGATACCGTCCCGCATCGCCTCGTAGACGCTCTGCCAGTGGTCGTCGGTGGGAACCATCCGCCGGTACGCCTCGTCGGTGTCACGGATCTTGGCGACGAGCTCGTCGGTGAGCTCGGGAAGTCTCAGCAACAGCCTGCGGGCGGCCAGGCGCATGACCCTGCGTACTTCGTCGTCCGTAACCGGCCGGGTCCCCATCTGGGGATCGTGACAGCAAAACACCTTGCCGAACAAGGTTCTGTTCTGTTTCGTGACCCGGGGTTGTGCACACGCACAACCGGGACCCGTCCCGCATGGGCGTCCGCCCCGACTTCACCTTGCCCTCTGGACGCCGGTGAAGCGTCTCGGTTGGGTGCGTTCATCGGCTGTCAGGAGGCACACATGGACGTGCACGCCCCTCGCCCTCCCGGGGACTCCGGGCTGGCCGTCAGGGATCTGGCGGTGGGCTACGGCCCGGTCCCGGCCCTGCGGGGTGTCTCGCTGAGCGTCCCGCGCGGTTCGGTCGTCGCGGTGCTCGGCGGTAACGGCGCGGGGAAGTCGACCCTGCTGCGCGCCGTTTCCGGCACCCTCGGCTTCCACCGGGGCGGCATCACCGCGGGCGAGGTCGGGTTCGGCGGCGCACGGCTGTCCGGCGCCGCCACCTCGGCCATCGTGGCGGGGGGCGTCGTCCAGGTACCCGAGGGGCGCAAGGTCTTCGCGCGGATGACGGTCGAGGAGAACCTGCGGGCCGGCGCCCTCGGCGCACCCGACCGGCGGTCGGCGGCCGAGGCGAGGGAGAGGGTGCTCACGCTATTCCCCGTGCTCGCCGGGCGCGCCGGACAACGCGCGGGCCTGCTGTCCGGCGGGGAGCAGCAGATGCTCGCCATCGGCCGCGCGCTGATGGCCAGGCCCAGGATGCTGCTGCTCGACGAACCCACCCTCGGTCTCGCGCCGCTGATGGCCGCCAGGATCGCCGAGACCGTCCGCGAGATCAACGCCGACGGCACCACCGTGCTCCTGGTGGAGCAGAACGCCGCGATGGCCCTGTCCCTGGCCTCGTACGCCTACGTGCTGGAGGTCGGCGAGGTGGTGCTGTCGGGGCCGGCCGCGGAACTCGCCGCGAGCGACGAGGTGCGCCGTCGCTACCTTGGCATCGAGGACACCTCCCCGGTCGCGGCACGTGGGACGCGGAAGGCGGCTCGGCCCGCGCTGGCGAGGTGGTCGGCGTGAGCGACACATACCAACCGGATGGTACGGCCCCTTACATTCCCCGGCTCGACGTGCGTGACGTGACCGTGCGTTTCGCCGGGCTCACCGCGCTGGACGCGGTCGGCTTCACCGTCGAGCCCGGCAGCCTCCACGCGGTGATCGGGCCCAACGGGGCGGGAAAGTCGACCTTCTTCAACGTCCTGTCGGGCGTCTACCGGGCCGCCTCGGGCAGCGTGCGGTTCGGCGGCGCGGAACTGACCTCCCTGGCCCCGCACCGTGTCGCCGCCCTGGGCGTGGCGCGCACCTTCCAGAACATCGCCCTGTCACCGCGCCTGTCGGTAAGGGACAACCTCATGCTCGGCCGCCACCGGCTGACCCGCGCCGGGTTCCTCTCGGCCGGGTTGCGACTGCCGGCGGCCCGGCGCGAGGCGGCCGAGCACGGCGAGCGGGTGACCGAGATCGCCGCGTTCGTCGGGCTCTCCGAACGACTGGCCACGCCCGCCGGACTGCTGCCGTACGGCGTGCAGAAGCGCGTGGAGCTGGCACGGGCCCTGTGCATGGAACCCCGGCTGCTGCTGCTGGACGAGCCGGTCGCCGGCATGAACGGCGGCGAGCGCCGCGACATGGCCGAGTTGATCGTCGCGGTACGGGAGAGCCTCGGCATCTCGATCCTGCTGGTCGAGCACGACATGGGGATCGTCATGCGGCTCGCCGACGCGGTGACGGTCCTGGACTTCGGCAGGCGCATCGCGGACGGGTCACCCCGCGAGGTGCAGAACGATCCGGAGGTGGTCCGCGCCTACCTGGGCGCGGCGGTGGAAAGCACCGTGGTCGAGAGCGCGACCGCGGTGCTTCCCACCGCCGAGGACACGACCGTCGAGAACGCGAGCGCGGAGAACACGACGGGCAAGGACACGAACGCCGGAAGCGCGGCGGGCGGGGACGGGGAGGTCGCTCCGTGATCACTTTTCTCGAACTCCTGGTGAACGGGATCTCCGTCGGAGCCGTGTACGCGTTGATCGCCCTGGGCTTCGTCATCATCTTCAAGGCGACCGAGGTGGTGAACTTCGCGCACGCCTCGCTACTGCTGGTCGGCGGCTTCATCGTGGCCGGAACGCACCCGTCGGTGGGCTTCTGGACCGCCCTGCTGCTGGGCGTCGCCGGTGCGGCCGCCGTGGGCGCCCTCATCGAGTTCCTGGTCGTCCGCAGGGCGAACACCGCCTCGCACAGCGTGCTGGCGATCGTGACGATCGGCGTCGACATCGTGCTGACGACCGAGCTGACCAGGCGGATCGGCACCGACGTGCTCGCCATGGGCGACCCTTGGCGCGACCGGGTGCTGCACCTGGGTGACGTCAGCGTCGCCCAGACCCGGGTGGTCGCACTGGCCGTCGCGGCGGCCCTGATCACCGCGTTCCTGCTGGCGTTCAAGCACACGAACTGGGGCATCGCCATGCGCGCCACCGCGGAGGACGCGGAGACCGCCGCGCTGATGGGCGTGCGGCGCGGGCGGGTCTCGATGGGAGCCTGGGCGGTCGCCGGGGCGCTCGCCGCCGTCGCGGCGCTCTTCCTGTGCGTCTTCCCGACCCCGGGGCTGGACCGCGGCACCGCCTTCGCGGCGATGAAGGCGTTCCCCGCGGCGATCCTGGGCGGCCTCGACTCCACCACGGGGGCGCTGGCCGGAGGGCTGATCATCGGTGTCACCGAGGCCATGATGAGCGGCTACCAGAACGACCTCGCCTTCCTCGGCCGCGGCATCGGCGACGTCGCGCCGTTCCTCGTGATGATCGTGGTCCTGCTCATCCGCCCCGCGGGACTGTTCGGGACGAGGGAGCCGGCACGTGTCTAGAAAGATCATCCTCTCCTGCGCCGCACTGGCCGTGGTGGCGGTCGCCGTACCGTTCTACCTGGAGGGCTTCTGGCTGCAGACCGGACTTTTCGCGATGTCGGCGGCGATCGGGGCGATCGGTGTCAACCTGCTGACCGGTGCCACCGGCCAGCTGTCCATGGGACACGCCTTCTTCCTGGCGGTCGGCGCGTACGCCTACGTCTACCTCGCCTCCGAGCCGGAGGGCGGCGCACACGCCCTCGGTGGCCTGGGCCTGCCCACGCCCGTGGCGGCGTTGCTCGCGGTGCTCGCGGCGGGCGTCGCGGGCGGCGTGTTCAGCCCCATCGCGGGACGCCTGAAAGGCGCCTACCTCGGCATCGCCACCCTCGCACTGATCTTCGTCGGCCAGCACGTGCTGTTCAACGCCGAACCTGTGACGGGCGGGTACAACGGGCGCCCGGTACCACCGATGGAGCTGTTCGGGTTCGTGTTCGCCGACACCCCCGAACTGGTGGTCGCGCGAGTGCCCTTCGGTTCGCTGGAGCGGCTGTGGTTCCTGGGCCTGGTCCTGCTGACCGGCGCGGCGCTGTTCGCCCGAGGGGTGCTGCGCGGCCGTCCTGGGAGGGCCATGAACACCATCCGTGACCATGAGATCGCGGCCGGGGTGATGGGCGTGCCCGTGGCCCGCTACCGCGCCGGGGTGTTCGTGCTCTCGTCGATGTACGGGGGGCTGGCCGGGGTCCTGCTCGCGCTGATCTTCCAGCGCACCGTGCCCGACTACTTCGGCCTGCTGCTCTCCCTCGACTACCTTGCGATGATCGTCATCGGTGGACTCGGCTCCGTCGCGGGCGCGGTGATCGGCGCGTTCTTCGTCTCGATGCTCCCCCAGTTGCTCAGCCGCTACAGCGACGCCCTGCCGCTGGTGGCCGAGCCGGGCTCCGGCGGAGTCTCGCCCGCGGAGGCGGCCCGCGTCCTGTACGGCGCCGCCGTCGTCGTCATCGTCCTCTTCCTGCCCGGCGGGCTGCTCGGCCTCGCCGGACGCCTGCGCCCGGCCGCCGGTCGGCGGCTCGCCCCCGTCCCCGCTTCCCCCGTCCCCGCTTCCTCCGCTCCCACCTCCCCGGCTCCCGCGGCGACGAAGGCCCCGCCATCGCCGCCGCCGTCCCCCGACTCCCCCGACACAAGGAACTGATGACATGGGAATCCCAAGAACCCCGGTCCGAGGCGTCGCGGCGCTCGCCGCCCTGGCCGCCCTGTCCCTGACCGTCACCGCGTGCGCCAGCGAGAAGGCCACCGGGGGCGGCGGGGATGCCTCCGCCCCCTCCGCCGTCGGGGGGGACGGTGTGAAGACGGGACCCGGCGTCACCGCCGACAAGATCACGATCGGTCTGATGACCGACCTCACCGGCCCGTACGCCTCGTTCGGCAAGAGCCTGACCCAGGCGCAGCAGCTGTACTTCGAGCAGGCGAACGCGGCCGGGGGCGTGTGCGGACGGCAGTTGGAGGCTCTGGTGCGCGACCACGGCTACGACGCGCAGAAGGCGGTCGCGGCCTACACCGAGATCGCCCCGAAGGTGGTGGCGCTCGCCCACGTCGTCGGCTCGCCCATGGTCAACGCGCTCAAGCAGCGCATCGAGACCGACCAGATGCTCACCCTCCCGCAGGCCTGGGCGACCGGGCTGCTCGGCAGCAGGGCCATCCAGGTCACCGGGACGACCTACGACATCGACATGATCAACGGGGTTGACTTCCTGACCAGGGAGAAGGGCCTCAGGTCCGGGGACAGAATCGGGCACCTGTACTTCGAGGGCGACTACGGTGAGAGCGCCCTCAACGGCTCCAAGTACGCCTCGGAGAAGCTCGGCCTCACGCTCGTGGAACAGAAGATCAAGGCCACCGACCAGGACATGAGCGCCCAGGTCGCCGCGTTCAAGGCGGAGGGCGTCAAGGCCGTCCTCGTCTCCGTCGGCCCGAGGCAGACCGCCTCGCTCGTCGGTGTCTCGCTCGCCAAGGGCATGGACGTGCCGTTCGTCGGCAGCAACTCGGCCTACTCCCCGCAACTGCTGCCCACTCCGGCCGGGCCCGCCCTGCTGAAGGACTTCTACTACATGACCGCCGGCACGCCGATCAGCTCAGAACTGCCCGCCCTGAAAAAGCTGGCCGCCGACTATACGGCGAAATATCCGGACACGGCCATCGACAGCGGCGTCCCCGCGGGTTACTCGGCGGCGGCGATCGTCGTCGACGCGCTCAAGAAGGCCTGCGAGGGCAAGGACCTGACCCGGGCGGCGGTGGTCGCCGCGCACCGCGGCCAGTCGGCCTGGGGCGAGGAGTTCGGCACGATCATGGACTTCACCACCTTCGACAGGCCCGCCTCGCTGCTGTCGTACGTGGCCAAGCCGGACAAGGCGGCCCTGGGCGGCGCGGTCGTCTTCGAGGAGGCCGCGACGTCCGACCTGGCCAGGGAGTACCGGGTCCCGGTGGGCTGACCCACGGCCCCCTGTGCTCCCCGGTGCTCCCCCGTGCTCCCCCGTGTCCTCCGTGTCCTCCGTGTCCTCCGTGCGGCCCGGTACGCGCCGGGTGTGCGGGCCGCACCGCTCCGGGCTAGCGTGGGGGCGACCAGAGACCTCCGCTCCCGGGAACACGATGACCCAGAAGCTCAACACCGGCAGCCACGACCTGCCGGTCTCCGAGGCCCTCGCCGCGTTCATGAACACCGGCTGGGCCGACACGCACCGCGACGACCTGGCCCCGCTGCCGCAGGCCGCCTACACCGCCAAGCGACGCGCCGCGCTCGCCGCCCGCTTTCCCGGCGAGCGGCTGGTCGTCCCGTCCGGCACGCTCAAGGTCCGCAGCAACGACAGCGACTACCGGTTCCGGGCGCACAGCGCCTTCGCCTACCTCACCGGCGACCAGGAGCCCGACGACGTGCTGGTCGTCGAGCCCTCGGGGGAGGCCACGCTGTTCCTGCGCCCCCGCTCACCGAGATCGGCGCCGGGCGAGGCCGGGCAGGAGTTCTACCGCGACCGCCGCTACGGCGAGTTCTGGGTGGGCCGCCGCCCCGACCTGGCCGAGGCCGAAGCCCTGCACCAGATCGCCTGCGCGCCGATCGACAGGCTGGACGACGTGCTCGGCGGACCGGCGCGGGTGCTGCGCGGGGTGGACGCGTCCGTCGACGCGCGGGTCTCCCCCGGCGACGGCGACGAGGAGCTGGAGACGTTCCTGTCCGAGATGCGACTGATCAAGGACGAGTGGGAGGTCGCCGAGCTGCAGTTCTCGATCGACGCCACCACGCGCGGGTTCGAGGACGTGGTGCGGGCCCTGCCGGCCGCGCTGGGACACCGGCGCGGCGAACGCTATCTGGAGGGGGTCTTCGGCCTCCGCGCCCGCCTGGAGGGCAACGCGGTCGGCTACGACAGCATCGTGGCCTCCGGCGCCAACGCATGCGTCCTGCACTGGATCCGCAACGACGGGCGGCTGGACGCGAACGAACTGCTGCTCCTCGACGCGGGTGTGGAGACCGACCACCTCTACACCGCCGACATCACCAGGACCCTCCCGCTCTCCGGGCGCTTCAGCCCGGTCCAGCGTCAGGTCTACGAGCTGGTGTACGAGGCCCAGGAGGCGGCGATCGCCACCCTGCGCCCCGGTGTGAGCTTTCGCGACTTCCACCGCGCGGCCATGAGGGTCATCGCGGAGGGACTGCACGACTGGGGTGTGCTGAAGATCGGCGCGGACGAGGCGATGGAGCCCGGCAGCGGCCTGTACCGCCGCTACACGCTGTGCAGCAGCGGTCACATGCTCGGCATGGACGTGCACGACTGCGCCAGGGCCCGCTCGGAGGTCTACCTGGACGGTGTGCTGGAGGAGGGACAGGTGCTGACCGTCGAGCCCGGCCTCTACCTGCAACCGGACGACCTCACGCTTCCGCCGGAGCTTCGCGGTATCGGCGTGCGCATCGAGGACGACCTGATCATCACCTCCGACGGCGCCCGCCTCATGTCGGCCGGGCTGCCCCGCCACCCCGACGAGGTGGAGAGATGGATGGACCTCGCCGCACAGCCACCACGAGCGAACGACGCCTTCTGAGGTAGATTCTGATCTATGACCGCGAAGCAAGCCCCGCCCGGCGAGCGGAGTGGTCGACTGGGGGGTGAACCCGTCGGAGTCGTGGTCACACGCGCGGTGAACGAAAGTGGTGAGCGGCCGGTGAAAGATCAGGAGCCTCGCTGGCTGTCCTCCGTCGAGCAGCGGGCATGGCGTGCCCACCTCGCCGCGCACAAGCTCCTGGAGCATCGCCTCGACCGTGAGTTCCAGCCCTTCGGGCTCTCGTTCAACGACTACGAGATCCTGGTGAACCTCTCGGAGACCCCCGGTCACCGCATGCGGATGAGTGATCTGGCGGAGGCCACGATCCAGTCCCGCAGCCGCCTGTCACACCAGATCTCCCGGATGGAGGCCGCCGGTCTGGTCGCCAGGGAGACCTGCGCCGACGACAGGCGCGGCACCTTCGCCGTCCTCACCGAGCACGGCTGGGCCACCATCCAGAAGGTCGCGCCCCACCACGTGGCCGGCGTGCGCCGTCACTTCATCGACCTGCTCACCGACGACCAGTTGATCGAGCTGGAAGCGGCGTACGCGCCGGTGGTCAAGCACCTCAAAAGCATCCGCTGACGCGAAACCGATACCGGTCGTTCCTCGTTAGTAGACCGGAAGGTCGTTACGATCCGCCCATGTCTGCTCGCCGGATCCTCATCACCGCGGTGATCGCCGCGTTATCCCTGGTCACCGCATGCAGTGGCGGCGGTGCCTCCGACGGCACGACAGCCCTTCCCAGCGGGGCGGATCTGGTCAAGAAGTCCGCGGAGGCGACGCGCTCCGTGAAGTCCGCCACCTTCTCCCTGGAGACCGAGGGCACCCCGCCCGTACCGGTCAAGAAGGCCTCCGGTCGTCTCAGCGGGACCGGCGACGCGGACGGCACCCTCCAGATCGACGTACTGGGCAGTCTCCAGGAGATCAACTTCGTGCTGATCGGGGAGACCGTCCACTTCAAGGGCGTGACCGGCGGCTTCCAGCAGATGTCGCGGAGCCAGCTGGCGGCGATCTACGACCCGTCCGCCATCCTCAACCCGGAGAAGGGCGTCGTACAGCTACTGACCAACGCGCTCGACGCGAAGACCCAGGCGGCGGAGAAGCTGGACGGCGTCGACACCTACCGGGTCTCGGCGACGCTCTCCCAGCAGGTGCTCGCCACGATGGTGCCCGGTCTCACGCAGAACGTCGACGCGGTGCTCTGGATCGACAAGGCCACCAACCGGCTGCTCAAGGCGGACCTGCCACTGACCGACGGCAAGGTGATCGTGACCTTCGGCGACTACGACGTGCCGGTCCAGATCACCGCTCCGACGGAGTGACGGTGACCCGCACGGTGACCCGCACGGTGACCCGCAGATGACCCACGCCGTCTCGGGCGACGCCCTCCCCACCCGGCGACGGACCGCCCTCGGCGTCGGCGGCACCGCGGTGCTGCTCGCGGCCCTGGACGCCTACGTCGTGGTGACCGTCCTCGTCGACATCGCGAGGGACGTCGACGTTCCGCTCAACCACCTGGAGCGGGCCACCCCGATCGTCACCGGTTTCCTGCTCGGCTACATCGCGGCCATGCCGCTGCTCGGCCAGCTCTCCGACCGGTACGGCAGGCGCCCGCTCATCCACCTGTGCCTGGCGGGCTTCGCAGCGGGCTCGGTGATCACCGCGCTGGGCGAGACCGTGCCCTGGCTCGTCGCGGGGCGGACCCTGCAGGGAGTGGCGGGCGGCGCGCTGCTGCCCATCACCATGGCCCTGATCGGGGACCTGTGGGAGGAGGACGAGCGCCCTGTGGCGCTCGGCGCGGTGGGGTCGGCCCAGGAACTCGGCAGCGTGCTGGGTCCCCTGTACGGCGCCGCCCTCGCCGCCCTCGTCCCCGCCGGGCTCCAGATCGGCGGCGTGCAACTCGGCGGCTGGCGGTCGATCTTCTGGCTGAACGTCCCGCTGGTGGCCCTGGCGGCGGTGGCCGTGCAGCGGTCGGTGCCGCCGCCCTCCCGCGACAGGGAACCCGGGGTGAGAAGGCGCGTCGACGTGGTGGGCGGGCTGCTGCTCGCGCTCTCACTCGGCCTGCTCGTGGCCGGTCTCTACAACCCCGACCCCGGCCGGTCGGTCCTCCCCCCGTGGGGCATGCCCATGATCGTCGCCGGGGTCGTGTCCGGCGCGGCGTTCGTCGCCTGGGAGTGGCGCTCCGCGACCCGGCTGATCGACATGACGGGGGTGCGGCGCGGCCCGTTCTTCGCCACGCTCGGGGTGAGCTTCCTGACCGGCGCCGCGCTGCTGGTCACCCTGGTCGACGTGCAACTGTCGGCGCAGACGCTGCTGGGGCTCGACAGCCTGGACGGCGCCCTGGTGCTGTCGCGCTTCCTCGTCGCGCTCTCGGTCGCCGCGCTGGTGGGCGGCGTGATGGCCCGCCGCTACGGCGAGCGCGCGGTGACGGTGCTCGGGCTCGCGGTGGCCACGGCCGGGTACGCGCGCATCGGCCAGTGGCCCCTGGACCTGGCCTCGGCCGGATACCGCGTGGACGTCGACCTCGTCGTCGCCGGCCTGGGTCTCGGCCTGGTGATCGCACCGGTCTCCTCCGCGGTGCTGCGGGCCGTGCCCGCCGTCCAGCACGGGGTGGCCTCGGCGGCGGTGGTCGTGGCCCGGATGATGGGCATGCTGCTCGGCGTCGCCGCGCTGTCCGCGTGGGGCTTCCACCGCTTCCAGTCACTCACCGCCGACCTGGACACGCCGCTGCCCTTCGGGGTGGACCCCGTCGTGTACGCCGGGCGGCTCGCCGAGTACCAGGAGAAGGTGAAGGAGGCGCTGCACATCGAGTACAGCGAGATCTTCCTGATCACGGCCGTCCTGTGCGGGGTGGGCGCACTGGTCGCGCTGCTCCTGCCCCGCGGGTCCCGGCAGGCCGACCGGACCTGACCTCGACACCCGCGCCGACCGGGCACGAGCCGGAACCGGGCGCGGACCCGGCCGCGCGGGTCGAGATCGGAAGCGGACACGATCCCGAACCGGGCACGACCTCGACACGGACCGGCCCGGTTCCGGCCCCCGACGCGGACCGGAACCAGCCCCGCGAGGCGGTCAGGTGAAGTAACGCAGCCAGACGTACACCCACGCCATGAGCGTGCTCAGCACCGTCACCACGATCCCGTACTTGGTGAACTGCCAGAAGCTGATCGGATGTCCCGTCCGCGCCGCGATGCCGATCGCGACCACGTTCGCGCTGGCCGCGACCGCCGTACCGTTGCCGCCGAAGTCGGCGCCCAGCGCGAACGCCCACCACAGCGCCTGCCCGGTCGCCGGGTCGGGGGCCTGCGCCACCATCCCCTCGACGACCGGTGCCATCGTCGCGACGTAGGGGATGTTGTCGAAGAACGCCCCCAGCACGCTGGAGCCGAACAGCAGCGACGTCGCCGCGAGGAAGTAGTCGTCGCCGACCACGTTGATGGCCCACGTCCCGATCGTCGCGATCACACCGGTCTGCACCAGACCCGCGACCATCACGAACAGTCCCATGAAGAACACCAGCGTCGGCCACTCGACCTCCGCCAGCACCTCCGAGACCGACAGGCGCGATATCAGGAGCATCACCCCCGCTCCCACGAGGGCGACGATGGACGGCTCGATGTGCACCACCGCGTGCATCCCGAACCCCACCACCACCACGGCGAGCACCGCCAGGCACCGCACGAGCAGGCGTGGATCGGTGATCGCCCGCTTCTCCTGCAGTGCCATCACCGCGGAGACGTGCTCGGGGTTGTACTGGAAGGAGCTCCTGAACAACACCTTGGTCAGCAGGACGAACGCGGCGAAGATGACGACCACGATGGGTGCCATGTGCACCAGGAAGTCATTGAACGTGAGCCCCGCCCGGCTGCCGATGATGATGTTGGGCGGGTCCCCGATGAGGGTGGCCGCGCCACCGATGTTGGAGGCGAGCACCTCCGCGATCAGGTAGGGCTGAGCCGGGATCCGCAGCCGGTCGCACACGACCACCGTGACCGGCGCCACCAGCATGATCGTGGTGACGTTGTCGAGGAACGGCGAGGCGATCGCTGTGATCACCATCAGCATGACCATCAGCCGGTACGGATCGCCCTTGGACCGCTTGGCGGCCCAGATCGCCAGGTAGTCGAAGATCCCCGTCTGCTTGATGATCCCTACGATGATCATCATTCCGAGCAGCAGGAAGATGACGTTCCAGTCGATGCCCTCGTGCTCGGAGAAGAAGACCTCCGAACCCGGTATCAACCCCAGGACCGCCATCACACCGGCGGCGATGAGGACCACCTTGACCTTGTTGGCCTTCTCGGTGGCGATGAAGAAGAACGCGACTAGAAAGATCGACAGGGCGAGCAGGGCGCTCAAGACTCACCGAGACCGAAGACCGCCAGGCTGGTGAGGAGCCGCTCCAGCGTGATCGCCCCGATCAGCGAGGCGTCCCGGTCGACCACGGCCACGATCGGGCTGCGCGTCCTGGCCATCAGCGCGGCCACCTCGAGCAGGTTCGCGCTCGCGGAGACGGTCACCGGCCTGGTGGCATCGCGCGGCAGGCAGTCACCGACCGTGCGGTTACCCAGATCCTGCCAGAACTGGTCCGCGTAGTCCTCGTCGATGGTCCTGGCGAGGGCGGGATCCTCCTGGTAGGAACCGGGCACGGCGAGCCGCAGCACCTGGGTGCCGGGAAGCACCACCCGGGGCCGCGAGAGGTCGTCCACGATGATCAACCCCGGCAGGCGGCCGATCACCATGATCCTGACCGCCTTCGCGACGGAGTCACCCCTGGTGACCGTCGGAATGGTCACCGCGATGTCGCGCGCTTGCATGGCACCTTCCCGTCGGAGGAGGTGGCGTACCGCGGGCGGTGTGCTCACGAGGCCCCTCCTGTGCTCCCTGTGACCCCTGCGGCCTTCGTGGCCCTGGCGATGTCGGCCATCCGTCGTTCGAGGGCGGCGAGCCTGTCGTCCACCGACCGGCTGTGCAGGACCTGCGCGATCTGGTCGGCCTCGTCCTGCTCCAGCGCGATGGCCTGCGCCGGCTCGTCGCCCGCGCCGTACACCAGAAGCCGCCGCGGTCCGTCGCCCTCCACCATGACCGCGAGTCGCTGGCCGTCTCGGGTGGCGAAGTGAAACAGGGTTCCCGTACCGGGTACGGTCGTGCGGGTGATGTCCATATCGGCGATCACTTCCTTCCACTCGTGGTCGCCGTCACGACGCGATTCGTTCCGCCCAGCGGATCAGGTCCTCGCGGCGCCGCACCTCGACGCGGGTGATCGCCACCAGTGCCACCTCGACGCCCCAGTGGCGTGCCTCGTCGCCGGCCGCGCAGACGAGGTCGACCCGCTTGGACAGCCGGGACAGGTCGCGCCGCCCGACGTAGTCGCGGACCTCCGCCTCGACGGCGGCGAGTTTGGCGGCGTCCGGTGAGCCCGGGTAGGAGGCGCACGCCACGGGATCGGCGATGAAGGCTCGGGCGGCCGCGTTCACCGTGATCGTGACACCGTCGCGGGTGACGGCGTCCAGCCAGAGAATGCCGACATCGCTCGTACCCATGGCCCTCTCCCGTCTGCCGGTGCTCGCCGCCCTTTCATCCCATCGGTCCCACCTCTTCTCCGCCATTGGGGTCGGCACCCATCTGAGCAGGGGTGAAACATGTAGGGACGGCACAGGGGTATGGGAGGCACCCCGAATGGACAGGCCCGTGCCGCAACGAGGAAGCTGGTCAGATGAGCGAACGCACCCACCGTCAAGCAGGGGCGCGCAGTCCGGGGCGCATCCTGTTCAGGCGGCTGTTCGCGATCAACGGGCTGGTCTTCACCGTCGGTACGCTGGTGCTCGCCCTCTCACCGGCCACCGTCTCCTCCCCGGTGCTCCTGACCGAGATCCCGGTGCTGACGGTCGGCCTGGCGGTGATCCTGACGGCGAACGCCCTGCTCCTGCGCACCAGTCTGGCACCGCTCGACGCGCTCACCGCCCTCATGCAGCGGGTGGACCTGCTGCATCCCCATGATCGGCTGCCCAGCGGCGGCAATCGTGATCTCGCCCACCTGATCGACACCTTCAACGCGATGCTGGACCGGCTGGAGGCCGAACGCAGCGCCAGCAGCGCCCACGCCCTCGCGGCTCAGGAGGGCGAGCGACGCCGCATCGCCCGCGAGCTGCACGACGAGATCGGCCAGAGCCTGACCGTGGTCCTGCTGAGCCTCAAACACGCCGCCAACCGAGCGCCTGAAGATCTGCGAGAGGACCTGCACGCGGTGCAGGAGAGCGTCCGCGCGAGCCTGGACGAGGTGGGGCAGGTCGCCCGACGCCTGCGTCCCGGCGTCCTGGAAGACCTCGGCCTGCAGAGCGCCCTCAGCGCGCTGAGCAGCGACTTCTCCCAGAGCACCGGCGTTCCCGTGACACGCAGGGTCGAGGCGGACCTGCCCTCGCTGAGCGAGGACGTCGAGCTGGTCCTCTACCGCATCGCCCAGGAGGGCCTGACCAACGCGGCCAGGCACGCCAAGGCGTCCAGCGTCGAGCTGTCGCTCACCGTCCGGCCCGGCCTCCTGGAGCTGCGCATCACCGACGACGGCCGCGGCGGCGTACGCCAGGACGGGGCGGGGATCCGCGGAATGCGGGAGCGCGCCCTGCTCATCGGCGCCCAGCTGACCGTGACCTCTCCGCAGGACGGCGGCACCGACGTCCGCCTCACCGTACCGGTCGCCGACACCGAACGGAGACCCTCATGAGCACTGTGACCCCCGGGACCCCCGTGACCCCTGTAAGCGTCTCGAGCCCCACCAGGATCCTGCTCGCCGACGACCACGCCCTGGTCCGCCGCGGACTGCGGCTCATCCTGGACGCCGAGCCCGACCTCACGGTGGTGGCCGAGGCCGCCAACGGCGCCGAAGCGGTGGAGGCGGCCACCCCCGAGGGGGTCGACCTCGCCATCCTCGACATCGCGATGCCTCGCATGACCGGCCTGCAGGCGGCCCGCGAGATCTCACGGCGCGCCCCCGGCATCCGGCTGCTGATCCTGTCGATGTACGACAACGAGCAGTACTTCTTCGAGGCGCTCAAGGCGGGAGCCTCGGGCTACGTGCTGAAGTCGGTGGCCGACCGCGACCTGCTGGAGGCGTGCAGGGCGGCGATGCGCGGCGAGCCGTTCCTCTACCCGGGCGCCGTCACCGCCCTGATCAGGCACTACCTGCAGCGCGACAGGATGGGGCAGAGCATGCCCGACAGCATCCTCACCCCGCGCGAGGAGGAGATCGTCAAGCTGATCGCCGAGGGCAACTCCGCCAAGCAGGTCGCCGAGACCCTCTTCATCAGCGTGAAGACCGTCGACCGGCATCGCGCCAACATCCTGCAGAAGCTCGGCATGCGCGACCGGCTCGACCTCACCCGCTACGCCATCCGCGCCGGCCTGATCGAACCCTGACCCGCCACCCCCACGCCTTCAATTGCTCAGTTTTCGTCGAGAGATAGCAGTTACGCTCTAATCGGCACAATTCATTCAAGAAAGGGTGCCGAGTATGGCTGGCGGTCAGAATTGGGGCGGTATCTGGCGTAAAAGCGCTCGCAGCGGCGCTCAGAGCAACTGCGTCGAAGCACGCTTCGACGGCACCGTCGTCTGGCTGCACAACTCCAACAACCCCTCCCCCCATGGTCCCGTCATCGCCGTCACGCCGGAAACCTGGCTCACCCTCCTCGACCACGTGCACGCCGGCGATCTCGCTCCGCGGAAGCTGGGCACCCCCGTCCATTTCGCGGGCCACCTCCTCATCGGCTTCGACGGCGACCGCGTCACCATCCAGGACAGCGACACCCCGCCCACAACCACCGTCACCTACACACTCGGCGAATGGCACGCGTTCCTCGACGGGGTGACCCACGACGACGAGTTCACCCTCCCCTGGCTCCTCGGCACCCCGATCGGCGCCTGACCCTCAGGAAACGACGAACGACCCGGCGTGGGCCGGGCCGTTCGCGGTGAGGCTCTTACTTCTTCTGCCCCTGGCGCTTCTCGCGGATCTTCATGGTGACCTCGATGGGCGACCCGGCGAAACCGAACTCCTCGCGGATCCGGCGCTCGATGAAGCGGCGGTAGGTCTCCTCCAGGAAGCCCGAGGTGAACAGCACGAACTTCGGCGGCTCCGTCGACGCCTGCGTGGCGAAGAGGATCTTGGGCTGCTTGCCGCTGCGGACCGGAGGCGGCGTCGCCGCGACCAGGTCGGTCAGGAAGGCGTTGAGCCTGGCGGTGGGCACCCGGGTCGACCAGGAGTCGAGCGCCTTCTCGATCGCGGGGACGATCCGGTCGACATGCCAGCCGTTCTTCGCGGAGATGTTGATCCGCAGCGCCCACGGCACGCGGACGAGCTGGCGGTCGATCTCCTTCTCCAGGTAGTAGCGGCGGTCCTCGTCCAGCAGGTCCCACTTGTTGAACGCCACGACCATGCACCGGCCGGACTCGATCACCAGGGAGATGATCCGCAGGTCCTGCTCGGTCAGCACCTCGCTCGCGTCGATGAGCACGACCGCGATCTCCGAGCGCTCCAGGGCCCCCCGGGTGCGCATGCTCGCGTAGAAGTCGGCGCCCTTGAGCTCACGGTCGCGCCGCCGGATTCCGGCGGTGTCGACGAAGCGCCAGGTCTTGCCGCCGAGCTCGATCAGCTCGTCCACCGGGTCGCGGGTGGTGCCCGCCATCGGGTCGACGAGCACCCGCTCGGCACCCGCCAGCTTGTTCAGCAGCGAGGACTTGCCCACGTTGGGCTTGCCGACCAGGGCGACCCTGCGCGGACCGCGCTCGGGGCCGAAGCGCTGCTCGGGCGTCTCGGGCAGCTTGTCGAGGATCACGTCCAGCAGGTCGCCGCTGGAGCGGCCGTGCAGGGCCGAGACCGGCTGCGGCTCGCCCAGGCCGAGGGACCACAGCCCGGCGGCCTCCAGCTCCATCTGCTGGTTGTCGACCTTGTTGGCGGCGAGGATGACCGGCTTGCCCGATCCGCGCAGCACGTGGCCGACGATCTCGTCCGCGTCGGTCACGCCCACGACGGCGTCGACCACGAACAGGATCACGTCGGCCAGCTCGGCCGCGATCTGGGCCTGCTCCGCGATCTTCAGCGCCATGCCGGTCGCGTCGGGGTCCCAGCCTCCGGTGTCGACCACCGTGAACCGGCGCCCCCGCCAGGTGGCGTCGTAGGTGACCCGGTCGCGGGTCACTCCCGGCACGTCCTCCACGACCGCCTCCCGGCGGCCGATGATCCGGTTGACCAGGGTGGACTTGCCCACGTTGGGGCGGCCCACCACGGCCACGACCGGCTGCGGGGAGGTGTCGGGCCCCGCCTCCCGCTGCGAGCTGTCATCGGTCCCTGAATCGGCGAGCTCCGCGTCGATCCAGCCGTTGTCGTCGTCGTATTCCCCGGTCACGCTTTTTCCTTAATCACACGCAGTATTTCGGCGATGACCTCTTCGAGGTTCAGCGCCGTGGTGTCGAGCTCGACGGCGTCGGCCGCCTTCGCCAGCGGGTCTGCCTTCCTGGTCGAGTCGAGGGTGTCGCGGCGGGCCATCGCGGCCCGCTGGGCGTCCACCGTGGTGCCGCTCAATTCCGCCGTACGACGCAGGGCCCTGGCGTCCGCGCTCGCGGTCAGGTAGATCTTGACCGCGGCGTCGGGCGCCACCACCGTGCCGATGTCACGGCCCTCGACGACGATGCCGCCCTCGCCGATGATCTCACGCTGCTCGGCCACCAGACGGCGCCGCACCTCGGGCACCGCGCTCACCGCCGAGACGGCCGCGGTCACCTCCGCGGTGCGGATCGGCGCGAGGGCGTCGACGCCGTCGACCGCGACCACCGGCGCGTCCGGGTCGGTGCCCAGCGTGAGAACCGGGTCGAGCGCCCTGGCGGCGATCGCCTCGGGATCGGCGAGGTCGACGCCCCGCTGAAGCATCCACCAGGTGATCGCCCTGTACATCGCGCCGGTATCGAGATAACGAAGCCCCAAGGCTCGCGCCACTCCTCGCGACGCGCTCGACTTACCCGATCCCGAAGGACCGTCCATGGCGACGACCAGTCCGGTCACGACGCCTCTCCCTTACAGCCCGCTTCAGTTGTCCGTACGAGGCTACCGGGAGGCGGGAAGGAACCGCGCATCGAACAGGGGCGCCCGCTCCGGAGATGAGCGAGCCTTGCGGGACAGGCCCGCTCAGGACGCGGGATGCGCGAGGCCCACCCGGATATGAGCGAGCCTCACGCGAGATCCCCCGAAGGGCGGGGCGGGTCCGGCGGCGGGCTCCACCGAGCCCTTGGCGGATCGTCGTGCGAACACCGCGTGATCACGCAGGGGCGAGGATCACGGCAGGTGCCAGCCGTTCGCGCGCAGCGCCTCGGCCAGCGCCGTCACCGCCTCAGGCTGCACCCACAGATCGGCGGCGCCCAGCGGCAGACCGGGGGCGTGCTCAAGCCGGACGTCCTCGATGTTGACGCCCGCCTCCTTGGCCACCTGGAACAGCCGGGCGAGCTCGCCGGGACGGTCGCCGATGATGACCTGGACGACCGCGTAGGTGCGCGCGGGACCACCGTGCTTGCCGGGAATCCTGCCCGTACCCGCGACGCCCCGGTGCAGCAGATCGGTGACCCGGGTCATCGCGCCGGAATCGGCGGAGACCGCCGAGGCACGCAGAGAGGCCGCCGCGGCGGCGAGGTCGGCCGCCACCGCCTCCAGCACCTCGGCCACCGGCAGCGCGTTACCCGACAGGATCCCGGTCCAGAGCCTCGGGTCGCTCGCCGCGACGCGGGTGACGTCGCGCACCCCGGGGCCGGCGAGGCCGAGCGCGGTGACCGGCGCCTCCGCGAGGCGGGCGGCCACCGCCGAGGCGGCCACGTGGGGGGCGTGCGAGACGACCGCGACGGCCCTGTCGTGCTCCGCGGCGGCGATCCTGACCGCCTCGCCCCCGCACAGCTTGACGAGCCCGTGCAGGGCCTCCACGGCGTCCGGTGAGGTCTCCTCGGTCGGGCACAGCGCCCACGGGCGCCCGAGGAACAGGTCCGCGCGCGCCGCGGCGGGGCCGGAGCGCTCACGTCCGGCGAGCGGGTGCCCGGCGACATAGGTCGTCAGGTCGCAGCCGAGGCTCGCGGCCTCCCTGATCGGGAGCGCCTTGACGCTCGCCACGTCGGTGTAGAAACGGGCCGCTCCGGCGCCCTGCAGGGCGGCGAGCTGCCCGGCGACCGCCTGTGGCGGGACCGCGATGATCGCGATGTCCACGGTCACGCCCTCGGCCCACTCGACACCGGCGCCCAGCTCCCGCGCCAGCCGCAGGGATCCCGCGTCGCGATCGGCCAGATGGACGGCCACGCCCTGCTCGCGAAGAGCCAGGGCGATCGAGGTGCCGATCAGGCCCGTACCGACGACCAGGACGCTTTCGAGACCGCTCACGCGCGTTCCTCCGAAATGGTGACGCACGTGGGATTCACTGGGCGATGTCCACGCGCAGGGCGACCGCGCCACGAAGGTAGACGTGCTGGATGTCCTGGCGGGGCCGATCGACGTCGACATGGGCCATCAGCCGCACCACGCGGGGCAGCGCGCCGGGAACGTCGATCTCGGAGGCGCAGATCAGCGGAACGTCGTGAAAGCCGAGCTTGCGGGCGGCCAGAGCGGGAAACTCCGCGGTGAGATCGGGCGTGGCCGTGAAGATCACGCTGATCACGTCATCGGTGGTGAGCCTGTTGCGCCCCATCACCTCCGTCACCAACTCGGTGACGCCGGAGAGGATCTCGTCCCGGTCGTTGGCACCGACCTGGATCGCTCCTCGGATCGCCCGCATCATCGCCGCACCTCCACTTCACCGCGCCGGATCACCCTCAGGGTGATCCGGCGCGTCTCAATACATGTTTCAGGAAGGCTACAACCCGACGGCGGCGTAGAGCTCTCCGACTTCCGTGAGGGTCAGTGCCCGGACGGTGCCCGGCTTGAGGCGGCCGAGCTTGACCGGGCCGAACTCGATGCGTGCCAGGTCGATGACCGGGTGCCCGACCTCCTCCAGCATGCGCCGGACGATGTGCTTGCGCCCCTCGTGCAGCACGATCTCGACCAGGGCCTGCTGGCCGTGCTCCTGGACCAGGGCGAAGGAGTCGGCCTTGGCCAGGCCGTCCTCCAGCTCGATGCCCTTCTTCAGGCGGCGGCCGAGGTCGCGCTCGATCCGGCCGGGAACCTTCGCCCAGTACTTCTTCTGGACACCGTAGCTCGGATGGGTGAGCCTGTTGGCCAGTTCTCCGTCGTTGGTGAGCAGGATGAGGCCCTCGGTCTCGGTGTCGAGGCGGCCCACGTGGAACAACCGCTCGGTGCGGTCGGCCACGAAGTCGGCCAGCGAGGGACGGCCGTCCGGGTCGGACATGGTGCTGACGACGCCGATCGGCTTGTTGATCGCGAGGTAGACCAGGTCGGGCATGGTCGGCAGGCGCTTGCCGTCGACGTGGATGACCTGCCTGGTGGGATCGACCCGGGCGCCGAAGCGGCGGACCACCTGACCGTCGACCGTCACCCGGCCCTCGCCGATCATGTCCTCGCAGGCCCGGCGGCTGGCGACGCCCGCCTGGGCGAGCACCTTCTGCAGCCGGATGCCGTCGGGGACCTCGGTGGTGTCGCGCTCGTCGGTGTAGTCGCGGTCGTAGAAGTCGGAGTCGCGCTTGGGCTGACGGGAGGTCTTGAACCGGTCGTTCGCGATCGTCCCCGGCCTGAGCGGCGCCTTCGCCTTGGGCGCGCGGTCGGCGGCCCGGTCCGAGGGTGCGCGGCGCTCGCCGTACGCCTCGGCGCGGTTGCCGCCGATGGTCTGGATCTCGTCCCGGCGCCCGGTCCTGCCGAAGCGGCCACGGGAACCACCGGCGGGGGCACCACCGCGACCACGGTCGGAGTCGGGCCTGCCACGCGAGCCGTCGCGCTCCGCGCGGAAGCCACCGCGGTCGTCCCGACGCGGGCCGTCGGAACGGTAACCGCCCTGCGAACCACCGAAGGACGAGCCGCCACGATCGTCGCGGCGCGGAGCGTCGGAGCGGTAGCCACCCTGTGAACCGCCGCGGTCGTCGCGGCGGGGAGCGTCGGAGCGGTAACCACCCTGGGAGCCGCCGGAGGGCCGCTCGTACCGGCTCCGCGAACCGTCACGCTCCGCGCGGAAACCACCGCGATCATCGCGGCGCGGAGCGTCGGAACGGTAACCACTCTGCGAACCACCGCGGTCGTCGCGGCGGGGACCGTCGGAACGGTAACCGCCCTGGGAGCCGCCGGAGGGCCGCTCGTACCGGCTCCGCGAACCGTCACGCTCCGCGCGGAAACCACCGCGGTCGTCACGACGCGGACCGTCCGAACGGTAACCGCCCTGCGAACCACCGAAGGACGAACCACCACGATCGTCACGACGCGGACCGTCCGAACGGTAACCGCCCTGCGAACCACCGAAGGACGAACCACCACGATCGTCACGACGCGGACCGTCGGAACGGTAGCCACCGGAGGGCGAGCCACCGCGATCGTCACGGCGCGGGCCTTCGGAGCGGTTACCGCCCCGCGAAGCCCCCTGGGAGCCGCCGGAGGGCCGCTCGTACCGGCTCCGCGAACCGTCACGCTCCGCGCGGAAACCGCCACGATCGTCACGACGGGGACCATCGGAGCGGTAACCGCCCTGGGAGCCTCCACGGGAGGAGCCGGATGAGGATCCGCCTCGGGAGGAGCCTCCCCGGAATCCACCGGACTGCGAGCCCCCACGGGGATTGCCACCGCGCGGGGCTCCGCCACGGCCTTGACCGCGTCCATCACCGGACGGGGTACTGCGCCTGTCGTTCACTACTTCTGCTCCTCTAGGGATTCCATGTCGTCGGGCAGGAAGGGCGCCAGTTCGGGAAGCTCGTCGAGCTCCCTCAGGCCCATCCGCTCGAGAAAATACGAACTTGTCCGGTAGAGCACGGCTTGGCTCTCCGGTTCGGTGCCGGCCTCCTCGACCAGCCCTCTCGTCATCAGCGTGCGCATGACGCCGTCGCTGTTGACACCGCGGATGGCCGCCACCCGGGCCCGGCTCACCGGCTGCCGGTAGGCGACCACGGCCAGGGTCTCCAGAGCGGCCTGGGTGAGGCGCGTCTGCTGGCCGTCGCGGACGAACCGCTCCACGAGCGGCGCGCACTCGGCCCGCGTGTAGAACCGCCAGCCGCCCGCTACCTCTCTCAGGTCGAAACCCCGCCCGGAAGCGGTATATTCCGCCGAAAGCTCACGAATCGCCCGGCTGATCTCGTGGACGGGCCGCTCCAGAACCTGGGCGAGAGTCACCTCCGCGACGGGCTCGTCGACCACCAGCAGGATGGCCTCCAGCCCGGCGCGCAGGTCCGGCTCGGCACTCGGGCCGACCTCGGCCCGCGAACCGGCCTCAGCGCTCGGACCCGCCCCGGCATTCGAACCGGGCTCGGGTGCCAGGTCAGTCATCGGCGGGCTCTTCCTTCTGGCTGTTCAGGGTCTCGTCGTAGTCGTCGGCCACGGCGACGTCGCCGTCGTCGCTGCCGGTCCAGGTCACGTGCAACTCCCCGAGAGGCTCCACCTGCTCGAAGGAGACGGCGGCCTCCCGGTAGAGCTCCAGGACGGCCAGGAAACGCGCGACGACCTCGAAGGTGCCGGCGCAGTCGGAGGTGAGGGCCCGGAAAGTCGCCCGGCGCAACCGCCGCAGCCGCTCGACAAGGATAACCGCCTGCTCGCGGACATTGGCGAGCGGTTGGTAGATGTGGGCCACCGAGACCGACGGGGGCGCCTTGGGGGCGAAGGCCCGCCGGGCGATCTCCGCGAGGCGGTCGGGGCCGATGCCGAGGATCAACTCCGGCAGCAGGCTCGCGAACTCGGCCTCCATCGGCACCGTACGGGGGAAGCGCAGCGCCTCCTCGGCCATCCGGCCGGAGAAGACCTTCACGACCTCCTTGTAGGCCCGGTACTGCAGAAGGCGGGCGAACAGCAGGTCACGGGCCTCCAGGAGGGCGAGGTCCTCCTCGTCGTCGACCTCGCCCGAGGGCAGCAGCCTCGCGGCCTTGAGATCGAGCAGGGTCGCCGCGACGAGCAGAAAGTGACTCGTCTGGTCCAGATCCCACTCCGGGCCCCTCGCCCGGATGTAGGAGATGAACTCGTCGGTGACCTGGCTGAGCGAGACCTCGGTGATGTCCAGCTTGTGCTTGGAGATCAGGCCGAGCAGGAGGTCGAAGGGGCCCTCGAAGACCTCCAGATGCACCTTGAAGGTGCCATCGTCGGTCTTCGGCGGCTCGGTCATCCCTCCATTGTCCCGCACCCGGAGGCGAGATCACTGCTCCAGCGCGGCCCACCTGGCCAGGACTTCCCTCGCCAGTTCGCGGTACGCGCTGGCGCCGAGCGAGGAGGAGTCGAAACTGGTGATGGGCTCACCGGCCACGGTGGCGTCGGGGAAGCGAACCGTCCGGTTGATCACCGTGTGGTAGACCTTGTCGTCGAACGCCTCGACGACCCGGGCCAGCACCTCGCGGCCGTGCAGGGTGCGCGCGTCGTACATGGTGGCGAGCAGGCCCTCGATGACCAGCTCGTCGTTGATGCGCTCCTGGACCTTGATGATGGTGTCCATCAGCAGCGCGACACCGCGCAACGCGAAGAACTCGCACTCCAGCGGCACCATGACGCCGTGCGCGCAGGCGAGCGCGTTGATCGTGAGCAGGCCCAGCGAGGGCTGGCAGTCGATCAGGCACACGTCGTACTCGGGCAGGAGGGGTTTGATCACCCGGCCGAGCACCTGCTCACGGGCGACCTCCGTGACGAGCTGGACCTCGGCGGCCGACAGGTCGATGTTGCTGGGCAGCAGGTCCATGCCCTCGACGCCGGTCTCCAGCAGCACGTCCCTTGCGGTGATCTGCCGCTCCATGAGGAGGTTGTAGACCGTCAGGTCGAGCTGGAGGGGGTTGATCCCGAGGCCGACCGAGAGGGCGCCCTGCGGGTCGAAGTCGACCAGCAGGACCTTGAGCCCGGCTTCGGCCAGCGCGGCGCCCAGGTTGATGGTGGTGGTCGTCTTGCCGACGCCGCCCTTCTGGTTGACCATGGCGACGACCCTCGCCGGCCCGTGCACCGTGCGCGGGGGCGGGTCGGGGAAGACCGGTCGGGGACGTCCGGTCGGGCCGAGGACTCCCCCACTGCGAGGGGTCCCGGCGGTCTTGGTGTCGCCCCAGGGATTCTCGGGGTTTGCCGGGGTCGCTCCCCGGATAGAACCGTCGGCGGTCACAGTCACCAGTCGAACCTCCCTGACGGCCTCTAACCGGACCGTCCGGACGGACACTATGGCGTCAACACGTATGCGGCAAGGCGGCACGCCCGGACATAAGCAAGGTCAATCCCGCGTGCGCGAATGCGCCGTGGCATAGACCTCGCGGAGCTTGTCGACCGTGACCTGCGTGTAGACCTGGGTGGTGGTCACCGAGGCGTGGCCGAGTAGTTCCTGAACCACCCTAACGTCCACACCCCCGTCAAGGAGGTGAGTTGCGAACGAATGTCGCAACATATGTGGCGACACTCCTTCGAGCCCGCCACGCTCGGCGGCGCCCTGAAGGACCTCCCAGGCGCCCTGGCGGGTGAGCCGCCCGCCCCTGGCGTTGAGGAAGAGCCCCGAGGTGCCCCGGCCGTGTGAGGCGATACGGGGCCGCGCGCGGGTGAGGTAGGCGCGCAGCGCCTCCTCCGCGAAGCCTCCCAGCGGCACCAGGCGGGTGCGTCCGCCCTTGCCGCGCAGGCACACCCGCCGGGCCTCGGCACCCAGCTCGACGTCGTCGACGGCGAGCCCCACGGCCTCGGAGATGCGCGCGCCGGTGCCGTACAGCAGTTCGAGCAGCGCCCGGTTACGCAGTGTGAGCGGGGCTCCGTCCGGTCCCGAGGCGGCGATCAGGCGCTCGACGTCGCGGACGCTGATCGCCTTGGGAAGCCGCCTGAGCTGGCGCGGCGAGCGCACCTCGTGGGCCGGGTCGTGCCGGCAGACTCCCTGGCTCAGCGCGAAGCGGTGCAGGCCGCGCACCGCGGAGACGGCCCGCGCCGCCGAGGCGGCGACGAGGGCCTGGTGCTCGCCGTCGCCTTCCCTGAGCGCCGCCACGAAGGCGGCGACGTCACCCTCGGCGATCTGGCCGAAGGTGACGTGGCCGCGCCGCTTGAGATGTTCCACGTATCGCAGGAGGTCACGGCGATAGGAGGCCAGGGTGTTGGCGGCCAGGCCCCGCTCCACGGCCAGGTGGGCGAGGTAACTGGAGAGGACGGCCTCCGTCTCGCTCAGGGTGTCCTCCTGTCATGCCTCCGGTGCGTCGGCGGGCCGCAGTGAGGCGAATCCATCCGCCGAAGCGGCGTATGCGGCGAGAATACCGGTCACGGCTTGGGAATTGTGGATCATTCCCGCCATGGCACGCCGAACCGCGTCGGACAGGGGAATCCACACCACCGGCATGTCGGCCTCCTCATGCCGGTGGACGAAGTCGAGCTCCCCTTCGGGAATGGGGCTGACGTCCCTGGCGAGGAAGATCCGGGTGCGCTCGTCGCTCATTCCCGGCGAGACGAAGGTGTCGACCAGCGTGTGCCAGGTGTCCGCCCGGTAGCCCGCCTCCTCGGCGAGCTCGCGGGCCGCCCCGACCCGCAGGGGCTCGCCCTCGACGTCGCGCAGCCCCGCGGGCAGCTCCCACAGCAGCCGCCGTACGGGGTGGCGGTACTGGCGGATCAGCAGGACCCGGTCCCTGTCGTCGAGGGCCACGACGGCCACGGAGCCCGGGTGGAGGACGTAGTCGCGGTTGACGACCTCTCCGTCCGGCATCACGACCGCGTCGGTGACCCCGGTGATGACACGGGCACGGAAGTGCTCGGTGGAGGAGACGACCTTCCATTCCTCGCAGGCGTCCACGACCTCCAGATCGTCCCTCACCTCTTGAGCCACCGGGATGTCCTGTCTTTTGTCGACCTCGTGGGCCTTCCGGTCCTCCCCGGCACCCGCTCGCGAACCGCTCACTTTCCCCGCCCCGCCTTGGCGACGGTGCCGCGGATGTCGGCGTACGTGAGGGCGGCACCGATCAGGCCCTTGAACAGCGGATGCGCCCGGGTCGGCCGGGAACGGAACTCCGGGTGCGCCTGGGTGCCGATGAAGAAGGGATGGATGTCGGCGGGCAGCTCGGCGTACTCCACCAGGCGGCCGTCGGGCGAGAGGCCGGAGAAGACCATGCCGGCCTTCTCCAGCTGCTCGCGGTAGGAGTTGTTGACCTCGTAGCGGTGACGGTGGCGCTCGTCCACCTTCGCCATGCCGTACAGCCGGCGGGCGAGCGTGTCCTCCCCCAGCCTGGCCGGGTAGAGGCCCAGCCTCATGGTGCCGCCCATGTCGCGCTCGCCGGAGACGACGTCCTCCTGGTCGGCCATGGTGGAGATGACCGGGTGGGTGGTCTCCGTGTCGAACTCGGTGCTTCCCGCGTCCTCGATGCCCGCGAGGTTGCGGGCGGCCTCGATGACCATGCACTGCATGCCGAGGCAGATGCCGAGCAGCGGGATCTTGTTCTCCCTGACGTGCCGGATCGCGCCGACCTTGCCCTCGATCCCGCGTACGCCGAAGCCGCCGGGGACCAGGACCCCGTCGACGCCGTCGAGCTCGCGGGCCGCCCCCTCGGGGGTCTCGCAGTCGTCGCTCTTCACCCAGCGGATGTTGACGCGGGCGTCGTTGGCGAAGCCGCCCGCGCGCAGCGCCTCGGTGACCGACAGGTAGGCGTCGGGCAGGTCGATGTACTTGCCGACGAGCGCGATCGTGACCTCGTTGGCCGGGCGGTGCACCCGGCGCAGGAGCTGCTCCCACTCCTTCCAGTCGACGTCCCTGAAGGGCAGGCCCAGACGGCGCACCACGTAGGCGTCCAGGCCCTCGGAGTGCAGGACCTTGGGGATGTCGTAGATGCTGGCGGCGTCGATGGCGGAGACGACCGCGTCCTCGTCCACGTCGCACATCAGGCTGATCTTGCGCTTGAGCGAGTTGGTGATCGGCCGGTCGGAACGGCACACGATCGCGTCGGGCTGGATGCCGATGCTGCGCAGCGCGGCGACCGAGTGCTGGGTCGGCTTGGTCTTCAGCTCGCCGCTCGGCCCGATGTACGGCAGCAGCGAGACGTGGAGGAAGAACACGTTGTCACGGCCGACCTCGTGGCGGACCTGGCGGACGGCCTCCAGGAAGGGCAGCGACTCGATGTCGCCCACGGTGCCGCCGACCTCGGTGATGACCACGTCCACGTCGGGCCCGGCCATCGACCGGATGCGGTCCTTGATCTCGTTGGTGATGTGCGGGATGACCTGCACGGTGTCGCCGAGATACTCGCCGCGGCGCTCCTTGGCGATGACGTTGGAGTAGACCTGGCCGGTGGTCACGTTGGCCGAGCCGTGCAGCTCGGTGTCGAGGAAGCGCTCGTAGTGGCCGACGTCGAGGTCGGTCTCCGCGCCGTCGTCGGTGACGAACACCTCACCGTGCTGGAACGGGTTCATGGTGCCGGGGTCGACGTTGAGGTAGGGGTCGAGTTTCTGCATGGTGACCCGCAGGCCGCGCAGCTTGAGAAGGCGCCCGAGGCTGGAGGCCGTCAGTCCCTTCCCGAGACTGGAGGCGACGCCGCCGGTGACGAACAGATGCTTGGTGTGTGCGGCGCTGCGCAAGAAGGCTCCCGTGGTCGTTACAGATCGTCGGCTCACCCTTGTGAATGGCCTACAGGTCCACGGGCTCTCAGAATATCAAACGGTGCAGGCGAACTGCCCTAACAACCCCCCACCCGCATTTTTCTCAAACCCAACCAAGCGGTAATTTGATCCGTTATGTCACTTCATGGTGTGGTAAGGCGGGCCATGGGCAGCCTCGTGCACCGGCTCTGGGCGGCGGTTCGCGCGGCCGGCACCATCACCCCCGCCAGCCCCGCCGGATACCGCTTCAGGCGCCTCGGCGAGGGCGCCTGCCTGTCGTTCCCGCCAGGAGCCATCTTCGGCGAGGCCTGGATCGAGATCGGCGACCACACCCTGATCGGCGAGCGGGTCTCCATCTCCGCGGGGATGGGCCCCGGGGTGGACCTGGGCCCGGACTCGATCGTACGGATCGGCGGAAGCTGCTCCATCGGCAGGGGCACCCACATCGTGGGCCACCAGTCGATCGACATCGGCGACGACGTCTTCACCGGCCCGTACGTCTACATCACCGACCAGAACCACGTCTACGACGACCCCGAGGCACCGATCGGCCGCCAGTGGCCGCGCAACAACCCGGTGTCCATCGGGTCGGGATCGTGGCTGGGCACCGGCGCGATCATCCTGCCCGGCACCCGGATCGGCAGGCAGAGCGTGGTGGCGGGCGGGGCGGTGGTGCGCGGGGAGTTCCCCGACCACAGCGTGATCGCGGGCATCCCCGCCAAGGTGGTGCGCCACTACGTGCCCGGCCAGGGCTGGCTGCCGCCCCACCCGGACACCGTGGAGAGCGCGGAAACAGTGGACGCCGTGGAAACGGCGAGGACCGTGCAGGTCACGAGGGTCGCGGAGGGCACAGAGGGCACGGTCGCGGAGGGCACAGAGGGCACGGCCCTCGGGGCCTCGGGGGCGGCGGAGGGCATCGACACCGAGACCGGAGTGATACCCCGCGAGGGGACGGATCGGGATCGATCGACGGCCGGTAACCGTTGAAGGGGGAGAGAGACACTACGGAGGTGCGATGCTCGCGGCACTGACGGGCCTTGGACTCTCCACGGCGGCCGGGCTCAACGCCTACATCCCGCTGCTGGTGGTCGGCCTGCTCGCCAACTTCACCGACCAGGTACGGCTGCCGCAGGAGTTCGCCTGGCTGTCCAACGGCTGGGTGCTCGGGATCATCGGCGTGCTGCTCCTGGCGGAGTTCGTGCTCGACAAGGTCCCGGTGGTCGACAGCGTCAACGACATGATCCAGACCGTCGTCCGCCCCGCCTCCGGCGGCGTGGTCTTCAGCGCCACCGAGGCGGCGGCCCGGCTGGACGGCTCGACCTGGATGAGCCACAACCCCTGGCTCAGCTGGGTCCTGGGGATCGCGATCGCCCTGGCCGTACACACCATGAAGGCGGTCACCAGACCCGTGGTGAACACCACCACGGCCGGGGTGGGCGCCCCCGTGGCCAGCACGGTCGAGGACGCCGGATCACTGGGCATCGCCCTGGTGGCGATCTTCCTACCGGTCCTGGTCATCGTGATGGTGGCGGGACTGGCGCTGTTCGCCTGGTGGGCGACCCGCAGGATACGACGACGACGGCGAACGGCCGTCCCGAGCCCACGATGAGACCGCGTCCACGCGCCCGCGTCACGGGCCACACCGGACATCACGCCGCGATCCCCACCAGAGACGGTGCCATGGTGCCCTTCACGGTTGACGCCACGCCCTCCGCAGGGCGCGCGGCACCCCCGTCCGCGCCGACCGGCTCCGTAGGGTTCGAGCACCGCGTGAGGATCGCGGCGCGGGCTATGCTCGAAACATCCCGTCCAGTCCCCGCAGGGAGGTGGCTCCGATCGGCGATTTCCTCATCGTCCTGATGGTGATCCTGCTGTTCTTCCTTCTCCTGGGAGCGGCCGGGATCTACCTGCTGGTCAAGATCGGCAAGAAGGCCACGAAGAAGGCGAGGAGCGTCTCCACCAGGGTCGCCAATCACGTGGCGGCGATGGGCACCGGCGACGCCGCGGAGACCGAGCGGATGCGCCTCGACCTGCGGCGCGAGGTCTCCCTCACCCGCCAGGCCGTCGACCACGCGCTGCGCGACGGCTGGGGCCTGGGCGACCTGCCCCACCTCGTGGCCGAGATCGCGGTGCACGCCGAGCAACTCGACGCCCAGCTCGCCCACTACGCCCAGGAACGCCGGGTCTCGCCCTACGTCGACCACACGGCGCTGGACCGCCTGCGTGAGCACCACGCCAAGCTGACCACCTCCTGCGCCAGGATCAGGGCCGACCTGCGCAACGACCAGATGGCGCACTCGGCCGGGAGCATCGACGCGATCCAGGGCCGCACCGACCTGGAGATCGAGGCGCGCCGCCGCGCCCCCGACCCCCTGGAACAGATCGACGAGCTCTACAACCGCACGATGGTCAACCGCGCCCGCCCCGACGACTCCCGCTGAGTATTCCGGCTGCCTGTGAGTGTGCTTCGGTAAGCGCACTCTCAGGCGACTTCCGACGTGCGCGGGAGCGTTCGACGTTTCCGGGATTCCCGTTTCGCCCCTCACTGCGGCTCTCACCGTGAGGGGACCACCGCCGGGCAGATCACCGGCGAAACCCGTCTCCCCCTGTGGTCACCGCATCTCGAACGACGCACGCGCCGCACACGGTGAGTGGCAAAATGACTCCGCCAGGTAATGCTCTCGGGTGTCGCCGAAGGGGTTCTGATGACAGCTGTTTTCCCCGAATGGTTCTACCCGGGGCCGGCAGGCGGGTGGACCGCCGACATGCTCGATCACCTTCCCCCCGACGCACCCCATCATGTCGAACTGATCGACGGGTCGCTCATCATGAGGCCTCCGCAGACCGCCTTCCACATGTTCGCCGTCAATCTGATGACCGACCAGCAACGCGGCATACGACCACCGGCTCATCTCATGATCGTTCGCGAGATGACCGTGACCCTGGGGATGAGACAGCGACCCGAGCCCGACATCATGGTGGTGGCGAGCTCCGCCCTGACCAGCCTGAGAACGACCTCGTTCAAGCCTGAGGACGTGCACCTGGTGGTCGAGGTGGTCTCTCCCGAGTCGCTGGAGCGAGACCGCACCACCAAGCCGATCAAATACTCCGGCGCCGGGATCAGGCACCTGTGGCGCGTGGAGCAGGAGGACGACAAACCCGTCGTCTACACCTTCGAGCTGGAACCCTCCGTCAAGGCCTACGTCCCCACGGGCATTCACCGGGAGCGGTTGAAGACGGACATCGGCTTCGACGTCGACATCGATCTCGACCTCGGAAGGTTCATCGGCTCGGAAGACTCGTGAATCAGGAGACTCCCGCCTCGCGCATGTCGCGCACCTCGCGCTTGAGCTCCTTGATCTCGTCGCGGAGCCGGGCGGCGACCTCGAACTGCAGGTCGGTGGCGGCCTGGTGCATCTGCTCGGTGAGCGACTCCATCAGCGCCTCCAGCTGAGCCCTGGGCATCTCTCCGGCGATCGCCCTTGCGTGCTGGCCCGCCTGCTTGACCGCGAAGCCCGGGACGGGGGCCTTGCCGCGCGACTGCTGACGGCCGCTGCCGCCGAGGAGCTGGGCGGTGTCGGCGTCCTCGCGGTTGAGCGAGTCGAGGATGTCGGCGATCTTCTTGCGGAGCGGCTGCGGGTCGATGCCGTTGGCCTCGTTGTAGGCGATCTGCTTGGCCCGGCGGCGGTTGGTCTCGTCGATCGCCCGCTCCATGGAGGGGGTGACCCGGTCGGCGTACATGTGCACCTGGCCGGAGACGTTTCTGGCCGCGCGGCCGATGGTCTGGATCAGGGAGGTCTCCGAGCGCAGGAAGCCCTCCTTGTCGGCGTCGAGGATGGCCACCAGCGAGACCTCGGGCAGGTCGAGGCCCTCGCGGAGCAGGTTGATGCCGACCAGCACGTCGAACTCGCCCATCCGCAGCTCGCGCAGCAGCTCGATGCGGCGCAGGGTGTCGACCTCGCTGTGCAGGTAGCGGACCCGGATGCCGAGCTCCAGCAGGTAGTCGGTGAGGTCTTCCGACATCTTCTTGGTCAGCGTGGTGACCAGGACCCGCTCGTCCTTCTCCGTGCGGGTGCGGATCTCGTGGACCAGGTCGTCGATCTGCGACTTGGTCGGCTTCACGATCACCTCGGGGTCGATCAGCCCGGTCGGCCGGATGACCTGCTCGACCACGTCGCCCTTGGAACGGCCCAGCTCATAGGAGCCGGGGGTGGCCGACAGGTAGACCGTCTGTCCGATCCGCTCCAGGAACTCCTCCCACTTCAGCGGGCGGTTGTCCATCGCGGAGGGCAGGCGGAAGCCGTGGTCGACGAGCGTGCGCTTGCGGGAGGCGTCTCCCTCGTACATCGCGCCGATCTGCGGGACGGTCTGGTGGGACTCGTCCAGGACCAGCATGAAGTCTTCGGGGAAGTAGTCGAGCAGGGTGTTGGGTGCGCTGCCCGGGGTGCGCCCGTCCATGTGGCGCGAGTAGTTCTCGATGCCGGAGCAGGTGCCGATCTGGCGCATCATCTCCAGGTCGTAGGTGGTGCGCATGCGCAGCCGCTGGGCCTCCAGGAGCTTGCCCTGGCGCTCCATCGTCTCCAGGGTCTCGGCGAGCTCGGCCTCGATGCCCCGGATCGCGCTCTCCATCCGCTCGGCGCCCGCGACGTAGTGGGAGGCGGGGAAGATGTAGAGCTCGGTGTCCTCGGTGATGACCTCGCCGGTGAGCGGGTGCATGGTCGCGAGCTTCTCGATCTCGTCGCCGAACATCTCGATCCGGACGGCGAGCTCCTCGTACTTGGGGATGATCTCGACGGTGTCGCCGCGCACCCGGAAGGTGCCCCGGGTGAAGGCCATGTCGTTGCGGGTGTACTGCATGTCGACCAGGCGGCGCAGCAGGGTGTCGCGGTCGATCTCCTGGCCGACCTTGAGCCTCACCATGCGGTCGACGTACTCCTGCGGGGTGCCGAGGCCGTAGATGCAGGAGACGGAGGCCACCACGACCGTGTCTCGGCGGGTCAGCAGCGAGTTGGTCGCCGAGTGGCGCAGCCGCTCGACCTCCTCGTTGATCGAGGAGTCCTTCTCGATGTAGGTGTCACTCTGCGGGACGTACGCCTCGGGCTGGTAGTAGTCGTAGTAGGAGACGAAGTATTCGACCGCGTTGTTGGGCATCATCTCGCGCAGCTCGTTGGCGAACTGGGCGGCGAGCGTCTTGTTGGGCTGGATGACCAGGGTGGGCCGCTGGAGGCGCTCGATCAGCCAGGCGACGGTGGCGGTCTTGCCCGTGCCCGTGGCACCCAGCAGGACGTTGTCCCTGTCACCGGCCTTGACGCGCCGTTCGAGCTCGGCGATCGCGGCGGGCTGGTCGCCCGAGGGGGTCATGTCGGTGACGACCTCGAAGGGTGCCACCCTGCGCTGCAAATCTGTTACCGGCCTCACCTGTCCCACTGTAGGCGGCGTGACCGACAATTCTTCCTCACAGGTCCACGTACGAGTGGGCAGGTGTCAACCGCGTGGCAAGCGATCCGCAAGTCGGATCCCCTTTACTGTCCCGCGTGCCAACGATCACAAAGCGTGATATATCGAGCTCTCGACGTATCCCGAACCTGGAGGTGTGATGTCCCGCCCAAGAGAAGCCATGCAGTACGCGAGAGCCGCGGCGCAAACCATAGGACAGGGGGGCGACGTACGCCAGATGGTCGGGCAGGCCGTGGGGCAGTACGCCGGCCAGTCCGCGGGGCAGTACGCCGGGCAGGTGGCCGAGCAGGTGGCCGGACAGGGGCAGGCCAGAGGCACCAGGTCCGCCGGTGACGGGAGCTTCTCCCTCGACCCCTCCGACTTCATGGCCGCCCGTGATCAGGGATCCTCCATGGGCACGATCATCGAGGCCCGCAGCGCCGCGCTCAACGAGGCCGGGGAGATCGTCAACCAGAGCTTCAGCGGCAGGGGCCCCGCCGGGGAGCCGGTCCACGTCATCTCCCCCGTGGTCATCCCCAAGAGCACCACCGCCAGGGTGGTCGTCCCGCTCGTCGTGCTGGCCGGGCTCGGCCTGGTCGGGCTCGTCGCCACCGGGCTGCCCGACGCCTTCCGCGTGCTGTTCGGCCCGCACTACTGGGCCGTGCTGGTGCTCGCCGCGGCGTTCCTGTGGTGGCGCAGGAGCGTGGTCATGGTGCCCGAGGGCTGCAAGGCCCTGATCACGAAGTTCGGCAAGCTCGTGACCATCGCCGAGCCCGGCCGGGTGACGCTGTTCAACCCGTGGAAGCGGGTCAGCTACATCGTCAACACCACCCGTGAGTATCCCTTCAACGCCCCCATCCGCGAGGCCCCCACCCAGCAGGGCGTCAAGGCGAGCGTCGACCTGTTCCTGCAGTTCCGGATCGAGAACCCCGCCGAGTTCATCTTCGTGCTCGGCTCGGTGAGCGGTTTTCAGGCCAAGCTGCAGAACGCCGTCAGCGAGGTCACCCGCTCCCTCATCTACGCCCAGCGCGCCGAGGAGATCTACGACCTGGTGGGCGAGAGCACCATGGGCATGCTGGACAACCTCAACCAGCAGTTCATGCCCGCCGTGCGCCTCACCGACGTCAACATCACGCACGCCGAGCCCTCCAGCCAGGAGTACCGGATGGACCTGGCGGCCCCCGAGATGATCAGGGTCGCGAAGGAGGCGTACACCTACGAGTACGAGCTGCAGCTGCGCAAGGAGCAGAACGAGGGCGACCTGATCAGGGAGCTCGCCGGGCTGCAGGAGCAGCTGTCGGCCATCCACGCCGAGATCGCCGGGCACCAGGCCAGGATCGACACCGCGTTGGAGCGTGCCTCCCACCAGGCCAAGGCCCAGGGCGGCCAGCGGCTGGTGGAGGCGGAGTCCATCGCGAAGGCGAACGCGGCGCTGCTTGAGGCCCAGGCGCTGGACATCCGCTCGCTGAGCGCCGCCGAGGCGCCGGAGATCCTCGACTACCGCTTCCAGCAGGACCTGCTCGACAAGCTGGAGTCCGTCGCCTCGCACCTGCCCCGCCTGGTGCAGGTCGGCGACACCGTCGACATCGACCTGCTCGCCCTCGCCAGGCAGTTGGTCGGCAACCCCGAGGCCCAGCTGTTCTCCCAGGCGGACATGGCCGCGATCAGGGCACGGATGATCGAGATCGGCGACCGTGTCGAGAGGCGCGGGGCGGAGATCAGCTCCCTTCTCAACCCGCCCGCCGACACCACCGTCCCCATCCCCGTCCCCGTCGCGGGACGCGTCGCGCAGGAAGATGAGGTCTGATGAGCGGCAGAGAGTTCTCCAAGATCAAGGAATCCCTCGCCTCCTGGTCGGAGATCCGCCAGCTGCTGCGCGGCGGCGAGTCCGGCCAGCTGGTCCCCGTGGTGATCCCCAAGGACCGCCGCGGCTTCGCCTGGGTGACGCTGCTCTTCTTCTCCCTGTACCTCGCCGGTACGGCGGCGTTCGCCGGAGGGGCGCTCTCCTTCCTCGCCGCGATCGGAGCGGTGTTCTCACTGATCGCGGCACTGGTGTGGCTGTGGCGCCGGGCGATCATCGAGATCGAGGAGGGCACCACCGGCGTGCGCAGCCGGTGGGGCGCCATCGTCGGCACGCTGCCCCCCGGGCGCCACTACCTGTGGCTGCCGTGGGACCGGGTGGACGCGGTGGTCGACACCTCCACCGAGATCCCCTACTCCGCGCCGATCGTCGCCTGCCCGACGGCGGAGAACGTCCCGCTCAAGTCGATCGAGTTCTTCCTGAAGTTCCGCATCGTCGACCCTGTCGCCTTCGTCCGTACGATCGGCGCCGGCAACTTCGACCTGGTGCTCAGCAGCGCCGTACAGGACGCCATCCGCCAGCGCAGCCGCCGGGTGAACACCGAGCGCGCCTACGACCTGCGCGGCTCCGACGTCGGCGACATGCAGGAGCTCCTCACCCGCCAGCTCGGCCGGTACGGCGTGCGCATCACCGGCGCCAACATCCCCGACGTGCAGTTGCCCGACCAGTACCAGCAGCACCTCGCCACCCGCGAGAAGGTCGCCAAGGAGCTGTCGGCGTTCGAGCGCGAGTGGGAGCTCACCCGCAAGCGCAGGATCGACACCCTGCTGATGGAGATCGAACGTTCCAAAAAGACGCGGGACGCGCGTATCGTCGAGGTCAGAGCAGCCGCCAACACCGCGCGTAAGGACGTGGCCCGCATGCTGGAGGAGCACGAGACCGAGGCGCAGCGGGTGCGCTGGGAGATCGAGGCGAAGGGCCGGGCCGAGCTCACCTCCGCCGAGAACGAGGCGAAGGGGCTGCGCAGGCTCGCCGACTCCTACCGCGACAACCGCGCGGTGCTCCAGTACGAGCTGGCCCGCCGCAGGCTCGACGTGGGCGCCAAACTCGCCGACAGCGCCCCGCGTCCCGTCGTCGTCCGCACCTCCGGCGCCTCCGGCGACCCCTCCGTACTGTCCACCATGCTTCTGGCCCAGATCCTGCCCGAGCTGAGCAGCGGCAACGGCCAGACCAAGCCACAGAGTCAAACCCCCTGATGAGAAATTCTCCAGACCCCAGGAGTCCAGATGGTGTTCCGTAAGCTGATGGCCGCGTTCGGCGCCGGTGTCGAGGTCGACACCGTGCTGCAGAACTCGCACGTGCGGCCCGGCGAGGTCCTGCGCGGGCAGGTCAACTTCCGCGGAGGCGGCTCCGACTACAAGGTGGAGGGCATCTTCATCGACTTCACCGCCGTCGTCGAGGTCGAGAGCGGCGACAGCGAGTACAAGTCGACGTACAGCTTCCTGCGCCAGCAGATCACCGGGCCGTTCCACCTCGCCGCGGGCGCCCCGCAGTCGGCCCCCTTCCAGATCCAGGTCCCCTGGGAGACCCCGATCAGCGCCGTCGGCGGCCACCCGCTGCACGGTATGAAGCTCGGCGTCTCCACCGAGCTCGCCCTCGCCGGCGCGCTCGACAAGGGTGACCTCGACCCGCTGTTCGTCAACCCGCTGCCCGCCCAGGACCACCTGCTCGGCGCGCTGGACCGGATGGGCTTCCGCTTCAAGAAGGCCGACCTGGAGCGGGGCACCCTGCACGGCTCGCGGATGCCGTTCTTCCAGGAGATCGAGTACTACGCCGGCGGCGAGTACCACCGCCACTTCAACGAGCTTGAGCTCACCTTCATCTCCGGCCCCCAGGCGATGGACGTCATCCTGGAGGCCGACAAGCGCGGCGGCTTCCTGTCCTCCAGCCACGACACCTACAGCCGCTTCACCGTCCACTACAACGACCACCCCGGCCAGGTCGAGCAGTCGCTGCGCGCCGGCCTGCAGGCCATGGCCCAGCGGCGCGGCTGGTTCTGACCTTTCACGCACGCGGCCGGGCCCCCTCATCCGGGCCCGGCCGTTTCGCGTTCCGGAGGGTCCGTCCGGCTCGGCGATGCCAGGGGAAGCGTGTTCGATCTCCCATCGGACCCCGGCGGCTTACCGAATACAGCTATATGACCTAATGACCATGAAAATTCGCACGATCATGGCGGCGACAGCCGTCTCCGTTCTGCTCTTCCCCGGTACGGCCACCGCCTCGGCATATCCGGTCGAGGACGCCCCGCTCCTGACCGGCAACCCCCTCTACACCGTCGGCAGGCTCCCCGTCGCGAAGTGCGCCGGGAAACCCGCCAAGGGCAGCAGCCTCGCCTCGGTCAAGAAGCACGTCAACGCGCTCATCACCTGCATGAACGACACCTGGCGCCCCTACCTGAAGAAGGCTGTCGTTCGTGCCGCCCGTGGTGGAGACGTACGGGACCGCTCTGGAGGCGAAGTCCGAGCGCTACCGCTTCGGGGCCAAGCCGGACGCCGCCAAGAGCAAGATCCGCCATCTCGGCAAGGGCACCAACCTCGTCTACTGGACCAAGCGGGACTACTCCACCGCCACCCCCGGGTCATGCAAGACCTGGACCGCTCCTGCCGGCAAGGTCTCGTAGCCCGCTCCCACGAGATCTCCGAGGTGGCCCAGGCCATCGGCGACCTCCACGGGGCCCTGATTGAAGCGACATCACAGACGCAAGGTCGACCAGCTGCCGCGGCGGACCGACGGAGTAGGCTCGTCCCATGTCCATTGTGTCTGCAATGTCGACTTCTTCGACTTTTGTCGGGGTTGATATTGCGACGCGTTACCTGGACCTCGCCGGCGTCTTCTCGTGCGCGCTGCTCGGTGGCGCCGTGGCCCGTACGGTCGGCTTGGACCTGTTCGGGTTCTTGGTAGTCGGCATGGTCTCCGGCCTGGGCGGAGGCGTGATGCGGGACGTGCTGCTGCAGCACGGCACACCGGTCGCCCTGACCGACTACGCCTACCTGCTGACCTCCTTCGCCGGTATCGTGATCGCCTTCCTCATCCGTGTCAGCGAACAGTCCTGGAACCGGCTGTTCACCGCGCTCGACGCCGCGGTGATCGGATTCTGGGCGGTCGCGGGCGCCCAGAAGACGCTGGCGGTCGGCCTGGGCTGGCTCCCGGCCATCCTGCTGGGCAGCCTCACCGCCGTCGGCGGCGGCGCCCTGCGCGACGTCATGCTCGGCCGGATACCCGCCGTGTTCGGCGGCAACGGCCTGTACGCCACCGTCGCCCTGGCGGTCGCCGCAGTCACGGTGCTCTGCTCGTACCTCGGCATCCCCAAGATCGGCATCGGCCTGGGCATCGCCTTGGCCCTGCTCTTCCGGATCACCGCCGTGCACTACGGCTGGAACCTGCCCAACGGCCTGAACTGGCAGCCCCACTCCAAACTGGTCACGCTGATGCGACGCCGCTACCGCCGCGGGGGAAAGTCCCAGTCGCGCAAGGAGTCCTCATGACCTCCTCCCCACAGCTGAAGCCGGGGGACTCCACGCTGGAGGTATCTGATGCCCAACCGTGCCCACACCGTACTGACCGGCCTCGACGGCATCCGCTCCGGCCTGGAGGACCTCTACAGGGACCTGCACGGACACCCCGAACTCGGCCTGCGGGAGCACCGCACGGCGAAGAAGGCGTCCGACGCCTTGCGGGACCTCGGCTATGAGGTCGTCGACGGCGTCGGCGGCACCGGCGTGATCGGGATTCTGGCCAACGGCGAGGGCCCGATCGTCATGGCCCGCGCCGACATGGACGCCCTTCCGGTACGCGAGCAGACCGGCCTGCCCTACGCCTCCACGGTCACCGTGACCGGCGACGACGGCACCGAGCAGCCGGTTACGCACGCCTGCGGGCACGATGTGCACGTGACCTGCCTGATCGGCTGCGCACGGCTGATGGCCCAGGCCAAGGATGCCTGGCGGGGCACCTTCGTGGCGCTCTTCCAGCCCTCGGAGGAGAACGGCGACGGCGCCGATGCCATGATCAACGACGGTCTGACGTCCACATCGCCCCGACCCGACGTGATACTCGCCCAACACGTCCTGCCCTATCCGGCCGGCTATGTCGGCACCCGCTCCGGATCGTTCCTGTCGGCCGCGGACAGCCTGCGCGTCACCGTCCACGGCCGGGGCGCGCACGGCTCCATGCCCCAAGCCGCGGTGGACCCCGTGGTGCTGGCCGCGATGATCGTCGTGCGCCTGCAGGCCATCGTCTCCCGGGAACTGGCCGCCACCACCCCCGCCGTCGTCACCGTGGGCAGCCTCCACACCGGCACCGGCTTCAACGTCATCCCCGACAGCGCCGTCATCCAGCTCAACGTCCGCACCTACGACGACGCCTCGCGCACCCAGGTCCTGCACGCGATCGAGCGGATCGTCAGGGCTGAGTGCGAGGCGTCCGGGTCGCCGAAAGCACCCGAGATCGAGAAGATCGCCACCTTCCCGCCCACGGTCAACGATGAGGCCCCGACCCGGCGCGTCGCCGAGGCATTCGCCGCCCACTTCGGCGACGACGCGCACACCATCGACCTGCAGACCGCCAGCGAGGACATGAGCGAGATCCCTAAAGCGTTCGGCGCGCCGTTCACCTACTGGGGCATCGGCGGCATCGACCCCGCCCGGTACGCCCAGGCCGCCAGGAACGGCACCGTCGCCCAGGACATCCCGGTCAACCACAGCCCCACCTTCGCCCCCGTCATACAGCCCACCCTGGACACCGGTGTCAGCGCCCTGACCGTCGCAGCCCTCGCCTGGCTCGGCACGTGAGGGTGAGCAGGAGGGTGTGACGCTCGGAGTCAGCGAGCCAGTCGTCGATGTCGTGAATCCTCCGTCGTTCCAGCACGGTCTCGTAGCCCGCTCCCGGGCTCCCATCGCCGGGCCGGCGCGCGATCGGCACGTACGATGATCGCCCAACCCCCGGGAAGGAATCTATGGCATGGACGACCGGCCCCCTCTCTTCGGGGAGCCCTTCGACAGTGACGATGCCTCCGACGCCATCGCGGACCTGGAGGGGGAGGACGACGTCGCCGCGGCGATGGCGGAGGCGCTTGACGCGTTCGTCCGCGACAACGAGGAGTACGTCGAGGAGGGCGCAGTGGAGGAGGCCCTGGCGTTCGCGTGCCTGGTCGCCGCCCGGATCTCCGGCATCGCCCCAGACGAGGCCGCCCATCACTGGCTGGACCGCATCCCCTTCATCGTCTCCGAGAGCCTGCGGCGGCCGGCCGTAGCCGCGTTCGCTCTGGCCACCCGTTCGCGGGACAACTGGCTCGGCGAAGTCCGGGCCGGGGACTGGCAGGTGTTCCTGGAGCACCTGGAGCCCTACCGTAAAGCTCTCCACGGGGAGCCACAGGACCCGCCCGCCCCGTTCGTGCCGGACTTCTCCGGTCAGAAGAGGCAGTGGTTGCAGGCGTACTGGAGCATCGGCGACCGAAGCCTGCCGCACGACGCCATCTACGCGGACGTGGCGGAACGCCTCGTCCTGGCCGTCAACGAGGCATCGGCCTGGCTCGCGTGGTGGCGTCCCGCCGGACTGCAGAAGCTCACTGTTTTCGGGGAGCTCAAGCCGGGCGCGTACACGGAGCGGATCTCTCGTGGCCGCACCACGGCCGAAGCCTGGATCGGTTTCGGCCACCCTCACGAGGGTTTCGGAGAATCCGTCACCCAGCAGGTCTTCGACGATGCCCACCAGGCTCTGGCCGCCGTGAGCCGCTATCTCCGCCTCGATCCCGTCCCCCGGCTTCCCACCCTGCCGGGGTGACACCAGGTTTTCGTCCGCCAGTCGGGTCCAACCGGCGTAGGGAAGCCAGGCGCGAGGCATTGTCTAGCTTGCCCAGATATGCAGTAAATTAGCTGATCAAGTGCTGCTATATGCCCTAATGTCGGTGACTATGAAAATCCGCACGATCATGGCGATGGCCGTCGCCTTCATTCTGCTTTTCCCAGGTACGGCCACCGCCTTCGCATATCCGGTCGAGGACGCCCCGCTCCTGACCGGCAACCCCCTTTACTCCGCCGGCAAGCTCCCCGCCGCGAGCTGCGCGAGGAAACCCGCCAAGGGCAAGAGCCTCGCCTCGGTGAAGAGGCACGTCAAAGCGCTCGTCACCTGCATGAACGACACCTGGGGCCCCTACTTGAAGCAGGCCGACCTGTCGTTCGTAGCGCCCAAGGTGGAGATGTACGGAACCACCCTGGAGAAGAAGTACGAGCGCTACTGCTTCGGGGCCAAAATGAATCCCGCCAAGTCGGAGGTGGTCCACTGCTTCGGGACCTTCCTCTCCGTGCATATCCGTCCCGACTGGATCAAATCTTCCGACGACGTCCCGATCTTCGCGGAGTTGAGTTCCGCCTACGCCGAGCACGTGCTGAGCCTGGTCGACATCACCGAGGGCTACAACGCCCTGCACGCCGACAACGGCGACGAGATCCTGGAGCAGCTCCGCCGCTTCAACCTGCAGGCGAAGTGTCTGGGCGGAGTGACCGCGAGGAGCATGTGGTCCGCCCTCGGCTACCCTGCCAAGGACGCCCGCCGTCTGTTGGACCTCGCCAAGGCCGAGGCCGACCCCAAGGGCAAGCCCCGTTACTTCGGCAAGAGCGCCAACCTCGTCCACTGGACCAAGCGGGGTTACTCCACCGCCAACCCCGGATCCTGCAAGACCTGGACGGCTCCTTCCGCCAAGGTCTCGTAACCGATTTCCTGGGCTTCCTGGCTTCCCGGGGTTTCCACCATCACGGCGGCGCCCCACGCCACCCCCGCGTGACCGGCCCGGCTTCCGTTTTCCGGAATCCAGGCCGGCCTCTCGGGGGTCTCGCCTTTTCTCGGGGCGGATTGAATCCGGCAGGCGATGATCGGCGTTCTCGGAATCCTCCTCGGAAATTCGAACGATCGTTGATCGCAATTCGCCGCGCCTGTCGCCTCATCTGCGTGCGAAGAACCGCGACCGGAGCCGGAGAAGAACCCGCCCACACCGGTTTCCCCTGCCGCTTCTCGGGTCATTGTGCCGGCAGCCGATTCTCACGTTCGTTCTCGGCCGCCAGGCGACGCGCCATTTCACCGAGAGTGGCCGCGCACAGTACGTTGGACAGGCCGCTCTCCTCGGACAGGCTGTGTCGGCGTACCGCGTGATATCCGCCTTCAGCCGCCTCTGAGATGAGCCAGTACCTGCCGTACCTGGCGACGAGGATGGCGATCTCGCCCGGTCCCCCGGTCACCGCCGCGCCAGTCGGAACCAGACGATCCGGCCCGCCGCGCCCTCGTGCCAACCCCAGGCCAGGGCCACCTCGCTCACCAGCCAGAGCCCACGGCCTCCCTCGGCCTCCTCGTCCGGCTCGGCCGGGATCTCGGGTGCGCAGGTGGCGGAGCCCTTGTCTGCCACCGCTATCTGGATGGTCTCACCGCAGTTCGCGACCACGACCGTCACCAGTCCGCCGACGCGTCCCGACTCGGAGTGCCTCACCGCGTTCGACACCAGCTCGCTGACCAGAAGCTCGGCGTCATAGGTATCCCGTCGCCCCGAGTTCTCCAGCACGTCCCTGACATATCGCCGGGCCGCACCGACCGACTCGGCCACCCCTGGCAGCTCGACACTGCCCAGCAGACCGAGCACGGGAACCGCTTCGGCACCCATTGGACCACCGCCATTCCTGCGAGGTGCCAGACGTCATAAATTCGCCTGTCACAATGTCTCCGCTAACCGGGCGAATTGTCCATTTAGTTCTTTGACATCGTCCGGATAAAAGCTTGGCACCATAGAGTGCGCAGAGTTAGGCTGCCGTTACAGAAAGAATCGGCCGACAAATGAACGACTAACCCCTACACCCGGTGTAGTAATTTGTCATTTATTCGACGGCCGGCGTCATCGAAACGTTGGAGTGATGACATGGGAAACGGCTTCGACCCACATCTGACCCCGGCCCAACGCTTCGGCCGCGAGCTCGGCCGAGCCCGCAGGGAGGCGGGCCTGTCACAGGAGCGGCTCGGCATCCACCTGGGCGTCTCGACATCGCTCATCGGACACATCGAGACCGGCAACCGGAAGCCCGGCCTCGACATGGCGGCCCGCTGCGACGAGCTCTTCAAGACGGACGACCACTTCACCCATCTCTGCCGAAACATCACCGCCCCCACCGGGCCACGCTGGTACGTCAGATGGTCCGAGGAGATCGAGCCCCGCGCCCGCGTGCTGCGCTGCTGGGACCCGCTCCTGGTCCCCGGCCTGCTCCAGACGGAGAACTACGCGCGAGCCGTATTCCGCGGCGACTTGGCCACCTCGGAACAGGAGGTCGAAGACCAGGTCAGCGCCCGCATGCGACGGCAAATCATCCTCACAAAGGACGGTCCACCCATGCTGTGGGCGCTTCTCGACGAGTGGATCCTCCGTCGCCCCATCGGAGGCCGGGAGGTCATGTACGAACAGCTCGACCATCTCGCTACCGTCGCCGGTCGGCAGAACGTGAAAGTGCAACTCGTCCCTCACGACACCTTCTGCACTGCGGGCCTGATGTCCGGATTCGTACTCGCCCAAATGCCGGACGCACCGACCGCCGTCTCCATAGAGTCTGCCGGCGAAGGCGAAGTGTCAGCGGAGCACAATCTGGTAACCACCGTATGGGACAGATATGACCGGCTTCGGGCAGAAGCACTTCGTTCCAGCCTGTCGCTAGAAATGATCAAAGAAGCGAGGGACCAATGGAAGCAACAGACCTGACCGGCCCCGACCTCTCCAACGCCACCTGGAAGAAGAGCTCCCTCAGCGGCGGAAGCGGCGGAAACTGCGTCGAAGTCGCCAACCTCCCCCGAACCATCGCCATCCGCGACAGCAAAAACCCCACCGCCCCGGCCCTCGTCCTCTCTCCGGGCGAATGGGGTGCTTTCCTGTCCGCCGTGAAGTCGGGCCGGTTCGACTGACCGGCAGAGCCATCCCGGCTCTCGCCTCCGAACACGCCAACGGCAGAAAGCGTCCAGAACGACGGTCGGCAGATGGCGGCGTGGGTCGATGGGCGGGCGGTCGTTCGAGGTGACCGCCCGCGAGGTCTTACGGTTTTACGGCCAGGCCACCGTAGGCCCACGCGTGGCCGCCGCCGGGAATCGGTTCTTGGTATTCGTCCTCGTCCGGTCGCCAGGTGACCACTTCGACGAGTCCGGGAGCCGCCATCGTCCAGCCTTGGAAGAATTCCGTCACCTGCGCGTGGCTTCGCGGGACCATGGGCGCCGCCCCCTTGTCGAAGGGCTTGGTGAACTGCTCTTCTGGCCCCTTCGGTGCGAAGTCGAGCGTGACGTGCGACAGCAGCAGTTGGCTGCCCGAGGGGACGGCGGCCTTGTATCGCTCGACCAGCTCGTGGGGCCTTTCTTCCTCGGTGATGAAGTGCAGGACACCGGCCAAGATGAGCGCCACCGGCCGGGTGAAGTCGATGACTTCGGTGATCTCGGGATGCGACAGGATCCGGTCCGGATCCCGCAGATCGGCCTCGATCACCGTGGTCATACCTTCTTCGCTGCTCGCCAGCAGAGCGCGCCCATGCACCAGGACGATGGGATCGTTGTCCACATACGCCACGCGAGCTGCTGGGTTGACCTGCTGAGCGATCTCGTGGGTGTTCCCCTGCGTGGGGATGCCGGTGCCGATGTCCAGAAACTGGGTGATTTTGGCGTCGGCGGCCAGATGGCGTACGCCTCGGCCGAGAAACGCCCGATGGGCGCGTACCCCTTCCCGCGTGCCGGGTGAGAGTTTGACGAGTTGCTCCCCCACCTCGCGGTCGGCGGCGAAGTGGTCTTTGCCGCCCAGGAGATAGTCATATATGCGTGCCGGATGAGGGATCGTCGGGTCGATTCGCGCGCCGGGCGCATTGGCATCGGCCGCCTGCGCACTTAATCGGTTGATGGAATCGGCCATTGATGCTCCTCGAAGATGCGACTGTACCGACGCGGCCGTCTATACAGAATGCGACATCGCACACTGTAGCCCGTTACCAACCAGTTCGCCGCTTATGCGTATCGACTGATGGACTGCGTCGATGCTCATGACCAATGGGTGGGGCGACCCGATGAACCTATCTCCGGCGCATACAGCTCATATCCACATCAAGCTCTCAAAAAATGCCATCCTTCGCGATTCGATTGAACCATTTCATTGTTCGCGGGGTACGGCGCGTGACCATTGAAACGGTTTCGTCTCCGGTGAAGGCGTGCTCTCGCCGCCGGGCCGGGGTTCATCCCGTCAGGCCGTCGCAGGTGATCGACGGGGTGACCGCCGTGCCGTGAGCGATGAAGCCGAAGGTGGTCGAGGCTCCCGCCGCGACGGAACCGTTGTAGTCGACGTTGCGGACGGTCACGTTGGAGCCGGATACGGTGTGCTCGCCGCTCCACAGGCTGCTGATGCCCTGCCCGCCCGGCCAGGTCCACCGCACGGTCCACCCGTTGATCGGCGCGCTGCCTGCGCTCACCGTCACCGTCGACCGGAAGCCACCCGGCCAGACGTTGTTCGTCCGCATCGTCGCCGAACACTCGCCGATCCTGGGGGTCGGCGTGGGTGTCGGGGTGGGGTCGAGGTTCGGGCTCGCGGCGTTGAGCGCGTCCAGGACGGCGTTGTAGGCCGGCTTCTTGTCACTGCCGCTGAACAGCAGCGGGGTGTCACTCGAACGCCAGGAGTCCTGGTCGCGCACCCCCCACACGGTGATGCCGGTGCAGCGCGCCACCGCCAGACAGTCGTTGACCACCGCGGCGTAGGTCTGCGCGGGGGCACCCTGGATGTCCAGCTCGGTGATCTGCACGTCCACACCCAGGGCGGCGAAGCTGGAGATGGTGGTGCGGAAATTGCTGTTGTACGGGCTGCCGCTGTTGAAGTGGGCCTGCAGGCCGACGCAGTCGATCGGCACGCCGCGCGCCTTGAAGTCACGGACCATGTTGTAGACGGCCTGGGTCTTGGCCCAGCTCCAGTTGTCGATGTTGTAGTCGTTGTAGCAGAGCTTGGCGGCCGGGTCGGCGGCCCGCGCGGTGCGGAAGGCGACCTCGATCCAGTCGTTGCCGGTGCGCTGGAAGTTGGAGTCGCGCCGGCTGCCGGAGTTACCGTCGGCGAAGGCCTCGTTCACCACGTCCCAGGCGTAGATCTTGCCCTTGTAGTGGTTCATCACGCCGTTGATGTGGTCGATCATCGCCTGACGAAGGCCGCTGCCCGAGAGCGACTGCATCCAGGCCGGCTGGCCGGGGTGCCAGAGCAGGGTGTGTCCGCGCACCCGCTTGCCGTTCTGCACCGCCCAGTCGTGGATGCGGTCGCCGCCGGTGAAGGTGAACTGGCCCCGCCTCGGCTCGGTGGCGTCGATCTTCATCTCGTTCTCGGCGGTGATCATGTCAAACTCACGGTTCGCGATCGCGGTGTACGCCGAGTCGCCGAGCTTGCCGGCGCTGATCGCGGTGCCGAAGTATCGCCCGCTCCGCTGGGCCGCCGCGGCCAGCGTGGACGCGGCCGCGTCGGCCGGGAGTGGCATCGTCTGCGTGGAGACGATGCCGAGGATTCCGACAGTTGTGGCCAGCAGCGCACGTCGCAGGCCACGGGAAAGTCCGCGGGTTCGGGAAGGGGGTGACGCGTGCGAACTCATGCCTGAGCCTCCATGGCTGGACCGACGATGCGGGAGGTCACGGGAGCGTTCGCGTGTACGGCCTCTCGGCCCCGGTCGCCGGGTCCATCGGCGGCCGGGGCCGAATTCTCACTCTCGCTCCCTTGAGGATCGGTGGTCGACGGTGCGGGTACGCGGGTCAGAAGTTCTTGGTGCGGACCGTCCAGGGGGCCCTCGCCGCCAGTCCCGAGGGGCTGAGGATGTAGGCGCGTGCCGTGGCGTTGTCGTTGAGGGTCATGTCCAGGAACTGGACCAGCGCGGTCATGCCCTCGTTCATCTGCGCGCCGGTGATGAACCCGACGTGACCGGCCTGCGGATGCTCGGCCAGCACGGACGGTACGCGCGCGAGGTCGTAGTTGGCCCGGCTGTTGTCGTAGGCGATGTCGGAGGGTCCGCCGTGCATGAACATCGCCGGGGTGTGCAGCTTGGACAGTTCCGAACGCGGATACCCGAACGAGCCGTCCGCGAAGAGTCCGCTGTCCAGTGAGACGACACTCTTGACCCGCTGGTCCTGGGCGGCGATCAGCGCTTCCAGCCCTCCGCAGGAGTGGCCGGCTGTGGCGACCCTGGACAGATCGAGGCGCTGGTAGAGCGGTGAGCCGGCGCGGGCGTTCTCCCGTTCGGCCCAGCCGATCCCGTCGGTCAACAGCGACGGGATCGGAGACCCGCTCGCCACCCCGTTCGGCGAGTTGTCGACCGACGCGGTGTTCACCACGACGATTCCGCGGGCCGCGACGAACGTCAGCGCTCGGACGACCTCGCTCCCGTTGGTGTGGGCGCACGCCCCGTTACCGAAGAGCAGCACGGGCATGGCGCGCCCGAGGGCCGCCGGATTCGTCGGCCTGTACACCGTGTAGCGGTTGGTGCCGTACGCCCCCTCCCGCGTGACCGGGAAGTTGTTCTCGATGAGTGGCCGGTTGGAAGGATCGGGAGTCGGCGTGGGGGTCGGCGTCGGTGTGGGGGTCGGTGTGGGGGTCGGCGTCGGAGAGGGAGAAGGAGTGGGCGTCGGGGTGGGTGAGGCGATGACGCCGGTGCAGGTCACGCCGTTCAAGGCAAAACTGGACGGCACCGGGTTGGAGCCGTTCCAACTTCCGTTGAACCCGAAGCTCGTGCTGCCTCCACTGGGGATGCTGCCGTTGTAGGGGGCGTTCGTCACCGTGACCTGCGCCCCGGACTGGGCAACGGTGCCGTTCCACAGCTGGGTGATGGTCTGCCCTGCGGGGAACGACCAGGTCAGTCTCCAGCCGCTGATCGGGTCCCCGAGGTTGTCGACGTTCACACTCGCGCCGAAGCCACCCTGCCACTGGTTGGTGACCGTGTAATTGACCCGGCATCCGGCCGCCGACGCCGACGCCGACGCCGACGCCGACGCGATGTGTGTACCGGCCACACCGGCACCGACCATCAACAGCGCGGCTGCGACGGCTGCCGACGGCCTTAACCGCAGGCGGAGGGAAGTGAGGTGTCGCATCGATCATTCCAATCTCGAGACATGGCGTTCCGCAGGACGAGCGCGACTTCGCGGAACCCCGGCTGAGGACTCGCTACGGCGGTAGCCGAGGTTCCGCTGCTCGCCTGCGGGCCGCCCGACGACCGGAGTGGCGGGCTGTTCCACGTGGTACGGGGTTTCCTGGCCCGGCCAGAGGGCGAGGCCATGCGTCGTCGCGACGAACGGTCACCCCGGCCTGCCACGGTGCCCTGGCGAGGGGATGGGAGCGTTGGCTCCCATCCCCTCGCCGCTGGTGACCGGGTCAGGCGGTGGTGCAGGTATTGCCGTTGAGGGTGAAGGAGCTGGGTTTGGAAGTGTTGCCGGTGTGAGTGGCCTGGAAGCCGATCTCAAGGCTGGCCCCGGGGGCCAGGGCGGCGTTGTAGCCGACATTGGTCGCGTTCACGGTGCCGGTGGTGGGACTGTAGGTGGCGTTCCAGCCGCTGGTGATGGCCTGGCCCGAGGGCAGGGTGAAGCTCAGGGACCAGCCGTTCAACGCCGTCGAGCCGGTGTTGGTGATGCTGATGGCGGTGGTGAAACCGTTGTTCCAGCTGTTCATCGTGTACGCCACCCGGCAGGCCCCTGTCCCAGGTGTGGGGCTTGGTGACGGGCTTGGGGTGGCGCTCGGCGACGGACTTGGTGAGGGAGTGGTGGTGGAGAACTGCGTGAAGAACTTCCACACCTCCGCCGGCACCCATGTCCTGGAGCCGCTGTCACCGGGGGCGCCGTCCTGCGGGGCGGCGATGTGGCCTTCGTCGAAGGCGGCCCAGGCGACCGGATAACCCGCCCGGCACCCGGAGTAGGTGGTGACGCGGTGCGTCAGACTGCCCTGGCTGGGCTCGGGAGGGTTCTGCGCGGTGCATCCGTTGTTGCGGACGAACGTGTCCCGCAGAGACCGGCCGCTGCCGACACCGAGGACCGAATCCCTGATCCCGTGAATTCCCAGGTAGGCGATGGGCTGGGTGCCGCCGCTACAGCCGCTGAGCAGCCCGCCGGACTGCACCGCGACGGCGCGGAAGACGGTGGGCCGGGAACACGCCAGCGAGTAGGACATCGCCCCGCCGTAGCTGAACCCCAGCGCGAAACGCTGGGAGGTGTCGACGCACAGATCGGCTTCGAGCTGCCGGAGGATGTTGTCGACCAGGGCGACATCCTCACCACCGGAGTTGGCCCATCCGTTGTTGAGCCCCTGCGGGGCGACGAAGATGGCGCTGTTGTTGGCCAGCCTCTGCAACCCGTAGTAGGCCCATACGTCGCGCTGGACGGTCTGCCCGGTCGCCACATCGGTGGCGGTGCCACCCAGCCAGTGGAACCCGAAGATCAGCCGGTAGGGACGGTTGTTGTCGTAGCCGTCGGGAATCCGCAGGATGTAGGAGCGGTTCTTGCCGTTGTTCTGGATCGAGTAGGTGCCGCTGCGCAGGGTCGGCGCCTTGCCGCACCCGGCGGTCGGGGCCATCGCGGCCAGGCTTCCGGACGAGGTGGTGCCGGCGCTGTGGCTCAGCGCCGCATGAACCTGAGTCAGGACGAGGAGCGCCGCGATGCCGGCAGCGGCGAAAATGGACTGAGTTCGTGAGATCACGTTGCCTTCTCTGGAGTTGGTCTCGACGACGTGGCTGGGAACCCTCACTCCTTCCTCTCGGACCAGGCACCGAGGTGCCGATGACAGCACACCAGGGTCTGCGCGCAGGCCGTCGCCGGCCTGTGGTGGGGGGGTTCAGCCCGGCGGACCGAATCGGCCGTCGAACCTTTGCCGCATGTTTCTCGCACACGGCGGCAATCGTCGGAGAAAGCAGCGCCGACATCATGATTCGGCATGCGCCATCGGCAAATCGGCGCACCAGCCGATCACAGTCCTGGCTATATCTCCAAAGTAAGGTCGGTGATTGTTAACGCTAGCATTTCAGCGCGTCGGATTGCGCGTTACGGTAGGCGCGAGAAAGCCTGGCTGTCAAGCAAGGTAGTGGGGTTCATGCGCGGATCCGGCCAGCGGGGTGAAACTTTCATCCCGAGGCGCCGGCAGGTGACCCCGACCGGCAACGAGAACGCAGGTCACGGCGTTGAAGCACCGCGAGTCGTTATTTCGATGAATAAGCTTATGTCGACAGGCCCAACATCATTGGATGCACTCCGTGAAACCGTCTTTTATAGAGACTGTTGCGAGGGCGGATTTTGCCAACAAGACATTGGTGATGACAATCGATATGATTGCCCGCTTCCACGTCCTGCCGCCCCTGTATCCCGCCTGCGTCTGCGGCCCGTCCTGGCAGGTCCCGGCTCCGCACCTCTCGCAGGTTGAGGTTCGGTCGCCTCGGGGCAGGACACGTCACCCTCTTCGCGCGGGAAGACCCAACACCGAAAATGGCCTTTCGGCCTGAAGGAACGGATTGGGCATCTGATTAGAAACCATGGTTATTCACGACAAAGATCGTATTCACCCGGTTCCCGTATCGAGAAATTCAACCCCCACGCGACATACATCGAGGTGGGTGTGGGAGGCGCGCAGACCCGCACATCGCAGTCGCCCCGAAAACGCCAGTCGCCGCTCCCCTCAGGGGTCCAGAAGTGCAGCATGCTCAGCGACGCGATCACGTAGTATGTATCGGCCGTCTCGCTTTCGCCGTAGACCACGCCGTAATAGATGATCCCTTCGGTAGCCACCCGGACAGATTCCGCAGAAGGGCCGACGGCAGCACGACTCGCGGCGGCCAACCTGCCTCGGATGGCTTGACTGATCTTGGTAGGTCAGGCTCTCCTGGCGGACACATGCCTGAGTCGATATCGCACGTCGAGCTCCCCATAGATACTCGGATTACCCTGGACAACCAGAGGCGTCTATTCGGAATTTTGTATAGGAAATTTTCCTACACGATGGAGTCTCACCACCTCGTGCCTAATAGATAGTCTGATAACCCAATACAGGATCCAGAGCAGCGCCGCCACAAATGCGACCGCAAGCAAGAAAAGGAAGATTGTCAAAGAAAATCCGATTTCCATGAGAAAGTCCCCTATATTTGCAGATATGAACACTAAATTGAGGGTTTCGAAAAGACCTATGGATCACCAGTCCGCACATCAGTGAATGCAGCTATTGTTTGATGAATAAAAATCACAAATATACGCCTAAATAATGGATGGTGAGCCAAAAGGTGCATTCCGGAGGCGCTCGAGCGTTCAGAGCGCCTCCGGAATACCTCCTATTTCAAAATGAGCTGATTTCCGAACTTATCATTTATCCCTTACCGCTTCCGCGAGCAACCGCCCACGCGTAGGACGGCACCCTACCCCCTTGTTTTCTTTATGCCATATCCATCCTATTTCCACGACGAACGTGCGTTCAGTGTGGCACACGATGGAATGATCTGCCATGAGAGTATACTTCATGCCCGATAGTTTGAATTCAGCGCTCAGGACACCGCGGAAGTGGTGCCCGAATCGAGTAAGTCCACAAAACCCGATAAGTGGACTTGTGCTGCACTCGGCTACAACTTCAGGTTCACTGCGCCTGACTGTTGTCTTAGCATTCGCGAGGTTATTTGTGAGTTTCGTTTCATGGCAGCTCCCTCCGACCTCACGCCCAACCGGAAGGGAAAAATTGAACCTGTAATCGGGAGAGTTATTGAAGACCTCAGGGGCAATATCTGTCCCTATACTGCTTCCTATATTTAGGGTTTCCTGAAGGAAGCATCCTTTGGCAATAACCTCCATCCCCTTTTTCTTATTTGTACCGAAAGTTGCCTTTTGCATCATCTTGCCGAATTCGGTATTCCAGTATCGATCAGAATTCGGGTAAGCGAAGAACATGTTTTCGAAGCGACGCACCGCCCACCATTCATGAGCTTTCTTTGTGCCCCAATCCACCGGCGTGGACCACTCAGAATAGATCGACGAACGCAGGTGCCAATTTTTTATCCCCAGACTCTCTATTTGCTGACAATAAATGTCATATGGCTTTGCACGGCAGCCCCCAGCAGTAGATCCGCCCGTGTTACCTCCCTCGGAAACGCCACAGACTATCTCTACCGTTCCATCAGGATTGACGGCCCCGGAGCATGGGTCATGACCGTCGGTTGTATCCTCGTAGTTTGGCAGCGGAACATCGATGATGGTTAGTCCACCGCAACGGTCGAAAACGAATATCGAGATGGTCGGATCGCTCGGCTCAACCTGACCGGCGGAGGTCACACGTGTTTTTGCAGACGCCCCTCTCGCTACCGCAACCTCTTCCTCCGTAGCGGTCTCCTCCCAACTGCGTGTCACCCTCGCTATCACACGAGTTGTGCCGTTACCGCCTTCTTGGGCAACCACATCGTCGAGAGTGACCGTGGAGTTCGAGCGGCTGACACCTGCGATCTCCAAAGCTTGTCTATCCCTGATCAGGGATGCGTCGAGCAGGGAGAGTCTGGCGGCGACCGGTGCATCAGGAGTCACCCCGGGCGCATCCCACACTGTGTCCGCTCGGCCTTCCAGCACAGCGTCTTGCGCCTGATAATAGGCTTTAATCCTGTCAATATATTCTTGCGTCCCGGATTCCGATGATGCGCTAAAGTTGGCGGTTACAGAAGACGCATCGAGGAACGGTACACAAGAGGTAACCGACCTCGGTGGCGGAGGAGGAGGTACGACTTTAGGCGTGACAGATGCACTTTCCCAGCCGCTGACGCCAAACACGGTCTTGGCTCGCACCTTGACGGTATGGCTTTCGCCGTTGGTCAGTCCCGAGATGGCCGCGTAAGGATCCTTGACCTCCAGGGTTTTGACGACCGCATCACTACTGTTAGTGACCTGAATATCATAACCGCTAAGCATGGCAACACTGCCGTTGCTCTCCGGGAGACCCCAGCTAGCGATCGCCCCCGCGTCGCCTGCCTGTGCGGTGAGGTTGAGCACCTTACTGGGAGGACCAGCAGGTAGATAGGTAAGTGCGAGTGTTGGCTGCTCCGCCGCTGTCGCATCACCGAAGCTGATGACCTCCTCCTTATTGGAGGTAAGCATCAACCATTGGTATTCAGTGCCGACGATGTCCGCCTGAGGATCATTTAACGGCAGGGAGTGGGGCGTAGCACTAGTATCTACGTCGCCTGCCAGACCCGAGCCCTTGGTCTCACCAGTAACCTGGCTTTTCAACGGGGTAGCAGTGATGATCGCGTCCGCTGGACAGATCCCGGCTGGGCAAACCGGAGTGCCAAGTTTAAGGATGCCTTCCGAGACACCCGCGCCATCTGGAAGCTCGTTGAGCCTGAACCCGATCACCGCTGCCGTCTTGTTCGTGCCAGTACCCCCAATCTGCATGGCGGTCGAGTCGGTCACCGCACAGGGCGAACCGTCGCAGGCGGTGGGGTCGGTCTTGGCGGTCTTGATGACGAAGTTGTCCTTGAGCAGGGTCAGGTGGTTGACGGTTTCGGCCGGAGGCTCCGTTGGAGTGCCCGGGGTGGTGAAGGTGACAAAGGCGGTTTTGGCGGTGCAGATTTCCTCCACGCCTTCGTCCTGAGCGGTCGGTGCGGCACCTTCCCTGGCAGGAGGAGCGGCGTTCGACTTCGAGGCTGCAGAGGCCTGGGCGCCGAGGGTGTAGAACGTCCACTGGTAAGGCGCCATGGTGTTGCCGGCGAGGTCCTTGGCGCCGGTTACCTTGGCTACGTATCTCCCCTCTTCCGGCAGGTAGACAGGGTCAAGAGTCAGGATTTTGCCGGTCGCGTCCATCCGCACCGGGCCGTCTATCGTGATGGGAGGGAAGTCGGGATGGTAGCCGATAACCTCGATCTGGGCGCCTGCCACCCTCTCGCTGAACGTCACCACCAGATCGGTATAAGGGGTGACTTCCCTCGCACCGTTGGCCGGAGCGGTCCTCACCACCGTGGGAGGGGTCGTGTCTCCCGTCGGGGTGGGAGTCGGAGTCACGCTCGGGGTCGGGGTCGGGGTCGAGGTGACCGTCGGGGTGGGAGTCGGGGTCGGGTTGGGATCCGGACCGGGTGACGTGCCGCCTCCGACGACGCAGGCCTGCATCTGCCACTTGTAGGTGCGACCGGCCTGGACGGTGTTCTCCGCCACCTGGAACGATGCGCGCTCACCGCCGTTGACCGTCCTAGCCCCCAGGGGGCTCGATCCGATCGGCGTGCCAGCGTTGTCGTACAGGAAGTACTTGGCGGTGACGGGGCCGCCCGAGGGGCGGTTGACCATGCCCGACAGGATCGGCCTGGTGGGGTCGGCCATACCGGTCTCGGCGTCCGTGGGAACGTACGGTGCGTCGGTGGTGATGCGGTAGTAAGGGCTCTCGCTGCAGGTCATCGGGGTGGCCCCGTTGATACAGGCCCGGACGGAGAACTTGAAGCTGTCGACGTTGCTGACGTCGTAGGTGATGGACGCGGCCTGACCAGAGGGCAGGTTGGCGTTGGTGGGCGGGGTGAGGTTGAGCATCCACTGGATCTCGGTGGGGCTCAGAGCGCGGTCGTAGGCGCGGATCTCGTCATAGGCGGCCTTGACCGAGGAGTAGGCGACGCCGCCGCGCCTACCGTCGCCGAGTTCGAAGGACCGGTCGGCCCGCCACGGAGTGACGGTGTAGTCGGCTTCCGCGGCCTGGACACCGTTGACGTACAGGCGGATCTTCTTGGCGGTGGCGTCGTAGACACCGGCCAGGTGGGTCCAGGTGCCGATCGACGCCGTCGCGGAGGACTTGATCTCCGTCACCGGACTGGTGGCGGTGTTGTTGTGGTACATCTGCATGTTCCACTTGCGAGCGGTGGAGTCGTAGCCAACGCTGAAGGCGCTGTTGACGGTTCCGTTCTGGCTGATCAGCGGGATCGTGCTGGTCCCGACATCCAGCCTGACCCAACCTGCTGCGGAGAAGCTCTTGTCCGTTCGCAGCACCGGACCTGCGGTCGAGGCATGGGAGGGAACCCCGGCGGAGCCGTTGAGAAGAAGCGCCTTCCCGTCCTTGCCGTCGATCCACGAGTAGCGTCCGTCGACGAAGGTCAGCAGGTTGCCCTTACCGCTGGAATCGGTGCCTCCGGTGCCGTCGGTGAAGCTCCACTTCCCGACCTCACCGCCGCCGGTCGTCCAGGAGGGAAGCGGCGCGGTGGACTCGACCACGGACACGTAGTAGTCGATGTTCCTGCCGTCGACGGAGGTGGACTTGTAGCTGACCTTGGCCGAGCTCTCGCGCACGATCGCGTGGTCGCCGTCCATCGAGTCGACCGACTCGGCGGTGACCGTGGGGATCTCGGGCGGCAGGATGTACTGAGTGATCAGCTTGGGCGGGGTGGCACCGGCACCGGTCATCTCCGCGGAGTGGAAAACCGCCGAGTAACCGCTGTAGCGATCGACGTTCTCGGTGGGGCCCTCAAGCCCGACGCCGTAGTTGGGCTGGCCTGCGACCCAGTCCTTGACCCAGTTGGTGATCGGCCAGGTCATCACACCGGGAGTGAGGACATTCGTGGTCGGGCACGGGGTGGCCACGAAGTCGAGACTGGAAGGTTTGTTGGACCAGGTCATCCTGCCCGGTGTCCAGCCGGTGTTGACCCGGGTGGCGTACACCCTGCCGTTGCCGCGCTGGTGACAGGCGGGTGACTCGGTGCGCCACAACTGCATGGTGGAGGAGATGATGGGCTTGTTGGCCAGGCTGGCGACGTCGAACGTCAGATACGAGCGCCAGTAGTTGACCGCGTCCACTCCGTTACAGCCGGAGTAAACGGCGCCGATCTTCAGCAGTGTGGCGCCCGGCTGGTCGTTTGTCTTACAGTCCGCACCGCTGGAGAGCAGAGTGTCGGTTTTGACGGTCAGGGTGGAGGTGGGGTCCACCACGACGGGATAGACGGTGGCGGGGTCGGCCAACCAGTCGGCGTCCGGTTTGAGGACCAGCGTCCGTTTGCCATTCTCCTCGATGACGGAGGTGGCGATCGGAGCGTTACGCGGAGCCTCGCCGGCCTTGGGATCCTGCGTGCCGACGCCGGTGCTGTCCCACATCACCGGTTTCGGCGCCTGGGCGACGACCTTCTTGTCCTTACCTTCGGTGAGTTCCAGGCCCCCTCGCTTGGACACGGCGAGGGTCAGATCCTGAGACTCCACCGGGATGCGGATCTCCAGCGCCTTCTTGGGACGCTCACGCAGTACGACGTCATGCTGAAAACCGGTGGGCAGGGCGGTGACGACCAGGTCGGCCGCAGGTCCGGCGGCGTTCAGGTAGGTGGCGACGTTGCCCTTCACCACAGGACGGGGCAGCTTTCCGTCCCAGGAGAAGCTGAGGCTCTGGTCCGTATCACGCTTCATCACCGCGAACGGAACGTCGGTCCCGCCGAGGGAGAAGGCGAGGTCGGCCTTGGCCACCTTGGGCTTGAGGACGCCGTCCTGCTCCACCAGCGTGGTGTCGATCCACGCCCACCGGCCGTTGTCATCTCTGACCTGCGCGGGACCCGAGTACGACTCCGTCTTCAGGCTGCCGTCCGGGAAGGCCCAGGTTCGCGAGGTCTCGGTAAAAGCTCCGATGGCCTCGATCGGCTTGTTCTGCTTCCTCGCCTCCGCGACCGCCGCGCGCAGCGGAGCATCGGGGTCTTTCGGGCGAGGGAACGGCGTCTGGGGCGGCGCCGAGGGGGCAGGGCCGGGGTCGGCGGCCTGTGCGGGCAGGACGCCGCCCGACACCAGAAGCGAGGCGACCAGGGCCGAGACGGTCACGATCGTGGTCGTGACCCGCCTGTTCGGTCTGCGCCGCCGAGGCGGCGCGAAGGGACGGTTCGGTAAGGGAAACCCCACCGGTGCCTCCATCGTGAAAGGGAGATTGACCGGCCGGGCAAGAAAACAGGAGGGCCCGGCCGAAGATGATCGCGATAAGCATCCCTGCCGGTGCTGTTGATCTTGTCTGGCAAAATGTCGCGATCTTGGTCGAACTCGGACTTCGCCTGCTCACAGCAGGAGTCGGGGCCTCCGGCATCCCTCGCGGAGCATCGCCAAACGTTCCGCCCCTGGGTCACGCATCCACACCCGATGGGAAAGATCCTCTTGAAGCGATGATCGACCAACGGATCAGGTCGAGCCTTGAGATCGCAGGGCACTTGGAGCGCCATCCCATGGCTCGCGATACAGGAATGCCTCTGTAGCATTTATTCAGAGCGCCGCCAGCCGTTTGGCAACAGCATCCGCCTCGGGAATTCCCATAGGGGTAAAAACAGCAAGGGCTTTCTCTAGGTGGATCTTGAATTCTTCCTTTTCGCCCAAGGCTTCCATGGCTTCGGCAATTCCCTTGTGAGCGTACCCTTGGAAGTAGACATACTTCAAATCCATGGCCAACTGCAGGGCGGCCCGAGAGCTCTTCACCGCCTCGCTCGGATTTCCACTGGCAAGAAGAGCATTGCTCAGATCGCAAAGAATTTCACATTCGAGCTCCCGGTCGCGCACTTCCCTTACCTGAGCGAGAGCCCTCTCGTGATATTCGATCGCCTTGGCGTGAAGCCCGCTCCGCCCGTGATCCCTGCCGAGATTATTGATGGCATCCGCTTCAAGGCGAGCATTTTTCATCTCTCGCCCGACCCGAAGGGCTTCCGTATGACATTTCAAAGCCTCATCGATCCGACCGAGCCGTAAATAGGCTTCCCCTTGATACAAGAGAATGTAAGCATCTTTATGCCGACCATCCTCTTTTCGTACATAGGAGCGGCACTCCTGAAGGCTTTCAACAGCCTCCTCAAACCGCCCTAGCTGCAGGTTGGCTATTGCCAGATGGTACAGCGCACCTTGCCCGTCAGGACGTTCGCCGAGCGCACGCTCGATCGCGAGAGACTGCTGACAGATTTTAATCGCCTCGCCTGGCCGCCCCGTACGGATAAGACCGTATCCGATGTCGCGCAACGCCTTTGCCTCACCTCTGCGGTCCCCTGTCGCACGTCGCAAAGAGAGAGCCCGTTGCTGTAGCTCTAGATAGTCATCGTATTTTCCAACAAAAATATATGCGTATCCCAGGGCACCCAGTACTTCAGCTTCAGCATGCAGATCATCAAGTTCTCGGGTTGCGATAAGACTAATCCGATGAGTAGCGATCCAATCGTCTATACGATCGTTCAGATAGAAAAAACGAGACAGGGTTCGAGCCATCTTCCAAGCATGGTCACGCCAGCCTTGAACAGCGCAGTAAGAAATCATCGAGACAAGCGACGGGTATTCCTCCTCCAACCAGAAGGCAGCCGCCTCAGGCCGACCGAATATCTTCTTAAAGCTGTATTCGGCTGGAACGTCTGTCAGCATACTGATCCGGCCTGGGTCGAAGAGGTTCATAGCCTCGTCAGCCATGTACAAATACCAGTCGAAGAGACGCGACAACGCGTCACGCCGGTCAACCACTCGATCGTCAAGTTCGCTACGATCACGCGCGTAGACTCGCACCAGATCGTGTATCGTCAGCCGTCCCCCGTCCCCGCGCTGGATCAGGTGAGCGGCCACGAGCCTGTCGATCGCGGCTCGCCCCTCGCCGGAGGACAGACTCGCCAGCGCCAGAACGGCGTCGACACCGATGTCAGGCCCAGGGTGAAAGCCCATCAGCCGAAAGACTTTTCGCGCGGTTTCGGGCAATGCTCGGTAGGAAAGCTCGAAAGCGGCGCTGACTCCAGTGTGTGGATCCTCTCCGATATCCAAGACGACGAGTGGGTTCTCATTTCGGAGCCTTGCCACGAAGTCGGCGATGGACAGGCTCGGCTGTCCTGCGAGATGAGCCGCCGCCAGGCGGAGTGCCAAAGGCAGGTGACCACAGAGCTCAGCCAGCTGGGACAGGGCCTCGATTTCTCCACGGGTCTGCTCGGTTCCCAGGATTTCGACGAGTAGGCCTCGTGCCTCATCGGCCGAGAGGACACCGAGAGTAATATTGCGGACATCATGGGTAACCCAGAGTCCTCGTAAGGAGTCGCGACTGGTGATGACCACTTTGCACGAAGGTGAACCGGGGAGCAGCGGACGGACCTGATCAGGACTCGCCGCGTTGTCGAGAATGATGAGAACTCGCCTGTCGGCCAGGATCGACCTATAGAGGGTCTCTCGTTCGTCCGCCTCCTGCGGAATCTCCTCCACCGCCATACCAAGCCCGCGCAGGAGACGATGCAAAGCCTGCGCCGCCTCCACAGGCTGCCCCTGCGAATAACCGCGAAGGTTCATGTACAACTGCCCGTCTGGAAACAGCCCCGCCACCCGGTGTCCCCAGTGTGTCGCGAGCGCGGTCTTCCCGATCCCCGCCGTACCAGCGATGGAGGTGATCACCGTGGCCTGGATACCGCCTTCGCCCCTGGATAACATCAGGTCCAGTTGCCGCAGATCATCCTTCCTACCGGTGAACCGGGCGATGTCGGAGGGCAACTGACGGGGAATTGGCATCGAGCGTGGAACAACAGCCACTTCAAGGTGCCGTGGCTCCGGATCGAGCGACGGGTCGGCCGAAAGAATTGCCTGATGAAGTCGGGCCAGATCCTCTCCCGGTTCTAGCCCTAACTCGCTCCGGAAGTACCGATGCACGATCCGGTATTCCTCCAACGCCTCCGCTACTCGCCCCTCACGGTAGAGGGCGAGCATTAGCTGACCACGGAACCTTTCGTGCAGCGGATTTTCGGCAACGAATCGTCTTAGCTCACCGATGAGTTCGGAGTTCCCGCCCAAGGCGAGATCGACGTCTATCCGCTCGGCGAGAGTGATGATCCGCCGTTCTTCCAACGCGGGACCTTCGGTCATCTGAAACTCGGGGTGAGTACCAGCGAGCGCTGGACCACGCCAGAGCATCAGGGCTTCACGGAACCGCTCCGCCGCCCGTACGACATCGCCCGCCGACAGGGCTGTTCGCGCCAGGTCCACTTCACTGTCGAAGACATCAAGGTCCGAGGAGTCGGCAGGAATCTGCAACGCGTATCCCGTAGGGGAACTCGCGATAACAGCGGCATCACCCAACAGGCGGCGCAGAGACCATAGATGGTTGTGAAGCAATCGTCGACCGGAAGCGGGAACAGCGCTCCCCCATAGCGCGACCAGCAGTCGATCGTGGGAGACAACGCGGTTCGCGTTCAACACCAAGACTGCCAGCAGGGTTCGCTGTTTCTGTCCAACGACTGACACGAATCGTTCGTCACGCCAGATCCCCACCGGTCCGAGTACGCGAAACTCCATGTCTCTCCAGGTTTCTTCGATACGTATCAAAACACAAGAAAATTATGGCGCACTGTTCTAGTCCATGCACATACAGTCACACCCGTTCGGGTCTGCCGCGATACACAGATATAGGGCGCCAAGCCATGCAAGATCAAGATATTTACAAGAAATGAGATGATGAAACCTCTCCCGGATACCCGCGAAGCTCTTTTCGCTGCTTCATAAAGATCGGAGAGTGTTCAGGTGAGCACCGCTGAATGCGACGCTCGATCAAGGTTCCGCTACATGGACCACTCGTCGATGTCGTGGCGAAACCGAAGGGGCGATCTGTCGCCCCGACGGCTCAGGCTGTGAGCAGCAGGGCCGCCACGGTGGCCGGGACGGCTACCACGACCAGTGCGGTCCCCGCCAGCAGGAAGGTGCGTATCGGTACCCGCACTCCCCTGCGGCGGCACCACTCGAACCAGAGCAGGGTGGCGAGGGAGGCCCACGGGGTGATCACCGCGCCGACGTTGGTGCCGATGAGCAGGGCGAACAGCGCCTCCCGGTCGCCGACGGGGATGACCTGCTCCACCGCGGTGTAGGCGGGCAGGTTGTTGATCAGGTTGGACAGCACCGCGCCGACGGCCACCACTCCGTAGGCCCCGTCACCCGTGTGGGTTCCGATCAAGGTGCCCATCACCGAGGCCAGGCCGTGCCGGCTCAGCGTGGGCACCACCAGGAACAGGCCCACCACGAAGACGAGCAGTTGCCAGGGGAACAGGGCGAAGGTGAGCTTGGCACGGTCCCGCCAGGCGAAGGCGGCAATCATCAGGGCCGCCCCGGCCAGGGCGGCGAACTGGATCGGCAGTTCCAACAGGATCGCGGCGACGAAAAGCGCACAGACCCCGGCCGCGATTGCGAACAGCGCCCGATCCGCGACCGGCTCGGGGATCGGCGGGGTGTAGCGATCGGCGCCGCGCCGGCCCCGGCGCCAGAAGAACACCCACAGGAAGATCATGGTGATCGCGATCGCGACGAGTTGGGGGATCCAGAGCCTTCCCGCGAACTCGCGGGTGGACATCTCCACCCGTCCCAGGACCAGGAGGTTCGTCAGGTTCGAGACCGGCAGCAGCAGGCTGGCGGTGTTGGACAGCCAGAGGGTCGTCATGGCCAGCGGCAGTGCGGCGATCCCGGTCCTGGCCGCGAGGGCGAGCATCACGGGCGTGAGCAGTACCGCGGTGGTGTCCAGGTTCAGGAAGATCGTGACCAGCGACGCGAAGGCCGTGCAGAGCAGGAAGAGCACGGCGTACCCACCGCCGCCCAGCATCGCCAGCCGGGTCGCGATCACGTCGAAGAGCCCGGCCTCCTTGACGAGGTCGGCGAGGACGACCACCGCGGCGAGGAAGAGCAGGATGGGGGCGATCCGCTCCATCTGGCTCTCGGCCTCCCGCAGGGGAAGCAGGCCGGTCGCGACGAACAGGAGTCCGAGGCCCAGCAGCGCGAGCCGGATCCAGTCCAGGAGGGTCAGTCGTCGCAGCACATCGGAAATGATCGCACGCCTCACCTGGGCGGATCGCTCCAGGAGGGGTGAGGGGGCTCAGTCGGTGGCGCGGGCCTTCAGGTCGGACCAGAGGCCGTCCATCCGGGCCTCCAGCTCCTCCAGGGTGCCCTCGTTCGGCACCACGATGTCGGCGATCTCCAGCCGCTCCTCGCGGGTCGCCTGGGCCGCGAGCCTCGCCCTCGCGTCCTGCTCGCTCATGCCGCGCAGCTCGACCAGCCGAGCGAGGCGCACCTCGTCGGAGGCGTCGACGACGATCACCACCTCGTACATGGGGGCGAGCTTGTTCTCCGTCAGCAGCGGCACGTCGTAGATCACGATGCTGCCGGGGGCCGTCTGCTCCTGCAGCTCGGCGACTCGCGCGCCGACGAGGGGGTGGACGATGGCGTTGAGCGAGGCGAGCTTCTCGGAGTCGGAGAAGACGATCGAGCCGAGCTTCTCCCGGTCGAGCGAGCCGTCCTCGCGCAGGATGCCCGTGCCGAAGACCCCGGTCACTCGCGCCAGCCCGGGGGTTCCCGGCTCGACCACCTCTCTGGCGATCTTGTCGGCGTCGATGATCACGGCGCCGCGGGCGCCCAGCCTCCGGGAGACCTCGCTCTTGCCCGACCCGATGCCACCGGTAAGCCCCACCATCAACATGATCCGCAGCATACGCCGTACCGGCCGTGCTGCGGCATGGTCGGCTCGGAAGCCGGAGTCGCCGCCCCTCTCGGCGCCGGAGGTCACGCCTGCCGCCCTTCAGGCGCAGAACGCTCCAACGGGATCGATTCGCGCACGAAGACGCTCCTGGGTGCCCTCAGAGCTCCCTGCGCATGTGCACCAGGGTGAGGTGGTCGGTCATCCGCTCCCTGCGCGTCTCGCGGTAGCCGTGGCGGCGGTAGAGACGCAGGTTGCCCTCCGACAGGTGGCCGGTGAACAGGTCGAAGGCGAGTGCCGTGGCGGCCTCCTCGTGCAGGGCGGCCAGCAGTTCTCCGCCGATGCCCTCGCCCTGCCGGTCGGGGGCGACCACCAGGCGGCCGACCAGGCAGGTCGTGCCGGACATCCGGCCGCGGACCGCGCCCACGATCCGCGCTCCGTCGCGGGCGACGAGCACGGTGGCCGTCTCGACGGCCTGACGGACCTGGGCGATCGACTCCACGAGCGGCGCGATGAACGGGTCGCCGTAGAGCTGGGCCTCGCTCACGTAGGCGGCGCGCTGCACGGTCAGGATCTCGCCCGCGTCCTCGGGCTCCGCCCACTCGATCATGGTCACGGCGCCACCCTAGCGGCCGGGCGAGAGACCTCAGGAGGCCCCCTCGGCACCGGGGGGAAGAACGAGGTGAGCGGAAAGGTCAAGCGCCTGCCCGGCGGGAGACCACCCCGAGACGCGGAAAGGGCCCCGCCGGAGCGGGGCCCTTTCTTCGATCTTCTACCGCGTTGTCAGCGCCGTCGGCACCGGGTCAGCTCTGGCCGCCCGCGAGCTTCTCGCGCAGGGCCGCGAGAGCCTCGTCGGAGGCGAGGGCGCCCGCCGCCGGAGCGGAGGAGCCGCTGCTGCCGCTGGTGGAGGCACCGGTGGAACCCGAGGACGGGGTCTCGCCGGAGTAGGACGTGGGGGCCGCCTCGCCCGCCTCGGCCTCGGCCTTGCGGGCCTCCTCGACCTGCTTCTTGTGAGCCTCGAAGCGGGTCTGAGCCTCGGCGTACTGCCGCTCCCACTCCTCGCGCTGCTTGTCGAAGCCTTCGAGCCACTCGCCGGTCTCGGAGTCGAAACCCTCGGGGTAGATGTAGTTGCCCGAGTCGTCGTAGGTCGCCGCCATGCCGTACAGCGTGGGGTCGAACTCGACGTCGGCGCCGATCGCACCCTCGTTCGCCTGCTTGAGCGAGAGCGAGATCCGGCGGCGCTCAAGGTCGATGTCGATGATCTTCACGAAGATCTCGTCGCCGACCTGGACGACCTGCTCGGGGATCTCGACGTGGCGCTCGGCCAGCTCGGAGATGTGGACCAGGCCCTCGATGCCCTCCTCGACGCGGACGAACGCACCGAACGGCACCAGCTTGGTGACGCGGCCCGGAACGACCTGACCGATCTGGTGGGTGCGGGCGAACTGCTGCCAGGGGTCTTCCTGCGTCGCCTTGAGCGACAGGGAGACGCGCTCGCGCTCCATGTCGACGTCGAGCACCTCGACGGTGACCTCCTGGCCGACCTCGACGACCTCGGAGGGGTGGTCGATGTGCTTCCAGGAGAGCTCGGAGACGTGGACCAGACCGTCGACGCCGCCGAGATCGACGAACGCACCGAAGTTGACGATCGAGGAGACGACGCCCTTGCGGACCTGACCCTTCTGCAGGGTGTTGAGGAACGTCTGGCGAACCTCGGACTGGGTCTGCTCAAGCCAGGCGCGGCGGGAGAGAACCACGTTGTTGCGGTTCTTGTCGAGCTCGATGATCTTCGCTTCGAGCTCGCGGCCCACGTACGGCTGGAGGTCGCGGACGCGCCGCATCTCGACCAGGGACGCCGGCAGGAAGCCGCGCAGGCCGATGTCGAGGATGAGACCACCCTTGACGACCTCGATGACCGTGCCGGTGACGATGCCGTCCTCGTCCTTGATCTTCTCGATCGTGCCCCAGGCCCGCTCGTACTGAGCGCGCTTCTTGGACAGGATCAGGCGGCCTTCCTTGTCTTCCTTCTGGAGAACAAGGGCCTCGACGTGCTCGCCAACCTCGACGACATCCGCCGGGTCGACATCGTGCTTGATCGAGAGCTCTCGCGAGGGGATGACACCCTCGGTCTTGTAGCCGATGTCGAGCAAAACTTCGTCTCGATCGACCTTGACGACGGTGCCCTCGACGATGTCGCCGTCGTTGAAGTACTTGATGGTCAGGTCGATCGCTGCGAGGAACTCTTCCTCGGAGCCGATGTCGTTGACCGCTACCTGCGGGGTGCTCGAGGTGGCCTCAGTGCTGCTCGTCATGTGTGGAGTTGCTCCGAACGCGGACAGATGTCGATGTGGCGAACGCGCGGCAGGCTTCTTACCGTCAGCCGAAGAAAAAAGTATCGGCGTGATCGAGCGCGAGCCCACTCCGTCCGAGACACGCGCGAGCCCACAACGCAGCGATCAGCATATGAGACCAGACGGGTATGGTCAATCCAACGACTCTACGCGCCCACGTGCCAGAAGGATAACGATCTCGCTCAATAAGCGTTGATCTTCTTCCTCTGGTCCGCCCTGATACTACCCCGAAGCCTGTCCGGGATGGAGATGCGTTCGGGGTCGCCGTCGGCCGTGTAACGCTCGCCGGGATGCTTGTCCAACCACCCGAGCCAGTAGTCCGAACACCACTTGCGGCACTCCCCCTTTTTGCCGTTGCTCTGGATCCGCTGGATCGCGCGCCAGTCGTGGCCCTTGACGAACGGCGAGACCGACGGTTCGGCGCCGGCCAGGAAGACGCCCTTGAACCGATAGGAAACGTCACGCCATTTTCCCGACTGCACGGTAGATCTTTTGCGGGGCATCGCACCGAACGGCAGCGCCATCGTCTCCGAGGGGGGCACACCGAGCCTCTTCAGCAGCCGCTCGACCCTGGCGAGCTGCTCGGCGATCTTCTTCTTGGGCAGGCTCGGCAGGTGGGGGTGGCTCCAGGTGTGGTTGGCCACCTCGAAGCCCCGCGAGACCAGCCACTGCACGGCCCGCTCCTGGTCCTTCTCCTCGCGCAGGCCGAACGGGTGCTGGTTGACCCAGAAGGTGGCGACGGGCCGGAAGCCGGGATACTTCACGGCGACCTGGTAGATGATGCCGACCGCGGTGTCCTTGACCGGGGTGCCGTCCGCCTCGAGGGCGAAGTGGCTGGGATGGCCGTCGTCGAAGGTGAGCACGACCGGATACTTGCCCGCCGGGATGTCCATCCTGCCGGTGGCGAACTCCTGGGCGGTGACCGGCACATAGCCGTCCCTGGCGAGCCTCTCCAGTTCCTTGCGTACCTGGGCGGGGGTGCGGTCGATCGACGCCAGCCGCTTGCGGGTGATCCGGTGGTACATCAGGATCGGGACCGCTCCGGCCTCGTTCGCCTTCACCTGCCGCGCGAACTCCGCCGAGGCGGTGATCGGCGGCGGCAGCTCGGCCGAGGGCAGGTCGGGTGTCGGCGAGGGGGACGCGGAGGAGGTCGGGGACGGGCCACTCACCGCCACTCCCTGCCGGGGAGCGCCGGGCGGCGCCGAGGCGGACGGGAGGACCAGGAGCCCTATCAGCGCCACCGCGACGACCAGTACGTTGGCCATCATGATGATCTTCGTCAGGGGGGTCGTACTCCGCACTGAACTCCCGTGCCCGTCGAGCTTTTCGGCTTGGATCACCACCTTAGAACAGGCTTCGGACAGGCCTGGCCGATCGATGGGCCCGACGGGGCGGAAACGGTCTCTCCCCACCCGGGAGGTGATCGCCAGGACACGGCGTCCTCCCAGGTGGGGCCGGTGAGGCTCTCGACGGTCGGCGTCCTCACAAGTTCGTGAGAGAGCCTGTGGGACGGTGGCCGCCGAACGAGCCGGGGCCGCCGGCACCCGGAGTCCCCGCAGGGGCGGCCGAGAGCCGATCCGGACGGCGCCCACCGGATGGGGGTCCCGGGACCGTCGGCGTCCGGAGTCCTCCCAGGTGCGACCGAGAGCGGTCGGCGGGCACGCGGCGGGCACCGACGGTCTCCGGGCGACTCCGGAGGCCGTCGGTGCCCGCCGGCCATCCCAGGAGCCGCCCAGGGCCCCGTCAGTGGCCCGTCAGTGGCCGGCGTCCTCCCAGGTGCGGCCGACGCCCACCGAGACGGCGAGCGGGACGCGCAGGGAGTATGCGGCGTTCATCCGGTCGGTGACCAGCTCCCGCAGGGTCTCCAGCTCGCCGGGGGCCACCTCGAACACGAGTTCGTCGTGGACCTGCAGCAGCATCCGGGAGCCGAGGGCCGCCTCCTTCAGCGCGCTCTGCACGTTGAGCATCGCGACCTTGATGATGTCGGCGGCCGACCCCTGGATGGGCGCGTTGAGCGCCATCCGCTCGGCGATCTCGCGGCGCTGGCGGTTGTCGCTGTTGAGGTCGGGCAGGTAGCGGCGGCGGCCGAGGATGGTCTCGGTGTAGCCGTCGTTCCTGGCCTGCGCGACGATCGCGTTGAGGAAGTCGCGGACGCCGCCGAACTCCTCGAAGTATTCCTCCTTGAGCGCCCGCGCCTCGGAGACCGGGATGTTGAGCTGCTCCGACAGCCCGAAGTCGGACAGGCCGTAGGCGAGACCGTAGTTCATCGCCTTGATCTTGGCCCGCATCTCCCCGGTGACCTTCTCGGGCTCGACGTCGAAGACCCTCGCCGCGGTGGCCATGTGGAAGTCGTGCCCGGACTCGAAGGAGGCGATGAGCGCCTCGTCACCGGACAGGTGGGCCATGACGCGCAGCTCGATCTGGCTGTAGTCGGCGGTGAGCAGGGTCTCGAAGCCCTTGCCGACCACGAAGCCCTGCCGGATGCGGCGGCCCTCCGCGGTGCGGATCGGGATGTTCTGCAGGTTGGGCTTCTCCGAGCTGAGCCGGCCGGTGACGGCGACGATCTGGTTGAACGTGGTGTGGATGCGGCCGTCGTCGGCGATCTCCTTGATCAGGCCCTCGACCGTGACCTTCAGCTTGGCCTGGTCGCGGTGGCGCAGCATGATCGTCGGCAGCTCGTGCTCGGTCTGGGCGGCGAGCCAGGCCAGCGCGGAGGCGTCGGTGGTGTAACCCGTCTTGGTCTTCTTCGTCTTGGGCAGGTTGAGCCTGACGAACAGGATCTCCTGGAGCTGCTTGGGCGAGCCCAGGTTGAACTGCTCGCCGCCCACGGACGCGTGCGCCGCCTCGATCGCCTGCTTGACCGCGGCGCCGAACTCGGCCTCCAGCCCGCTGAGATACTCCCTGTCGGCGGCGATGCCGGCCCGCTCCAGCTCGGCCAGCACGGTGACGAGCGGCAGCTCCACGTCGCGCATGAGGTGGGTGCCGCCCAACGGCTCCAGGAACGTCTCCAGCGCGTCGGCGAGCTCGCCGACCGCGAGCGCCCGCAGGGCGAGGTCGTGGGCGCCGTCGTCGTCCTGGTCGTCGAAGAGACTCGCCTGGCCGCCGTTGTCGGTCTCACCGCGCAGCTCGCGGCGCAGGTAGACCCGCACGAGGTCTTCCAGCGGGAACGAGCGCTGCCCCGGCATCGCCAGGTAGGCCGCGAGCGCGGTGTCGCAGGTGAGGCCGCGCAGCTCCATGCCCTGCGCCCACAGCGCGAGCATCGGGCCCTTGGCGTCGTGCACGGCCTTGGGCTTCGACGGGTCGGCGAGCCACTCGCGCAGGGCCGCCTCGTCGGCCTCGGTCAGTGTGGTCGGGTCGATGAACGCGGCGCCGGGACCGCCCGGGGCCGCCTTCCCCTCCCCCGTGCCGGCTCCCGCTCCGGCCGCCGCGACGGCGATGCTGTCGATGCGGCCGGTGCCGCTGCCGTACGTGCCCTTGAAGGCGAGGCCGGCGCGGCCCTCGGGCAGCGCGCGCAGCCACGGGGCCACCTCGTCGGGGCCCAGGGTGACGACCTCGACCTCGAAGCCCTCCTCGGCCTCGGTCTCGGGCGAGCCGATCGTCTTGAACACCCGGTCGCGGATCTCGCCGCGGAACTCCAGCGTGTCGAGGATCTTGTTGATCTCGTCGCGGTCGGCCGTGCCGATCTCCAGGCTGGTGACCTCGCGCTCCAGCGGCACGTCGCGGATCAGCTGGGTGAGGCGCCGGTTCATCAGCACCTGGTCGAGGTGGTCGCGGAGCTTGTCGCCGACCTTGCCCTTGACCTCGTCGACGCGGTTGACCAGCTCCTCCAGCGAGCCGAACTCGCGGATCCACTTGGCCGCGGTCTTCTCGCCCACGCCGGGGATGTTCTTCAGGTTGTCGCTGGAGTCGCCGCGGATGGCCGCGAAGTCCGGATATTGGGCCGGGGTGAGCTCGTACTTCTCCAGCACCGCCTCGGGGGTGAAGCGGGTCATGTTGCTGATGCCGACGCGGGTCATCAGCACGGTGATCCGCTCGTCGACGAGCTGCAGCGCGTCGCGGTCGCCGGTGACGACGAGCACGTTCATGCCCTGCTCGGCTGCGCGGGTGGCGAGGGTGGCGATCAGGTCGTCGGCCTCGTATCCGGCGAGCGACAGGTGCGGCACGCCCATCGCGTCGAGCACCTCATGGATCAGGCTCATCTGGCTGCGGAAACTGTCGGGGCTCGCGCTCCGGTTCGCCTTGTAGTCGGCGTATTCCTCGTGGCGGAACGTCGGCTCGGAGCGGTCGAAGCAGACCGCCACGTGGGTCGGCCGCTCGTCGCGGAGCACGTTGACCAGCATCGAGGTGAAACCGTAGACCGCGTTGGTCGTCTGGCCCGTGCTGGTGGAGAAATTCTCCTCCGGCAGGGCATAGAACGCCCGATAGGCCAGTGAATGCCCATCCAGCAGCAGGAGACACGGTCGAGTGGGGGTCGCTTCGCTCTTCGGCACAAAGAAAGCCTAGTCTCCTGGTGCGACAGAAAACCTGGCCTCGCACGACAGGAGACTTCCCTTTGACCGTGACAGACCCCGAGGAAGCCGCTCGGCGGATCGAGGAGGCGCTCGGCGCCTCGTACAAGAACACGCTGGTGGAGCTGATGGGCATCGTCATCACCGAGGCCGATGCCGAGCGGGTGGTGGGCACGATGCCGGTCAAGGGCAACATCCAGCCCTTCGGTCTGCTGCACGGCGGTGCCTCGTGCGTGCTGGCGGAGACCCTGGGGTCGACGGGAGCGACCCTCCACGCGGGTCCCGGGCGGGTCGCGATGGGTATCGAGATCAACGCCACCCACCACCGCGCGGCCACGTCAGGGCTGGTCACCGGGATCGCCACCCGGATCCACGGCGGCCGTACGCTCGCCACCTACGACGTCGAGATCCTCGACGAGCAGGGCCGCAGGGTGTGCACCTCACGCCTCACGTGCATGCTCCGCGACGCCTGAGGCGTCCGAATCGGACCCGATCACGTCCGCCGATCACCTGATCACATCTCGTCCTCGATCATATTCCGACCGCCTTTTTGCCTTCCTCGCGCAACCGGTCCGCTACGGTGGGTGACGGTGATGCCCGTGGGGAGGCCGAGTAGAAAACGTACGGGGTCGGGGAAGCTCCGTATGGCGCCAAAGGTCTCCCCCGGGCTCGCCGGGTCCACACGCCCTGGGGTTCGCGGGCCTGCCGTGCGGCCCGCGCCGGGCGGGCGCGGGCCGTACGGGGGCGGTCCTGGCCGCCGACGCGCGTCAGATGTCGGTGTGCGTCGGGTCGAGCACGCGGCGCAGGAAGGTCTTCGTACGCTCGTGCTGGGGGGCGCCGATCACCTGCTCGGGGCTGCCGTCCTCCACGATCACGCCGCCGTCCATGAACACGACCCGGTCGGCCACGTCGCGGGCGAACGCCATCTCGTGGGTGACCACGAGCATGGTCATCCCCTCCTCGGCGAGTTTGCGCATGACCGTGAGCACGTCTCCGACGAGCTCGGGGTCGAGCGCCGAGGTCGGCTCGTCGAAGAGCATCAGCGCCGGGCTCATCGCGAGTGCCCTCGCGATGGCCACGCGCTGCTGCTGCCCGCCGGAGAGCTGGGCGGGGAAGGCGTCGCACTTCTCGCCGATGCCGACCTTCTCCAGGTTCTCCCTCGCGATCCGCTCGGCCTCCGCCTTGCCCCGCTTCAGCACCCGGCGCTGCGAGATCATCACGTTCTGCAGGACGGTCATGTGCGGGAACAGGTTGAACTGCTGGAAGACCATGCCGACGCCCCGGCGGGCGGCGTCGATGTCGACGTCGCGGTCGGTCAGCTCCACGCCGTGGACGACGACCTTGCCCGACGTGGGTTGTTCCAGGAGGTTCACGCAGCGCAGCAGCGTGGACTTGCCAGAGCCCGAGGGGCCGATCACGCAGACCACCTGGCCGGGTTCGACGGCGAAGTCGATGCCCCGCAGGACTTCGTTCTTGCCGAAGTACTTGTGCAGGTCACGGATCTCGACCGCGTGGTTCGCCGGGGCCTCCGAGGTTTCCGGATTCGCTGAGCTCACTGTCACCGTCCCCTCGCCTGTCGCCTCTCCAGCCGGGACGCGAGGTAGCCCAGCGGGATGGTGACCAGTAGATACGTCACGCCTACGACCAGGATGGGCGTGGCGTTGGCATAGGTCGAGGCCGTGTCGTTGCCGAACTTGGTGAGCTCGACGTAGTCGCCGGAGACGCCGAGGAACAACACCAGCGAGGAGTCCTTGAGCAGGGACACGAACTGGTTGGTCGTCGGCGGGATGACGATGCGAACGGCCTGCGGGATGACGATGGAGACCATGGCCCGCGTGTACGACATGCCCAGCGAGCGCGCCGCCTCCATCTGCCCCTTGGGCACCGCCTGGAGCCCGGCGCGGAGCGTCTCGGCCATGTAGGCCGAGCCGACGATCGTCAGGCCCAGGATGCCCTGGCCGTACGTGCCGCCGGGGATCTCCAGGCCGGTGATGGCGAGCGGCAGGAACAGGATGAGCAGGAAGATCAGCAGCGCGGGCAGGCCGCGGAAGATCTCGATGTAGGCGACCGCGATCCACCGGTAGGGACGCACCGACGACAGCCTCATCAGCGCGAGCACCAGGCCGAGCAGGAAGGCGAAGACGAAACCGCCGACCGAGTAGATGATCGTGTTCTTCAGCGCGACCGTGAACAGGTCGGGAAGCGTCTTCTCGGCGACGTCGAGCTTGGTGAAGTTCTCACCGAGCTTGCCCCACTCGATGCGCAGGGCGAGGAAGACCGCCACGGCCGCCAGTACGACGTACTGGACGGCCCTGCTGATCTGCTGCCTCTTGCGGGGGCTGAGCCCGCTCCTGCCGGGGGCGCCCCCGGCAGGAGCGGGCTCTGTCGTCTTTGGCTGGTCGGTCATCGATTAACCGAGCTCGCCGGGCTTCTTACCGAACCACTTGACGAAGATCTGCTCGTAGGTGCCGTCGGCCTTGGCCTCGGTGATCGAGTCGTTGATCGCCTTGAGCAGGATCGGGTCGGCGTTCTTCTTCAGGCCGACGCCGTACTGCTCGCCGGTGTCGAGGCTGGCGACCAGCTCGAACTTGTCGGCGATCTCGGGCTTCTTCAGCCAGGTCAGGACGACCGGGAGGTCCTGGACGATCACGTCGACCTGGCCGGACTGCAGGCCGAGCAGCTCCTTGGGAGAGTCGGCGAACTCCTTGGGGTCGAAGCCCTTCTCCTTGACGTAGTCGAGGCCCGTGGTCGAGGCCTGGGCGCCGAGCTTGAGGTTCTTCGCCTTCACGTCGTCGAGGGTGGTGACGCCGGTCCCCTTCTTGGCCAGCAGAGCCTGCGTGGCGTCGAAGTAGGGCACGGAGAAGTCGATGTTGGCCTTGCGCTCCTCGGTGATCGTCATACCGGCGGCGGCGACGTCACACTTGTTGGTGGCCATCGCCGCACCGCTCTTGATGACGGCGAAGTCGATGTCGACGATCTCCTGCGTCAGGCCGAGCTTCTTGGCGGCGAGGTCGACGATGTCGACGTCGAAGCCGACGACCTTGTCGCCCTCCTTGAACTGGAAGGGCTCGTACGGAAGGTTGGTGCAGGTGGTCAGCTTGCCGGGGGTGACGAGCTTGGGGCCCTCCGCGGCCGCGGGAGCACTTGCCGAGGCACCATCGCTTGGGCTGGCGGTGGTGGACGTGCCACCGCCGCAGGCCGAAAGGCCGAGCGCACCGGCGACGACCATGGCACCCACCGCCATCGCACGACGGGAAACAAAACTCAGGCCCACGAAGGCCTCCTTACGGTCAATGTCGCTTCTTGTATGGATACCTCAGTGCAGGTCATGCTTCATCACCTGCATAATCATGCAGATCACCACTACGACACAATTCGGACAACAACCGCGGTCAAGGGTTTCTGGTCGATACCCTGCCCCCGCGCGGATCCGGGCGCCGGTACTTGCCCGATCGTCAACCGTGATCCGGGGAGCCGTTGAACCAGAGGATCTACCTCGACTACCTTGCCGGATGTGCGTGATCCCCTGAAACCGATCGCCGGTGCCGCCCTCGCCGCCCTCCTCCTGTCCAGCCTGTCCGGCTGCTCGGGAGCACCCCAGGCGAACCCCGCCTCCCCCCAGGCCACGCCCACCCCGACCTACGAGCTCCCGCCGCGCCCGGTGCGGCCGGGTGAGAGTGCCGTCAAGGCCGCGCCGGTCACCGACGGTGACACCCGGTTCCAGGTGATCGGCCTGCAGAAGGGCCTGAGCGGCTTCTTCGGCAGCCACGCCGAGTGGCAGGCGAAGGGGCAGTACGTGGTCGTGCGGATCCTCGTGGAGAACCCCGGCCGCACCAACTCCCGCTTCGACGCCAAGCGGCAGAAGCTCGTCGCCGCCGACGGCGCCACCTACACGGTCGACAAGTTCGCGCAGGCCATCAAGCGGCAGCCCGACGAGCTCCCGCTCGGCGCCCAGGTCAGGATCGAGCTGGACCTCTGGTACGACATCCCCAAGGAGGCGAAGGTCTCCGCGATCCGGCTGTTCGGCGACCCGCCTCTCGGCGTGGGCGGCAGCACCGACGGTGTGCAGGTGCCGCTGCCCTGAGCCGGCCCCCACCCCCACCCCGGCGCCGCGCGGAGCGGCCCAGGGGCCTGTATGACCCAGGGGCCCGTGTGAAGGGGCCTTCAAGCCCGAGACGCCCTGACGTTCTCCCCGCGGCTCCCCGACGGGCTTCCCGCGGGGAGCCTTGGACTTCCCGCGGGCTTCCCGCAGGCAGGGGAGGCTCCCCGGCTGCTCCTCGCCGTGCTCACACGAACGGGCCCGCCGCGCGGAGTGCGCGACGGGCCCGTCAGGTGCCCTCAGGCCCGGGTGGGCCGTGGAATCACGGCCTCAGGTCAGCTCTTCCTTGCTCTCCTTGGGAGCGGGGCTCTCCTTCGGAGCGGGAGCCGGAGCCGAGGCCGCCGGAGCGGCCTGTGCCTGTGCCTCCGCCTCCAGGTCGATCTCCGCGCCGCCGCCCAGGTAGGCGGCCTGCACGGCGGGGTCGTTGAGCAGCTCGTCCGCGGGCGCGCTCTTGACCACCTTCCCGGTCTCCAGGACGTAGGCGCGGTGGGCCAGCTTCAGCGCCTGCTGGGCGTTCTGCTCCACCAGCAGCACCGTGGTGCCCCGGCGGTTGATCTCCTCGATGATCTCGAAGATCTGCTGCACCAGCAGCGGCGCCAGGCCCATCGACGGCTCGTCGAGCAGCAGCACCTTGGGCTTGGCCATCAGCGCGCGCCCGATGGCGAGCATCTGCTGCTCGCCGCCGGACATCGTGCCGCCCATCTGGTTTCTGCGCTCGGCCAGGCGGGGGAACAGCTCGTAGACCTCGGCCAGGTCGGCGCTGAAGTCTCCGGAGCGGGTGTAGGCGCCCATGAGCAGGTTGTCGTGCACCGTCATGCCGGGGAACACTCCCCGGCCCTCGGGCGACTGCCCCAGACCCGCGATGACCCGCTGGTGGCCGGGCATCTTGCTGATGTCCTTGCCGTCGAAGACGATGCTCCCCGACGTCAGGCCGCGCAGGCCCGAGATCGTCTTCAGGGTCGTGGTCTTGCCCGCCCCGTTCGCCCCGATGAGCGTGACGATCTCGCCCTCGTTCACCTCGACCGAGATGCCCTTGAGCGCCTCGATCTTGCCGTAGTGGACACGGATGTCCTTGACCTCAAGAAGCATCGGCGGGAGCTCCCAAATACGCCTCGACGACCCGGGGGTCGGTCCGCACCTCGTCCGGCAGGCCATCGGCGATCTTCTGGCCGAAGTCCAGCACCGCGATGCGGTCGCTGATGCCCATGATGAGGCTCATGTCGTGCTCGATGATCAGAATCGTCCGGCCCGCGTCGCGGATGTCCCGGATCAGCTGCTGCAGCGCCACCTTCTCCGCCGGGTTCATACCGGCGGCGGGCTCGTCGAGCAGCAGCAGCTTCGGGTTGGTCGCGAGCGCGCGGGCGATCTCCAGGCGGCGCTGGTCACCGTAGGGCAGGTTCTTGGCGTGCTCGTTGGCTCGGTGCGAGATGCCGACGAAGTCGAGCAGCTCCATCGCGAGCCTGCGCCCGTCCTTCTCGGCCCTGCGGTGCCAGGGAAGCCCCAGCGCCACGCTGACCATGCCCGACTTGTGGTGCGCGTCCGCGCCCACCATCACGTTCTCGATCGCCGTCATGTTGTGGAACAGCCGGATGTTCTGGAACGTGCGGGCGATGCCCCGCTTGGTGATCTTGAACCGCTTGATGCCGCTGATCTTCTCGTCCAGGAAGCGGACCTCGCCCTCGGTCGGCTGGTAGACGCCGGTCACCACGTTGAAGACCGTGGTCTTTCCCGCGCCGTTCGGGCCGATGAGAGCGAAGATCTCTCCCTCGTTGACGGTGAGGTTCACCTCGCGCAGTGCCGTGACACCGCCGAACCGCATGACGAGGCCCCTCAACTCCAGCATGGCGCGGCCGGCGCGTTCCGCCTGGACCGCCTCGGGGTTCTTACCTTCCGGATTCACCTCGGCCGGATTCACCTCGGTGCTCACTTGGAAGCCACCTCCTCACCGTGCGACTCGGGCCCGGGAACCTCGGCTCCGAGCGTACCCATCCCGCCTGACCCCTCTTTCAGCTCCGCCTTGCGTTGGCGCGATGGCAGCAGACCCTCCGGACGGAAGATCATCAGCGCCACGAGCACCGCACCGAAGATCAGCATGCGGTATTCCTGCAGGCCGCGGAACCGCTCGGGCAGCCACGCCACCACGAAGGCTCCCAGCATGACACCCGGCAGGTTGCCCGCGCCGCCCATGACCACGGCGGCCAGGATCGTCGCCGACAGCAGGAACTGGAAGTCGTTCGGGTTGATCGAGATGGCCTTCGCCGCCCACAGCACGCCCATCAGGCCACCGATGGAGGCGCCGATGGCGAAGGCGAGCATCTTGAAGCGGAACGTCGGCACGCCCATGACCTCGGCCGCGTCCTCGTCCTCGCGGATCGCCGCCCAGGCACGACCGACCCGGCTCTTCTCCCAGCGCTTCACCAGGATGATCACAACGACGGCGAGCGCGACCAGCAGGTAGTAATAGGGCCGCGGATCCAGCACACCGTACTTGAATGGATCGACCCCGAACACCTCGGAGAAGTTGAAGCCCAGGAAGTGGAAGTCCTCGACGCTCGGCGGGTGCGGGATGCCGCGGATGCCGTTCGGGCCGCCGATCTCGTCGGTGTTGCGGGCGGTGATGCGAATGATCTCACCGAAGCCCAGCGTGACGATCGCCAGATAGTCACCGCGCAACCGCAGCGTCGGAGCGCCCAGGGTGAGGCCCGACAGGGCGCAGATCCCGATGCCGACCAGCATGATGAGCCAGAAGTTCCAGCCCAGTCTGGTGCCGAGCAGCGCCATCGCGTAGCCGCCGACCGCGTAGAACGCGACGAAGCCCAGGTCGAGCAGGCCCGCCTGGCCGACCACCACGTTCAGGCCGATCGCCAGGACCACGTACGTCCCGATCGGGAAGAACAGGATGCTCGCCCAGTCGGTGTAGGGCGACATGAAGGGGGCGAGGCTCTCCGAGGGCAGCAGCAGCGCCGCGACGATCAGGAGCACATAGAGGATCCAGCGCTGCCAGCCAGGTGTGGTCTGCCAGCGATCGTGCATGACGTCACCGAAGCGGCCGAGACCCGTACGGAAACTTGCCAGGGGATTCTTCTGGTTCATGCGCGCGCCTGCTGGAGTGATTCACCGAGGATGCCGGTGGGGCGGAACATCAGGACCAAGATGAGGATGGTGAAGGAGATCACGTGTTTCCAGTCGGAGCCGAAGAAGATGGCTCCGTAGTTCTCCACCAGCCCGAGCGTGATTCCGCCGACCAGAGCGCCTCGCAGGTTACCGATACCGCCCAGGACCGCCGCGGTGAACGCCTTGATACCGAAGAGGAATCCGACGTAGTAATGCGTGTTCTCATATGAGATCAGGTAGAGCGCTCCCGCCACGCCGGCCATGCTGCCACCGACGAGGAAGGTCATCCGCACGACCCTGTTGATGTCGACACCCATCAGGACGGCCGCCTCGGGGTTCTGCGCGGTGGCGCGGATACCCCGGCCGATCTTCGTCCGGTTCACCAGGGCGTCCAGCGCGATCATCATGCCGATGGCGGCGACGATGACGAAGACCTGGTCGACCCGGACCGTGTGGCCGAAGATCGAGAAAAGCTCGGTCCGCTCCATGATGCGGGGCAGGGCCATCTGGATCCTGCCCTGCTCGGGACGGTTGAAGACGTTCGGGATCACCAGGAGCGCGAACAGCTCCTGCAGGAAGATCGAGGCGCCGATCGCCGAGATCAGCGCCGCCAGCCGGGAGGCGCCGCGCTTGCGCAGCGGCCGGTAGGCGATGCGCTCCAGCCCCACCGCGACGGTCGCCGAGGCGATCATGCCGGCCAGGATCATCGCGACGACGAGGCCGACCAGCGCGATGCCCGTGAGGGGGGAGTTGATGCCGAACACGAACGGTACGAGCATCGCACCGAAGGTCCCGATCATGAAGACTTCGGAATGCGCAAAGTTGATCAGCCGCAGCACGCCGTACACCATCGTGTAGCCGAGCGCGATCAGGGCATAGATCGATCCGAAGGACAGGCCGTCGATCGTCGCCGGCCAGAACAGATTGATGAAGTCATTGAGCACTAGGGTTTACCACTTCTAGCGGGGGTCGCCTGCACGTCCGGGTAGCACACCGCCTCCAGCGGAATCTCGTGGATTCGGCGGAATCCCGTGGACTCTGCGGAATCTCGTGGATTCAGCGGAATCCCGCGGATTCTCTGGAGGCGCGAGAGGAGCGGGAACGCATTCGCGGCGTTCCCGCTCCCCGCGCGTCGGCTACCTAAATCTCCTTCAGCGCTCGACTAGCCCAGCTTGGCCTCGTTGGCCTTGCCCAGCAGGCCGATGGCACCGTCCTTGACCTGGTAGATGTAGATGTCCTTCGCCGAGACCTCACCGTTGGCCTCGAACTTGACCTGCTTCGAGACACCCGCGAAGTCCACCGTGGCGATGAACTCGTTGATCTTGTCAGGAGTGACGTTGCCCGCCTTGATCGCCTCGACGAAGACCGTCGCGGCGTCGTAGCCCTCGGCCGCGTAGATGGCCGGGTCGGCGCTGTAGGCGGCCTTGTAGGCGTCGGCGAAGCCCTTCACCTTCTCGTCGGTGACGTCCGGGGTGGCGATGTAGCAGGGGCAGCCAACGAGGGCACCCTCGGCGTTGTCGGCACCGGCGCCGTCGATCAGGCCCTTGTCCAGCGAACCGTCACCGGAGAGGAACTTCGCGGTCACGCCCTTGTCGCGGAGCTGCTTGAGCAGGTTGCCGCCCGCGGCGTAGTAACCGCCGAAGAAGATCGCTTCGGGCTTGGACGCCGCGACCTTGTTCACCACGGAGGAGAAGTCACTCTCGGCCGGGTCGAGCGAGTCGGTCTCGGGCTTCACGCCCTTGGCCTCGAGCTCGGCCTTGACGGCGTCGGCGAGCGGCTTGCCGTACTCGGACTTGTCGTCGATCACGAAGACCTTCTTCGCGGCGACGCCTTCCGCGATGAAGGCGCCGATGCCGGGGCCCTGGACGCTGTCGCTCGGCAGCACGCGGTGCCAGAACTTCCAGCCGTTCGTCGACAGCGCGGCGTTGGTGGCGGAGGCCGAGACGCTCGGCAGCTGCGCCTCCTCCAGCACCGGAGCCACCTGGGCGGACTCACCGGAGAACGCGGGGCCGATCATCGCGACGATCTTGTCGGTCTTGATGGCCTGCTGAGCCAGGGCGACGGCCTTCGACGGGTCCGCCTGGCTGTCATATTCGACCAGCTCGATCTTCACAGCCGGGTTGGTCTTGTTGTACTCGTCAATGGCGAGCTTCGCACCGTTCCTGGGGGGAATGACGATGCCGGCGTTGGCGCCGGTCAGGTCTCCCATGAAGCCAATCTTGACGGTACCGGGGGCGGCAGCGCTGGAGCCGCCCTCAGCCGGCGTGGCCTCCGTACCACCGCTGCCACAGGCAGCGAGACCGAGGGTGAGCGCCACACCGGCGGCAAGCACTCCACCGAGGCGTGCAGTCTTAAGCCGCAAGGTTGCCTTCCTTTCGCCCGGTCCCTCGTCAGGACCGAGTTCACAGATACCCTTCCCTGGCGGGTGGCCAGGGGTTGTGTCGGTTAGTACAACTAGCGGATGTCACGGGTCGATACAGGACGGCCCACCGTTACCGCTTCGTTATTACACCGATCCTTTTCGGCTATCAGACACAAAAGCCGTGGTCACTGGCGACCTCACGGCTTCCGCGGGGGGTCGCGCCGACCGCCCGGAGGCCCTCTGACGCCCCTGAGACGCGCCCTGCGGCCACCCGACGGCCCTCTACCCCCAAAAGGGTCAAAACGCCCGATCAGGCCTCAGGGGCCCGCGTCTCGGGCTCCGCCCCGTCGGTCACCACGATCTGCGCCACCTGTCGCATGCTCAGCCTGCGATCCATCGACGCCTTCTGGATCCACCGGAACGCCTGCGGCTCACTCCACCCGTGGCGCTCCATCAGCAGCCCCTTGGCCCGCTCGACCAGCTTGCGCGTCTCCAGCCGCTCCGAGAGCGTCCCGACCTCCCGCTCCAGCGCGGCGATCTCCTGATGCCTGCTCACCGCCATCTCGATCGCCGGAACCAGGTCCGACTTGGTGAACGGCTTCACGAGGTACGCCATCGCCCCGGCGTCCCTCGCCCGCTCGACCAGGTCCCGCTGGGAGAAGGCGGTGAGGATGAGACACGGCGCGATCCGCTGCGACACGATCTGCTCGGCCGCCGAGATCCCGTCCAGGACGGGCATCTTCACATCCAGGATCACCAGATCCGGCCGCTGCTCCATCGCCAGCTTGACCGCGGACTCCCCGTCTCCGGCCTCCGCGACGACCGCATACCCCTCCTCCTCCAGCATCTCCTTGAGGTCGAGGCGGATCAACGCCTCGTCTTCCGCGATCACCACTCGCCGCTGCGTACTCACGAGCAAGAGAGTACCGACGTCCGCTAGATTGAGACCACGCCGGTGCCCGAGAGTGATCTACTTCTAGGTAAGCTCTTCACTGGTACGTAAGATCCGGACAAAAACGGAAAAATGCCCCGATAGACCAATCGGCAGAGTCGATGGACTCAAAATCCATTCAGTGTGGGTTCGAATCCCACTCGGGGCACCATGTTCGACTCGGCCGTCCGAGGTCGGCCGATGCGGACCTCTCCCGCGCGGCGTCGAGACGCCGGAAGACCACCTGGGGCGGTGACCCCGCCCGTCTCCCGTGAAAACCCCGGAGCCCTCCTTCGGGCGAGTGGGCGAGCCGGCGCTCCCGCCCGCCCTCGTGAAAACCGTCGGCCCCGCCCTCCGTCCACCTTCGCGGACCGGCACCGCGAGGCCCGAGGCGTCCTGGAGGGAGCGGCGGGAGACGGCGTACCGCCGACTTCGGCTTCCCAGGCACGAATGCGGGCTCCGCGGGCGGAGTAGGTTGCTCGCAAGTCGTGTCAGACGGCGTAACGGGAGGTGGCGGCATGGAAGCTGCGGGGAACGGCCGGGCCGGGCGGGGTGAACTCGATGTCGGGTTCGGTGCCGGGCGGGTGCGTCTTCCGGAGCGGGTGAGGCTCAGCGGGCACGGGGTGGTGCTGCGGGAGTGGGAGGACGGCGACCTGGCGGCGATGGTGAAGCTGTTCGACGACCCGCAGGTGGCGTACTGGACGCCGCTCGTCTCTCCGTTCGACTTCGAGGCGGCGCGCGCCTATCTGGAGCGTGCCAGGCGGCGGCGGGCGTCCGGGGAGCGGATACAACTGGCGATCACCGTGGACGGAGGCGAGCCGGCCGGTGAGGTGCTGCTGATGATGAGCGGGCTCGGTCTGGACGTCGCGGAGATCGGTTACAGCCTGGGAGCCGCCTACCGAGGGCGAGGGCTCGCCTCGGAGGCGGTACGGATGATGACGGAGTTCGCCAGGAAGACGGTGCGTGTCTCACGGCTGCTGCTGGAGATCGAGGACGCCAACGCGGCGAGCGTGGCGGTGGCCCGTGCTGCGGGGTACCGCCTCACCGACGCGCCACCGGTCCCCACGGAGGAAAAGGGACGATCAATCATGTTGCGGACATGGGAGTACGAGGAGCCCCAGACTTGCGGATGAGTCGTGTGTGTTGTTGATCTCGACTCGGTCAGACAGATATGTATGAATGTCATTAATCACGAGGAAAGGTAAGCGGTCTGGAGAGATCCGACGCGCTCCCCGGCCGCGGAGCCCGTCTCAGCCCCACCCCCGAAAGTGAGCCACGTTGACGTCCTCGCCTGGCCGATCCCTGAGCAGCACCCAGCTTTCCGACGCCAAGCGAGCACTACTGGAGAAACGGCTGCGCCGTCGCGCGCCGGACCCGGTGTTCACGATCCCTCGTCGCCCCCCGGGGCGAGGGGCGCCGCTGTCCTTCGGGCAGGAGCGGCTGTGGTTCATGGACCAGTTCGCTCCCGGCACCGCCGCGTACACGATCCCGATGACGTTGCGGTTGACGGGGCCCCTGGACGTCGCGGCGCTGGAGCGGGCGATCGCGGCGGTGGTCGCCAGGCACGAGAGCCTGCGGACGCGTTTCCCCCCCGACGAGGACGGGCGCCCGACCGCGGTGGTGGAGGAGCGGGTCGAGGTCCCGTTGGAGAGGGCCGAGGCGGACGGCGAACGGTCCGCGATACGACTGGTGAGCGACGCGGCCGCGCTGCCGTTCGACCTGGCGCGGGGGCCGCTGCTGCGGACGCTGCTGGTACGGGTGGGCGGCGGGAACGCCGCCCCCCCTGGCGCTCCGGACGCGGCGAAAGCCGGGAAGCCGGGAGAAGGCGGGACCGCGGAGGACACCGCGGGCGCCGAGGATCACGTGCTGCTGGTGGCGCTGCACCACATCTGCGGTGACGGCTGGTCCACCGACATCCTCGCCGAGGAGCTGGGGGCCTGCTACGCGGGGACGGAGCTTCCCGAGCCGCCGTTGCAGTACGGCGACTACGCGCTGTGGCAGCGGGAACGGCCGGCCTCCGAGGCCGCCCTGTCCTACTGGCGGTCGCGGCTCGCCGGGGTGGTGCCGCTGGAGCTTCCGCTGGACGGGCGACGTCGGGGCGAGCAGACGTTCGCGGGGGCCTCACACGGTTTCACGCTGGGACCGGAACTGGTGGAAGGGCTGACGCGGCTGGCACGGGAGTCCGGCGCGACCCTGTACATGGTTCTGCTCGCGGCCTACCAGGTGCTGCTCGGCCGGTACGCGCGCCAGGACGACTTCGCGATCGGCTCCCCGGTCGGCGGGCGCCCCCGGCGGGAGCTGGAGAGCGTGATCGGCATGTTCGTGAACGTGCTCGCGATGCGCGCGGACCTGTCGGGCGACCCGGGGTTCCTGGAGCTGCTGGAGAGGGTCAGGCGGACCACGACGGAGGCGTACGAGCACCAGGAGCTGCCGTTCGAGCAACTGGTCGGGGAGCTGGGCATCGAGCGGGACGTGAGCAGGTCTCCGGTGTTCCAGGCGGTGTTCGCGCTGCAGAGTTACGGGCGCAGGGAGGGGACGCGCTGGCCGGGGTTGTCGGTGGAGCCCTTCGACTTCGAGGCGAGGGCGACGCGTTTCGACCTGGAGCTGTTCCTGAGCGAGCAGCCGGACGGGATGGGCGGGCTCTTCGTCTACAACCGCGACCTGTTCGACGCGGCCACGATCGAGGGGATGGCCGCGCAGCTGGAGACGCTGCTGGGAGCGGTGACGGCCACTCCGGCGGCGCGGATCTCGGAGCTGGACGTCCTTCCCGCCGAGGAGCGGGACCGGGTGCTGGCGTGCGCGGCGGGTCCCGGGGAGCCGTACCCGGACGGGGCGACGCTGGGCGGGATGTTCGAGGCGCAGGTGGCCAGGACGCCGGGGGCGGTGGCGCTGGAGTTCGAGGACGAACGCCTGACGTACGCGCAGCTGGAGGCGCGGGCCAACCGGCTCGCGCACCGGCTGCGCGGGCTGGGGGTGGGGCCGGGCTCGCTGGTGGCGGTGTGCGCGGAGCGGTCGGTCGAGCTGGTGGTGGCGCTGCTGGGGGTGGTGAAGGCCGGGGGTGCGTACGTGCCGCTGGATCCGGAGTATCCGCCCGAGCGGCTGGCGTTCATGCTGGCCGACGCGGCGGTGCCGGTGCTGCTCGCGCAGCGGGCGGTGCTCGACGTAATCCCCGAGGATCCGGGGGGCGCGCCTCCCGCCGGCTCGGTGGACACCCTCGCGGATGCGGAGGCCGCGAGGATGCCCCGGGACGGCGGGATGACGACGGTCGTCCTGGACGATCCGCTGGACGGGCCGGACACGCCCGTGGAGCCGTCGGCGACCTCGGCCGACGCGGCGTACATGATCTACACCTCGGGGTCGACGGGACGGCCCAAGGGGGTGCCCAACACGCACGGGGGCATCCGCAACCGGCTGGGCTGGATGCAGGACGTCTACGGGCTGACCGGCGACGACGCGGTGGTGCAGAAGACCCCGGCGGGTTTCGACGTGTCGGTGTGGGAGTTCTTCTGGCCGCTGGTGACGGGCGCGCGGCTGGTGCTGGCCCGTCCCGGCGGGCACAGGGACGCGGCGTACCTGCGGGACCTGATCGTGGACCGCGGGGTGACGACGGCGCATTTCGTCCCCTCGATGCTCGCGGCGTTCCTGGAGGAGGAGGGCGTCGAGGTGTGCGGGTCGCTGCGCCGGGTGGTGTGCAGCGGCGAGGAGCTCACGGCGCACGTGGCCGAACGCTTCTTCGCGCGGCTGCCGGGGACGGGGCTGTACAACCTGTACGGGCCGACGGAGGCGGCGATCGACGTGAGCCTGTGGCGGTGCCGCCCGGGTGACGCGACGGTGCCGATCGGGCACCCGGTGCGGAACACCTCGCTGTACGTGCTGGATCGCCACCTGCGGCCGGTGCCCTTCGGGGTTCCCGGTGAGCTGCACATCGGCGGGACGCAGGTGGCGGTGGGCTATCACGCCCGGCCCGGCCTGACGGCCGAGCGGTTCGTGCCCGACCCGTTCGGGACGGCGGGGGCACGCCTGTACCGGACGGGCGACCTCGTGCGGCTCCGCCGCGACGGCGCGATCGAGTTCCTGGGGCGGATCGACCACCAGGTGAAGATCCGCGGGCAGCGGATCGAGCTGGGCGAGATCGAGACGGTGCTGCGCGGGCTCGCGGGGGTGCGCGAGGCGGTGGTGACGGTGCGGGAGGACGGCGCGCCGGGCGACAGGCGGCTGGTCGCGTACGTGGTGCCCGCCGCCGTGACGACGGGCACGGCCGGGGACGGTCCGGCGAGGGCGGAACCGAGCGGGACCGCGACCGACAGGACGGCGGCGAACGGGACGGCGCTGGACGAGAGGGCGCCGGGCGAGACAGGAGCGAGCGGGACCGCGCCGGGCGAAGCGGCACCGGGCGGGACAGCGTTGGGCGGGACAGGACCGAGTGGGACGGCGCCAGGCGGGACGGTGCTGGACGGGGCGGAGTTGCGGCGGGCGTTGAAGGTGACGCTGCCCGAGCACATGGTGCCTTCGGCGTTCGTGGTGCTGGACGCGCTGCCGCTGAGCCCGAACGGCAAGCTGGATCGCGGAGCGCTGCCCGCGCCGGAGCGGCGGGCCGCCGAGGCGGCGGGAGCAGGTGCCGAGCCGCGGACGCCGGTGGAACGGGCGATCGCCGACATCTGGCGTGAACTGCTCGACGTGGAGTCGGTCGGCGCCGACGGTGACTTCTTCGAGTTGGGCGGTCACTCGCTCGTCGCGATCCAGGCGGTGGCGCGGATGCGCAAGGCGCTGCCGGTGGTCGGCGGGCGCGCGGTCGGGGTGATGGACCTGTTCAAGCATCCGACGGTGCGCGAGTTGGCGGCCCTGGTGGAGCGGCCCGCGGGTCCCGCAGGGCCGCGCAGCCTGCTGTACGAGCTGACCAGGCCGGGACCCGCGCTGATGACGTACGTGTGCATACCGTACGGCGGCGGCAGTCCGCTGATCTTCCAGCCTCTCGCCGACGCGCTTCCCGACGGGTGCTCGCTGCACGCGCTCGCCTTCCCCGGGCACGACCCCGGGTTGCCCGACGAGGAGACCAGGCCGATCGACGAGGTCGCGGACCTGTGCGTGACCGAGATCCTGCAGAACGTCGAGGGCCCTCTCGCCCTGTACGGGCACTGCGGCATCGGCGGCGCGCTCGTGGTGGAGGTGGCGCGGCGGCTGGAGGAGCGGGGCCGCGCGCTGGAGGCGGTGTACATCGGGGCGATCTTCCCGTTCGCCAAGCCCAGGGGCAGGATCGCCGGGCCGCTGGCGCGGCTGACGCGCTACGACCGGTTGCGCGGCGACCGGGTGTACGAGAACCGGATGAGGTCGATGGGCACCGACATCTCCGGGCTCGACGACGAGCAGATCCGGTTCATGGTGCGCAACCAGCGGCGTGACACCCTCATCGCGGAGGAGATCTTCACGCGGGTGCTGGCCGAACGGGTGGAGCGGCTGCGGGCACCGGTGATCTCGGTGGTGGGCGAGCAGGACCCGACGACCGACTACTACCAGGAGCGTTACCGGGAGTGGCACTTCCTGAGTGACACCACGGCGCTGGTGATCCTGGACGAGGCAGGTCACTATTTCCTGAAATATCGTGCTACGGAGCTGTCGGAGATCCTCACCAACACCCACATCGCGATGGGGTACGGCGCGGCCGGCACGCTCGACCGGCCGTCGCGGGGTCCCGGGGCCGGCTGGTGGGTCGAGGAGGTCTCCGTTCTCTCCCCCGGCCCGGATCTCGCGCGGGAAGGGGACTGCGAGGGCGCGCCCGACTCCGTGACGGTCGCCGCCTCTCCCGAAGATCCGGACTCGGAAAAGAAGGACGCGGCCGTCGGGAGTGCGGGTTCGGCGGGCGGAGGCGGTCTCGGGAGAACGAACGGAAACGGCGTCGGGAGAACCAACGGGAGTGGCCCGGGACGAGCGGCGGGTCGTGGGAAAGCGGGGGCCGCACGTCCCGGCACCGGGCCACAAGCCGGGTCACGAATCGGGTCACGAATCGGGACGAAGGCACCGCCGCCGAGCCTGCGGCGGTTCCTGGTGGTGGCGGGGTTCCAGCTGGTGTCGATGGTGGGCACCGCGGTCACCGACTTCGCGATCCCGGTGTGGATCTACCTGACCACCGGGTCACTGGTGGACTTCGCCCTGTTCGTCGCGTTGTCGATCATGCCGGGAGTGGTGATCGCGCCGCTCGCGGGAGCGATCGTCGACCGGTCGAGCCGTCGCTCGATGATGATCCTCGGCAACTGCATGGCCGGGGGCACCCAGCTCGTCCTGGGCGCCCTGTTCTGGACGGGCACGCTGGAGATCTGGCACATCTACCCGCTCACCGCGTGCCTGTCGATCGCGCTGATCTTCCAGCGGCTCGGCTTCACCACCGCGCTCCCCCAGCTCGTCCCCAAGGAGTACATGGGGCACGCGGCCGGGGTGGTGCAGATGGTGATCGGCACCGCGCAGTTCGCCGCACCGCTGCTGGCCGTCGCGCTGCTGTCCGGCATCGGCCTGGGCGGCATCCTCGTCGTCGACGTGGCGAGTTTCCTCCTGGTGCTGGGCGCCCTGCTGCTCATCCGCTTCCCCGACACGATGGCGCACTCGCCCAGGGAACCGCTCTCGAAGGAGATCGCGCAGGGATTGCGGATGTCGATCGGCAACCGCCACCTGCGGGCGGCGATGATCTACTTCGCCTCGCTCAACGTGATGCTCGCGGCGCTGCTGCTCTCGATAACCCCGTTGGTGCTGTCGTTCTCCACGCTGACCGTCGCCGGGCAGATCTCCTTCGTCGGCGGCCTGGGCGGGGCGCTGGGCGGCATGGTGATCGCGCTGTGGGGCGGGCCGAAGCGGCGGCGGATGCGCGGGGTGATGCTGGCGACGCTGGGACTCTCGGTCTTCGCGGTGATCACCGGGTTGCGGCCCTCGGCGTGGGTGGTGGGCATCGGGGCGTTCGGCCTGTGGGGCTGCCTGTCGATCGTGAACGGCACCTTCCTGACGATCATCCACACGAAGGTGCCCCAGCGTTTCCACGGCCGCGTGCAGTCGCTCAACCAGATGGTGTCGTGGTCGACGCTGCCGATCGGCATGGCGGTGGTCGCGCCGCTGGGCGAGCGACTGCTCAACCCGCTGCTGGTGCCCGGCGGCGCGCTCGCACCGACGGTCGGCTCGGTGATCGGCGTCGGGCCCGGCCGTGGCGTGGCGCTCATGTACATCGTGCTGGGCCTGGGCATCGCGGTGCACGTGCTGATCTCGATGCGCACGCGGGTGCTGTCGACGTTCGACGACGAGATGCCGGACGCCCCGGCGGACGACCTGGTCGGCGCCCAGATCCTGCGGGAGCGGGCGGGCAACCGGGTGAGCGTGGCCTGGACCGCCCCCGCGTTCGCCAAGGCGATCACCATGCCGCTGTCGCCGGAACGCGCACAGGTGCTGCTGCGCACCCCGTATCCGGACGCGGAGGTGCGGGAGGTCGTGCTGCGCACCGGCGGGGAGATCAGCGCGGTGTACGAGGTGAGGTGCGCCGACCGCGACCTCATCGTGAAGATCTACCCCGATGTGCTGACGGCGCGGCTGCACAAGGAGGTGCACGTCTACGAGCTGCTGCGCGGCAGCGGCGCCTCCTGTCCCGAGATGGTGCACTGGGACGTCTCGCGACGCGACCTGCCGCACGCGTACGCGGTGATGACGAAGGTTCCCGGCCGCCCGCTGTCGGAGGTCTCCGGCGGGCTCTCGGCTGCGGAGATCGCGGGTCTGTACCGGGAGATGGGCCGCACGCTGCGGGCGGTGCACGGGGTTCGGGTGGAGAGGTTCGGGCCGATCGACGGGCCGCAGGAGAGCTCCAACGAGGCGTACGTGGGCGGGCAGCTGGACCTGAGGCTCGCGCAGTTCGTCGAGTTCGGCGGGGATCCCGAGCTGCACGCGGAGCTGAGCGCCCACGTGCGGCGCGACCGCCACCTCCTGACGCGCTGCGACGCGCCCGTGCTGTGCCACAACGACTTCCACGAGCGCAACGTCATGGTCGCCGAGAGCGAAGGCCCCGGTAGCCCGCTGCGGATGACCGGGGTCATCGACATGGAGAACGCGCTGGGCGGCGACCCGCTGATGGACCTGGCGCGGACCGACTACTTCGCGGTCAGGGGTGACGCGGAGCGTCGGCGGTACCTGCTCGAGGGGTACGGCGACCTGCCCGGCGACTGGCCGGAGCGCCTCGCGTTCTACCGGCTCTGCCACGCCCTGGAGCAGTGGCACTGGCTGGCCACCCTGGGCGAGACCGCCGCCCTGCCCGTGATCGCGGAACAGCTTCGTGAGTGTCTCAAGGAGAAGGTGTGACAGACGTCTTTCCCGCCTCGTTCGCCCAGGAGCGGATCTGGTTCCTGCACGAGCTCCTGCCGGACCTGGCCGTGTACAACATCCCCGTCCGCCTGGAGGCGACCGACCTGCGGCCGGTGGACCCCGATCTCCTGGAGCGGGCCCTGGCGGTGCTCGTGAACAGGCACGAGTCGATGCGGACGTCGTTCGAGCTGCGCGACGAGCAGGTCGTGCAGACGATCGCGGACCGGGTACCGGTCTCGGTGGCCAGGACCGACCTTTCCGGGCTGCCCCCACGGGAGGCGGCCGAGGAGTTCGAGCGGGTCGCGGCGGCGGAGGCGCGCGCGCCGTTCCGGCTGGACCAGGCCCCGCTCTGGCGGGTGCGGCTGGTGACGATGGGCGGCGAGGAGTGCCGGCTGCTGCTCGTCCTGCATCACACGATCTTCGACGCCTGGTCGTCGACCATCCTGTGGCGGGAGCTGGTGGAGGTCTACCAGGCGCTGCGCGAGGACCGCGACCCCAAGCTGCCCGAACCGGCGATCCAGTACGCCGACTACGCGGTCTGGCAGCGCGACCGGCTGGGCGGCGGCGAACTGGACGGCGACCTGGCCTACTGGCGGGAGCGGCTGCGCGGCAGCGTACCGCTGGAGCTGCCGTCCGACCGGCCGCGCCCCGCGGAGATGAGATACACCGGCTCGGTGCTGGACTTCGCGGTGCCGGAGGAGCTCACCGAGCGGGTGGGCGCGCTGGCGAGAGGGCGGAACACCACGCCGTTCACGGTGCTGCTCACCGCGTTCTCGGTGCTGCTGGCGCGCTGGAGCGGGCGGAGCGACGTCGTGGTGGGCTCCCCCGTCGCCGGGCGGGAGCTGCCGGAGCTGGACGCGCTGATCGGCATGTTCGTCAACACGCTGCCGCTCCGTACCGACCTGGGCGGCGACCCCGCGTTCGACGAAGCGCTGGACCGGGTCCGCACGACCGTGCTCGAGGCGTTCGACCACCAGAACGTGCCGTTCGCGAAGCTCGTGGAGGCGGTGAGCCCGCCCCGCGACCCCGGCAGGACGCCGCTGTTCCAGGTGGGGTTCAACCAGATCGCGGTGGACGCGCGCGGCCGGTACGGCAACGGCACCTCCAAGGCCGATCTCACCATGGAGCTCCACAATCCGGACGGCAGGCTGGAGGGCTGGGTCGAGTACAGCACGGACCTGTTCGACGAGGACACGATCCGCCGCCTGGTGTCGGCGTACCTGACGCTGCTCGGCGCGGCCGTCGACGACCCGGGGCTGCCGATCTCCCGGCTGCCGCTGCTGGACGGGGCCGAGCGTGCCCGTCTGCTGTCCTCCTGGCACGGCCCCGAGGCCGCCTACCCGCAGCGCTGCCTGCACGAGCTGATCGCCGAGCGGGCGCGGCGGACGCCGGACGCCCCCGCGGTCGTCTCCTCGGAGGGGACGCTCACCTACGGGCGGCTTGAGGAGCGGGCGAACGCGCTGGCCCGGCGGCTGCGCGAGCGCGGGGTGGGGGCGGAGAGCCCGGTCGCCGTGTGCCTGCCGAGGAGCGCCGAGCTGATCGTGGCGCTGCTCGCGGTGCTGAAGACCGGTGGCTGCTACGTGCCGCTCGACCCGGAGTATCCGAAGGAGCGGCTGGGGCTCATGCTGGCCGACTCGGGGACCCGTCTGCTGCTGACCCGCGCGACGCTGGTGGAGCGGCTGCCGTCCAACCATCCCCCGGCGATCCTGCTCGACGCGATGCCCTCGGGCGGAACGTCCGAGTTCGTCCCCGACCCCGTCTCCCCGGACTCGCCCGCCTACGTGATCTACACCTCGGGGTCGACGGGGGTGCCCAAGGGGGTGGTGGTGCCGCACCGCGGGGTGGTGAACCTGGTCACCGCCCTGGGGTTCACCGAGCGGGAGCGGATGCTGCTGCTCACCTCGCTGTCGTTCGACATCGCCGCGCTGGAGATCTTCGGCCCGCTCACGGCGGGCGGCGCGGTGGTGCTCGCTCCCCCGTACGGCACGGGCCGGCTGGGCGAGCTGGTGGCGGAGGCGGGGGTGACGACGGTGCAGGCGCCGCCGTCGGTGCTGGAGGAGATCCTGGAACGGCTGCCCGCGGGGCTGCCGCGCGTGTTCAGCGGCGGGGAGCCCCTCCCGGTGTCGCTCGCCGGGCGGATCCACCGGGTCACCGACGAGCTGTGGAACCTCTACGGGCCGACGGAGACGACGATCTGGTCGTTCGCGCACCGGGTGCCGAAGGGCACGGAGTCGATGTCGATCGGCATGCCGGTCGCGGGCACCACCGCGTACGTGCTGGACGAGGCGATGGAGCCGGTGCCCTCCGGTGTGGTGGGGGAGCTGTTTTTGGGCGGCGACGGGGTCGCCCGCGGCTACCGGGGGCGGCCGGGGCTGACCGCCGAGCGGTTCGTCCCCGACCCGTTCGGCCGGGGTGGGCGTCTCTACCGGACGGGTGACCTCGTGCGGCGGCTGCCCGACGGCACCCTGGAGTTCCTCGGACGCGCGGACGACCAGGTGAAGGTGCGGGGGGTGCGGATCGAGCTGGGCGAGGTGGAGGCGGCGCTGGCGGCCTACCCGGGGGTGCGCCGGGCGGTCGCCGCGGTCAGGGACGACGCCCCCGGCGGCCGGGCGCTGGTCGCGTACCTGGACATGGACACGGACGCCGAGACGGGCGCGGGCACCGGGGTGAGCCCGGCCGCGGGCGCCGGGAGGGGCGCGGAGGCGACGGCCGGGGAGCTCAGGGCGTTCCTGGCGACGCGGCTGCCCGCCACGATGGTGCCGAGCCTCTTCGTGCCGGTACGGGATTTCCCGAAGCTGCCCAACGGCAAGCTCGACCGCGCCTCGCTGCCCTCCCCCGTCTCCGAGGAGGTCCCGGCGGCACCCACGAGACCGGGCACGGCGAGTGAGGAGCTGGTGCACGAGATCTGGTGCGAGGTGCTGGGCAGGAGCGGCATCGGGATCGACGACGACTTCTTCGACGTCGGCGGGCACTCGCTGCTCGGTACCAAGGTCGTCGCCAGGATCTGCTCGACGGTGGGCGTCGACCTGCCGCTCAACGCCCTGTTCACCACGCGCTCGGTCCGCGGGCTCGCGCTGGTGGTCGAGGAGTGCCTGGCCGCCGAGATCGACCGGCTCACGGACGAGGAGGCCGAGCGGATCGCCGAGGAGTACGACCACAATGACGGCGGAGTGAACTAGGACCGAAATAGGTATTTAGGACACTTGCTCTTGGTAGCCTCCGGCCACGGCCGGTGTCCACGGAGTGAGACGCTTCACGACGCACGGAAGCGGTAGGTCACCTTCCGTTCACCGGATCGCCACCAACTGCGGCGATCCCGGAGCGTCACGACGCTCGAAGATCTTCCCCTACGGCCGAAACCGGCATTACGCCACACGTTTAACTTTCAATCCTTGACTGTCCGATGACGCAAATAATAGGAATGACCTGGCTTATTGCTTGTGAATACTTGGCAGGGCAAAAACCCTGTTTGGGGCTATGGGGGGTGGATGCTCGAAGCGATGCGGGGGGACTCGTCGTCCGCCTCTTTGCCCGGTCCGTCATTCACCTCACCGGCTCCCGCGCCCGTCGCCTGGACGACCGGGCCACCCCACATCGCCCCGGACGCGCTGCTGTGCGACCTGATCGTCGCCCAGGCGGCGCGTACGCCCTCCGCGCCGGCGATCCGTCAGTGGGACGCCGGCCTCACCTACCGCGAACTGGTCGACGCCGCCACCACGCTCGCGCTGCGATTACGTGCCCTCGGGGTGGGCCCTGAGGATCGGGTCGGGCTCTGCGCCAGGCGCACACCGCTGATGACCGTCGCCGCCCTCGGCATCATGATGGCGGGCGGCGCGTACGTCCCTCTCGACCCCGCGCATCCACGCCGGCGACTCGACGAGGTCCTCGACGACGCGGGAATCGCGGTCGTCGTGGCCGACGGCCACGGCCGCGCGATGCTGGACGGATGCGGGCGCCCCCTGGTCGAGCCGGAGACGGGCGTCGCGGCCGTGTCCGAAATTACTTCCGGAACCGCCTCCGGGCCCTCTGCCGTAACGGGGACGGGAAGCGGCGAGAACGTCGGCGGCGGTCCTGCGCTGCCGGGGAACGCCGCCTATGTTCTGTACACGTCCGGATCGACCGGGCGGCCCAAGGGCGTGGTGGTGAGCCACGCCTCCGCGGTCGCGTTCGCCTCCGCCGCGACGGCCCACTTCGGCCTGGACGGCACATGCCGGTCGATCGCGTTCTCCGCACTCGGCTTCGACGTCTCGGTGCTCGACATGCTCGCGCCGCTCACCGTGGGCGGCTGCGCGCAGCTGGTGCCGGACGAGGACAGGACCGACCCGGCGCGGCTGCAGCGGTTCCTGGAGGCGCACGACGTCACCTGGGGGTTCGTCCCGCCCGCACTGCTGCCGCTGGTCGACCCGGCCCGGCTGCCGCACCTGCGCGACCTGATCACGGCAGGGGAGCCGCCGGGTCCCGAGCAGGTGGCCCGCTGGTCGGCGCACACCCGTTTCCACAACTGGTACGGCCCCACGGAGACGACCGTCTGCGTGGTCGGCACCGAGCTGTCGGGGACCTGGGAGCGTTCGCTGCCGATCGGGTACCCCCTGCGCGGCTGCCGGGCGCACGTCCTGGACGAGGACATGCGCGAGTGTCCCGTCGGCGTCCCCGGCGAGCTGTACATCGGCGGGCCTCAGGTGAGCCGCGGCTACCTGGGCCTGCCCGGCATGACGGCCGAGAGGTTCGTACCCGACCCCTTCGAGTCCGCGCCCGGCGCGCGGCTCTACCGCACCGGCGACCACGTCGCCTGGCAGGCGGACGGCCGGATCGCCTTCATGGGGCGGCTGGACCGGCAGGTGAAGATCCAGGGACAGCGGGTCGAGATCGGCGAGGTCGAGTCCGTGGTGCGGGCGCACCCCGAGGTGACGCAGGCGGTGGTCGACGCCCCGGGCGAGCTGGTCGCCTACGTCGCGCCGCTGGACGCTCCCGGACTCGCGGCCCTGCGGGTGCACTGCGCGGGACGGCTGCCGATCTACATGTTGCCCACCCGCGTGGTGCACGTGCCCGCCCTGCCGCTGAACTCCTCGGGCAAGGTCGACCTCGCCGCCCTGCGCGACCTCGCCGGGCAATCCTCGGGCACCTCCCGGAACACGACCGGTGACCGGGACGGCGACGGGGACACCGCAGGGGGCACGGCCGGGAACACGGCCGGGGGTACGACCGGCGGCGCGGCCGGGCTCTCGGAGCTCTCAGGGCTGGCGGGGATCTGGGCACGGGTGCTCGACGCGCCTCCCCCCGGCCCCGACGACGACTTCTTCGAACGCGGCGGGCACTCGTTGCGGGCGATGCGCCTGGTGTCGGCCATCAGGGCGGAACTCGGCAGGGACGTCTCGGTCGAGGACGTCTACACGGCCCGCACCTACGGCGCCCTCTCGTCCGGTGTCGAGAACGCCCCCTTCTCCGACGTCGAGAACATCCTCTCGTCCGGCGTCGAGAACGCCGGCGCGCGGGACACCGCGCCGGCGGGAGAGACCCCGCCGGCGAGGACCTCGGCGAACTCGGCGGGCTCGGCGCCCCCCACGCTGTCGCCCGCGCAACGACGCATGTGGTTCGTGGAGCGACTCGCCCCCGACACCCCCGCCCACAACATCGCGATGGCCGAGCGCCTACGCGGCCCGCTGGACCACGGCGCGCTGCGCAGCGCCCTGGAGTCGGTGGTGGCGAGGCACGAGACGCTGCGCTGGCGGATCACCTCCCGCGACGGCGTGCCCCACGTGTCGGTCGTCCCGCCGGGCGAGGTGCCGCTCCCGCTCGACGACCTCTCGGCGCTCGCCCGTCCCGAGACCGCTCCGGAGACGACTCCGGCAAGCACGTCGAAACCGGCTTGGGAGACCGCGCCGAAGACGGTTCCACAGAGCACGCCGGAGACGACTCCGGGGAGCACGTCGAAACCGGCTTCGGAGAGCGAGCCGGAAGCGGTTCCGGAGACCACGCTGAAGACCGCTCCGGAGAGCACACCGGAGGCGGCTCCGGAGGCCGCACTGCAGAAGGCTCTTGAAACGATTCTGGAGACGGAGGCGCGGACGCGGTTCGACCTGGCGCGCGATCCGCTGCTGCGAGCCAGGCTGATCCGGCTGGCCGAGGACGACCACGTGCTCGCGGTGACCGCGCATCACATCGTCTTCGACGGCTGGTCCCAGGACGTCTTCTACCGTGACCTGAGCGCCGCCTACCGCGGCGACCTCCAGGGGCCGACGGGTGCGTCCTTCGCCGACTACGCGCGCTGGGCGAGGGAGCGGCCGGACGGCGACGGGGTCGACTGGTGGCGTGAGCACCTGAAGGACGCCCCGATGGTGCTCGACCTGCCCAGGGACACCCCGCGCCCTCCCGTCCAGACTTTTTTTGGAGCGCTCCGAACCGCGGAGATTGACAACGAGACCGCAGATCGTGTCAGGCGGCTCGCGGTCCGGCTGGGGGTCACCCCGTACCCGGTGCTGCTCGCCGCCTTCGCGCAGCTGCTCTCCAGGCTGTCCGGGCAGCGGGACCTGCTCGTCGGCACCCCGTACGCCGACCGGGGGCACGTCGCGTTCGAGTCGCTGATCGGCATGTGCGTGCGGATGCTGCCGCTACGGCTGCGTCAGGACCCCGGGGTCTCGTTCGAGGAGCACGTGAGGCGCTGCCGCGACGAGCTCGCCGAGGTCGTCTCCCACGGCGACGTACCGCTGGAGCGCGTCGTGGAGGCGCTGCGCGTCCCGCGCGACCTGGGACGCAACCCGGTGACGCAGGTGCTGTTCAACATGTACAACTTCGCCGAGGCCAAGCTGGACCTGCCCGGGTGCGTGACCGAGCCGCTGCCCGCCGGGCTGCCTGGCGCGCTGTTCGACCTGACGATGTACGTCAGCGAGCGCGGCGACGGATACGCCCTGCAGCTCGTCTACAACCCCGACCTGTTCTCCGCCGCCAGGATGGACGCCCTGCTGGCCGGTTACGCGCACCTGCTGGGCGACCTGCTCGCCGACCCGGGACAGGCGGCGCGCGAGGCCCGGCTCACCCCGGGAGAACCTGCCGCCGCGCTGCCGGTCTGGGACGGTCCCGGGCCGCTGGACACCCTGCACGGCGACGTCGTGGTGGAGGGAGCGGGGCGGAGCCTGGGACACGCGGAGCTCACCATGCTGCGCCACCGTACGACCTCGGCGCTGCGCGCGGCCGGGGTGCAACCCGGCCAGGCGGTCGCGGTGCTCGCCGCGCGGGTCCCCGAGCTTCCCGGGCTGCTGCTGGGAGTGCTGGCCGCCGGGGCCCGCTGGGTGATCCTCGACCCGGCGCACCCGGCTCCGGTGCTGGCCCGCCAGGCCGCCGCCGCCGGCGCCGTGGCGGCCCTGCGCTGTCCGGGCGCGCCCCCTCTGACGGGCCTTCCGGAGATCGAGCTCCCGCAGACCTCGCCCCCGGGAACCACGCCGCATCCCGAGCGGGGCTATCTCTCGCTCACCTCGGGGACCACCGGCGACCCCAAGCCGGTGGTGACCGGTGAGGGGCCGCTCGCCCACTTCGTCGCCTGGTACGCGGCGACCTTCGCGGTGACCCCCGCCGATCGCTTCGCCCTGCTGTCGGGCCTGGCGCACGACCCCGCGCTGCGCGACGTGTTCGTGCCGCTCGCCACCGGCGCCCGGCTGTGCGTGCCGGAGGGGGACCTGCTGCGCGACCCCGTCCGGCTGGTCGCGTGGCTGCGCGAGCACCGCGTCACCGTGGCGCACCTGACCCCGCAGCTGGCCAGGATGCTCTGCGGGACCGGCGCGGTGCTGCCCGAGGTGCGGCTGGTGGCGACCGGCGGCGACCGGCTCACCCACGCCGACGCCGCGCGGCTGCGCCGCCTCGTCCCCGCCGCCCGGCTGGTGGCCTTCTACGGCACCACCGAGACCCCGCAGGCCCACGCCTGGTACGAGATCCCCTCCGGGGTGCGTGAGAGCGCCGAACCCGTCCCCGCCGGACGTGGCATCGAGGGCAGCGAGCTGGTCGTGACCGCCGAGCACGGTGGCCGGGCCGGGGTGGGTGAGCTGGGCGAGGTGGTCGTCCGCAGCGCCAACCTGGCGAACGGCTATCTCGACGCCGAACTCACCCGGCGTCGCTTCACCGGTGACGCCTTCGCCACCGGCGACCTCGGCCGCCTCAACCCCGACGGGACCGTGACGATCGCCGGACGGCGCGACGACCAGGTGAAGATCCGCGGCTTCCGGGTGGAGCTGGGCGAGGTGGAGGCGGCCCTGTCGGCCCACCCCGAGGTCCGCGCCGCCGTCGCGGTGGCCGACCGGGACGAGCGGCGCGAGACGGTGCTGCACGCCTACGCGGTGCCGCGCAGGCCGGGTCCGGCCCCGCCGGGGCTGCTCGACCACCTGCGCGCGGTGCTGCCCGAGCACGCGGTGCCCGCCGAGGTGTTCGTGGTTCCCGCGCTCCCGCTCACCCCCAACGGCAAGGTCGACCGCGCCGCGCTGCGCCGGCCCGTGTCCCGGCCGGGAGGCGAGGCGGGCGGGGAGGTGTCCGGCCCGACCGAGCGGGCCGTGGCCGAGGTGTGGCGGGCCGTGCTCGGCGTGCCTCGGGTGGGGGCGGCCGACAACTTCTTCGAGATCGGCGGCCACTCGCTCGCGATCGCCGCCGTCCAGGCCCGCCTGGGCAGGGCCCTCGGCAGGGAGATCCCGATCGTGGACCTGTTCCGCCACCCGACCATCCGCGCCCTCGCCGCGCACCTCGACGGCGGGGGCCCCACCGCCGGCCTCGACCGCGCCGCACGGCGGCTCGCCGTGCGGCGAGACCGCCTCAAGGACCGCTCAAGGAAGCCGAGCTGACAGCCGCACGATCCCCCGTATCCGACCTCGAACCGACGTCCGCCCCCCTCCGGCCCTCGCGGCCGGACCGGACCCCGTCCCCCCGCCCTCTCCCGCGACCGGGGCGGCGCCCCGACCGGCGACCGCACGACGTCCCGCACCGCGAACCGAGCCACGAACCGACCCGCCGACCCGACCGGCGCCCGGCAGACCGTCGAGCCGGTGACCGAACCGGCGACCCCGCCGGAGACCGAGTTGATGCCCGTCCAACCCCCCGCGCCGGAGCCGACCGCGACCGGCAAGGAAGAAAGGGACCCCCGCATGGCCGAGGAGCCCACCGTCGAACCGATCGCGATCATCGGCCTTTCGTGCCGGGTGCCCGGAGCCGGGGACGCCAGGCAGTTCTGGCGCAACCTCGCCGACGGCGTCGAGTCGCTGACGCACTTCACCCGTGAGGAACAGCGCGCGCTCGGCGTGCCCGACCACGTTCTCGACGACCCCGACTTCGTACCGGCCGCGATGATGCTCGACGACCACCAGGGATTCGACGCCGCGTTCTTCGGCATGTCGATCAGGGAGGCGGAGATCCGGGACCCGCAGCACCGGCTCTTCCTCGAACTGTCGCACACCGCCCTGGAGGACGCGGGCTACGACCCGTTCAGGTATCCGGGCGAGATCGGCGTCTACGCCGGTTCCGGCTCGGACTTCTACCAGTGGATCAACATCAGGAGCAACGCGCAGGCCCACGCGAACGCGGGCTGGCTCGCCGTCATGGTCGGCAACCACGTCGACTACTGCGCCACGCTGTCGTCGTACAAACTGGACCTGCGTGGCCCGAGCTACACCCTGCACACCGCGTGCTCGACCTCGCTGGTCGCGATCCACGTCGCCGCCGAGGCACTGCGCAACGGCGAGTGCGACATGGCCCTGGCGGGCAGCGCGATGCTCGACCTGCCGCAGGGCCAGGGATATGTGTACGACGAGGACGGCATCGTCTCCCCCGACGGCCACTGCCGGGCCTTCGACGCCAAGGCGGCCGGGACGATCTGGGGCAGCGGCGGCGGTGTGATCGTGCTGAAGCGATTGTCGGAGGCGATCGAGGACGGCGACAACGTCCGGGCGGTCATCCTGGGCAACGCGATCAACAACGACGGCGCGGGCAAGGTCGGGTTCTCCGCGCCCAGCATGGACGGCCAGGCCGCGGTGATCGCCCAGGCGCTCGGGGTGGGCGGGGTCGACCCGCGCACGGTCACCTACGTCGAAGCGCACGGCACGGGCACCGCGCTGGGCGACCCGATCGAGGTCGCGGCGCTGAGCAGCGTGTTCGGCCAGGACACCGACGACACCCAGTGGTGCGGCATCGGCTCGGTCAAGAGCAACATCGGACACCTGGGCCAGTCGGCGGGCATCGCGAGCATCATCAAGGCGGTGCTCGCCCTGGAGAACGGTCTGATCCCGCCCACGCTGCACTACGAGAGCCCCAACCCGAAGATCGACTTCCCCAGGAGCCCGTTCTACGTGACGGGGACGCCCACCAAGTGGGAGCGCAACGGCTTCCCCCGGCGCGCGGGCGTCAGCTCGTTCGGCATCGGCGGCACCAACGCGCACATCGTGCTGGAGGAGGCTCCGGCACCGGTCCGCGAGGAGCGCGAAGCCCGCCCGGCGCACCTGCTGCGGCTGTCGGGCAGGACCGACACCGCGCTCGCCGCCGCCGCCGAGCGCCTCGCCGCGCACCTGGAGGCCCACCCCGGCGTCGACCTGGCCGACGTCGCCCACACCCTGCGGGTGGGGCGCAGGGAACTGTCGCGCAGGAGCGCGGTGGTCGCCTCCGACGTCGCCGACGCGATCGCCGCGCTCCGCGACCCCAAGCGGACGATCTCCGGTGCCGCCTCCCGGCGCACCCCGAGCATCGCGTTCCTGTTCTCGGGGCAGGGGTCGCAGTACGCGGGCATGGGCGCCGAGCTGTACCGCACCGAGGAGGTCTTCAGGGACGCGGTCGACGAGTGCGCCGAGATCCTGCGGCCCGTGCTGGGCGAGGACCTGCGTGAGCTGATCTTCGCCACCGGCGAGGAGGCCGGTGAGCGGCTGCGGCAGACGGCGCTGACCCAGCCCGCCCTGTTCACCGTGGAGTACGCCCTGGCCGCGCTCTGGCGCTCGCTGGGCGTCGAGCCCGCCGGGATGATCGGCCACAGCATCGGCGAGTACGTCGCGGCGACCGTGGCCGGGGTCTTCAGCCTGCCGGACGCGTTGCGGCTGGTGGCCGCGAGGGGACGCCTGGTGCAGAGCATGCCCGCCGGAGCGATGCTCGCCGTGCAGCTCGCACCGGACGAGATCGGGCCGCTGCTGCCCGACGACGTGTCGGTGGCGACCGTCAACGGCCCCGGGACGTGTGTGGTGGCCGGTCCCGGTGCCTCGATCGCCGAGCTGGCGGACATGCTGGAGGAGGAGGGCATCGGCCGGATGGAGCTGCGTACCTCGCACGCCTTCCACTCCTCGATGATGGACCCGATCCTGGGTGAGTTCCGCGCGCTGGTCGCCGGTGTCGAACGGTCGGCGCCGAGCCTGCCGTTCCTGTCGAACGTGACCGGCACCTGGATCACCGCGGCCGAGGCGACGGACCCGTCGTACTGGGCGCGGCACATGCGCGAGCCGGTGCTGTTCGGCGACTGCGTGACGGCCCTGCTCGCCGAGGGCGACTGGATCATGATCGAGTGCGGCCCCGGCAAGCAGCTGGCGGGGCTCGCCAGGGCACAGACCCCGCCGGGCGCGGTCGCGCCGCTGCCCTCCCTGCCCGGCCCCAAGGACGCCGCCGGCGACGTGGGCGTGCTGTCGGCCGCGTACGGCACCCTGTGGGTGAACGGTGTCGCGCTGGAGGCGTTCGGCGAGGAGGGGCACCGGGTCTCGCTGCCGACCTACCCGTGGGAGCGCCGGCGCGCCTGGATCGACCCCGACCCGCACGGGACGTTCGTCGGCGGCGTGGCCAACCACGCGCCGGTCGAGGAGGACCTGCCGCTGGACCGCTGGTTCAGCGTGCCGGTGTGGCGGCAGGTCCCGCCGGGGCCGGCGCCCCTGTCGCCGGTCACCCGCGCCCTGGTCTTCGCCGACGACGGCTCGGCCGCCCTGGTGGACGCGCTGCGCGCGACGGGGGCCGAGGTGATCGAGGTGAGGCCGGGCGACGGGTTCTCCGCGGAGCGCTCCGACGGCGTCCACACCGTCCGTCCCGCCGAGCGCGCCGACTACGACGCGCTGCTGGCGGCCGTGGGCGAGGTGCCGGGGCGGGTGGTCCACGCGTGGACCGTCGGCGACGAGCCGGCCGCCGGCGCCGAGGGGACCTGGCGGGCGCAGGACCGCGGCTTCTTCAGCGTGCTCGCGCTGGTGCAGGCGCTGACCTCGGCGCAGCCCGCCGACTCCACCGGCGGGGTGGAGCTGACTCTGCTCACCTCGGGGGCGCAGGACGTCACCGGCGGCGACCTGCTCCGCCCCGAGCACGCGACCCTCGCCGGTTTCCCCCGGGTGGTGCCGCTGGAGACGCCGTGGCTGCGGGTGCGCCACATCGACGTCGAGGGACGCGACTGGATCAGGCACGCCGCCGCGGAGCTGGGCAGGAGGCCGGAACCGGACGAGGCGGGACTGCTGCCCACCGTGAGCATCAGGGGCGGCCGCCGCTGGCTGCAGCACTACGAGCAGCTGGAGGTGCCCGCGGCCGGGACGTCCTCGCCGGAGACGGCCGAGGCGGTCGGCGGGCAGGCGGGCCCCCGGGACGGGCAGGTCTACCTGATCACCGGCGGCCTGGGCGGCATCGGCGTCTCGCTCGCCGAGGACCTCGCCGCGCGGGCCCGGGTACGGCTGGTCCTGCTGTCCAGGACCGGGCTGCCCGACCGGGCGGAGTGGGACGCGCACGAGACCGGCCGCGCGGGCCGGGCGATCGCCGCGATCCGCAGGATGGAGGAGGCCGGGGCCGAGGTCCTGGTGCTCGCCGCCGACGTCACCTCCCCCGCCGACATGCGCAGGGTGCGGGAGGAGACGATCGCCGGGTTCGGCCGGGTGGACGTGATCGTGCACGCCGCGGGACTGCCCGGCGGCGGCATGGCCGAGATCAAGGAGCGGGCCGCCGCCGAAGAGGTGCTCGCACCCAAGGTGGTCGGCACGCTCGCGCTGCGCGAGGCCTTCGGCGACCTCGACCTGGAGGCCGTCGTGCTCTGCTCGTCGATCACCGCGGTCGCGGGCGGATTCGGCCAGGTCGACTACTGCGCGGCCAACAACTTCCTCGACGCGCACGCCAGGGGCGAGCACGGCTGGGGCGCGGCCACGGTCGTCTCCGCCAACTGGGGCAAGTGGCTCGAGGTCGGCATGGCGGCCGAGGTCGCCGCGCCCGCCGGGTTCGTGGCGCTGCAGCGCGGCGACCGGATCAGGGCCGTGGACCACCCGGTGCTGTCCGCCTGGCACGAGGCCGACGGCGAAGGGCTCGGCTGGGCCGGGGGCAGCCTCTCCCCCGACACCCACTGGGCGCTCGACGGGCACCGCATCTCCGGGGTGCCGGTGCTGCCCGGCACCGGGCATCTGGAGCTGGCCCGCTGCGCCGGAGAGGTGGTGCTGCCCGGCACCGGCGCCATCGAGTTGCGCGACGTGGTGTTCGTCGAACCGCTCTCGGTGGCCGACGGCGCCTCCGCCGAGATACGCGTGACGTTCAGCACCGAGACGGACGGCGCCGACTTCCAGGTGCGCAGCGTCATCGGCGGCGAGCAGCGCACCCACGCGCGCGGCACCGCGGCCAAGGTCGACGCCGGATCCGCCGGGCACGCCGACGTGGCGGCGATCATCGACCGCTGCACCCTCGCGTCCGACGAGCAGGGCGGGGTGCCGCTGTCCGGGCTGCTCACGCTCGGCCCCCACTGGGGTCACATGCAGAAGTGGTACATCGGCCAGAACGAGGCCCTGGGACTGTTCGATCTGCCCGAGGAGCTGTCCGAGGACCTGGACGGCTGGGGCCTGCACCCGGCACTGCTCGACAGCGCCACCTCCTTCACCTGGGTCGACGTCGTCGGCCACTACCTGCCGCTCGGCTACGGCCGCATCACCGTCAGGGACCGGCTGCCCGGCAGGTTCTGGAGCCACATGCGCTTCCGCGACAGCGGCACCGACGAGGTGCTCGCGGTCGACGTGACGCTCATCGACGCAGAAGGCGCGATCGTCACCGAGATCTCCGACTACGTGCTGCGCCGCATCAACACCGACGCCGTGGTGGCCGGGGTGACGGCCGACGCCGGAGCCCAGCGGGCCGGCACCGGCACCGTCGCCGCCCCCGACTCCGGCGGCCAGGTCACGACGGCCGCCGGAGGACCCGACGCGGTCGGCATCCGCCCCGCCGAGGGCGCCGAGGCGTTCCACCGGCTGCTCGCCACCCCGCTCGGCGCGCAGGTGGTGATCGCCGCGACCCCGATCGCCGCCTACCTGGCCGGTGTCGGGTCGGTCACCCAGGAGACGGTCGAGACGGAGCTGGACCCGGCCGCCGTGTCGGACCGTCCCCGTACCGGCGCGGCGACCGACGACTACGTGGCGCCGCGCGGTGAGGTCGAGGCCGCCATCGCCCGGCTGTGGAGCGAGGTGCTCGGCGGCGAGCGCATCGGCGTCGACGACGACTTCTTCGAGCTCGGCGGCAACTCGCTCATCGCCGTGCAGCTCATCGCCCTCATCCGCAAGGAGCTCGGTGTGCGGCTGCCGATGCGCAGCCTCTTCGAGGAGCCCACGGTGGCCGGGGTCACCTCGCTGATCGAGCAGGCCCGTGCCACCACGCCGGCGGCGGAGACCGCCCCGGCCGCGAACCAGTCCACCCAGTCCACGATCCCCCGTCTCCCCCGCAGGAGTGAGCAGCAGTGACCGAATCCCTTCCCGACACCAAGGTCGTCCTCAACGACGAGGAGCAGTACTCCATCTGGCCCTCGGGCCGCGACAATCCGGACGGCTGGCACGACGCGGGCTTCACCGGCACCAAGGACGAGTGCCTGGCCCACATCGAGCAGGTCTGGACCGACATGCGTCCGCGCAGCCTGCGCGAGGCGATGAACGCGGGAGGGGCGGGATGACCGAATAGAGGAGGACGTCTTCCCGTCCTCCTCCGGGTTCCGGGCGGGAGCGAACGTGGTTCCCGCCCGCTTCGAACCCGAGTCCGCCGTCCACGACATCGGCGTGCCCATACCGACGAGCGCGCCGACCGGTCGATCCGCACCGGTCGGCGCGCATCTCGGATGTCCCGCTTCCCCCGGTGGTCCGGGCATCGGTCCTCGCGAACACTAGGGCGGCGCGGCCTCAGTACACGTCGCGCACGTAGCGTCTGCTCGCGGCGAGCTGTTTGACGTAGAGGGTGGCCTCGTCGTCGCCGAGGCCGCCGTGGGTGACGGCGATCTCGCGCAGGGTCCGGTCGACGTCCTTGGCCATCCGGCTGGCGTCGCCGCAGACGTACAGGTGGGCGCCGTCCTGAAGCCAGGACCAGAGCCGGCCGCCGTGCTCGCGCATGCGGTCCTGGACGTAGACCTTGGCGCGCTGGTCGCGGGAGAAGGCGAGATCCAGCCGGGTGAGCAGCCCGCCGCGGTACGAGGCGTCGAGTTCGTCGCGGTAGTAGAAGTCGGTGGAGCGGCGTTGCTCGCCGAAGAAGAGCCAGTTGCGGCCGGAGTGCCCCAGTGCCCGGCGCTCGTCCAGGAAACCGAGAAAGGGCGCGACACCCGTACCCGGGCCGATCATTATCATCGACGCGGCCGGATCCGCGGGAGGACGGAAGTGCCTGTTGCGCTGGACGAAGACGGGCACCGGGGTGTGCTCAGGGCTGTCCGCGAGGAAGGACGAGCACACCCCTCTGCGCTCCGTACCCCGTGGGTTCTCGAACCGGACGACCGAGACCGTCAGGCTCACCCGGTCGGGGGCGACGAGCGGGCTGGAGGAGATGGAGTACAGGCGCGGCTTCAGGCGTTTGAGTACGTCCGCCCACTCCTGGGCGGTGGCCCGGACGGGAAGCTCACCGACCACGTCGACGGCCTGGCGGCCCCACGTCCACTTCGCCAGCTCGCCCCCGTTGCCCGGGCGCAGGAACCGGGTGAGGTCGCGGTCGCGGGTACGGTCGGCGACGAACCTGAGCAGACCGGGGGTGATCCTGGTGATCTCCAGTCGGCTCCGCAGGGCCTCACCGAACGGGAGGGGGCCGACGTCGGGGATCTCGACGGTGTCCGTGGGATCGAGGCCGGTCACGGCGAGCCATTCCGCGACCAGGTCGGCGCCGTTGACCGGCAGCACCCCGAGCGCGTCGCCGGCCTGGTAGGTCAGCTCGCCCCCGGTGTCGAAGGTGAACCGCCGCACCTCCTTGGCGGACCCCGGCAGGCTGAGCAGCCGGTTACCGGCCAGGGGCGCGCCGAACGGCGCGGCCCTGCCGGACCCCGCCGGCGACTCGGTGCCCGAGGGCACCGCGGGCGTCGCCCCGAGACCCGAAGGCGTCGGCTCAGGCCCGGACGACGTCGAACCGAAGGCTGACATCGGACCAGGACCTGACGTGCGTCCCGAACCTGACATCGGACCGGGACTCGACGTGCGTCCCGGACCTGACATCGGACCGGAGTCCGGCGTCGGGCCGGAGGCCGAGGGAGACGGATCGAGTCCCGGAGGTGTCGATCCGTGGCCCGAGAGGGCCGGATCGGAAGGTGAGAGCGTCGCCTCCACCCCCGCGCGCGTGGGCTCGGGCGCCGAACTCGCCGGGGAGGAGGCGGAAGGTGTCGTCGGGGAGGGGACTGAAGGTTCGGCGAGGGCGGTGAGCAACCGCTCAAGCCAGCCGAGGGCCCGCGAGTGGTCATCGGGCTCGCAGTCCACCCGGGGTGCCAGGCGCTGGGCGCCCAGCTCCTCAAGGCGCTGGTCGAGCCGCCGGCCGTGACCGCAGAAGTCGTCGTAGCTGGAGTCGCCGAAGGCGAGTACGGCGTAGCGCACGCCGTCGAGCCGGGGCGCGCCGGACCCGATGAGGGCCTCCCAGAACCCGACGCCGTTGTCGGGGGCCTCGCCGTCACCGAAGGTGCTGGAGATGACGAGCAGGTCCGCGCCACGGGGGATGCTGTCCGGAGCGCAGTCGGCCATGCTGATCAGCCGGGGGGCGCGCCCCGCGCCGGTCAGCCTGTCGGCGCTGGCGACGGCGAACTCCTCGGCGTTTCCGGTCTGGGAGGCCCACAGGACGACGATGTCGCGCGTCGGCGGCACCGGATCGCCGCTCGCTCGCCCGGGTGGCGGCGCGAGGGTCCGGGAGAACATCCCGGCCAGCACCCCGTTGATCCACAGGGCGTGGGCGGGATCGACGGGGGCGTGGTCCGGCAGGACCGGCACGAGCGTACCCGCGGACGCCGAACCGTCGTGAGCGGACCCCGCTCCCTCCATGGCGAACGCCGCGCCGTCGAGCGCCGACAGGAAACCGGCCATGTAGCGGCGCTCGTGGTCGGCGAGCACCGGCGGCGTCAGGTCGGCCACCCCGAGCAGACCGGCCAGCGCGGCGATCCGGGCGGGCCGGGAACTCTCCGGGGCGGTTCCCGTGTATCCCGGGGCCGCTGAGGACGCCGGGAAGGCCGACGCCCCCGCGTACCCGGGAACCGTGGGGAACGCGGACGCCCCGGCCTGCTCGGGTACCGCGAGGGCTCCCGCCCTCCCTGTGTGCCCGGAAACCGAGGAGGCCCCGTGTTCGGGAGCCGCGGGGGACGCCTCGGAGGCGACCCTGGTGAGGGAGACCGCGCACACCTTGAGCTCGGGCTGGAACGAGATGGGATCGACGGCGTCGCTGGTGACCGCGTTGACGCTGAGATACTCGCCGAACAGGTCGTTCCAGTGGAACGGCGCGAAGCAGTCGCCCGGCATGACCCGGTCGGTCAGGCGGGCGGGCAGCACGGCCCTGCCGCGCCGGGAGGCGATCTCCACCAGGTCGCCCTCGCCGATCCCCTGCTCGGCGGCGTCGCGCGGGTTGATCTCGACGAAGGGCCCGGGGTTGAGCTTGTTGAGCTTGGCGACCCTTCCCGTCTTGGTCAGGGTGTGCCACTGGTGCTGCAGCCTGCCGGTGTTGAGGAGGAACGGGTAGGCGTCGTCGGGCAGCTCGGCGGCGGGCAGGTGCGGGCGGGGCAGGAAGGCGGCCCTGCCGCTCGGGGTGGCGAAGGCGAGACGCGGACGGCTGCCGTCGGGCCGGGTCAGCGTCGCCTGGCTGGTGCCGTCGTTGAGGTAGCGGACGGGGTTGCGTTCACCGCCGTCGGGCGCGCTCGGCCACTGGACGGGGGTCTCGCGCAGCCGCTCGTAGGTGACGCCCCGCAGGTCGTAGCCGGTCTTGGGATTCCACGCCCGCTTGATCTCCTCGAACACCTCCTCCGCGCAGGTGTAGGAGAAGGCGTCCTCGAAGCCCATCTCGCAGGCGACGCGGGCGATGATCTGCCAGTCGGGCAGCGCCTGTCCCGGCGGTTCCACGGCCTGCCGCAGCAGGGTGAGGTTCCGCTCGGAGTTGACCATCACGCCTTCGGTCTCGGCCCACATGGCCGCGGGCAGGACCACGTCGGCGTAGGCGTTGGTCTCGGTGGCGGCGAAGACGTCCTGGGTGACGACGAACTCGGCGGCCTCCAGGCCCGCGATGACGGTCCTGCGGTTGGCGACGCTGGCGACCGGGTTGGTGCAGATGATCCAGCACGCCTTGATCTCACCCTCGGCCATGCGGGAGAACATCTCGATGGTCCCCTGGCCGACCTCGGTGCGCAGCGTGCCGGACGGCAGGTTCCACAGCTCCTCGGTGAAACGGCGGTCCTCCTCCACCAGCACCGAGCGCTGGCCCGGCAGGCCCGGCCCCATGTAGCCCATCTCGCGTCCGCCCATCGCGTTGGGCTGACCGGTCAGGGAGAACGGGCCGCTGCCGGGGCGGCAGATCGCGCCGGTGGCGAGGTGCAGGTTGCACAGCGCGTTGGTGTTCCAGGTGCCGTGCGTGCTCTGGTTGAGCCCCATCGTCCAGCAGCTCATCCACTCCCCCGCCGCGCCGATCCACTCGGCCGCCCGGCGCAGGTCGTCCTCGGGGATACCGGTGAGGCCGGCGACCGTCTCGGGGGGATAGTCCCGCAGGAAGTCCGGCATCGCCTCCCATCCCTCGGTGTGCCGCTCGACGAACTCGTGGTCGACGTGGCCGCCCTCGACCAGCAGATGGAGCAGCCCGTTGAGCAGGGCGAGGTCGGTGCCCGGCCTGATCCGCAGGAACAGGTCGGCCTTGTCGGCGGTGGCGGTACGGCGGGGATCGACCACGATGAGCTTGGCACCGGCCTTGACCCGCTCCATCATGCGCAGGAACAGGATCGGATGGCAGTCGGCCATGTTCGCGCCGATCACGAAGAACAGGTCGGCGCGGTCGAAGTCCTCGTAAGAGCCCGGCGGGCCGTCCGACCCCAGCGACAGCTTGTAGCCGCTGCCCGCGCTGGCCATGCACAGCCGGGAGTTCGACTCGATCTGGTTGGTGCCGACGAAGCCCTTGGCGAGCTTGTTGACCAGATACTGCGCCTCCAGCGTCATCTGGCCGGACACGTAGAACGACAGGGCGTCCGGCCCGTGCTCGTCCAGGATCCGCCGCAGCCCGCGAGCGGTCTCGCCGATCGCCGCGTCCACACTCGTCGGCCTGGGCTCGGCGCCCCGATCCGGCCTGACCAGCCCGCTTTCCAGGCGGCCGGGGGCGGCGAGCATGTCCGCGGTGGTCGCCCCCTTGGTGCACAGCCGACCGGCGTTGGCCGGGTGGCTCTTGTCACCGGATGCCTTGACGACCCGGCGCCGCCCGTCCACCTCCAGGACGATCCCGCAGCCGACACCGCAGTACGAGCAGACCGTCTTCACTTTCTCTGACGCCGCCATAGGTCCCTTCTCCCTGAGCAGGGGCCCGTGACGCCCTCCGCCGAACAGCGGGGACACCAAAGCCGCATCGGGCGGATCCAACGACGGAAACATAAGAAACAGGCGTTACGTAGATGTCACATCTGTCCGCGTCCGCCTGTTACATCCACATCACCGCCGATCTCCCCCGGCCACGCGCGACTCTCTCCGAGACTCTCCTGGCCTCGAACACCCGAAAACGCCCCACGCCATACCGAAGCGGAACGTACTCCCCTAACTCCAGGTGCTTCATGAGCCTCTCGGCATGGGCATCCCCGTGTTGGGCGGTGAGCACCTCCCGGAAAGGCAGGATCGACCACATCGCGACTTCAGCAATTCGCACGCATTGGAGACCGGCCCATGGATCTGTGACGTCAATCGCCTTAACCTGGGGCGATGTCGGTTGGCGGTACGGCGGCGTATGTCGATCTCGCGGGATTACCTCCACTGGTCAGGCGTGCGCTCCAAACAGCACAGGGGGCGGGCTTCGCTCCTTCCTGCCGTCCTGAGCAGGGGCGACTGCTGTACGCCCTGGCGGCCGGCGCCGACGTGATCGGAGAGACCGGCACCGGGTGCGGAGTGGGCCTGGCATGGCTGGCCTCAGGCGCCCGACCGGAGGCACGCCTGGTCAGCGTTGAACGGGACGCACATCGAGCGTCCCTGGCTGCCCAGGTCTTCCTCGATCATCCACAGGTCTTGGTGATCCGTGGCGACTGGCGGGAGATCTATCGAGACGGCCCCTATGACCTGCTCGTGCTCGATGGAGGCGGCCAAGGCAAGGGCGGTGAGAAGCCCGCTGATCCGCACAGGTTACTCAGGCCAGGAGGCACTCTGGTCATTGACGACCTGACCCCGGCCCGGCACTGGCCACCGCGATTCGACGGCGCTGTCGACCAGGCGCGGATGCACTGGCTTGATCACCCCGGGCTGGATGCGGCGGAACTTCGGCTCGCGCCGGATCTGGCCGCGCTCGTGGCCACTCGCCGTTTCACCGAGACGTCCAGCATGACGGATCACTGAACCGGGTCACGCAGCCGGCTTCCTGATCGAGGCGACATCGACGGTGCCCGGGTAGACCCGATCGCGGTTGTCGGTGCGCGGCGGTACGTCTCGGTGTTCGATTACCTTCGGGCAGCGGCCCTCAGTCCTGCCGACACGGCGACTATGCTGACAAACGCGCTGAACAACCCGGCGTGAGTGTCCGACCGAAGGGGCGAGCGATGTCCGATCCGGTAGACCTGACCACCGCAGCGTGGCACAAGAGTTCGCTCAGCGGAGCCAACGGCGACTGTGTGGAGGTCGCGAACCTGGGCGACGTCGTGGCCGTCCGCGACTCCAAGAACCCCGGCGGCCCCAGGCTCGTCTTCACCCGTGGCACCTGGTCGGCCTTCGTCACGCAGCTGAAGAACGACGTGTAACTCCCCGGGACCGGGACCGGAGCCGGAGGGGAGACGGCCGCTCGCCTCGACGGGCGGTGAGTTTTGGGCACCCGGCGTTGGGATCGTACGGGCCATGGGCCGCACGATCCCAACAAAGACCGTCAGGTGACCAGGTCGGGGCGAGAAGGGCATCGGTTACAAACGCCTCAAAAGCATCTCGGCGCGAGCGCCCACAGCTTCGACGTCCTCGAGTGAGTGAACCTGGGCGGACAGGCTGGCGAAAATTTCCTGAGCTTCCTCAAAGACATGTTCCTGCGCCGATGTCTCAGGGGGGGCGATGACCACCTGCAGGTCCACGTTCCTGTCGATTGTGCTGACTCGCTGATTGTTCGAGTCGATCACCCGGGCCTCATCGCCCTGACGGAGTCTGTCTATGGCGTATCCCCACGCCTTGACCTGCATGGACACACCATCCAAGCTCGATCGCCTGAACGACCATGCCTGCGTCAACTGCACCGCGCGACCGTTCGCGATCGCAAAGTCCATCGTGTAGTTGACATGAGCGCCGACGAACACATGGGGACGGTGGTGTATCAACGACTCGTCGATGTCCGCACGATGGTAGACATCACGCAACCGACGAGTGAGGACGTCCTTTGTCACTCCCAGGCGGGGTTGGGTGACAGGATCAATGATCACGTGTTGGAACACGCGTTCCAGCGCCTCGCGGGCGTTGTCAGCCAGGATCGGCGTCGGCGGGCTGAGCTGAACAACGTTGCGATGGTCGTGGTGCAGCCTCTGCAACCACTCCTCGCCCAGAGGTTCGCCACCCTCTTCCATGAGCGCGCGATGCGCGTCGATGTCCGCACCAAGTTGCAGCATGAAGCTACCGGCGATCTCCAGCACCGCGACAGGCGCGAACTTGCGTATCCGGTCAGTCTTGCTGAGTTGACGGATCTCCCAGTCCCCCGTGACGGGATCTCCGGCTATCGCCCCGTAGTTGACGAACTCGCCCGTGCGTGGATCGGGAAGACATCTGATGATCGAATATAGGTAACGGCTCATCTTGACTCGACCTCCCTTCCCATCAGTGCTCGAACGCGATCGGCAACAGCAGGTGCCCTGTACTCAAGGAACCAGCCGGTGCCTCCAGATCGTCGTCACTAACTGGCCACGATGCTGGCACGCCACGCAGGACGTTGACGAGAGCATCACGGTTGATTTTCTCAAGTGCTGCTGCCACTTGCTCGACCGCCTCCTCGCTGAGACCATCCGAGGCGTCGGGGAGCTCGTTGGGTTCGTCGGCACACTGGATCAGGTAGGGCTTCTTCCACTGTCCATCGTTCGCCGGAAAGTACAGGCCATGATCATGGCTGTAGATGCTTTCGTCGTTTTCGAGGTCGTACAGCCACTGCGGGTCGCAGCCGAAGCACCAGTCCCATAACGCATACACAGCCACCTGTCGCCTCTGGTTGTCGTCTCGCGATCGGGAGGCCAGGACGGGACGGCGTTCGATCGCATTGGGGATGGCGAGGCTGGCGTGTGCGAGCCCTGCTTCAAGGTGTCCTCGACCTACCGGCCAGCCGACGAATTCCTCAGGAATGCGGATGAGGCTGCCGTTACACACGGGCGCACCGATCAGTCGACCAACGCCCGACACCACATACTCGATAGCCACCGACATCTTGGTGTGATCTTCGCAGGCGTCAACGCATTTGACCCAATAACGGCGATCATCACTGGCAACGGCCAGAAACGGGCTCGCGAAAGTGTTCCCACCGGGGGTTAAGGGCATGGTCATAATCAAATCGTTGAAGCTGTCATCTCGACTGCCGACCAGCCCAGCCCAGTCTTCCAGCCCAACCAACACGGCCGCCCTTTTCTTAATCGATCCGAAGGGCTTCGCCTGCCGTAACCATAGAACAGCAGCGGTGACCCGTCACCCGATTTTGCCATACAAGAATCCAATGGTCTCACCTTTTCAAATTAACCGCAGGCGAGAGTGAACCACATCTCAGTCGATCCGTGTTTTTACTGATTCAGCACGTTAGATAATTATTTTTGTCGATCCAAACGGGCGACGCAACCCACAAGAGTCGCCACGAAAAAACACAGATTACCCAAGAGATATATCTAACATCCTAAATGAGTAAATAGCCGAAAGAATGGCCGATTACATCAGCGACGGCACCCTGCTTGGAGGGCCACCTGAGGCAGTCGCATCCCTTGCCGTGGGCCGTACGATCCCGGCGGATCCGATGGAACGTCAGGCGACCAGGTCCGCCACCAGTTCCAGTTGTTCCAGGCGGAGGCGGAGGGTCGGGGTGACCAGGCCGACGACGAGGGAGGTGGCGCCCGCCTCGCGGTAGGCGGCGACCCGTTCGCGGAGCTTGCCGGGCGGCCCGCACATCGTCATCGCGTCGACCAGGCCGTCGGGGAGCAGCGACATCGCCTCGCCCTGACGCCCGCCCAGGAACGCCTCCTGGACCGCCTCGGCCTCCTTCTCGAAGCCGAGGGAGCGGGCCAGACGGTTGTAGAAGTTGGTACGGCGCGAGCCCATGCCGCCCAGATAGAGGGCGAGCATCGGCCGCATCATGTCGAAGGCGAGTTCCTCGTCGTCGTCGACGAGGGTGAGGATCATCGGGGCGACGTCGAAGCCGTCCAGGGTACGGCCCGCCCGTGCCGCGCCGGCGCGCAGCTGGGCCGTGCGCTCGGCGAGGTGCTCGGGCGGGAAGTGGATCGCGAGCCAGCCGTCGGCCAGCTCCCCGGCGAGCGCGGTCGTCTGCGGGCCCATCGCGCCGAGATAGACGGGGAGGTGCTTCTGGACCGGGGAGACGCCCAGGGACAGCTCCTTGCCCTGCCCGCCGGGGAGCGGCAGCGTCACGGTCTCGCCCGAGTAGCTCACCGGGCGTCCGGCCAGGGCGAGACGCAGCACCGACAGGTAGTCGCGGGCGCGGGCCACCGGCCGGTCGAAACGCTCCCCGTGCCAGCCCTCCACGACCTGCGGCCCCGACACGCCCACACCCAGCCGGGCCCGGCCGCCGGAGATCTGGTCGACGGTGGCGGCCGTCATCGCCGCCACCACGGGCTTGCGGCCCGACATCTGCAGCACGCCGGTGCCCAGCGCGATCCGCTCGGTCTGTCCCGCGATCCACGCCATCAGGCTCGCGGGGTCGGTGCCGTAGGTCTCGGCGGCCCACACCGACTCGTAGCCCAGCCTCTCGGCCTCGCGGACCAGGGTGAGGTGGTCGGCGGGACCGAGCCCGGCACCGCCCCAGTAGCTCATGCTGTAACCGAGACGCATCCGATCTCCTCTGCGATGACGGTGGCGAGCAGGTCGGGGGTCTCCTCCGCCAGCCAGTGTGAGGCGTCGAGCTCGCGCATCGACGGCCGAAAGACGCTCTGCCTGCGCCAGCCGAGCAGCCCGCCGCGCGACATGGAGCCGTCGCGGCTGCCGTACAGGACGGTGACGGGTACGGGCAGCGGCGGCCCCTGCCGGTGCCGGTACCGGGCGAGCATCCCGAAGTCGGCGCGGAGTGCGGGTTCGAGGATCGGCCTGAGCACCTCGCGCTCGGCCACCTCCGCCGGAACCCCGCCCAGCTCGATCAGCTGGTCCCAGAACAGCCACGACGGCAGGGAGGGCAGCCTGCGCAGCAGGAGCGTGACGTCCGGCGCGGCGAAGGACCCCACGAGCAGCCGCTGGGGCCATCGCCCTCCCGGCCCGGCCGAGGGATCCGATCCGGCGGACTCCGGTGGCGGGTCTTCTGCGCGTACGGCGGGCCCGGACGAGTCCGGGGGTACGGGTCCGGACGCCCCCGGGGGTACGGTCCCGGATGACCCCGGGGGTACGGTCCCGGACGGCCCCGGGGGTACGGTCCCGGACGGCCCGGAGGCGGGGGCGAGTTCGGTGAGGCGGCGGCAGACCAGGTAGGCCAGCAGCGCGCCGCTGCAGTAGCCGAACAGCGCGTACGGCTCGCGGGCGTTCGCCAGCAGGTCGCGGGCCAGGACGTCGACGAGCGCGTCCAGGTCCTCGACGGGCGGCTCCGCCAGCCTGGCCTGGCGGCCGGGGAGGTTCACCGACCACACGTCGACCTCGTCGGGGAACCGCCCGGCCAGGTCGGTGAGCGAGGCGGGACCGCTGCCCGCGTTGGGGAAGACGTACAGGCGGATCCGGCCCCCCTGCCGCTCCCCCACCGGCACGAACCACGGCGCGGTCATCGCGTTCCTTCCGGTGCCGAGACGCCGGACTCCGGGGAGCCCGGTCCCGCGAAGGAGGCCGGGAGCCGTACGACGGGGATGGACGTCACGAACCCGCCCCTTCCTGGATGAACGCGGCCAGCTCGGCCGGGGTGGGATGGTCGAAGACCGCGCGGACGTTGATCGCCCGGCCCGCGAGCTCCTCCAGCGGTGCGATCAGCCGTACGGCGAGCACCGAGTGCCCCCCGTTGAGGAAGAAGTTGTCGTGCTCGCCGAGTCCCGGGCGGCGCAGTGCCTCCCGCCAGAGCCGCAGCACCCCCTCGGCGAGTTCCGAGCTCGCCGGGGCACGGGGGCCGGACGGGGAGGCGTCCTCGGGGACGGTGAGCCCCCGATAGTCGATCTTGCCGTTCGCGGTCGTCGGGAACTCGCCGGCCAGGACGATCCCCGAGGGGACCGCGTAGTCCGGCAGCCGCGTCCCCGCGTACCTCCACAGCTCCTCCCGCAGCGCGGCCTCGGTCTCCCCGTCGGGCGGGTCCGTGGGCTGCACGAACGCCACCAGCCGGTCGTCGTGGACGATGACGGCCGCGACCTTTACGGCGTCGTGGTGGTGCAGCACCGCCTCGATCTCGCCCAGCTCGATGCGGTGTCCGCGCAGCTTGATCTGGCGGTCGTCGCGGCCGAGGAGTTCCAGGGTCGCGTCGTGCCTGAGCCTGGCCATGTCCCCTGTCCGGTAGAAGCGCCCGTGGCGGGGATGTTCGCCGAACCGCTCGGCGGTCAGCTCAGGGCGGTTGACGTACCCTGCGCCCACCCCGTCGCCCGCCACGCACAGCTCGCCGGGCACGCCCGGCGGGGCCTCGCGCCCGTCGGCGTCCCTGACGAAGATCCGGGTGTTGGCGAGCGGCACCCCGATCGGCACCGGATCGGCCGGGGGGCCGAGGATCTCGGCGGCGGTGGACCAGATGGTCGTCTCGGTCGGCCCGTAGACGTTGAACAACCGGCAGCCCAGGCCCAGCAGGTCAGTGGCGAGCGCGGCCGGCATGGGCTCTCCGCCACAGAGCACGACGCGCCCGGCCAGCTCGTCGCGCGCCTCGGGGGCGATGAGCCGCCACGCCGTCGGGGTGGCCTGCACGACGCGTACGTCCCGTGCCGCGATGAGTTCCAGGAACCTGCGCGGCTGCAGCTGGTCGTCGTCGGAGGCGACGACCAGGGTGCCGCCGACGGTGAGCGGGAGCATCAGCTCCAGGGCCGAGATGTCGAAGGAGGTCGTGGTGGACCACAGCACCGCGTCGGCCGCGCCCGATCCCAGCCGGCCGGCGAAGTCGAGGACGAGGTTGGCCAGGTTGCCGTGGGTGACGGCCACTCCCTTGGGCCTGCCGGTGGACCCCGAGGTGTAGATCACGTAGGCGATCGACTCCCCGGATATCGTCGCGGAGACCTCGGCCGGATCCAGCGGTCTTCGCGCCCCCTGATCCGCCTCGGCGCCGGACGCGGGGGCCTGCGGCATGAGGAGTACGGGCGTCTCCCCCGCCCAGGGAGCCTCGGAGTCGGCGACGACCAGGCGGGCACCGCAGTCCTCCACCTGGTAGGCGAGGCGCAGCTCGGGCTGGCGCGGGTCCAGCGGCAGGTAGGCGGCTCCGGCCGCCCAGACGCCGAGCACGGCGGCGACCATCTCCGCCGAACGGCTCAGGCCGAGCGCCACGATGTCGCCGGGGCCCGCGCCGTGCGCGACGAGGGTGTCCCGCACGGAGGCCGCCCAGTCGAGCAGCTCGCCGTAGGTGACCTCCCGGTCGCCGTCACGGATCGCCGTCACGGTGCGAGGCTCGCGGGCGGCCTCCGGATCGCCGTCACCGATGACCGCCTGGGCATCGCTCCCGTGCACGACCTCCGGGAGGCCGTCACGGATCACCGCCCCGGCACCGCTCTCGCGAACGACCCCGGGCAGACCGTCACGGATCACCGCCCCGACACCGCGCTCGCGGCCGACCTGCCCGTCGCCGGTTTCGAAGCCCCCGGTGCGGGTGACGATCCGCTCCAGCAGCGTGGCCGGTCCTTCCCAGGTCCGCGCGGTGTCGTTGAGCCGGTCGAGCAGCCTCCGGTCGCCCGCCGAGAGGGAGTCCAGCTCCCGCTGGGGCCGGTGCGCGTCCTTCGCGGCCCGCCGCAGCAGCGCGGTCATCCGCGCGACGAACGCGGCGATCTCGGCCTCGTCGTGGACCTCCGTGCTGTGCCAGACCCTGAGCGTGAGCCTGCCGGGCTCCTGCACCGCGATGCACTGCAGGTCCAGGCGGCTGCGGTCGAACAGGTCCTCGACGTACTCGGGGACGGAGCCCAGGATGCTCACCTGGTCGTCGGTCCACGGCCGGTAGTTGAACATGTGCCGGAACAGCGGCACCCTCCAGTCGCCGGTGCCGTGCCCGCGCTCGACCAGCACCGCCTCCACCGAGGCGTCCGCGTGCTCTACGCCCTCGAAGAAGACGTCCTCGACCCGTCTGACCAGGGCCGCGAAACCCTCCTGCGGATCGGCGCGCACCCGGATCGGCAGGGTGCTGACGCCGTAGCCGACATGGCCGCGCATCGCGGCCGTCCTGGTGGTGACCGGCATCGCGGCCACCAGATCGGGACCGGCGCCGTGCGCGCGCAGGGTGAGCATGAACGCGGCGGCGAGCACGATGTTGTCGGTGGTGCGCAGGCCGGTCCGCAGCGTGTCGAGCGCCCGGCGCGTGTCCGCGTCCACCTCCCAGGAGCAGGTGTGCCCGGCGAAGGTGGGCCGGGCGGGCGACGGCCTGCTGCCGGGGAGCACCATCGCGGCCGGGTCGACGTCCCTGAGCCTGTCGAGCCAGTAGTCCAGCGACTCCCGGGACGCCGCTTTGGGCTCCAGCATGGGCGCGGTGCCCGCGAGCGCGGCGGGGAGCGGCTCCTGGCTCGTCTGCGCGTCGTAGAAACCGCCCAGTTCCTCGACGAGGAACTGCATCGAGGTGGCGTCGATCACGATGTGGTGCGCGACCAGGCAGACCACGCTCCCGCCGCCGTCGGGCAGCGTGAAGTGCCCGGCCCGAAAGAGCAGGTCACGGCCCAGGTCGAAGGGTTCGTCCAGGAAACTCTGCAGGTCGGCGACGAGCGTCTCCGGCGTGGTCTCGCCGTTCACCAGCTTGATCTGCGCGTCCTTCGGGGCGGTGAGGTGCCGTACGGGTGCGCCGTCCACCTCGGGAAACCGCAGGCGCAGCGCCGGGTGCCGCTTGAGCAGGCGGTTCACCGCGATCTGCAGCGGGAGCCTGCGCAGCGGCTGCCGGGTCCTGAACGCCACCGCCAGGTTGGACACCCCGCTCGACCCGGCGAGCTGCTCCAGCACCCAGAACGAGTACGGGACCGCCTCGGGCCTGCGCAGTGGCTCCGCGGGCTCCGGCAGGCCCTCGGGGAGCCGTGACGCGTTCTCGCGTTCCCGCGCCTCGGGAGCCGGCGACGCATTCCCACGTTCCCGCACTTCGGGTGCCGGTACGGGAACGGGCGTCACCTCGGCGGGGCGGTGCCCGCCGGGGACGGGCAGTCGCTGCAGAGGGTGGTCGGGGTCGAGCGCGACCCAGTCCACCGGACAGCCGAGCGTCCACAGCCGGGCGAGCGCCGTGAGCAGACCCCGGCGGTCGTCCCCGCAACGGATCGTCTCCTCGCCCGGTGATATTCCCGCCGTCCCTGCCGTCCCTGCCGTCCCTGCCGTCCCCGCCGTCCCCGCCGTCCCCGCCGTCCCCGCCGTCCCCGCCGTCCCCGCCGTCCCCGCCGTCCCCGCCGTCCCCGCCGTCCCCGCCGTCCCCGCCGTC
>NZ_JBEPDA010000017.1:0-37693 GCF_040299985.1 Streptosporangium sp. NPDC000563 | reverse complement strand
CCCCGCCGCACCGAGCAGGAGGGACGGCGCGCCTCGTGCGCCACCGGCCTTCGGTCCCGCTCCCGCCTCGGACGAGGGGTCCTGCCCCGCGACCGTCCCGCGACGGGCCTCCACCTCGTGGAAGGCGTGTCCCGGCACCCGCTCCGGCGCCGCACCGGAGGCGGCCACCCGGGCGATCGCCTCGTCCAGTCCGAGCATTCCCGAGAAGGCGGCGGCGGCGAGTTCTCCGACCCCCTCCCCCGTGCACCCTCCGGGGGTGACACCCCAGCCGGTCAGGGTGGCCGCCAGGGAGTAGGTGACCGCGAACGTCACCGGGTCGTCGTCGCGTTCCCCGGCGAGCCAGGCGTCGCAGAAGTCGACGCCGTGCCGCTCGAAAGCCTCCAGGCAGACGTCCATCGTCTCGCTGAACAGCCGCTCGACCCCGTACAGCGAGGCCCCCAGCCGACCGGCGCCGCCGGCGGGGAAGACGAACCGCACACCCGTCCAGGCCGCGTCGCGGGAAGGCGGCTCATGCCCGGCCGTTTCCTCGGCCGAGGCCGTCCGCGCGGCGGCGAGGGCGGCGGACGCCTCGGCGGGGGTGGTCGCGACGATCGCACCCCGTACGGGATGCGGGGTGCGGCCCCGCTGGAGGACGGCCACGGCGTCGGCGAACCGGTCGGGGGCGAGGGTGGCGAAGAATCCCGCCAGGCCTTCCCGTACGGCGTCGGCCTCCTGTCGGTGCCGTCCCGACCAGGCGACGACGCGGGGCCGGCGGTCCGCGGGGAGGTGGACCGGCGGGAAGCCGTCCTTCACCGTCAACGGATCACGCGGACGCGCGGTCGGTCCGCCTGTCGGCGATCGGCCGGGCCCGCTGCGGGCGGGACCGGTGCCGGGCCGGGAAGCGGTCAGCGGGCCGGTCGCCGTACCGGCACCCCGGTCGGTCACCGAGACGGTCGCTGTGTCGGCGACCCGGTCGGTCACCGGGGCGGTCGTCGCGTCGGCGACCGTGTCGGTAGCCGGGTCGGCTGCCGGGTCGGTCGTCGTCTCGATCACGGCGCGTACGAGGTCGCCGTCGAGGAGGGCGTCGTCCAGGCGCCTGAGCGCGATCGCGGTTCCCCGTTCCGCGACGGCGCCGAGGCTCGGCCCCGAGACGGTGATCGCGAGGTCGCAGATCCCCAGGGCGAGGGCGAGGCAGGCGGCCTCGGCCGTGTCGTGGACGGCGAGCACGCCCGGTGGGCGCGCGGGGTCGTGTCCGGCGTTCTCCATCGTGGCCTCGACGACCTCGATCGGGACGGGACCGGGAGAGAGCGGGGCACGCGGGCCCATACCGATCACCGCGATCGGCGCGGTCCTCGTCACCGAGACGACCCGCCGTCCCTGCGGATACGGGCGCGCACATCCCTGCGGCTGCCTCCCGTGGGGCGCGGGCGCGCGGGTTCGCTCCTGACGGGTTCCTGCGCGCCCGCGACGAGGCGGCTGAGCGCCCGTACGTTCGGCCGGGCGAACATCGCGGTGACCGGGATGTCGATGCCGAGCGCCCCGGTGATGTCCGCGTGCAGCTCGACCAGCGCCATCGAGTTGAGCCCGGCTTCGAAGAAGTTCTCGTCGGGGTCGACCGTCCGGCCCAGGCGGGCCTCGATCATTCCCGCCACCGTGTCGGCGGCCGACACCCGCTGCCCCGGGCGACCCGATTGGCCTGGAGGCCGCCCCTCGTCCTCCTCGTGTTGCCGCTCCGCTCCCACCGGCCGACTGCCCTGGATCATCCGGCGCCTTTCGTGAAATTTGTCTGGTTCACCGGGCACCCCCTTTTCGGGCATGCCGTGCACCGATCTTCTGACACCTATTCGGACACGACAAGGGCGTATTTTTCGGCTTTTTTGGATCGCCGAGCGCGGGGAAGACCCCGGAAACGCGTGCGGCCACCGCCGAAGCGGTGGCCGTACGCGTTTTCGCGGATCGGGTGAGGATCAGGCGGGGTTGGAGACCGCCGCCCCGATGGTGTGCACGCGCAGGGCGTTGGTGGAGCCGGCGGTGCCGGGAGGCGAACCGGCGACGATGACGACCTTGTCACCCTTCTCCAGGCGGGAGTTGGCGAGCAGCGAGGCCTCCACCTGACGGACCATGTCGTCGGTGTGGTGGACGAACGGCACCTCGAAGGTCTCCACACCCCAGGTCAGCGCGAGCTGGTTGCGGACGTGGCGGGCGGAGGTGAACGCGAGCAGCGGGATCGGCGAGCGGTAGCGGGCCAGACGGCGGGCCGTCTCACCGGACATGGTGAACGCCACCAGCGCCTTGGCGCCGACGATCGCCCCGACCTCCGCCGCGGCACGGGCGATCGCGCCACCGGTGGTCTCGGGCAGCCGGTCGAGGCTGTGCGTGGCCTGCAGGGAGCTCTTCTCCGCGGTCGTGGCGATGCGGCTCATCGTCTCGACGACCTCGATGGGGTAGTTGCCGACCGAGGTCTCCCCGGAGAGCATGACCGCGTCGGCGCCGTCCATGACGGCGTAGGCGACGTCGGAGGCCTCGGCGCGGGTGGGACGCGGAGAGGTGATCATCGAGTCCAGCATCTGGGTGGCGACGATGACCGGGCGGGCCTTCTCGCGGCAGAGCTCGATGGCGCGCCTCTGGACGATGGGCACCTCCTCCAGCGGCAGCTCGACACCGAGGTCACCGCGGGCGACCATGATGCCGTCGAAGGCCTCGATGATCTCCGGGAGCCGCTCCACGGCCTGCGGCTTCTCGATCTTGGCGAGCAGCGGGAGGCGGATGCCCTCCTGCTCCATGATGTTGCGCACCACGTCGGCGTCGGAGGGACGCCTGACGAAGGAGAGGGCGACCAGGTCGAAGCCGGCGCGCAGCGCCCAGCGCAGGTCGGTCTCGTCCTTGTCGGTCAGGACGGGGGCGCTGACGTTCACGCCGGGGAGGTTGAGGCCCTTGTTGTCGGAGATCATGCCACCGACGACCACGCGGGTCGTGACGCGCTGGCCGTCGACCCGGGTCACCTCCAGCCGGACGCGGCCGTCGTCGACCAGGATGCTGTCGCCGGGGCTGACGTCCTTGGGAAGCCCCAGATAGGACGTGGAGACCTGGTCACGGTCGCCGGGGACCTCCTCGGTGGTGATCGTGAAGACGTCACCGAAGCCGAGACGGACGGGACCTTCCTCGAACTTACCGACCCGGATCTTGGGGCCTTGGAGGTCGGCCAGCAGACCTACGCCACGCCCGAGCTCGGCGGCCGCCTCCCTCAACCTGTCGTAAACCTCCCTGTGCAGCTCGTGGCTGCCGTGGCTGAGGTTGAAACGGGCCACGTCCATCCCGGCCGCGATGAGTTCGCGGAGGCGTTCGGGAGATGAGGTGGCGGGGCCGAGAGTGCAGACGATTTTCGCGCGACGAGTCACGGATCCCACCCTAATTGGTACAGACCACTTGGTCGCGACGTTAGCCGTAGCGCCGATGAAAAATTCGGTGACACAAAGCCACCCAGCATGAACGGCAGGTTACGAATCGTCCCTCGCGCTCACTCCTGGGGTCAGCCGTCCCAGGAGTACGGGCACCCGCGAGCGTGCCACGAGCCTGGTCGGTCATCGGGACACCGGACCGATCACGACTTCCGAGCGGTCACCGCGCCTCCGTGTCGGCCGCCCGGAGTTTCGAGACGGTCACCGCGCCTCCGCCTCCGCCTCGGCAACGGCGGCTTCGGGCCGAGCGCCGGAACCCCGGACCGGCCGACGGATTCCCGGGTCAGTCGCGGACGATCTCCTCCGCGACCAGCCCGGCGCCGATGCCCAGCAGCCAGACGTCCTTGGCGACGGCGATGCCCTGCTGTGAGGGACGCAGGCTGCCTTCCTCCCGCAGTCCCGGCGTCTTGAGGTAGAGGCCGAGCAGCCCTCCGGCGAAGGCGGTCAGCGCGGCGCCCGCCAGCAGCGGCGGCACCACGGGGACCAGCAGGGCGGTACCGAGGGTGATCTCCGCCGTGGAGAGCAGTCTCGTGAACTTCACCGAGTCCATGTCCTTGAGGAACGGGTAGGTCCCGGAGGCCATCCCGTGCAATCCCTTCGCGCTCTCCTCCCCCGCGGTTCTCTTGGTCAGTCCCGAATTCAGAATGATCAAACCGGCGGCGATCCGGGGCGGAAGCTGGTGCGGACGCGACAGGAACCTCATATGAGTCCTTTCTGCGTGGAGAACCCGCCTTCAGGCGCGAGGAGGAAGCCGATGATCCTCACGGTGACAAGAGCGACGGGATGGAACCGGAGTCGTTCTTCTTCCCCCTTTCGCCCCCTTCACCCGTCTGTTGATCGTCTCTTGGGGAGATCCGGCCTGTGCCCGGGATGACGCTTCCGCCGAGGCCGAACCGCGAGGCGACCGCCCTCACCCCGTCTCGGCCCCTCACCCAGGGGCCGAGACGGGGTGAGGACGCCTTGGGCGCCCCCGCACCGTCAGGGAGGCCGTCAGGGAGCGAGCGGCTCGGCCTTGGCGGCGTTCTCGGCACTGATGAGGCCGCGGCCGTAGAAGCCGTTGCGCTTCTTGGGACCCTCGCACTTGTGGACCTCGTCCACGAACGCGAGGTCGATCTTGTAGGCGTACCCGCGCGGTGAGGGGCAGGCCTTCTTGGTGGCCGTGGAGTACAGCTGGCGCTGGACGTCCGCGGGGGGCATCGTGAGGCCGCCCTTGCCGGGTTTGCCGAACCGGCTGATCAGGATGGCGGCGACACCGGTGGCGTGCGGTGCGGCCATGGAGGTGCCGACGAGGTACTGGTAGTAGGCGCAGGTGCCGCCCTCGCACTCCCGGATGATCGAGTCGGACTTCGGCGTGCCGTCGGCGGTGAGTTGTCCCTTGGCCTTGAGCGCGTTCTCCGGCGCGGCGGCCAGAATGCCCTTGGTGGGGTCGTACGTGCTGCCGCCGTCGAACTCGTCCCCGCCGGGGGCCGCGAGGTCGGCCTGCTCGACGCCGTAGTCGGAGTAGTACGCCTTGCGCCCGGTCGGCCCCACCGAGGTGACCGAGATCACACCCTTGGACTCGGCGGGAACGTTGAGGCAGGAGTTGTCGACCTTGCGGGTGTGCTCGCTGCCCTTGGGATAGTTGGGGCTGCTCTCGTCCTTACTCGGCTTGCCGAGGTCGGTGGCGCCGTTGCCGATGGCGCTGATGAGGGTGACCCCGCGCTTGCGCGCGTAGTCGAGGGCGCGCTGCATGCCGGTGATGATGCCGCGCTGCTCCAGCTGCTCCGCCTTGGAGTCGGCCGGGTTGGCCTTGCAGTTGAACAGCCACGGGTCGACGTAGAAGCTCATGTTGACCACGTCGATCCCGGCGTCGGCGGCGTAGGTGAGCGCCTCGACGCTGGGCTTGAGGAAGAACAGGCCCGAGTCGCGACCGGCGCGCAGGTTCACCAGGGACACCTGGGGGGCCACCCCGGCGATGCCCAGGCCGTTGATCGGTGAGGCGATGGTGCTGGCCACATGGGTGCCGTGGCCGTCGTCGTCCCAGTCCACCGGGTCCTTGCAGTCCTTGAACTCGCAGGGGCCGTCGAGGACGTTGCCGTTGGGGTCCTTGGGCCGGTCGGTCACGAAGTTGCGGCTCAGGGCGCGGTTGAAGTTGGGGGCGATGTCGGGGTGCTTGCCGTCGATGCCGGTGTCTATGACGCCGACCAGCACCCGCTTGTCACCGGGTTCGGTGGCGTAGGAGCCCTCCACGGTGGCGCCGATCATCTTCATGTCCCACTGCCGCCCGGCGAGCGGCTCCGGTGTGTCGGCGGAGCGGCGGGTGCCCGCCTGCCCGAGGGCTTCTGCGGAGGGGAATGCGAGCGGGGTTCCCACGCCGGAGACGGTCCCGGCGCTGGAGGTCCCGGAGGTGGCCCCGGTGCCGGAGATCCCGGCTTCTGAGGCGGACCCGCCCGCGGAGGTCCCGGTCGCGGGTGCGGCGGCGCGGATCGCACTGGCGAAGCCGATCCTCCGGTCGGAGGAGACTCCCTCGATGGCGCTGTCGTCGGCCAGGCTTTCCACGAATCCGGCGCCGGGACCGTCCGCGAGGACGTAGCCGATCCTGGTGTCGGTCGACAGGACGGTGCCGCCGCTCGCGTCGATCGCGTCGATCGCCCGGTCGCGGGCGCCGTCCGCGTAGAAGACCAGGTACTCGCGGGTCTGGCCCGCGCCGGTCGTGGCCTCGCCGCCCAGGGCTCCCGCCGTGAGGGTCGCCGCCAGGGCGAGCGCCGTCGCCGCGCCCGTCAGGCTTCTGGTCCCGCGATTCATCGATCCTCCGCACCTGACCCGATCAAGAAATTTATCTTTCAGGCATATGTACGCCAAAGCAATTCGAAACCCCGCTCTGCGCATTTTTCCCTGAAGCAGTCGGTAAGACATCCGGAATGCCGAACTGTCGGGGGGTGCCGAAGACCAACCGTGGCCTGACCAAACCAGCGATGGAGCACATGAACCGGCTCTGACATGCATGAACCGGCCCGGGTACGCATGGATCAACCATGACATACCCAGACCGGTCATGACATATCAGACCAGCTTCCACTCAGACCAGCGGCCGCGCCGTCGGCGGGATCGCCACCGGAAGGGCCGTCCGGCCCGTGAGGTAGCGGTCGGCGGCCGAGGCCGCGGAGCGGCCCTCGGCGATCGCCCACACGATCAGCGACTGTCCGCGGCCCATGTCCCCGGCGACGAAGACGCCGTCGACCGACGACATGTAGCCCTTGTCCCTCGCGACGTTGCCCCTGGCGTCGTAGAACTCGCCGCCGGCGACCTCGGCGAGCTCTTCGAGCAGGCCCTTCTTCTCCGGACCGACGAAGCCCATCGACAGCGTGACCAGCTCGGCCGGGATCTCCCGCTCGGAGCCGGGCACCGGCTTGAACCCGGCAGCGGGCCCCTCCACCTCGACCAGGCGCAGCGCCCTGACGTTGCCCTCGGCGTCGCCGACGAACTCGGTGGTGGAGACCGCGTAGACCCGGGCGCCGTCACCGTCGGCCAGCTCCTCGTGGGCGCTCTCCATCTTGAACAGGATGGGGAACGTGGGCCACGGCTGGCTGCCCGGACGGCTCGCCGGAGGCTGGGGCATGATCTCCAGCTGGGTGACCGAGGCGGCCCCCTGCCGGATCGCGGTGCCGATGCAGTCGGCACCGGTGTCGCCGCCGCCGATCACGACGACGTGCTTGCCCTCGGCGCTGATCGGCGAGACCGGGAAGTCGCCCTCCTGGACCTTGTTGGAGGGCGGCAGGTACTCCATCGCCTGGTAGACGCCCTTCAGGTCGCGCCCGGCGACGGGCAGGTCCCGCCACTGGGTCGCGCCACCGGCCAGGACGATCGCGTCGAACTCCTCGCGCAGCTGCGCCGCCGTGATGTCCACGCCGACGTTGACGCCGGTACGGAACTCGGTCCCCTCGGCCCGCATCTGGGCGAGACGGCGGTCGATGTGCCGCTTCTCCATCTTGAACTCGGGGATGCCGTAGCGGAGCAGGCCACCGATCCGGTCGGCCCGCTCGAACACGACCACGTCGTGCCCGGCCCTGGTGAGCTGCTGGGCTGCGGCCAGGCCCGCGGGGCCCGAGCCGACGACCGCGACGCGCTTGCCGGTCTTGGTGGCGGCGGGCTGGGGGGTGACCCAGCCCTCGTCGAAGGCACGGTCGATGATCTCGACCTCGACCCGCTTGATCGCGACCGGGTCGGAGTTGATGCCGAGCACGCACGCCGCCTCACACGGAGCCGGGCACAGGCGTCCGGTGAACTCGGGGAAGTTGTTCGTGGCGTGCAGGCGCTCGATCGCCTCCTGCCAGTCGTCCCGGTAGACCAGGTCGTTCCACTCGGGGATCAGGTTGCCCAGCGGGCAGCCGTTGTGGCAGAACGGGATGCCGCAGTCCATGCAGCGCGCGGCCTGCCTGGTCAGCGCGGGCTTGGGGAAGTCCTCGTAGACCTCGCGCCAGTCGCGGATGCGCACGTCCACCGGGCGGCGCGCCGGCAGCTCGCGTCCGTGAGCGAGGAAACCCTTGGGGTCAGCCATCGGTCGTACCTCCCTTATCCCTGAAAAGCCTGAAATGACTGGAAAAACCGGACGGGATGAGTGATCGCAAACATCGGCGTCACCCCTGGACCGCGGCGGTCATGACGGCCTCGTCGATGTCGCGGCCCTCCAGCCGGGCGGACTCGGCGGCCAGCAGGACCCGCTTGTAGTCCGTCGGCATGATCTTGCTGAAACGGGACGGGTCCCAGTCGGCGAGGAGTGCCTTCGCCACCGTGGAGCCCGTCTCGGCGAGGTGCGCCTCGACGATCTCGCGCAGCGCCTCGGACTCGGCCTCCCCCAGCTCCTCGATCTCGACCATCTCCCGGTTGACCCGTTCGGCGTCGAGGTCGAGCAGGTAGGCGACGCCGCCCGACATGCCCGCCGCGAAGTTGCGGCCGGTCGGGCCGAGGACGACCACCTTGCCGCCGGTCATGTACTCGCAGCCGTGGTCGCCGACCCCCTCGACCACCGCGGTGGCACCGGAGTTGCGGACACAGAACCGCTCCCCCACGACGCCGCGGATGAAGGCCTCGCCGGAGGTCGCGCCGTACAGGCCGACGTTTCCGGCGATGATGTGCCCGTCGAGCGGGGCCGCGTCGTACGGCTGGACCGAGATCCGGCCGCCGGACAGGCCCTTGCCCACGTAGTCGTTGGCGTCGCCGGTCAGCCTCAGCGTGATGCCCCTGGGCAGGAAGGCGCCGAAGGAGTTGCCCGCGGAGCCGGTGAAGCGCACGTCGATGGTGTTGTCGGGAAGGCCCGCTCCGCCGTACCGCTTGGTCACCTCGTGGCCGAGCATGGTGCCGACCGTACGGTTGACGTTGCGGATGGGCAGGTCGAGCGTGACCCTGGAACCACCCTTGAGCGCACCCTCGGCGAGCTGGATCAGCGTGTTGTCCAGCGCCTTGGCGAGCCCGTGGTCCTGCTCCACGGTACGGCGCAGCGAGGCGCCCTCGGGCAGCTCCGGCTGGTGCAGGATCGGCGCCAGGTCCAGTCCCGAGGCCTTCCAGTGGTTCTCGGCCGGGGTGGTGTCCAGCAGCTCGGCGTGGCCGACGGCCTCGTCGATGCTGCGGAAACCCAGCGCGGCGAGATACTCGCGGATCTCCTCGGCGACGAACTCGAAGAAGTTGACCACGAACTCGGGCTTGCCGGTGAACCGCTTGCGCAGCTCGGGGTTCTGGGTGGCCACGCCGACCGGGCAGGTGTCCAGGTGGCAGACGCGCATCATCACGCAGCCGGAGACGACCAGCGGCGCGGTGGCGAAGCCGAACTCCTCGGCGCCGAGCAGCATGGCGATGATCACGTCGCGGCCGGTCTTGAGCTGGCCGTCCACCTGCACGACGATGCGGTCGCGCAGGCCGTTGAGCAGCAGCGTCTGCTGGGTCTCGGCCAGGCCCAGCTCCCAGGGGGAGCCCGCGTGCTTGAGCGAGGTGAGCGGGGAGGCGCCGGTGCCGCCGTCGTGACCGGAGATGAGCACGACGTCCGCGTGGGCCTTGGACACGCCCGCCGCGACCGTTCCGACCCCGACCTCGGCCACGAGCTTGACGTGCACGCGGGCGGCCGGGTTCGCGTTCTTCAGGTCGTGGATGAGCTGGGCGAGGTCCTCGATCGAGTAGATGTCGTGGTGCGGAGGCGGCGAGATGAGGCCGACGCCCGGGGTGGAGTGCCGGGTCTTGGCCACCCACGGGTAGACCTTGTGGCCGGGCAGCTGGCCGCCCTCACCGGGCTTGGCGCCCTGGGCCATCTTGATCTGCACGTCGTCGGCGTTGACCAGATACTCGGAGGTCACACCGAACCGGCCCGAGGCCACCTGCTTGATGGCCGAACGGCGCACCGGGTCGTGCAGCCGCTCGGGGTCCTCGCCGCCCTCACCGGTGTTGGACTTGCCGCCCAGCCGGTTCATCGCGATGGCGAGCGTCTCGTGCGCCTCCATCGAGATGGAGCCGTACGACATCGCGCCGGTGGAGAACCGCTTGACGATCTCGCTGACCGGCTCGACCTCGTCGATCGGCACCGGCTCGCGGACGCCCTCCCGCAGCTTGAACATGCCGCGCAGCGTCATCAGCCTCTCCGCCTGGGAGTCCACCAGGCCGGTGTACTCCTTGAAGATCTCGTAGCGGCGCGAGCGGGTGGCGTGCTGCAGCTTGAAGACGGTCTCGGGGTTGAACAGGTGCGGCTCGCCCTCGCGACGCCACTGGTACTCGCCGCCGACCTCCAGGCGGCGGTGGGCGTTCTCGGCCCGGGGGTAGGCACGCAGGTGACGCTGCGCGGCCTCCTCGGCCAGGACGTCGAAGCCGACGCCGCCCAGCCGGGACGTGGTCCCGGTGAAGCAGACGTCCACGACCTCCTGGCTCAGCCCGAGCGCCTCGAAGATCTGCGCCCCGGTGTAGGAGGCGACCGTGGAGACCCCCATCTTGGACATGACCTTCAGCACGCCCTTGCCGTACGCCTTGATGAGGTTGCGCACGGCCTTGTGCTTGTCGATCTTCAGGACGCCGGAGTCGACCATGTCCTCGACGGTCTCGATGGCGAGGTACGGGTTGACCGCGCCCGCCCCGTAGCCGACGAGCAGCGCCATGTGGTGCGCCTCGCGCGCCTCGCCGGTCTCGATGACCAGGCCGATCTTGGTGCGGGTCTTCTCGGCGATCAGGTGGTGGTGGACGGCACCGGTGAGCAGCAGCGAGGGGATCGGCGCCAGGACGTCGGAGGAGCCGCGGTCGGACAGCACGATGATCCGCGCCCCGCCCTCGATCACCGAGGAGACCTCGGCGCGGATCTCCTCGATGCGGTGCAGCAGCGCCTCGCCGCCACCCGCGACCTCGTACAGGCCGGAGACCACGTGCGGGTGGAAGCCCGGCAGCGCGCCCTCGTCGTTGATGTGGATGATCTTCGCGAGCTCGTCGTTGTCGAGCACCGGGTAGGGCAGCACGAGCTGGCGACAGGAGGCGGGACCCGGGGCGAGCAGGTTGCCCTCGGGGCCGATGGTGCTGGCCAGGGAGGTGACGAGCTCCTCGCGGATCGCGTCCAGCGGCGGGTTGGTGACCTGCGCGAACAGCTGGCTGAAGTAGTCGAACAGCAACCGGGGCTTCTCGCTGAGCACGGCGACCGGGGTGTCGGTGCCCATCGAGCCGATCGGCTCGATGCCCGTCCTCGCCATCGGCCCCAGGATGATCCGCAGCTCCTCCTCGGTGTAGCCGAAGGTCTGCTGCCGCTTGATCAGCGTCTCGTGCGACAGGCCCTCGGGCGAGCGGGCGGGCAGCTCCTCGAAGCGGACCAGACCGGCGTGCAGCCAGTCGGCGTACGGCAGCTCCGCCGCCAGCTCGGCCTTGATCTCGTCGTCTTCGATGATCTTGCCGAGCGCGGTGTCGACCAGGAACATCTTGCCGGGCTGCAGGCGGCCCTTGCGGACCACGTCCTCGGGGGCGATGTCCAGCACACCCGCCTCGGAGGCGAGCACGACCAGGCCGTCCGCGGTGACCCAGAACCGTCCGGGGCGCAGGCCGTTGCGGTCGAGCACCGCGCCGACCAGGGTTCCGTCGGAGAAGGTGATCGAGGCCGGGCCGTCCCAGGCCTCCATCATCGTGGAGTGGAACTCGTAGAACGCCCGCCGCGCGGGGTCCATCTCGGTGTGGCTCTCCCACGCCTCGGGGATCATCATCAGCACCGCGTGCGGCAGGCTGCGTCCCGCGAGGTGGATGAGCTCCAGCGTCTCGTCGAAGGAGGCGGTGTCGGAACCGGCCGGGTCGCAGATCGGGAAGAGCCGCGACAGGTCGCCCGGCAGGTTCGCCGTCTCCAGCATGGCCTCGCGGGCGCGCATCCAGTTGCGGTTGCCCTTGACCGTGTTGATCTCACCGTTGTGGGCGACGTAGCGGTACGGGTGCGCGAGCGGCCAGGAGGGGAAGGTGTTGGTGGAGAAACGCGAGTGGACCAGCGCGATCGCGGTCTCGTAGCGCTCGTCGCTCAGGTCGGGGAAGAACTGCTCGACCTGCAGCGGGGTGAGCATGCCCTTGTAGACGATCGTCCGGGAGCTCAGCGAGGGGAAGTAGACCTTCGCCTCGTGCTCGGCCCGCTTGCGCAGGCAGAAGGCGAGCCGGTCCAGCTCAAGACCGCTCTCACCGTCGGGGGACGCCACGAACAGCTGGCCGAAGAACGGCATCACCGCGCGGGCGCTCGGCCCGGGAAGGTCGGGGGTGGTGGGAACGTCGCGCCAGCCGAGGACCGTGAGGCCCTCCTCCGCGGCGATCTCCTCGATCAGTCGCACGGCGGCCTCACGGGCCCGCTCCCCGGCGGGCAGGAAGGCCATACCGGCGGCGTAGGAGCCGGCCGTGGGCAGGGGGAAGTCCGCCACCACGCGGAAGAAGACGTCGGGGATCTGCGTCAGGATCCCGGCCCCGTCGCCGGTGTCCGGTTCGCTACCCTGGGCCCCCCGGTGATCAAGGTTGCACAGCGCGGTCAAGGCCTTCGCGACGATGCCGTGGCTACGGCGACCGGCAACGTCCGCGACCATGGCGACACCACAGGCGTCGTGCTCGTGCGAGGGGTGGTACAGGCCCTGAGGCTCGGGAAAGCCGAGGTGGGCAGCAGGCATTGAATCCCTCCCGTCGTCTTGCTTCTCTCGAACAAGCAAGGGACGACGTTGGCCCTGCTGCGTGGTGGGTAGAGATTACCGTACCCTGCCGGATACCTGCCTACCCGGTGAGATCCCGCCGAATTAGTGCAGGTTCGCCCGGTTCATTAAACACACCGCGATGGCACAACATTCCAGGTCCTGGCCCTAGGGTGGCCCAATGGAACCGACCGATCCCACCGGCCTGGGCGCCTCCACCGCTCTGACAGGCAGCGGCACTTCAGATGTCTCCGGCGTTTCCGGCCCCCCCGGCGCCTCCGCCGGGACCGGCGACCGAACGCCGGCCGGGACGGGAGCCGGAACCGAGAGCGGGGCCGGGCGTGGGTCCGGGACGGGAACCGGGGCCAGGACCGGGACCGGGCATGGAGCCGGGCATGGAGCCGGCGCCGAAGGAGAGGCCGGGGACGAGAACGGCGGTGGAGTCGAGGCTTTCGTCGCACGGGCGGGTGTCGACGGCAGGCGGCTGAGGAACGCGCTGACCGCCCTGGGCGGCGGTCGCTGGTGGACACTCGCCGATCTGGTCAGGGAGACCGCGACGTCGCGGCGGACCGTCGAGGCGCTGCTGCGCGAGGTGGACGGCGAACTGGAGCGATCGGGCGACCGCTTCAGGCTCCCGGCCCCTCCCGCCTGGTCGGCCCCGGCACGGGAGGAGGGCGCCCCGTCATCGGACGGACCGCGGGCGGACGGCCCCGCACCGACCGGATCGCGCGTAAGCAACGTCACACCGGCCGCACCACGAGCGGGCGGTACCGCACCGGCCGGGCCGCGAGCGAGCACCCTCGCACCGGCGGACCCGGTCGCCCACCTGCTCCCCGACCGCGCCGACCTGGTCGCGCGCATGGACGAGTTGATCGCCAAGGCTCCCCGGGGCCGCCACACGCTGGACCACGTCGCCGCGACCGGCGAGACCGTGGTCAGGCGGGCGCTGCTGCTGGACGCCCGCTTCTGGCTGGACGGCGCCCGGCTGCTGTGCGTGGGCGACCACGATCTGACCTCGCTGGCCACGGCGATGCTGCACCCGGGCGTCGAGGTGACCGTCGTCGACGTCGACGAGCGCATCCTCGCCTACATCGCCGGCGAGGCCGACCGGCTCGGCCTGGCCGTACGGACCCGCTGGGCCGACCTGCGCCTGGGCCTGCCCGCCTCCGCGCGGTCCTGGGCCGACCTGGCGATCACCGACCCTCCCTACACCCCCGAGGGCGTCGGGCTGTTCGTCGCCCGTTGCGCGGAAGGGCTGCGCGACCGCGAGCAGGGCCGGATCATGCTGGCGTACGGCGCCAGCGAGCGCACCCCCGCGCTCGCCCTCAAGGTTCAGCAGGCCCTGTCGCAGCTCAACCTCGTCAACGAGGCGATCTACCCCGACTTCAACCGCTACTTCGGCGCCGAGGCCATCGGTTCGGCCGCCGACCTGTACGTCCTGCGCCCCACCACGAAGACCTGGCCCGCCGCGGCCGCCCGCACCGAGACGTCCGGCACCGCCATCTACACGCAGGGGCCCCAGTCGGTGGAGTCGGCGAGCTCCCCCGCCGCCTCGGCCGCCGGTTTCGGTGAGGGGTTCGTCCCGGAGGTGCTGGTGGGCGAGTGGCCCCGCGACGTGCTGCCCAAGGCCCCCAGGGCGCGCCTGACGACCTGGCTGGCCAAGCCCTACGCCAGCGACCCGGCCAGGGTGGCGATCTCCGTACCCGCCGGTCTGGAGGCCGCGCTGCCCCGGCTGCTGCTGGCCACCCGCGCCAGGGAGGTCCGGGTCACCCTGGCGACGGCCCCGAAGGACCTCCCCCGCGACCTTCTCGCCCCCGTCTACGACCTCACCGCCGAGGGGGCGTCCGTGCGCGCCGTACGGGTGGCACCGCCCGCCGGAGACGGCAAGAGCGCCACAAACGCGAACGGCGCGCACGAGAACGACACGGCCCGGATCCTGCGCCGCGTCCTGGACAACGCGCACGGCAGGCTCGCCAACACCTGGCGCGAGGCCCTGATCAAGGTCAGGGGCGACCTGACGAAGAGGCAGGCGAGGGCGGTCGTCGCCGCCGTGGCCCCGTGGGCGGGCGACGTCACCGTCCTCGAACTGCCCGCCCACCGGCTGCTGGAGCTCAGGGCCGCGGTGGAGAGCTCCCTCAGCGCACCAGCCGACGCTGGATGACCAGGCCGAGGCCGTCCATCGCGACCTGCGGATAGGTGAGATCCACCCTGCCCTCGCCGCCCTCGCCGCCCTCGCCGCCCTCGCCGCCCTCGCCGCTCTCCCCCGCGCCTGCCCGGGCGGTGCTCCCGCCGGCGACGGGGGCGACCCAGCTCACCGTGACGTAGTGCCCGAGGCCGCGGACCTGGGCCCAGCTGCGCGAGCCGTCGAAACCGTCGGGCGTGTCGGGAGCGGGCCTGACGAAGCCGTCGCCGCCGTCGCCGCCGTCGCCCTTGAGAGCCGCCACGAGCCTGTCGGCGGCGGCGGAGTCGGCGAGGTTGAAAATCAGGAACTGGCCGGAGACCGCGCCGTCCTCGGTCTCGTAGCGGGCGCGCAGCACCTGCGTGCACCCGCCGAGCGCGTCCTGCGCGCTCCCCCAGACCGCCTCCGCGCAGTCGGCGAGGGTCTCGGTGGCCTTGAGGGCGAGCTTGGTCGTGCCCGCCGACACCGAGGGGGCGGGGAACATCTCGGCGACGGTGAGCGGCTGGGGGTCGAGGTCGCGGGTCGCGATGGGCGCGTAGTGGGCCGTACCCGGCTCCGCGCGCAGGACGGCGGCGCGCGGGGCGGGCTCGTCACCCAGCCACAGGAAGGCCCCCACCCCGGCGACCCCGGCCAGCACGACGATGATGATCCACTTGCGCATGAGGAAAAAGCTTACTTCGACATCCTCCCCGCCCTCGAAGAACCCGGATTCCCGCCCGAAAAACGAACCCGGAAACTACTTGCTCGGGGCGGGCGCCGGGGAGACGGCGACGATGCGGCGGAAGATCGCCTTTTCCGTGGCGCGGACCGCGAGGGAGAGCGAGACGAAGTCGTCCCTCGCGCCCGGCTCCGCTCCGTCGGCCCTGCCGATCCAGACCAGGCCCGCGTAGTGCCCCATCGCGTGGCCGCTCGCCTCGGTGTGGCCGTCGGCGGGAAAGGCGGCCCTGGGCGCCTGGACCGGCCGGACCCAGCCGCCCCGGTGCAGGGTGGTCAGCGTGTTCACCAAGGTGTCGGAGGAGGCGGTGTCGCGGAGGTTGAACAGGGTGTACTGGGCGACGTAGCGGTTGTCGGCGCTGGTGTACAGGCCCCTGGCCACCTGGGTGCATCCGCCCTGGGCGAGCAGGTCGGTGAGCTCCTGGCCCCAGACCGCCGCCGCGCAGGCGCTCTCCAGCAGAGGGCTGCCCGCCAGCCTCAGCGTGGTCCTGCCCTCGCTGAGGGTCTTGGGGAAGAGGTCCTTGGCCGTGAGCGGTTTGGGGTCCGCCTTGCTCTCCGCGATCGGCGCGAACACCTTGGAGGAGGGCCATCCCCGGTAGACGTCGGGGCGGGGTTCGGTCCCGATGACCGAGGCGGTGGCCCGTTCTGGCTCGAAGTCGTTGCCGATCGCGGAGATCGCGAGGGTGAGGACGACCGCGGCGACCAGCACGCCCGCGATGGATCCGAACACCACCAGCAACCGCTGCTGGGTCGGGGTCAGCCCCCACTCCTCCAGCTGGGGGATGCTCCAGGTCTGCGCCTTGCTGGGAGTGCGGCGGCGCTTGCGCCCTCCCGGGGCAGGGGGTGGGGGCGAGGTCGGGGCGGTCACAGTCCGGTTCCTCCCAGGAGGGTGCCCAGGGCGAAGGTCAGGCCGGCGGCGACCGCGCCGACGAAGAGCTGGCGCAGCCCGCTGTACCACCAGCTGCGCGCGGTGACCCGGGAGACCAGCGCGCCCGCGCCGAACAGTGCCAGGCAGGAGACCACCGCCGACGTCACCAGGCTGGTGACGCCGAGCAGGTACGGCAGAAGGGGCAGGAGCGCCCCCACCGCGAACGACAGGAACGAGGAGAGCGCGGCGATCCTGGGCGAGGGAAGGTCGTGGACGGTGACGCCCAGTTCGGCCTCGGTGTGCACCTCGAGCGCCCTTTCCGGGTCCGCCGAGATCTGCCGCGCCACCTCTGCGGCCACGGCGGGATCGACGCCCCGCTCCTCGTAGAGCTTGGCGAGCTCCTCCAGCTCGGCCTCGGGGTTGCGTTCGAGCTCTCGGCGCTCGACGGCGATCTCGGCCAGGGCGAGCTCCCGCTGGCTCGCCACCGAGACGTACTCGCCACCGGCCATGGAGAACGCGCCGGCGGCCAGCCCCGCGATGCCCGCCAGCAGGATGACCTTGGTTCCCGCGGCGCCACCGGCGACACCGGCGATCAGCGCGAAGTTGGAGACGAGGCCGTCCATCGCGCCGAACACCGACGGCCTCAGCCAGCCGCCGTTGACGTCGCGATGCCGGTGGTGCATCTCGGCACGCCTCCCCGAGGCGTCCGGACTCATCGCGATCCCCCGGGCGGCGGCCCCCAGGGCCCGGCACCGAAGGGAGGGCGCGGGCCACCGGTCTCGGTCCCGGAATCGGAACGCGCCGGTGCGCCGGACGATCCGGCGGCGCGTCCGAGATCCCGGGACCTCGACCGTGGGAGAGGCGTCAACGTCGTTCTTTCTCGCCCTCGGGAGCGGCCTTCGTCACGGCCTCCTCCTGGAGCTCGCCTTTCTTCGCACCGGAAACGAGCTCCTCGGGAACGCTCGCGCCCGAGGCCGTGCCGACGGCGCTCTCCGAGTCCGCGCTCTCCGAAGCGGTGCCGTCAGAGGCGGGCACGCCCCCGGCGGCGTCCGAGGCATCAGAGGAAACCGCCGAAGCCGGCTCTGCCTCGACCGCGGCGTCTCCGCCCCGGCCGCTCTCCTCGGGATCGGCCTGGTCCGACGGGTGAGCCGGATCGACCGCTCCCCCGTCCTCGCTCAAGCCCTCGGCCACCAACGTCGCCGAGGCCGGACGCGCCTCGTCGTCCCGCCGGGCCGCCTGGTCGTTCTCGGCCTCGTCGGCCTGGTCGGAGGGGTGGGCCGGATCGACGGGATCCGCCGCGCCGCCCCCCGCGTCCGACGCGACCAGGGTGACGGCCTCGGCCTTCGCCGAGTCCGTGCCGTCGGGGGCGCCTGGGCTCTCGCCCTCGCCCGGCGTGGCGGCGCCGCCCTCAAGGTCGGTGTCGGGGTCGGTCGCCGACCTCACCCGCTCCTCGTCGGTCTTGTTCCTGGTGTACCAGAAGTAGGCCATCGCCCCGATGAACAGGATGATCGAGGTCCACTGGTTGAGCCGCAGGCCGAGGATGTGGTGGGCGGCGTCGACCCGCAGGCCCTCGATCCAGAAGCGGCCCACGGTGTAGCCGGCGACGTAGAGAGCGAACAGGCGGCCGTGGCGGATCACGTACTTGCGGCCGATCCAGATGAGGACCAGCGCGAGACCCAGGTCCCAGATCGACTCGTACAGGAACGCGGGGTGGTAGGTGTCCACGCCCGGCACCGTGCCCGGACGGTCGGGGTCGATCTCCAGACCCCACGGCAGGTCGGTGGGGCCGCCGAACAGCTCCTGGTTGAAGTAGTTGCCCCAGCGGCCGATGGCCTGGGCCACCGCGATGCCGGGGGCGACGGTGTCGGCCACCGCGGTCAGGGAGATGCCCCTGCCGCGGCAGCCCAGCCAGACGCCCACGCCACCGAGCGCGACGGCGCCCCAGATGCCCAGGCCGCCGTTCCAGATGTACAGCGCCTCGATCGGCTCATTGGGCGCGTCCGGCCCGAAATAGAGCTGCCAGTCGGTGATGACGTGGTAGAGGCGTCCACCGACCAGGCCGAACGGCACGGCCCAGACGGCGAGATCCACGATGGTTCCAGGGACACCGCCGCGGGCGCGCCAGCGGCGCTCGCCGATGACGACCGCGACGATGACGCCGAGCACGATGCACAGTGCGTAGGCCCGGATGGGGACCACGCCGAAGAGATGCCAGACCCCCTGGGAGGGGCTGGGAATCGAGGCGAGGGGCATGTCAGGTGACGTTACCGTGTCCCGGGCTACTTGGCGGCATCAAGGACGGCCTGACGCAGCTCGGCCGGTTTGAAAGCCACGCCGGTGTCCATCTCGGTGCCGTTGAGCTTCAGCGTCGGGGTGCCCGTGAGCTTCTGGGTCTCCAGGACCTTGGTGCTGTAGGCGAGGTGTTCGGGAGCCTTCTCCTGGCTGGTCACGCACTTGTCGAAGCCGGGATCGGTCACCCCGGCGTCCTTGCCCCAGGCGATCAGGTCAGGGATCTTGAAGCCTTCCACGGTCTCCGAGGGCTGTGCGTCGAACAGCTTGTCGTGGAACCTGCTCCAGGCGACGCCTCCGGGAATGCAGCGGGAGGCCGCCCCGGCCCGCACGGAGTTACCCCGGGTGATGCCCTTGTTGGTCTGCTCCTGGAAGATCGTGATCGGGTGGTAGACCACCTTCGCCTTGCCCTCGGCCGCCAGGTTCTTGATCGTGGGACCGCTGGTCTCCTCCAGCGCCCTGCAGGCGGGGCACTGGAAGTCCTCGAAGACATCCAGGACCGGCGACTCCACTCCCGCCTTGGCCATGACCACCGAGCCGTCGGAGGCGACGGTGATCGGCGCGAGGTTGGCGCCGACCTGCTCGGACCTGCTGCTCTGCGCGGCGAACCACCAGCCCGCCCCGACGGCGGCGACCGCGAGCACGGCGGCCGTCGTGATGGTCGTTATGCGCTTGCGCCTCTCCTTCAGCATCTGCTCCTGGCGCTGTGCCTTGATCCGATCACGCGCCGACTGGTCCCGCGCGGCCTTGCCCATCAGTCAGTCTCCTTTTCCTGGTGCTCCTCCTCGTCGTCGCTTTCGAGGTCGTCGTACGGCTCCCGCCCGGGGGTGAGCCCCAGGGCGGAGTCCAGCGCGAAGCGACCCGGAGGGAACCAGGCGACGATCACACCGAGTCCGAAGAGACCGAAGTCACGCAGGATGTCGATGAGGTAGTCGGGCTCCACCCCGGCCGCCAGCTGACCGCCGCCGCCGAAGCAGCCGCAGTCGATGCGCAGCCCGCGCGCCCACGCCGAGGCGATCCCGATGACGAACGCCAGCATGAGCAGTGCCGAGATGACACCCGCCGCCCGGGTGAGCAGCCCGACGACCAGCAACACCCCCACGACGATCTCCAGGATCGGCAGGCCGTAGCCGACCACCGTGGCGAGCGATTTTGGGAGCAGTTCGTATGCCTCGACCGCCTGAACCGAGAGCACCGGGGTGCCGATCTTGCCCCAACCCGCGACGATCAGCACACCCGCGAGCACCAGCCGCGAGACGGTCGTTACCCAGGGTAGCGCCGAAATCACGATACGCGACCTATTGGGCGCGGGCTTCTCAGAGGTCACGAGCATCATTCTCCTACTCCCACGCCCTAGGCACGGATGTCTCCGGCGAACGCAAGGTATCCGAAGGAAAGCTCACCACGAGCTGGATAAGTGTCGAATAAGCGTGTTCGAAAGGCATGCCCCAGGGCGCGGTCCCGATGGAAGGGGGACCGCCCCCCTGTGGAAGGGACCTCAGCCCCGGACGCCCGCCGCCAGCTCGGCGCCCAGCTCGCGGACGGACGCGAGAGCCGAGTTCTCGTCGGGGGCGTCCAGGACGCGGCGGATGAACGCCGAGCCCACGATGACGCCGTCGGCGTAGCCCGCGACCTCCGCGGCCTGCCGTCCGGTGCCGACGCCCAGGCCGACGCAGACCGGCAGGGAGGTGTGCGGGCGGGTGCGCTCGACCAGGCCCTGCGCGGCCTCGCCGACCGAGTCGCGGGCGCCGGTGACGCCCATCAGCGACGCCGCGTAGACGAAACCGGTGCAGCTGTCGACGACGGCCTTGATGCGGGCCTCGGTGGAGCTGGGCGCGACCAGGAAGACCGTGTCGATCCCGGCCCCCGCGCTGGCCTCGCGCCAGGGGCCGGCCTCCTCGGGGGTGAGGTCGGGCGTGATGGTGCCCACCCCGCCCGCGTTCGCCAGGTCCCTGGCGAAGCGGTCGGCACCGTAGCGGTCGATCGGGTTCCAGTACGTCATGACCAGGGTGGCGGCACCGGTGGCGGCCACGCCTTCGACCGTGCGGAGCACGTCGGCGATACGGGTGCCGTTGGTCAGCGCCCGGTGGACGGCGTCCTGGATCGTCGGACCGTCCATCAGGGGGTCCGAGTAGGGCAGACCGATCTCGATCACGTCGCAGCCCGCCTCCACCATGGCGGTGGCGACGGCGATCGCACCGTCCTTGCTGGGGAACCCGGCGGGCAGGTATCCGATGAGGGCGGCGCGGTCGTCCGCCTTAGCCTTGGCGAACACCGTCTGAAGAGTCGTCATCGTTGCTTCCGTTGCGGTTCGTCCCCTTCGGCCCGCCAGAGGGGAGGCAAGTCGGCCGTGAGAGGAGTGTCAGAGGTTGAAGTACTTCATCGCGGTGCTCATGTCCTTGTCGCCCCTGCCGGAGAGGTTGACCAGGATCGTCGCCCCGGGTCCCATCTCGCGCCCCAGCTTGAGCGCTCCGGCGAGCGCGTGCGAGGACTCGATGGCGGGGATGATGCCCTCGGTGCGGGCGAGCAGGGAGAAGGCGTCCATCGCCTCGGCGTCGGTGATGCCGTGGTAGGTGGCGCGGCCGCTGTCCTTGAGCCAGGCGTGCTCGGGGCCGACGCCCGGATAGTCGAGCCCGGCCGAGATCGAGTGCGACTCGACCGTCTGGCCCTCCTCGTCCTGCAGCACGTAGGTGCGCGAGCCGTGCAGCACGCCGACGGAGCCCGCGGTGAGGGTGAGGGCGTGCTCGCCGCTCTCCAGGCCCCGGCCGCCCGCCTCGTAACCGTGCAGCCGGACGTCCTGGTCGTCGAGGAAGGCGTGGAAGATGCCGATGGCGTTCGATCCCCCGCCGACGGCCGCGGCGACCGCGTCGGGCAGCCTGCCGGTGAGCTCCAGCGTCTGGCGGCGGGCCTCGACGCCGATGATGCGCGCGAAGTCGCGGACGATCTCCGGGAACGGGTGCGGGCCCGCGATGGTGCCGAAGAGGTAGTGGGTGCGGTCGACGTTGGCGACCCAGTCGCGGAACGCCTCGTTGATGGCGTCCTTGAGGGTCTGGCTGCCGTTGGTGACCGGGACGACGGTGGCGCCGAGCAGCTTCATGCGGGCGACGTTGAGCGCCTGGCGCTCGCAGTCGACGGCCCCCATGTAGATCACGCACTCCAGGCCCATCAGGGCGGCGGCGGTCGCGGTGGCGACGCCGTGCTGTCCGGCACCGGTCTCGGCGATCACCCGCGTCTTGCCCAGGCGCTTGGTCAGCAGGGCCTGGCCGAGCACGTTGTTGATCTTGTGGGCGCCGGTGTGGGTCAGGTCCTCGCGCTTGAGGATGATCCGGGCGCCACCCGCCTGCTCCGCGAAGCGGGGGACCTCGGTCAGCGTGGTCGGCCGCCCGGCGTAGGTGCGCAGCAGGTGGTCGAACTCCCGCAGGAACGCCACGTCGTTCTTCGCCTTGTCGTACTCCGCCGCGACCTCGTCCAGCGCGGGGATGAGCGCCTCGGGCACGTAGCGCCCGCCGAAGATCCCGAACTTGCCGTGGATGTCCGGGTCGTTCCCGTGAGCGGCGTTACCGGCGAGGTCGGCGGTGGTGATGACGGTTCCCTCGTGCGTTGTCACTGGCTTACTGCCCCTCGGGTCGGGATGCGGGATGGGCACCGGCGGTGACCAGGTCGACCACGGCGGCGCGCGGGTCCTTGCCGGTCACCAGGCTCTCGCCGACCAGGACGGCGTCGGCTCCCGCCCTGGCGTAGGCGAGCAGGTCGTGGGGGCCGCGCACACCCGACTCGGCGATCTTGATGACGCCCTCGGGGATCTTGGGAGCCAGCTTGACGAACACCTCTCGGTCGACCTCAAGGGTCTTGAGGTTCCGCGCGTTGATACCGATGATCTTGGCTCCGGCGACGAGCGCCCGGTCGAGCTCCTCCTCGGTGTGCACCTCGACCAGCGGGGCGAGCCCGATCGACTCGGCCCGCTCGATGAGCGAGACCAGCGCGTTCTGGTCGAGCGCCGCGACGATCAGCAGCGCCAGGTCGGCGCCGTAGGCGCGGGCCTCCCAGAGCTGGTACGAGGTGACGATGAAGTCCTTGCGCAGCACCGGGATGTCGACGACGGCGCGCACGGCGGCCAGGTCGTCGAGGCTGCCGCCGAAGCGGTGCCGCTCGGTGAGCACGCTGATGACGTGGGCGCCACCCGACTCGTAGTCACCGGCCAGCGCGGCGGGGTCGGCGATCGCGGCCAGCGCGCCCTTGGACGGGCTGGAACGCTTCACCTCGGCGATCACCGCCACCTGGTCGCCGCCCAGTGCCGCGTACGCGTCACGGGGGGCCGGTGCCCGCCCGGCCCGCTCCTTGAGCTCGGCCAGCGTCACCCTTTCCTGGCGCTCGGCCAGATCGGCGCGGACTCCTTCGAGGATTTCCTCAAGCACGCTCACTTGCCCTCCTCGCGAAGCTCAGGGGCCGGGTTCGCGAACGCCGCCGTATCCGTGGTTCGTTCGCTCCGCTCGCTCACGAGTAAGGCCCCTCCCGGTCGACTGCCCTTGTTCCGCCGATGCTATCGGCCCGGCCGGGGTCGCCCCGCCACGGGGTGAGACCTATCGGTGACTATGGGGCCAGGAATTCCCCAAAAGGAAGATTTCGCACTATCCAAAACACGACCATCAAAGCGAGCAATAACCACACGTAGACCGGGCGTATGGATTTCCATCCGGGCCCGCCACCGGATTCTCCGGCCGATCCGCCCACCGACCAGGCACGCAGCGCCCACCGGCCCCAGAGCAGGACCAGCACCGGGACCATGAGCACGACGAGCGGGTTGAGCCCCAGGGCCGCCACGGGGTCTCCGTGGGCGAGCGCGTACACCGTTCGCAGGCCTCCGCAACCGGGGCAGTAGAGGCCGGTGAGCAGCAGGAACGGGCAGGGCGGGTAGTGGCCCGGCTCGTTGGGGTCCACCGCGCCCACGAACGCGACCGCCGCGCCGGCGGCCAGCGCGGTGCCGAGCGGCGCCAGCACGGCCACGGCACGCGAACCCGCGATCCTCCCCGTCACCACGGTCCTTCAGCACCCTTCACCGGTGGTCACCCCCACCGGCCACCCTACTTACTCACTCACGCACCCCTCACCGGCGGCGCGAGCGCCGGCGTCAGTAGCCCGAGGCGCCACCGAGGATCAGGGCACCGGCTCCGATCACCCAGATGAACACCAGCGCCGCCAGCCAGGACAGGATGCCGAAATAGGACAGGACCAGGCCCGCGACGGCCATGCCCCGCCCTTCCTCGCCCGTCCGCCTGATCTGCCCCAGCGAGATGTGCCCCAGCACCGCGCCCACGATCGAGGGGAGTCCGCAGATGAACAGCCCGGCGATGCCCATGATCAGCGCGGCGATGGCCATGCCGTTGTTGCCCCGCGGCGGCGGGCCGTACCCCCCGTAACCGCCACCGGGCGCACCGTACCCTCCGGAACCGTAACCGCCCGAAGAGCCATAACCACCCGAGGAGCCGTAGCCGCCGCTCTTCGGGGGCGGGCCATAGCCACCCTGATCGCCGTAGCTCATGAATGACTCCCCATTATCCGAGTTACAGGCGAAATCCTAGCGAAAACACTCCCAGGAGGAGACGATCCGTTCACGCTCGCGAGCGCGTTGTGAGCAAGTCGTGGCCGAGGGCACACCCGCCCCGGACGGCGGGAGGGCACCAAAACGACATGAGAAGATCCCCGCGCCGGGAGAACCGGGAACACGGCGGGAACCGCGGACGTCGTGCGAACGAGCGGAACCCGCCGTCCGCCCAGGGGCTCGCGAAGGTCAGTGTTCGCGGGGGTCGGGACCGGTCGTCGGATCGACGCCCTCGTCGAGGGCGTCCCACAACTCCCGCTCGCTGGGGGCACCACCGCGTGCGGCGGCAGTACCGCCCGCGGGACCGGCCCCCTGCCGGTCGTACCGGCCGGACATGCCCGGCCAGCGCCCGCCGCGCACGATCGCCGCCACTCCCCCGGCGGCCAGCAGAAACCCTCCCACGGAGGCGAGGATCGGCCAGACGACGGCCGAGGCGACCTGCGGGATGGAGCCGACGGAGAGCGGCGCCTGCTCGGCGGAGATCCGCAGCGCGGCGCTCGCGCCGCCTCCCCACCAGGAACCGGCGATCATCCCGGCCCCGCCGAGCGCCATCACCGCTCCGACGAGCCCGCGCCACACCCCTTTCGTCGCGAGGACGGCGACCACCGCGGCGAGCGCCGCCCAGGCGCCGGGGCCGAGGGCGGGGACCAGTTCGGCGGCGGAGACCGCGACCTCGCGGGTGCCGTACGTCACGGTGAACCAGTCGCGTCCCGCGGCGAGGAGCACGAGCGCGGCACCGGCCACGCACACCGCGAGCCAGGTCCACAGCTCCCGCCTCGCCGTCACGCCCGGGTCACCGTCAGCTCGTCGGCGTCGAAGCAGGTCCGGTCGCCGGTGTGGCAGGCGGCGCCCACCTGGTCGACCTTGAGCAGGACGGTGTCGCCGTCGCAGTCGAGCGCGGCGGACTTGACGTGCTGGACGTGGCCGGAGGTGTCGCCCTTCACCCAGTAGGCTCCCCGGCTGCGCGACCAGTAGGTGGCCCTGCCCGTGGTGAGCGTGCGATGCAGCGCCTCGTCGTCCATCCAGGCGAGCATGAGCACCTCGCCGGTGTCGTACTGCTGGACGACGGCGGGAACCAGCCCGTCGGCGGTGCGCTTCAGCCGGGCCGCGATGGCGAGGTCAAGGGACATGCGGCAATTGTGCCGCAACAGGGGGGAGGGGTGGCCTCCGGCCCGGCCACGTGAGCGGGCAGGACGAGCACGGCACCGCCGGCGCCGGAGGGCCGAGCCGCGGGCGAAGACGTCCGGGCGGCACCGACATGGAAACAGGGGCGGTCGTCGTCTCAGTGGCCGCGGTCGTCGTCGAGGACGTCGGCGGCATGGACGACGATCTTGGGGTCGGGGACGCCGACGACCTCGTGGTCCTTGTTCTCGTACTCGAACAGGCTCAGCAGGTGGCGCATCGCCTCGATCCTGGCCCGCTTCTTGTCATTGCTCTTGATCACCGTCCACGGGGCCTCCTCCGTGTCGGTGTTGACGAACATGTCCTCCTTGGCGGCGGTGTAGTCCTCCCACTTGTCGAGCGACTCCAGGTCCATCGGCGACAGCTTCCACTGCCGTACCGGGTCGACCTGGCGGATCACGAACCGGGTGCGCTGCTCGGAGCGCGAGACCGAGAACCAGAACTTCACCAGGTGGATGCCGTCGCGGACGAGCATCCGCTCGAACTCCGGGGCCTGTTCCAGGAACTCCAGATACTCCTCGGGGGTGCAGAAGCGCATCACCCGCTCGACCCCGGCGCGGTTGTACCAGGAACGGTCGAAGAAGACCATCTCTCCGGCGGCGGGCAGGTGGGAGATGTAGCGCTGGAAGTACCACTGGGTGCTCTCGCGTTCGCTCGGCTTCTCCAGCGCCACCACGTTCGCGCCCCGGGGGTTGAGGTGCTCCATGAACCGCTTGATCGTGCCGCCCTTGCCCGCGGCGTCACGCCCCTCGAAGAGGACGACCAGACGCCCCCCGGTGTCCTTGATCCAGTACTGGAGCTTGAGCAGCTCGATCTGGAGCAGCCGCTTGATCCGGTCGTACTCCGCCCGCTCCATCCGCCTGTCGTAGGGATACTTCTCCCGCCAGGTGTCGACCGGACTGCCGTCCTGGCGGACCAGGACGGGGTCGTCGTCGTCATCGTCGTCGACCCGCAGGTCCGCCAGCTCGTCGAGCAGGTCGCTGCGCTCCAGGGCCGCGTGAATGTTCACCACGGGGAACCGGCCGTCCGGCAGCTCCCCGCCAACCAACTCCGCCATCGGTCCCTTCCCTCGGGCGGACGTGGGGCCCGCCTCCGCCCTGTCCCTACCTCGGCACGGGCCGGATAGTCCTTCCCGAACCACCCCCTTTTCCCATTCTTCCTTCCTGCCGCACGTGCCGCGTCGGCGCGGGGGCTGGACCATCCCCGGTCCGGCGCGGCCGGTGATCACCCGCCGTGATCGGGTCGCGTGCGGAAGCAGGGCTAGGAGCGGGCCGAGGAGACCCAGGAGGCGTGCAGGTCGGCGTAGACACCGGGCTCGCGGACCAGCTCGGCGTGCGGGCCGCGTTGCACGATCCGCCCCTTGTCGAAGACGAACACCTCGTCCGCCGCCTCGGCGGTGGAGAGCCGATGGGCGATGGAGACGGCGGTGCGGCCCCGCGTGGCGCCCTCCAGGGCGCGGGCCAGCCGTACCTCCGTCGCCGGGTCCACCGCGGAGGTGGCCTCGTCGAGCAGCAGCAGGTCGGGGTCGGCCAGGTAGGCGCGGGCGAGCGCGACGAGCTGGCGTTCGCCCGCCGACAGCGACTCCCCGCGCTGGCCGACCCTGGTCGACAGGCCCGCGGGCAGCCCCTCCAGCCAGTCGGCGAGCCCCAGCTCGGTCATGGCGAGCCGGATCTCCTCCTCGGTCGCCGAGGGGCGGCCGAAACCGATGTTCTCCCCCAGGGTGCCGTCGAACAGGAACCCGTCCTGCGGCACCATCACGATGCGGCTGCGCAGCGAGGAGAAGCGGACGTCGCGCAGGTCGTGGCCGTCGATCGTGATCCGCCCGGAGACCGGGTCCATCAGGCGGGTGAGCAGCTTGGCGAAGGTCGTCTTGCCGGAGCCGGTCTCCCCCACCACCGCGATCCGCGAGCGCGGCGGGATCCGCGCCGAGACCCCGTGCAGCACCGGCGCCCCTCCGGGATAGGAGAACCCCACATCCTCGAAGGAGACCGAGATGGGACCGCGCGGCAGCTCGACACCGTCCGGGCCCGGGTCCGCGACGTCGGCGGGGGTGTCGAGCACGCCGAGGATGCGCCGCCATCCGGCCACGGCGTTCTGCGCCTCGTTGAGCACCTCGGTGGCGACCTGCATCGGCGAGACGAACAGCGTGATGAGGAACAGGAAGGCGACCAGGCGCCCCTCTGTGATGTCGCCCGCCAGCCCGAGCCGCACCCCGACCAGCACCACCGCGGCCAGCGCGACGGCGGCGACGATCTCGGTCAGCGGGAACACGGTCGCGACGATCCGCTGGGTGCGCGCCTGCGCCGCCTTGTTGGCGTCGATCGCGACGTCGAGCCGCTCGGCCGTACGGGCCTCCGATCCGTGTGCCCTGATCACGGCCGCGCCCACGACCGACTCGCTCACGGCCGAGAGCATGTCGCCGGTGCGCTCGCGGACCCGCGTGTAGGCGCCGGAGAGCCAGCGCTGGAAGCGCGGCAGGACGACCATGAGCGGCAGGAAGCACGCCCACACCACCAGGGCGAGCTGCCAGGAGTAGACGAACATCAGCCCGGTGGCGACCAGGAGCTGCCCCAGGGCGATGATGATCATCAGCCCGCCCCACTGCATGAACACGCTGATCTGGTCGACGTCGCCGGTGACCCGCGAGACGAGGGCGCCGCGGCGCTCGGTGTTCTGGGTGAGCACCGACAGGTCGTGCACGTGCCGGAAGCCGCGCACCCTGAGCGTGGCGAGAGAGGACTCGGTGGCCTTGTAGAGGCGGACGTTCATCAGGTACGCGCACAGCGCGGTGAACGCCACGGCCGCGGCGCACAGCAGCACGGCGGTGCGGATGTAGGCCACGTCCGGGGCCCCTCCCCCGAGCCCGGTGTCGATGGTCTGCTGGACGGCGATCGGCACGATGATCTTGCCGGCCGTGGCGACCACGGCGAGCGCGAGCGTCCCGGCCAGCCCCTTGCGGAACTCCGGCGTGAGCGACAGGCCGTGCCTGACGGTGGCCAGCCCCGAGCGCTCGACCCCCTGGAACGAGCTCACCGGCACCGTCCTTTCAGCAGGCGGACCCACGACTGCTTCCTCACGCGCTGACCTCTTCCTCTCGCTCGGCGTCGAGCGCCTCCCGCTCGGCACCCTGGCGTTCGTAGGCGGTGACCAGGTTGCGGTAGCCCTCGCAGCGGGCGAGCAGCTCCGCGTGGCCGCCCCGGTCGACGACCCGGCCGTGGTCGAGGTAGACGACCTCGTCGGCCAGGGCGATGGTCGCCATCCGGTAGGCGATGACGACCACGGTGGAGACCTGGGCCGCGTCCCGCAGCCCGTACAGGATCCTCGCCTCGACCTGCGGGTCGACGCTGGAGGTGGCGTCGTCGAGCACGAGCAGCCGCGGGCGGCGCACCAGCGCGCGGGCCAGGGCGATCCGCTGGCGCTGGCCGCCCGACAGGCTGGTGCCGCGCTCGCCGACCCGGGTGTCCAGCCCCGAGGGCAGCGCGCTGACGAACCCCTCGGCCTGCGCCAGGCGCAGCGCCGCCCAGACCTCCTCGTCGCCGACCTCCAGGCCGAGGGTGACGTTGCCGCGTACGGTGTCGTCGAACAGGAACGTCTGCTGCGGCACCAGCGCCACCGCGTCGCTCACCCCGTTCCTGGCGACGTCGCGCAGATCCGTGCCGTCCACGAGCACCACGCCCTCCGCCGGGTCGACCAGGCGGACGAGGGTCTGGGCGAGTGTCGACTTGCCGGACCCGGTGGGGCCGACCAGGGCGACGGTGCGGCCGGAGGCGACCTCCAGGCTCACGTCGCGCAGGACGGGGAACTCCCCGTCGCCGTAGGCGTAGCCGAGGCCGCGGACCTCCAGCCTGGCCGGTTCCTTGCCGGGCAGCTCGACGGCGCCGTGCTCCATGGAACCGGTGGCCTCCAGCACGGCCTGGATCCGCTCGTAGCCGACGACGGCGCGGGGCAGCTCGGCGAGCACCCAGCCCAGCGCGCGGATCGGGAAGGCCAGCAGGGTGAACAGGTAGGCGACCTGGACGAGCACCCCGGAGCCGATCGCGCCGCTCTCCAGCCGCATCGCGCCGATCAGCAGCACGGCGAGCACGCCGAGGGTGGGCAGCGCCTCAAGCAGCGGGTCGAACAGGCCGCGGACCCGGCCCACGGCGATGTTGGCGTCGCGCAGCTCCTCGGCCTTGGCCAGGAACCTCGCGGTCTCCTCGTCCTCGCGGCCGAGGGTCTTGACGACCAGGGCGCCGTCGAAGCTCTCGTGGGCGATCTCGCTGACCTCGGCGCGCAACTGCTGCGCGCGGGTGGCGAGCGGGTTCAGTCTGCGCTGGTAGATCAGGTTGAGCACGGCGATCGCGGGAAAGACCAGGAAACCGACGAGGGCGAGGATCGGATCGGTGATCACCATGGCGACGGCGGCGGTGACCAGCATCACGACCACGCCGACCGCCATCGGCAGCGGGGCGAGCGGCGCCCAGGCGGCCTCCACATCGGACCCGGCGTTGGACAGCAGTTGCCCGGTCGGGTGCCTGTGGTGCCAGGCCAGGGGAAGCCTCAGATACTGGCGGGTGACGTCCCGGCGGGAGCGGGCCTGCATCCGATACTGCATGACCCCGGCGAAATACCGCCGTCCCGCCACACCCAGCGCCTTGATCAGGGACGCCCCCATGATCAGGAGCGCGCCGACGGCGAGGGTGCCCGTCGTGATCTGCCCGTCCCTGAAGGCGGGGAGCACGACGTGGTCGGTGGCCCAGCCCAGCGCCCACGCCGAGGCTACGGTCATCACGCCGTACAGGGCACTGGACAGCACCGCGGCGGAGAAGATCGGCTTCTCCGCCCGAACGGCCACCCCCAGGACCCCGAGTCCCTTACGCATGACTGCGCCGGTCATCTTGCTCGCCACGCGGGGGATGTCCTTTCGACGGGGGAACGTTGCTACCTAAGTCCCTATCACTGTGGATCAAGCGGTTATTCCCGAACCACCTTCGGCGATGTCGCGCCCACCCCACTCATCGCCCGTTCGACAACGTTGTCAGGATCACAGATGAACTACGCCCGCACCGAACGAGCCGAGCTCAGCGATCTGTTCACCCGGCTCGGCCCGGACGCTCCCACCCTCTGTGAGGGCTGGACCACCTTCGACCTCGCCGCCCACCTCGTCGTCCGCGAACGCCGCCCCGACGCCGCCGCAGGCATCCTCCTCAAGCCGCTGGCCGGGCACACCGCCAGGGTGCAGGAGTCCACGAAGACCAGGAAGGGGTACGCGGGCCTCGTCGAGCTCGTACGCTCCGGCCCCGGGGGACCCTACCGCCTGCCCGGCCTGGACGAGGCGGCCAACACGACGGAGTTCTTCGTCCACCACGAGGACGTACGGCGGGCACAGCGGGTCTGGGAGCCGCGGGAGCTGCCGGCCGAGCTGGAGGAGAGGTTCTGGAAGCAGATCCACCGCGGAGCCCGGTTGTTCCTGCGCCGCGCCCCCGTCAAAGTCGTCCTGCACCGCGTCGGCGGCGGCACGGCCGTCGGCGGCGCCAAGGAGGGTCCCCAGGTCGAGGTGACGGGCACGGCCGGAGAGCTGCTGCTGTTCTGCTTCGGGCGCCAGTCCCACGCCAAGGTGACCGTGAACGGTGACGACGAGGCCGTGGCCAGGCTGATGGACGCCTCCCTGGGCGTCTAGCGAAACCGACCGTCCCTGCCGGGGAAACACAGAGCCGATCACCGGGCCGGTGATCGGCCCGGCAAAGAAGCTCCCCCGGGATCGGCGTACGAGCGGCGCCGATCTAGCCCTACCGGTATACCTGGCAGTGAAGATTGGACAGGAGCGCCTCGCGACCCCACGATGGCGAGTGTGACCTATGCCAAACTCCCGACCAGACCACGGTTTGCTTCCGCGGGACGGGTATGATCATCGAAAATCCGGGAGCCACCCGGGCCGCAGATGCCAATGATCGATAAAATTCGGGTATATACGGCTGGGATTGGAACTGCCAGGAGGCCCCCATGCAGGTAAAGAAGATCCTCACCTACCTCGCGGTAGCTTTCGTGGTCTTCTATCTGTTCACCAAGCCCGCCGAGGCGGCGAGCGCGGTCAACGGAGTCTTCGACGGGATCATCAGGGGAGCAGACCAATTGGCTCTGTTCTTCACCCGCGTGCTCACCTAACCACCCGGCGGGTCCCCTCCCGCCCCTAACCGCGTCACCCGCGTTCCCGTCTGATCCACAGGGGAGCGCACACCCCTCGCCTCGAAAGTCATGCCGTCGGCCCCGCCGATCCCGGAAACGTATCGCGACGGTCGCCGGAAACCGCCCGCCCCCACGAGGTCCCCTCGCACCCCGCCGCCCGAAGCCGCGCGGCCCCACCGTACAGAGTGGTACGGAACCAGGGTGGTAACCCTACGGCGAACGTCCTGACCCGATCATGGGTGACCACGGAAGACATCACGGCACTCCCTTGATGATCTTTCCTGCATCCTGGGTGGGAAATCCGTTTCTCGTACGGGGGATCGTTTCATGCACGGCAGGCAGAGGTTCCCCGGGCTCGGGGCGATCATCGCGGGAGCCGTCACGTGCGGCGTGCTGGCGACCCCGGGAGTCGCCTTCGCGACCCCGACACCGGACCCCATACCGGCACCCCCCTCCCCCCGGATCACCGTCCGGGCCCCCGCCACCGAAGCTCCGAGCGGCACGGAAGCGCAGGAAAGCCCGGCAGGCATAGAGGCGTCGGAGAGCTCAGGGAGCACGAAAGGTCCCTCCTCCCTCTCGGCCCACCCCCTCCTCGGCCACTTCGGCACCGCCGTCGACCGGCCGCTGACAGGAAGGATCACGCCGGCCAACCCGACCGGCGAGAGGCTCTCCTTCAAGGTGACCAGCCCCACCCTGCTTCCCGCCGGGATCACGCTCGACGCCGACGGCCTGCTCGGCGGCACCTCCCGGATACCGGGCACCTGGACGGTCCCGGTCGAGGCCTGCGTTCCCTCCGGCGGGTGCACCGCCGGCACGGTGACGATCACCATCACCTGCCGCTGCGCCGACTCACCCCCCGCACCCCTCCCCCCGTCGAGCTCCCCCTGCTCCGACAACGGCAACGCCGACGTACTCACCACATAACCGCGGACCGTAACCCCACGACCTCCCCGGAGCATCCCAGAGGACGTATCACGCAGGAGGCATAGGAGATCACCAGGCGATGACCGCTCCTCACACACTCGACGCCGCGGCCCTTCGCGCCATCGAACGCGCCGACACCGAGGGCGTCGAACTCATCCGCTTCCTGTACGCCGACCACGGCGGCGTGATCAGGGGCAAGGCCACCTCCCACTCCCGGCTCGCCGAGCGGCTCCACACCGGCATCGGCCACACCGTGGGAATGATGGCGATGAACATGCTCGACGAACTCCAGGACGTCGAGGGCCTCGGCCCCGTCGGGGAGGTCCGCCTCGTCCCCGACCCGGCCACGTTCGTCCACCTGCCCTACGCTCCCGGCAGCGCGGCCATGCTGGCGGACCTGCGCCAGGTCGACGGCTCCTCCTGGCCCGTCTGCCCGCGCACCTTCCTGCGCGAGGCCGTCGCCGCCCTGGCCGCCGAGGGCCACACCCTCGTCGCCGCCTACGAACCCGAGTTCACCCTCGGCCGCCGCGCACCCGACCCAGAGGGCGGCCCGGATCGCCTCATCCCCGCCGACGACAGCCTGTGCTACTCCACCGTCGGCTTCAACCAGCTCCACGACTACACGATGGCCCTGGTCCACGCCCTGGAAAGACAAGGGCTGCGGCCCGAGCACTACCATCCCGAACTCGGCCACGGCCAGCACGAACTGTCGATCCGTCACGCCCCCGCCCTCCAGACCGCCGACAACCACGTCATCTACCGGGAGACGGTGAGAGGCGTCGCCACCCGCATGTCGATGTGGGCCTCCCTCGCCCCCAAACCCCTCGCCGACCAGCCCGGCAACGGCGCCCACCTCCACCTCTCCCTCTGGGACACCGCACTGCGCGCCAACACCTTCGCCGACCCCTCCGACCGCTACGGCATGTCGGCCACCGCCTATCACTTCATCGGCGGCCTCATCGCCCACCTCCCCGCACTCACCGCCCTCACCTGCGGCTCGGTGAACAGCTTCCGGCGCCTGACACCGAGATCGTGGTCGAGCGCGTACGCCTGCTACGGCATGGACAACCGCGAGGCGGCGGTACGGATCTGTTCCCCCACGGGCCGCGACACCTCGGCGTCCGCCAACCTGGAGCTCAAGCCCTCCGACTCCTCGGCCAACCCCTACCTGTCGCTGGGCGCCGTCATCCACGCCGGCCTGGACGGCATCCGCCGCGGCCTCGACCCCGGCGACCCCGTCAACGTCGACCCCGCGACCCTCCCCCCAGGACGCGTCCCCCGCCTCCCCGCCTCCCTGGACGAGGCCCTGGACGCCCTGGAGTCCGACGACGTCCTCATGAACGCCCTCGGCCCCCTGCGCGCCTCCGCCTACCTCGCCGTCAAACGCTCCGAGGCGAGGTCCTTCTCCGCCCAGGACGCCGCCTACGAGATGTTCCACCACTTCCGGGTCTTCTAGGTCCTAATATCCCCATACATGTGGGAGGGCGCGATAAAAACCAGAACCGGAACGGCCCTGGCACTCGTCCTCCTGCTCGGCGGATGCAGCCTCGGAGACGGGCGGGACGCGTCTCCGGCCCCGTACGTGACACCGTCGGCGCTGCTCCCCGAACCGCCACCGCCACCACCGTCGCCGTCCCCCCGGCCCGCGTCGCCACGGTCGCAGGCCTCACCGCCCCCCGAGGGAAAGGGCGGCCGAGAGCCCGGCGACGTCAACGGCGACGGCTTCGCGGACCTGACCCTCGTCATGTCCCACGACTCCTGGTCACCCGACCTCGTGATCGTGTACGGCTCGAAGGGCGGCCTGAACCCCCGGACCAGAACGGTGGTGCCCGGCATCCGTCTTGAGTTCGGCGGGTCCACGAGCACGGCCGACCTCGACGGCGACGGCTTCGCCGACGTCCTCGTCCACGGCCACGCGGCGAGGGCGGGCAGCCCCCCGGACATCCCGTACATCCTGTGGGGCGGCCCGGAGGGGGTGGATCCGGAGGCGCCACCGACCGCCGTCCGAACCCCGGTACCCCCCGACAACTTCCGCGCGGAAACGGTGCCGGGCGACTTCGACGGCGACGGCGCGGCCGATCTGGCGCTGTGGACGCCGACAACGGAGGGAGCGAGCGGGAACGACTCGACCATGAAGAGCCTGGCCGTGCTGTACGGGCCGTTCACCCGGGAGGGCGTCCCCCACCGTCGCGTCGTCCATCCGTCGGAGGTCACCCTGGACTCCGGCGGCCTGGTCGCGGGCAGGATCGGCGGAAGGCGCGCCACCGACCTGCTCGTGCGCGAGTCGAACGACGGCGGGCAGTCGGCGTCGTGGCTCCTCAGGGGCGGCCCCGGCGGGCTGCCCCACCGGAGCCGGCGGCTGAACGAGGGCAACGCCGTCGCGTTGGGGGACTTCGACGGGGACGGCAGGGGCGACGTCGTGGTCGCCGACAGCGGCGGCCGCAACAACGAGCCGGGGTACGAGACCGAGCCACCCCACGTCGACGGCGTGATGACCGTCTACTTCGGCGGGGCCCGGCGCGTGCCACAGGTGTTCAGGAACGTCAAAGCCGCGCGGACGATGGTGGCAGGAGATTACGACGGCGACGGGACCGACGACCTCGCGATCGCCCGCCGCCCCGACGGCGTCGAACTCCTCCACGGCGGGGGAAACGGGCTACGACGCGGCGGGAGGACGATCCGCCGGCTCGGACCGGCCACGGACCCGACCGGCCGGAAGCTGCGCCCCGACGAACGCCCGGCGTTTCCCCGAACGTCGGCCGACTACGACGGCGACGGCCGGGACGAACTGCTGCTGACCTGGCCCCCCGTCAATCACCTACCGGAATGGGGCTCGGCGCCGTCCCTGTGGTGGGTGACGGACGGCGACCGCGACGAGAACACCTTCGGCACCGGTGACTGGTAGGGAAGGTCACCGGGCCCGCCGCACCACCGCCGCTACAGGGCGGCCGGATAACCCTCCGTGCCGATCGTCAGCAGCACCGGCTCCGGCAGCGTGAACGGCTTGCCGAAGGAGCTCACGTTCTCGCGGGTGTAGCGGTTGACATCGGGCTCGCTGAACACCCTGATGGTCTCGCACTTCCGGTCGATGATCACGTAGACGGGAATCCCCGTCGAGGCGTACGCCTCCGGCTTGTCGCCGTAGTCCTCGGAACGGGTGTTCTTCGACACCACCTCGATGACCGCCGCCACGATCTCCTTACGAACCGGGTTCTCGTCGTCGCTGAGACTTCCGGCAGGAATGATCACAATGTCGGGCTGCGGCCCCCGATGATCACCCGGAGTCCCGACCCTCATGTCGGGCAGAGCCCACCACGCATCAGAGGGAATCTGACGGATCGTCTCGCTGACGATCAGATTATGGAAGGCGGATGCGGACGCCTGCATCACGATCTTCCCGGCATACCACTCGACCTTGTACCCCTCCCGCTCCGCCGCCAGCGCGAGGAGCTCGCTGAAGGCCCTCGAACTATCTGACATCTCGATTCCTCCCCGCCTCGCCCGCCTCCGATGATGCCAGCGAGCGAGATGCGGCGCCGCATCACACAGATCATCTTCATGCCAGGAAGGGCGCGAAAGACATCACCGCGAGGCACCGAGACCTGAGGCCATCAGACCGTAAGGATCTCGGCCCAGACCGCGTGGCCCTTCGACTGGGTGCCACGGAAGCCGACCCTGGAGGCCAGGGCGGCGACCACGGCCAGCCCCCGGCCGCCCTCGGCGAGCGGGTCGGCGTCGCGGCGCGGGCCGAACCGGGGGGTGGCGCCTCGGCCGCAGTCATAGACGGTGATCCGGACGACCGTCGTCCTGCGGGTCAGCTCGACGATGAACGTCCCCTCAGGGCTCCCGCTGCTCGTGTGCGCGATGGCGTTCGCCGCGAGCTCGGCGACGATCTGCTCGGCGTCGTTCCGGCACGGCGAGTCCTCCAGCAGGAACCGGATGAACCGTCGAGCGACCGGAACCTGATCCATCCGGCCAGGAAAGACCCGCCGGTAGGTCATCCCACCGGGCCGCAGCCCCACCATCGCCTCGATCAGCGCGGGGGCCACATCGTTCCAGACAACGACCATGTCATCTCCTGCGGGACGTCGGGAAATTCACCTCCAGCAGGGTGACCCACCCCGCCCCACCCGGTAACCCCCGCACTCAAAACACCGCACCACCCCACCCTTCGCCCCACTGACCTGCGGAAATACCAACCCCACTCCTCCGGCATCCCCTTCCACCTCACGACTATCGCTCTGCGTAATCAGTCGGATACTATTCGCTCACGTTCGATTCAAGGAGGAGCCATGCCAGGCGAGGGATACCGCACCCTGCTCGACTGCCGTCGCCGCAGCAGGGCGCTGCGCGCCCGCTCGGTCACCTTCGACCAGATCGCCCACATCCTCGCCCTCGATCACGACGTCAGCCCCCTGCGCCTGTACCGCTACGCCCACGGCCGCACCGCCGGCGACGTCGTCGCCGCCCGCAGCCTGCTCACCGACGAGATCTACGCCCGCTACAACGCCGCTCACCGCGACCTCCTCGACCAGGCCGACTACCGCCACCTCGACCCCCATCAGCAGCTCACCCCACCCCCGCCCACCCCGAGCGACGCGATCCTGCCGAAGGGCCGACCGACCGCCCAGGCCCCCCGTCACGAAGGGCTACCCACCTGGACTCTGGCGCCCACCCCAGGCCCCCATGACAGCATTGAACGGCACTTCTCAGGGATCCAGCCCCCCACCCCCGCCCACTGCACCGAACTTCTACGCGCCCTGCGCGCCGAGGAGACGGACGTCGACGACCCCCTCCTGAATGCCTGAAGGAGGGGGCTTGAGGTGCCGCCTGGTGCCTTGAGCCCGTATTGACCAGCCCCAGCCATCACGAACAGGAGGTGCATCCTCGATGGCTACGTTCACCGTAAGACAGCAGACCCACCAGCCCGTGCTTCCTCAGCGGGCTGCTCTGGAATCCGTGGGAGCAGACAACCCGGGTCGGGACGAAACGGCTCACGGACGCGGCTTCGCCGCACCTGGCGGTGGACATGGGCGAGGGGAGACCGTACGGCACGCACCGGCCGTTCGGCGTCACCCCCAGGGCACCGAGGTGTCCGAGAGAGCCAACCGTGAGGTTCACCCGGCCGTGTTCGTCCTCGACGTCCACGGCCACCCGCTCGACCCGTGCCATCCCGCCCGTGCCCGCCGCCTGCTG
>NZ_JBEPDA010000016.1:0-192809 GCF_040299985.1 Streptosporangium sp. NPDC000563 | reverse complement strand
TTGCCGATGGGCATGCTGGCCCGGTAGATCCTGCCGTTGTCGCCGGCGAAGAACAGGTACATGTTCTGGCCGTCACCGATGAGCGCCTGGTCGATGGGGCCGGTGCCGGAGTTGGAGATGCTGCCGGAGAACAGCGTCTGGGGTGCCGACCAGCCGTTGGGATTGGTGGGGTCGGTCGAGGTGCGGTAGGAGAACGCCGGGCCGCCCCACTGGTAGGCGAGCACCCAGATGTTCTTCGGCGCGAAGTAGAACAGCGACGGCGCCACGGTGGCGTTGTTCATCGTGTTCTGGCTGGCCGAGGCCATCTCCGAGTAGTTGGTGAACAGGCTGAAGTTCATCGAACCCCAGCTGGTGCCGGTGTTGTGGGTGGTGGCGTAGACGAGCTGCTTGCCGTTGTAGGGGGCGACGGTGAAGTCCTTCAGCGAGACCCAGCCCGCCTTCGGGGTCGCGAGCACGCCCGAGGAGGTCCAGCGGTACGTCGAGGGAAGGGTGCAGTTACCGGGCGTCGGAGTCGGCGTCGGCGTGGGAGTCGGCGTGACCGTGGGGGTGGGTGTGGGGGTGGGGTCGGGGTTTCCGGGGTTCCCGGTGCAGGCCACGCCGTTCAGGGAGAACGAGGTGGGCGACGGGTTGCTGCCGCTGTACGAGCCGTTGAACCCGAAGGAGGTGCTGCCTCCCGTGGGGATGGCTGCGTTGTAGGCGGCATTGGTCGCGGTCACCGCGGAACCGGACTGGGCGGACGTGGCGTTCCACATCTGGGTGATCTGCTGGCCGCCCCCGAAGGACCAGGTCAGCCGCCAGCCGTTGACCGGGTCGCCCAGGTTGTTGATCGTGACGTTGGCGCCGAAGCCCCCCGGCCACGACGAGCTGACGGTGTAGTCGACCCGGCAGGCGACGGCCGCCTGCGCGGGCTGCGTGGCCATCAGACCGGCGGCCGCCATCAGGATCGGGATCGTGACGATCGCCAGGCCTCGGCGCATGGCCGATCGGGACGGTGCCGTCGGTGTGACGGCGGAGCGGCGCGGTGTCCGCGTTCGCCAGGGCAGGCGCATGTGCGTGCTCCTCATCTTCTCGTCCAGCCGCTGTCAGGGACTGGTGTGGGCGCACCCGGGGGTCGGCCCGGACGTATGCGGGGTCACGGTTTTTGTTAGCGTTAACAAGACGTCCGCTGGCGGACTACTCGTTTCTCCGGCGAGAGGGGTGGTGCGCGGAGCCAATACGATGCGGCCGATCCGCGTCAAGGCACTGCCCCTCGCCCGTTCCCCCGGTACTCCCGCCCCCGTGGGCCTTCATCTGCCCTTACGGGCATCCGATCGCACCGCGCGAGATCGGCTCTGTGATGAAACGTTCATCAATGGCGACGATCTTCCACCGTGCTCGGACGTGCCCGCCCTCGCGGGCCCTCCCCCCGGCCGAGGCGCTCCGTCGGGCCCACCGTCACCGGCGCCCATCCGATCAGGCGTGACGGCCGTTCGCCGCCCCGCCTTCCTGCCGCGCCACCGGGATCACCTCGGATGGGTCCCGTTCTCAGGCCCCCAGGCAGGCGGGGCCGAGCAGTTGCTTCAGGTCGCCCATCAGGGCCGGGGACGGCGACACCCGGAGGCGGTCGTCGAGGCGCACGATGGTGGTCTTCGGACCGTTGTGGACCTGCAGATGCACCTCGGTGGTGCCGGGGTGCGCGGTCAGCACCTCCTTGAGGCGGCCGACCACCGGCGGGGTGCAGCGGGCCAGGGCGAGACTGACGGCCAGCGGGCCACCGGCCTCGCGGGTCAGGTCGGGAGCCGTCACCTCCATGGCGATGATCTTCCCGACGTCCTCACGCTTGTCCAGGCGCCCCTTGACGAACACGATCGCGTCCTCGGCGAGCACCGTCGCGCAGAGCTGGTACGCCGAAGGGAAGATCATCACCTCGATGGCGCCCTCCAGGTCCTCCAGCTGGGTGAGGACCCAGGTGTCGCCCTTCTTGGTGACCTTGCGCTGCAGGCCGCTCAGGATGCCGCCGACGGTGACGACCTGACCGTCCGGCCGGTGCTCGTCCTGCAGCGAGGCGATCGAGCAGTCGGCCCCGGAGGCGAGGATGTGCTCCACGCCGAAGAGCGGGTGGTCGGAGACGTACAGGCCGAGCATCTCCCGCTCGAACTGCAGCAGGGTGTTCTTGTCCCACTCCCCCAGCGGGATCTGCACGTCGAAGGTCTGGTCCTCGGCGCCCTCGATGGCGCCGAACAGGGAGTCCTGCCCCTGCGCCTCGTTCTTCTTGATCCCGATGATGCTGTCGACGGCCTGCTCGTGGACCATCACCAGGCCCTTGCGCACGTGCCCGAAGGAGTCGAAGGCGCCGGCCTTGATCAGCGACTCGATGACCCGCTTGTTGCAGACCACCATGGGGACCTTGCGCAGGAAGTCCTTGAAGTCGGCGAAACGGCTCTTCTCCCGGCGTGCGGCGATGATCCCGTCGACCACGTTGCCTCCGACGTTACGGATCGCCGACAGGCCGAACCGGACGTCGGTGCCACGCGGGGTGAAGTCGAAGTCGGAGTCGTTGACGTCCGGCGGCAGCACCTTGATGCCCATGCGGCGGCACTCGTTGAGGTAGAGGGCCGACTTGTCCTTGTCGTCCTTGACCGAGGTGAGCAGCCCCGCCATGTACTCGGCCGGGTAGTTGGCCTTGAGGTAGGCGGTCCAGTAGGAGACCAGGCCGTAGGCGGCGCTGTGCGCCTTGTTGAAGGCGTAGTCGGAGAAGGGCAGCAGGATGTCCCAGAGCGTCTTGATCGCGGCCGCGGAGTAGCCGTTGTCCTTCATGCCCTGTTCGAACGACTCGAACTGCTTGTCCAGCTCGGCCTTCTTCTTCTTGCCCATCGCCCGGCGCAGCAGGTCGGCCTTGCCGAGCGAGAACCCGGCGACCTTCTGCGCGATGGCCATGACCTGCTCCTGGTAGACGATCAGGCCGTACGTCGTGCCGAGGATCTCCTGCAGCGACTCCTCGAACTCCGGGTGGATCGGGACGATGTCCTGCTGGCCGTTCTTGCGCAGCGCGTAGTTGGTGTGGGAGTTGGCGCCCATCGGACCCGGCCGGTACAGGGCGCCGACGGCGGAGATGTCCTCGAAGTTGTCGGGCTTCATCAGCCGCAGCAGCGACCGCATGCCGCCGCCGTCCAGCTGGAACACCCCCAGGGTGTCGCCCCTGCCGAGCAGCTCGTACGTCTTGCGGTCGTCCAGCGGCAGCTTGAGCAGGTCGATGGCCTCGCCGGTGTTGGCCTCGATCATCTTCAGGCAGTCGTCGATGATCGTGAGGTTGCGCAGGCCCAGGAAGTCCATCTTCAGCAGGCCGAGCGTCTCGCAGGTCGGGTAGTCGAACTGCGTGATGATCACACCGTCGGAGTCGCGGCGCATGATCGGGATGTAGTCGGTCAGCACCTCCGCCGACATGATGACCCCGGCGGCGTGCACGCCGGTCTGCCGGATCAGGCCCTCCAGGCCCCTGCCCAGGTCCATCGCCGACTTGACGTCGACGTCCTCCTCGTACAGCCTGCGCAGCTCACCGGCCTCGTTGTAGCGCGGGTGGCTGGAGTCGAAGATGCCCGACAGCGGGATGTCCTTGCCCATCACCGCGGGCGGGAACGCCTTGGAGACCTTGTCGCCCAGCGCGTACGGATGCCCGAGGACGCGGGCCGCGTCCTTGATGGCGGCCTTCGCCTTGATGGTGCCGAAGGTGGCGATCATGGCGACCTTGTCGGCACCGTACTTCTCCGTCACGTAGCGGATCACGTCGCCGCGCCTGCGCTCGTCGAAGTCGATGTCGACATCGGGCATGGAGACACGGTCGGGGTTGAGGAACCGCTCGAAGATCAGCCCGTGCGGCAGCGGGTCGAGGTCGGTGATGCCCAGCGCGTACGCGGCCAGCGAACCCGCGGCCGAGCCTCGCCCGGGGCCGACGCGGATGCCGTTGTTCTTGGCCCACATGATGAAGTCGGCGACCACGAGGAAGTAGGAGGGGAACCCCATCTGCAGGATGACGTTCATCTCGAACTCGATCTGCGCGCGGTGCTCCTCGTCGACGCCCTCGGGGAAGCGCCGCTCCATGCCCGACCAGATCTCCTTGCGGAACCAGCTCTCCTCGGTCTCCCCCTCGGGCAGCGGGAAGGTGGGCATCAGGTTCTTGAAACCGAACATGCCGCTCGGGTCGACCTTCTCGGCGACCAGCAGGGTGTTGCGGCAGCCCTCGGCCCACAGGTCCGAGGAGTCGACGGCGCGCATCTCGTCGGCGTTCTTGATGTAGTAACCGCTGCCGTCGAAGCGGAAGCGGTCGGGGTCGGACAGCTGCTTGCCGGTCTGGATGCACAGGAGCGCGTCGTGCGAGGTCGCGTCGGACTCGTAGGTGTAGTGGGAGTCGTTGGTGACCAGCGGCGGGATGTCCAGCTCACGCGAGATGCGGGTCAGGCCGTCGCGGACCCGGCGCTCGATGTCGAGCCCGTGGTCCATGATCTCCAGGTAGTAGTTGTCCTTGCCGAACAGGTCCTGGAACCTCGCCGCCGCCGCGACCGCCTCGTCGTACTGGCCCAGGCGCAGGCGGGTCTGCACCTCGCCCGACGGGCAGCCGGTGGTGGCCATCAGGCCCTCGGCGTGCTCGGCGAGGATCTCGGCGTCCATCCGGGCCCACTTACGGACGAATCCCTCGGTGTAGGCGCGCGAGGAGAGCTTCATCAGGTTGCTCAGGCCCCTGGCGTTCTTCGCCCAGATGGTCATGTGGGTGTAGTAACCACCCGCGGAGACGTCGTCGCGCTTCTGGTGCGGCTCGCCCCACAGCACCGGCTTCTTCTGGTGCCGGGAGGCGGGGGCGACGTAGGCCTCGATGCCGATGATCGGCTTGATCCCGGCCCCGGTCGCCTGCTTGTAGAAGTCGTAGGCCCCGTGCATGTTGCCGTGGTCGGTGATCGCGATGGCGGGCATGCCCAGATCGCCGACCTGTTTGAACATCTGCTTCAAACGGGCGGCCCCATCCAGCATGGAGTATTCCGTGTGAACGTGCAGATGCACAAACGAGTCTGACATGCGGCCCCGTCCTCCCCCTAGTCGCACCGTCGGCGGGGAAAGCGTATCCAAATCCGAGTTCCGGAAGTGACTCATGCGCTTTGAGTCGTCTCTCCTCCGGACGCCCCGGCCCTCCCGGGGCACCCCGATCCTTCGCGGCGCCCCGGTCTTTCGCGGCGCCTCAGTCCTTCACCGCGCCTCAGTCTTTCACCGCGCCTCGGAGCGGCCGAGGCGCCCGGGTCGTCGGCGTTCTTCTCACCTTCGGTCGCGAGGCGCGGCCCGGCGCTCCTCGGCGAGGTGGAGGCCCGCCTCGATCACGGCGTTCATGATGGGGGCGAGCCTGGTCTCGCCCAGTACGGGGGCACGGCGGGCCATCTCGGCGACCAGGCGGCGCTCGCGGTCGGGGTCGCGACCGGCGAAACCTCCGACGGGCTTGAGGCGCTGGATGGTCCCGGCCAGTTCGGCGCGGCGCTCCAGGAGGACGGCGAGGGCGGCGTCGACACGGTCGATGGCCTCGCGGGCGGCGGGCACCGAGTCGGGGCTCTCCCTGCGGATGAGGGCTCCGACGATCTTCACGGCCTCGTGCGCCGCCAGCGCGTCCCGATCGCTCGCGGAGGGGTCCAGAAGGAGGCCGTCGGCACCCGCGGCGATCGCGGCGGCGGCCAGCGCGGGGTCGGTGCCGAGACCGGCCAGGACGGGACGCCCCGACCTCTCACGCGCGGCGCTCATCAGGGCCAGGTCGGGAGCGGCGACGCCCAGGGGGCCACGGCCGCCCTCGCAGAGCACGATCCCTTCGTTGCCCTCGGCCGCGCAGTGACCGGCGACCTCCAGCCACTCCTCCAACGTCGCGGAGGGGTCGCGCTGGAGAAGCATCGGCAGGCCGAGCCCGGCGGTGGCGCGCACCAGCCCGGAGTCCCGCATCCAGGCCGCGCCGACCACCGTGCCGTCGGCCCTCTCGGCGATCAGCGGAAGATCTCCCTCACAGGAGGGCTCCACCAGGACGGGCCCCGCCCCCTGGACGCGGGCCACGGACTCCTCCGCCCCGTGGACGGCGACTCCCCCTCGGTGGTCCCGCAGGCTGATCCAGCGGGCGTCCGCGCCCGGCCCGCCGATCACCACGGCCGGCCCCGCGCCCACCGTGAGCGTGCCCAGCCGTACCGTGGCGCGTTCCATGTGTGCCGTGCGCTGTGCGGTGGACGACATGAGGCTCCCCTGGTTCGGCCGACGCGCGTCCCGCGAGCCGGCGGCCGTTCGAGAAGGGACTTCGGACAGAGAAAGAGGCAGAGACCTCATGTCCCCGCCTCGTGCCGGCTCCGGCCGGTCGCTAGTTCCCGACTGTCACGGCCGGCTCTCCTGAGCCGGCACGATGAACGCGAAGTGGCAGGTCATGGGCTCAACCTTAGGTCATCTTCCCGGCATCCGCCACGTACTGGACAGCGCATCTCAAGGCGTGGACTTTTCTGCGGCGTGTGAGTCGATCACTTTACTGGGCTATGAGAGTATTCGGGGGTTCAGAAGGAGGTAGCCGGTTGATGGCCGAAGCACAGCCCGCGGGACGGCGAGTCGCCTCCCGATACCAGCTGCTCGAAGCCATCGGCCGAGGTGGCATGGGCATCGTGTGGCGGGCCCACGACGAGCTCCTCGACCGTGAGGTCGCGATCAAGGAGGTCCGCTACGCCGACATGCTCGGCGAGGACAACCAGGAGGACTTCAACCGGCGCACCAAGCGCGAGGCTCGCGCCGCAGGGCGTCTGACGCACCCGAACGTGGTCGTCGTCCACGACGTCGTCGAGGAGGACGGGCGTCCCTGGATCGTCATGCAGCTGGTGGAGTCGCGTTCCCTCGGCAAGGTGATGCGCCAGGACGGGCCGCTGCCGCCTCGACGGGTCGCGGAGATCGGTCTCAAGCTGCTCGAGGCGTTGCGCGCCGCCCACGCCCAGGGAGTGCTGCACCGCGACGTCAAGCCGGAGAACGTACTGCTCGCCGACGACGGCCGGGTGGTGCTGACCGACTTCGGCATCGCCACGCTCGAGGCCGAGACCGCCCTCACCATGACCGGCATCGCGGGCACGCCCGCGTTCATCCCGCCGGAGCGCATCAAGGGCGGCGCCGCGCAGCGCGAGTCCGACCTGTGGTCGCTCGGCGCGACCCTGTACGCCGCCGTCGAGGGCAAGCCCCCGCACGACAGGGGCGGGGCGCTGCCGACCATGCACGCGATCCTGAACGACGAGCCCGAGCCTCCGGTGCACGCCGGGCCGCTCGCCCCCGTCCTGGAAGGGCTGCTCCGCAAGGATCCGGCGCTGCGCATGCCCTACAAGGAGGCCGAGCGGCTGCTGCGCCGGGTGGCCGAGGGCGACCGGGTCCGGCCTCCCAGGACCGCCGTCATGCCGGCCGTGAACGCGGGGGACGACACCGATCCCGGGGCCCGCTTCCAGCCGGGTGCCGTCCCCGAGACGGGCGCCAAGCTGGACTCCGTACCCTCGGAACCCTCGGGTGCCAAGGAGGAGGCGTCCGCCCCGCCCGCGCGCGGCGAGGAGCCGCGGAAGCCTCCGTCCAAGAACCCGGCCAAGAACCCGGCCAAGACCTCCGCCAGGACGCCCGCAGAAGCCGTACGGCCGACGCCCACCCCCGCCCCCGACGTTCCCCCGTCCGCTCCGGCGGCCGGTTCCGCGGAGAAGGCGAAGGCGGCGCCGAAGAAGACCGCGCAGGGCGGGCAGGCCGCCGAGGCCGCCGCGGACTCCCCCGGCCCGGACGCCGGAGCGGGTGCGCGGGCTCCCGAGGCGGGAGCGGACTCGAAGGCGAAGCGTCCCACCGGCAAGGCCACCCCCGCTCCCCCGCTGTCCTCCGCGGCCGAGGGCGCGCCCCCGATCCTGGCCAGGTTCGCCCCCAAACCGAAGCCGACCATCGGCGCGAAGAGCGAGCCCACCCCCAAGCCCACCCCGACATCCGAACCCGCCGCAGGGGCCACACCCGCCGACGAGGCCGCGCCTCCGATCCTGGCCAGGTTCGCCCCCAAACCGAAACCCACCACCGGCGCGAAGCGCGAGCCCACCCCCAAGCCCACCCCGACATCCGAACCCGCCGCAGGGGCCACACCCGCCGACGAAGCGGCGCCCCCGATCCTGGCCAGGTTCGCCCCCAAACCCAGACCCGCCATCGGCCCCACGACCCAGCCCACCCCCAAGCCCGAGCCCGTGGCCGATGTCACACGGGTACGCGAGACGAAGCCTGACGCGGCGCCCTCCGAGTCCGCCCTCCCCGCCGCCGGCAAGCCCACCGGCCCCGAGACGGACCGCGAGGACGCCCCGCCGGTCGCGAAGCCGGGATCGGCGGGGCGCAAACCCGTCTCGCGGCCCAACCCCTTCCCACCTGTGGGGCGAGGGCCGGTCCCGGAGCAGGAGCCCGCCTCCGCGTCCAGGTCCGAGCCCGCTCCGAGGGAGGAGCCCCCCGCCTACGGGGGCCACGACAACGGGAGCCACGACGACGGGGGCGACACACTCATCTCCCGGAGTTCGGGCGTCTCTCCGGTGAAGCGAGGGCTGCTCGTGCTCGTGCCCGCGCTGCTGATCGTCGGCGGGATCGCCGGCTGGCTCGGCATGCGCAGTGGCGGCGACGAGACCCCCCAGGCCAGGCCGGGTGATCCGAGCGCGTCCAGCGCGTCTGAGGCTCCGAGTGGCGGCGCCGAGGCGACCTCCGAGGGCTCGCCGAGTCCTGAGACGTCGCCGTCCGAGGATCCTTCCGAGTCCCCCTCCTCCAGCCCGAGTCCCACCAAGACGGAGAAGAAGTCCTCCCTTCCCTCCGGCTGGCGGATGCACAAGGACAGCAACGGCTTCTCGATCGGCCTGCCCAAGGGGTGGGGCGTGGACAAGCGGCCCGGCCAGCAGGTGTGGTTCCGCGGGCCCGATCGGGTGAGCTACGTGATGGTCGAGTACGTCGACAAGGCGAATCCCGACCCCAAGCAGGACTGGCTCAACTACGAACCGAACGTCAGAAGCACGTTCAACGGCTACGACCGGATCCGGATCGAGAACGTCAAGTACATGGTGAAGGCCTCCGACTGGGAGTTCACCTGGAACACCAACTCGGGCAAGGCCCGCGTGATCAACAGGGGGTTCATCACCAAGGGCGGCCGGGGGTACGCCATTTACTGGCATACCCTGGCCAAGGACTGGAAGAAGAACTTCCACCTCTTCGAGGGGTTCACCGCGACCTTCTCCTCCAAAAAGTGAGCGGGAGCCCCACCGCCTGCGGTGAGTGATTCTGGGAGGGCGGGGGATGGCGGAAAGCAGGGTGGCGGGCCGCTACAGGCTGCTCGAACACATCGGCGAGGGCGGCATGGGCATCGTCTGGCGTGCCCACGACGAGCTCCTCGACCGGGTGGTGGCCATCAAGGAGGTCCGCTACCGGGGGGTCGACGAGGCCGCGCGCACCGACCTGAACCGGCGGACCATCCGCGAGGCGAGGACCGCCGGGCGCCTCGACCACCCCTCCGTGATCATCGTGCACGACGTGGTCGAGGAGGACGGGCGGCCCTGGATCGTCATGCAGCTGGTCCGGTCCCGGTCGCTGGGTGAGATCGTCCGTTCGGGCGGACCGCTCCCGCCGGAGCGGGTCGCCTCGGTCGGGCTGCACGTGCTGGGCGCGCTGCGGGCCGCGCACGCCGCCGGGGTGCTGCACCGCGACGTCAAGCCCGAGAACGTGCTGCTCGCCGACGACGGCCGGGTGGTGCTGACCGACTTCGGCATCGCCTCCATGACACAGGAGACCGGTATCACCCGTACGGGCGCGATGGTCGGCACCCCCGCCTTCCTGCCTCCCGAGCGGCTGCACGGGATGCCCGCCACCCCCGAGTCGGACCTGTGGTCGCTGGGGGCGACGCTGTACGCCGCGCTGGAGGGCCGCCCACCGTTCGAGCGGGCCACGGCCGCCGCCACCATGATGGCGGTCCTGCACGGCGAGCCGAGTCCCATGAGCCATTCCGGCCCTCTGTCGACGGCGATCCTCGGCCTCATGGCCAGGGATCCCGCCGCCCGGATGGTCCCCGACCAGGCCGAGGCTCTGCTCGGCCGCGCCGCCTCCCCCGGCTCCCCTGGCTCCCCCGGCTCCCCGGTCTCCCCCGGGCCGCTCTCCGGGCAGGCGCCGCACTCGGGGCAGCGGGCGTACGGCTCGCCCGGCTTCCAGACCGACCCGCCGCGCACCGACCCGTCACCGCTTCAGGACGCGTGGCGGCCCGCGTACGGGAATTTCCCGGACGGTCCAGGACGGCCTCACCACCCGGCCCCGCACCTGCCCCCCGAGCACTTCCCCTCGGTGGCCCGCACCCACCCCGAGCACTCCCCGTACCCGACGGGAGGCCCTCAGCCCGAACAGTCCCGCCCCCCGGTGGCTCATACCCGGCCCGAGCAGCCGCCGTACGCGCGGCCCTCCACACATCCCGGCCACTCCTCGTCCGCACCCCCCGAGGCGTACACGCACCCCGACCAGCCCTCATACGCACACCCCGAGCAGCCTCGGCACGCGCGTCCCGAGCAGCGGGCGTACGGCTCGGAGCCCTGGACGAGGCGGGAGCAGCCCACCGACACGGGGGCCGCGCCCGCGCGGCGGACCGGGGCGCGACGCCTTGCCCTCCTGGCCGGGGTACCCGCGCTCGCGGTGACGGTCGGGGTCGGCGCGTGGCTGGTCCTGAGGAATCCCGGTACCCCGGTCGACACGGGCGGCCGGGCCGACGTCACGGCCCCGATCACCGACCCCACCCCCGCCGCGTCGCCCGAGGCGACCCCCACCCGGGATGCGACCCCGACGGCGACGCCGCGTCCGTCCAGAGCTATTCCCGCGGGCTGGCGGATGCACCTCGACCCGATGGGCTTCTCCATCGCGGTGCCCGGAAACTGGCAGGTCAAGCGGTTCTCCGGCCGTGACCGGGTGGAGTTCCGCGCCCCCGGCGCGAGCGGTGGCCTCCTGTGGATCGAGTCGACCGAGGATCCGGAGAAGGACCCGGTAAGGCACTGGGAGAAGGTGGAGCGGGCCGCGGTCGCCGAGAACGTCTGGCCGGGCTACCGGCGGGTCGGCATCACCGCGCTGACGTACCAGGGCGTGCCGGCCGCCGACTGGGAGTTCACCTACCTCAAGAACGGGGTCCGCACCCGCGTCCTGGACCGGGGATTTCGCACCCGCGACGACAAACCGTACGCGATCTACTGGGAGAGGCCGGACACCGCGCGGTCCGGTTCGTACTTCGCCGTGTTCACCAGGACCTTCCGGCCATGAGCGGCCCGGAGAGCGCGCGTTTCTGGCGCACCCCGGCCCTGCCCGGGGTGGACCTCCTCAAGGCCAGGTACGTGACCCACCGCTTCCCGCCGCACGCGCACGAGAGCTACGCGATCGCGCTGGTGCTGTCCGGGGTGGAGGAGTTCGCCTACCGGGGCACCGTCCACCGCGTGGGGCCGGGCAGCCTGAGCATGCTCAACCCCGATGAGGTGCATGACGGCCACGCGGGCGTCCCCGGCGGCTGGTCCTACCGGGTGCTGTATCCCCCGGTCGAGTTCGTCTCCGGGATCGCCGCCGAGCTGATGGCCGGGCACGGCACCCCCTGCTTCCCCGAGACCGTCACCTACCACCGGCCCACCGTCGCGCTGCTGCGGGCCGCGCACGACGCCGCGGAGGGTGGTGACGACCTCGCCTCCTCGACGCTGGCCCGCACGGCCTTCGCCGCCCTGCTCAGCCACCACGCCGCCCGCCGCCCTCCGGAGGCGCCGCGCTGGAACGACGACCCGGCGGTGCGCCGGGCCCGGGAGATCCTGCACGAGCGGCTCGTCGATCCGCCCACGATCGAGGACCTGGCGCGGGCGGTGGGCACCGGGCCCTTCGTCCTGATCCGGGCTTTCAAGGCCGCGACGGGACTGCCTCCGCACGCCTATCTGAACACGCTGAGGATCATCCGGGCCCGGCGGCTGCTCCAGGCGGGCACACCTCCCGCCCAGGTCGCCGGGGATGTGGGATTCACCGATCAGGCCCATCTGAGCAGGCATTTCAAGCGGACGGTGGGCGTGCCACCGGCCGCGTACCAGCGCGCAGGAACGTACAAGACCGGAACGTGACCCGAACCTAGGCTCGCCTCCCATGGAAACAACCACTCGTTCCTCCGCGATCAGGGACGGACTGGGCGTGGGGATCGCCGTCGGACTGTCAGGGGTGGCCTTCGGCGCCGCGGCGGTCACCGCGGGGCTCAGCGTCGCGCAGGCGTGCGTGCTGAGCCTGTTCGCCTTCACCGGCGCCTCGCAGTTCGCCCTGGTCGGCGTCGTCGCGGGCGGCGGCAACCTGGTCGCGGGCACGGCCGGTGCGATGCTGCTCGGCGCCCGCAACAGCCTGTACGGCCTGCGCATGGCCGGGGTGCTCGGCGTCCGGGGATGGCGCAGGCCGCTGACGGCCCAGGGAGTGATCGACGAGACGACGGCGGTCGCCCTCGCCCAGCCGGACGAGGAGTCGGCCAGGACGGCGTTCTTCGTCACCTTCGTCAGCCTCTACCTGACCTGGAACGCCACCACCCTCCTCGGCGCGCTGGGCACCTCGTGGGTGGCCGACCCCTCGGCGTTCGGCCTGGACGTCGTCGGTCCCGCGGCCTTCCTCGCCATCCTGTGGCCCCGGCTCACCGGGAGCGGCGCCGAGGCCCGCGCGCTGCGCCTGATCGCGTGCGGCGGCGCGGCGGTCGCGCTGGCCGCGACCCCTTTCACCCCGCCGGGCGTGCCCGTGCTGCTCGCGTCCGTGGCCGTGCTCGCGGTGATCCTGAGGAGACCCAAGTGACCATCTGGTGGGCCGTCGTCATCACCTGCGCCGCCTGTTACGCGCTCAAGCTCGCCGGGCTGTCGGCGCCGCGCCGCGTCCTCGACCACCCGGGGGTGCAGCGTTTCGCGACGCTCGTCCCGGTGGCCCTGCTGGCGGCGTTGATCGCGGTGCAGACCTTCGGCGAGGGGCAGGCGCTGCACCTCGACTGGCCGCGCACCGCGGGGATGGGTGCCGCCGTCGTGGCGCTGCTGCTGCGCGCCCCGTTCCTGGTGGTCCTCGCCGCGGCCGCCCTCGTCACCGCCGCGCTGCGCCACGTCCTGAGCTGAGGTCGAGGTCGTCCGTGCCGCGCGGGAACCGTACCCGGAAGGTGGCGCCGGCGCCGGGGCGGGAGGTCACCGTGGCGTCGCCACCGTGCGCGGCGGCGACGGCGGCGACGATGGAGAGCCCGAGGCCCGCGCCCCCCTGGCGGGCGCCGTCGCGGGGATGACCGGCCCGGTGGAAACGCTCGAAGACCAGGGCGCCCTGCTCCTCGGTGAGGCCGGGTCCGTCGTCGGCCACCTCGACCACGGCGTACTCGTCGTCCGTCCGGATCCTGACGACCGCCGCCGTCCCCTCGGGGGTGTGGTTGAGCACGTTGGCCAGTAGGTTGCCGACGATCTGGCGGATCCTGGCGGCGTCGCCCGGCACCTCGACACGGCCCTCGCACTCCAGTGAGAGCGGCCTGAGCGGTTCGATGGCGAGGGTGTCGGCGACCGCGTCGGCGGCGAGCTCGGTGAGCTCCACCGGGGCGCGTTCCAGAGGGCGGCCCTGGTCGAGGCGGGCCAGCAGCAGCATCTCGTCGACCAGGGAGCCCATCCGGGTGGCCTCGGCCTCGATCCTGCGCATCGCCTTGGCCAGGTCCTCCGGCCGGGTGTCCGCGCCGCGCCGGAACAGCTCGGCGTAACCGCGGATGGAGGCGATCGGGGTGCGCAGCTCGTGGGAGGCGTCGGCGACGAAGCGGCGCAGCCGGTCCTCCGACGCCTCCCTCTCGCGGAACGCCTCCTCGATCTGGGCGAGCATCTGGTTGAGCGCGTGGCCGAGGCGGCCCACCTCCCCGGTGATGGGCGCCGCCTCGATGCGGCGATCCAGGTTGCCTTCGCCGATCGCCGCCGCGGTCTCGACGATGCGGTCCAGCGGGCGCAGTCCCCGGCGGATCAGGTGGGTGGCGAGCAGGGTCAGGCAGACGAGCGCGAACGCCGAGGAGCCGATCATGACGAGGGCGACGCGTTTGACCAGCTCGTCGGAGGCGGCCATGAGCGCCTCGGGGGTGGGCAGGACGAGCAGCCTGGCGCCGCCGTGACCACGCCAGTCCTGCAGCGCGCCGAACGTCGCCCCCGCCGCCATCCCGAGCGCGAGCGCGACCAGGCCCACGACGGTGAGCACGAGGCGGGTCCGCAGCGACATCAGTCCTCCCTCGGCAGGCGCAGGACGTATCCCACCCTGGGCACGGTGTGGATGAGCGGGGGATGCGACGCGTCGACCTTGCGGCGCAGGTAGCTGATGTAGGTCTGCACGACTCCGTCGTTGCCGCCGAAGTCGTACTCCCACACGTGGTCGAGGATCTGCCGTTTGGAGACGACCTTGCCGGCGTTGGCCGCCAGGAAGCGCAGCAGCTTGAACTCCGTCGGGGTGAGGTCGACGCGCCGGCCGTCGCGCCACACCTCGTGGGCGTCCTCCTCGATGACGAGGTCGGCGAAGGTCACCCTGCCCTCCTCGGCGCCGGCCCGCCTGGTCCTGCGCAGCACGGCGCGGATCCTCGCGATCAGCTCCTCCAGGCTGAACGGTTTGGTGACGTAGTCGTCACCTCCCACGGTGAGCCCGCCGATCTTGTCCTCCGTGGCGTCGAGGGCGGTGAGGAAGACCACGGGCACCTCGGAGCCCTTCGACCTGATCCGGTGGCAGACCTCGGTGCCGAGCACGTCGGGCAGCATCACGTCCAGGACGATCAGGTCGGGACCGAAGGTCTCGGCCAGCGACACCGCCGCGGCCCCCGTCCCCGCGATCGCCGTCTCGAACCCCTCGTAGCGGAGCGCGGTTGCGACGAGGTCGGCGAGGTAGGGCTCGTCGTCTACGACCAGTATTCGGTTCACCCGACAAGTTTCACTCGGAAGATCTTGAAAAGACCATAGAAAACTCTGTGAAGAGTGATTCACATGCCGCTCTAAGGGCGGGCACACAACCATTGAAGATCATTTTGTTGCACTGGAGGCCATGGAGAGAATCTCGGTTTTCGTACTGCGGCGCAAGGGACTGGTCGCCCTGCTGACCGTGCTGGGATTCCTGGTGGGCCTGGGCGCGACGCCGATCGCGATCCAGCGGCTCTCCGAGGAATATTCGCATCCCGGAATGCCCGCCTTCGAGGCCAACCAGGAAATAGTCAGAATCTATGGGAATGGTGGCTATCAGCGGCCATTTGTTCCAGTTGTCGTGCTTCCTGAGGGAATGCGGGCCGAAGACAACAGGGAGATCCTCGGCCGCGCCTTCGCCGCCGTCTCCGCCGAACTGCCCAAGGCCCGCGTGGTCTCCTACGCGAGCACCGGCGATCCCCGGCTGATCGGCACCGACGGCCGGACCACGTTCGGACTCGTCTTCCCCGGCACCTACTCCGACGGCAGCCCTCCGGGCGGGGGCCTCGGGGAGACACCGGACGAGAGCCCGGTCATCGTCAGGGCGATGACCCCGGTGCTGCCGGCGGGCACGAGCGTGCACGTGACGGGCCTGGACGCCCTCGCGCCGAGCGTGGACGCGGGCGGGGTGGACGTGCCCACCAAGATCGGTGTCGGCGTGCTCGCCGCGGTGGTGGTCCTGCTGCTGGTGTTCCGCTCGGCACTCGCCTTCGTACCGCTCCTCATCTCGGTCCTGTCCATCTTCCTGTCGTTCGTCGTGATCCTGCTGCTCACGCTGGTGATGACCGTGCACGACGTGGCCCTCACCACGATGCCCCTGCTCGGCCTGGGCATCGCGATCGACTACTCGCTGCTGCTGGTGGCCCGCTGGCGGGAGGAGCGGGCGAACGGGCACCGCGGCGACGAGGCCGTGCACCGGGCCATGGCGGGCGCGGGACGGGCGGTGCTGTTCAGCGGCGCGGCGGTCGCGGTCGGCCTGGTGACCATGGTGGTGCTGCCGGTGCCGTTCCTGCGCAGCCTCGGCCTCGCCGGGATGATCATCGCGGCGACGAGCGTGGCCACCACACTCACCGTGCTGCCGGTGCTGCTCGCCCTGACCGGCCGGCGACTCGACCGCAGGCGCACCCGCGCGGGCCGGGACGGGGCTCCCTTCCGGCGCGAGGCGCGAGCCGGACGGGCCTGGTCGGCGTGGGCCCGCGGCGTGGTGCGGATGCGCCTGCTCGCCGCCCTGCTCACCGGCGGGTTGCTGACGGCGCTGACGGTGACCGCGCTGAGCGTCAACCTCGGCCTGCCCGCGAGCGAGAACCTGCTGACCACCGGCCCCGGCGCCGAAGGACTCTCCGCGCTGCGCCAGGCGGGCGTCCCCGCGGGCTCGATCACCCCGTTCGACGTCCTGGTGAGCGGCGACCCCGCCCAGGCCGCCGAACGGATCAGGAACGTGGAGGGCGTGTCCACGGTGCTCGCCCCCGACGACCCGTCCTGGCGCCGCGAGGGCACCGCCGTCATCACCGTGCTTCCGATCTCGGAGAACGGTACCGAGGCCGGCGAGGCGACCATCACCCGGGTGCGCGAGGCGGTGCCGGTCACCGCACGCGTCGGCGGCAACGCGGCGCAGAGCATGGACTTCCAGGAGCACGCCTACGGGGCGTTCCCCTGGATGCTCGGCCTGATCGCGCTGGTCACCTTCGTCATGCTGGCGCGGGCGTTCCGCTCGCTGCTGCTGCCGCTGAAGGCGATCGCGCTCAACCTGCTCTCGCTGGGCGCGGTGATCGGCGCGATGGTGGTGCTGTGGCAGTTCGGCTGGGGAACCAGGGAGCTGCTGGACATCCAGCCGACCGGCTCGATCGGCGAGTTCGTGCCGCTCGTCATCTTCGCCTTCCTGTACGGCCTGAGCATGGACTACGAGGTGTTCATCCTGGCCAGGATGCGCGAGGAGTACGACAGGTCCGGCAGCACGGAGCAGGCGGTGATCGAGGGGGTGGGCCGCACCGGCCGGCTGGTCACCTCGGCGGCGCTGATCCTGTTCGTCTCCTTCGCGGCGCTCGCCATGACCCCCGAGCTGGACGTGAAGGTGTTCGCGAGCGGTCTGGCCCTCGGCGTCTTCCTGGACGCCACCCTCATCCGCGGCGTCCTGGTCCCGGCCGTGGTCGCGATGATGGGCCGGTGGAACTGGTGGCTGCCCGTCTGGGCCGCCCGGATCCTGCGGGTGGAGCCCTCGCCGTTGAGGTGGGAGAACCCCGAGCCCACCCGAATCCCGGAACCTGTCTAGGAGCGGCCGGACAACGCAACGGCCACCGTCTGCGAAGACGGTGGCCGTTCACGTTTTCCCTTTTTCGGGCCGTCAGACGGCGGTCAGCACCGCCGCGGAGTTGAAGCCGCCGGAGCCTCGGGCCACGACCAGCGCGGACGAGAGCCCTTCCACCCCCCTGGGCTCGGTGACCAGGTCCACGCCCTCGGGAGCGACGGTGCCGACGGTCGGCGGGATCACCCCTTCGGTCAGCGTCATAGCCGCCCAGGCGAGGTCGAGGGCCGCACCGCCTGAGCACAGGCGGCCGGTCATCGTCTTGGGCACCGTCACCGGCACGCGACGATCCCCGAACACCTCCCGCAGCGCCGCCACCTCAAGGGAGTCCCTGACCACGTCTCCCGCCCCGTCCGCGAAGACCACGCCGACGTCGTCCACGCCGAGCCCGGCGCGGGCGATCGCCTCGCGCATCGCCCTGGCGTACTGACGGTGGTCGGGGGCCGGGTCGCTCACGTGGTGGGCGTCGTGGGTGGAGGCGGTCCCGGCGATCTCGGCGTAGACGGTCGGGGCGCCCCGGCCGAAGGCGCTGTGCCGGTCCTCCACGACGAGGATCGCGCCTCCCTCACCGGGAACATGCCCGGCCGCGTCGGGCGCGAAGGGCCGGTAGGCCGCGTCGGGGTCGGCCGAGCGGTTCACCGTCGCCTCACCGGCCTGGCAGGCGAGCGCGTACGGCGACAGCGGCGCCTCGGTGCCCCCGGTCACGACGACCTCGGTACCCGCGCGGATCAGCCGTGCCGCCTCGGCGAGCGCGTCGATCGCCCCCGCCGCGTCCGCGACCAGCACCCCGCAGGCGCCCTTGAGCCGGTGAGCGATGGACAGCTGGCCGGTGCTCGCGGCGTAGAACCAGCCGATGGACTGGTAGGCGCTCACCGCTCGTGGCCCCTTCCGCCACAGCGCCTGGATCTCCCGCTGACCGAAGGCGTTTCCTCCCGAGGCGGCGGCGGTCACCACCGACAGGTCGAACGGATCCTCTTTGGCGGGGTCGAGGGCGGCGTCGGCCAGGGCGAGCCGGGTGGCGGCGAGGGCGAACCAGGTCCACCGGTCGGTCTGCACCAGCAGCTTGCTGTCGACGAACTCGCGCTCGTCGAAACCGGTGACCTCCCCCGCCAGCCTGACCGGTGACCCCGAGGCGTCGAACGACGTCACCGGGCCGATCCGGCTCCGCCCGGACAGGGACCCCTTCCAGTGCCCGGCCGCGCCGACACCCGTCGGGGCGACCACGCCGAGCCCGGTGATCACCGCCCTGCGGTCGCTCATCGGGCCGCCCCCGGCTCAGAGAAGATCATCGCGGACTGGAACCCGCCGAAGCCGCTGCCCGCGGAGAGCGCGTGCCCGGCGGTCACCTCCCGCGCGACCAGGGGCGTGTAGTCCAGGTCGCACTCGGGGTCGGGGACGGTCAGGTTGGCCGTGGGCGGGATCACGCCCCGCTGCAGGACCAGGGCGCAGGCCGCCATCTCGATCGAGCCGATCGCACCGAGCGAGTGGCCGATCACCGACTTGATCGAGCTGATCGGCACCCGCCGGGCGTGCTCGCCGAGACTCCGCTTGTAGGCGGCCGTCTCGTGCCGGTCGTTCTGCCTGGTCCCCGACCCGTGGGCGTTGACGTAGCCGATGTCCTCGGGGTTGAGTCTCGCCTGGTCGAGCGCGTGGCCGATCGCCCTGCCCAGTTCCAGGCCGTCGGGCCGCAGCCCGGTCATGTGGAAGCCGTTGGCCCGCGCGGCGTAGCCGGTGATCTCGCAGTACACCCGGGCACCGCGCCGCCGGGCGTGCTCCAGCTCCTCCACCACCAGCACCGCCGCGCCCTCACCGAGGACGAAGCCCTTCCGCCCGGCGTCGAATGGCCGCGAGGCCGTCTCCGGTTCGGCGTTGTCCGGGCTGGTCGCGCGGATGGCGTCGAAGCACGCCACGGTGATCGGGGAGATCGGCGCGTCCGACGCCCCCGCGAGCATCATGTCCGCCTCACCGTCCTGGACGAGCCGGTACGCCCGGCCGATGGCGTCGATGCCGGAGGTGCAGCCGGTCGAGACGACGGCGGCCGGGCCGTTCAGGCCGAACCGGACCGCCAGCTCGGCCGCCGCGCTGGAGGGCACCAGCGCCTGGTGAACGAACGGCTTCAGGTGGCGGTGATCCACCTCCCAGTCCTTGCCGCGGTCGCTCGCGACCACGTACTCCTCCTCCAGGGTGATGGTGGCCCCGACCGCCGAGCCGAGGCTCACCCCGGCCCGCTCGGGATCGGCCGCGCCGAGGTCGAGGCCGGAGTCGGCCACCGCCTCGTCGGCGCAGGCGACGGCGAGCTGGACGAAGCGATCCATGCGCCGGACCTCACGCGCGGTGAGACCGTGGGCGGCCGGGTCGAAGTCGACCTCGGCCGCGATCTGGGAGCGGAACGGGGACGGGTCGAAGGCGGTGACCCGGCGGACGGCCGGCCTGCCGTCCACGATCCGGTTCCAGAACCGCTCCCGGCCCACCCCGCCCGGGGCGATCACCCCGATGCCGGTGACGACGACCCGTCTCACCTTCCCACCGCCTCCGGACAGGGCTCGGTGTCCACGTGCCCGAGTTCGGGCCTCGGGGCGAGCGGGCTGAGCTGGAAGACCACGAGCGCGTCGTCGTCGCCGACATTGGTGAGGCGGTGCCTCACCTCGCGGGGGATGAGCAGCGCCTGCTCGGCGCCGACGGTGAGCGGCTCACCGTCGAGGTCCACCCTGAGCGTCCCGGTCGCGACGAACACGTACTCCTCGGAGTAGGGGTGGTAGTGCTCACAGACGCCCTCGCCGGGCGCCAGGCGCACGGCCCCGCAGAAGCCCGACGAGGAACCGCAGGTCGCCGGGGAGACCAGGGTGCGCAGGTCGCCGCCGCGCCTGGTGTTGGACGGCACGTCGTGAAACCCCACGACGCGCCGGCGGCGTCTCTCCACCTTCTCCTTGATCAACGACATCTGGACCGCGGAGCCGGCGTTGATCCGGCCGGTCATCTCCCGGGTGTCGACCGGCGCCTCGGGCCTCATGTGGAAGTCCTGTACCCAGCGCATGCGGGTACGGTCGGGGCCGAGCTCCTCGTAGACCCAGGTGATGTTCATGAACTCGAACGGCCCGGTCTCCACCCGGCGCGCCCTCACCGTCCAGGTGTCGCGGTCCCAGGAGCGCTCCGACACCCAGGACCAGACGCGGTCCAGCGCGTCGGGGTGCATGGTGAGCCGGAAGGTCACCGAGTCGTCCGACTCGGTGAGGACCTCCACCTTGGCGTACTCGGAGAAGAGCTCCGGCCAGGCCCGGACGTCGTTCGTCAGGTCCCAGACGAATCCGATGGGAGCGTCGATCTCGATCGTGTTGTCGGTGTGTCCGATCATGATGTGCGTTCGCCTCCTCAGAAGACACCGGTCAGGCGCCCGTCGCCGCCAGCCGCTCGGTCACGAGTTCTCTCATCAGGGACGGCGTGGTCTGGGCCGTCAGCTCCTCCTCCACGTCCACGCCGAACCGGTCCTGGATGCGGGTGGCGATCTCCACCCTGGCCAGGGAGTCGAGGTCCAGCGCGTCGAAGGTGAGTTCCAGGGCCTCGTCCCCGGCCGCGGGGTCCAGGCCCACACAGAGCAGCAGTTCGCGTACGTTCTCATCGGTGAACGGCATCGTCATCGGCTCCTGTCGTCGGTCGGTGTCCTTCTTCGTCTCGCACTTCGTCTCGCAGGGCGTCCACCAGCCAGATCCGGGCCGAGCCGACCGTCCGGGGATCCGCCATCACCGGGACGGGACGGCCCATCGCCCGGGCGAGGTCGGCCTGGTGGGTCACCGTGGCACGCCACCCGTACCGGGCCAGCCATGCGGTCGGGTCTTCGACGGCCGACCGCCAGGCGGCCCGGGTGGAGGCGAGCCTGCCCATCGCGGGCCGCATCTGCGGCAGTTCGGCGTACGCCTTGTTGACGTGCTCGACGGCGAGCCTGCTCCCGGGGGGCGACAGCTCGGAGACCCGGCCGACCACACGCCCCGCCTCGGCAGGCGTGAGGTACATCAGCACGCCCTCGATCAGCCAGGCGGTCGGCGCGTCCGGATCGAGGCCCGCGGACAGCAGCGCCGACGGCCAGTCCTCGCGCAGGTCGGCGGGGACGACCGCGCGATCGCAGGCGGGCCGGGCCCCCTGGTCGGCGAGCGCCTTCTCCTTGAAGGAGATCAGGTCCGGCAGGTCGACCTCGAACAGGCGGGTGCCTTCTGGCCATTTCAGCCGGAAGGCACGGGTGTCCAGGCCGGCGGCGAGCAGGGCCACCTGCCGCAGGCCCGCCTCCGCGGCCTCGCGCAGCCGGTCGTCGAAGAAGCGGGTGCGCAGGACGAAGTGCTCGGCCGCGTGCCGGCCCGCCTCGCTGATCCCGGTGATCCGCCCGGCCGCGTCGGCGAGCGGGCCCGCGAGCGGATCGTCGAAGAGCCGGTCGGGCCGCGCGCTCTCCGCCTCCCGCGCCTGGGTGATCACCACCGCGGTGCGGCTCACACCCGTGGGCGGCCCGGGCTTCCCCGCGAGTCTGGTCACGTCTCACTCCCCTCCGCCGTGAGGTCCCCGTCGCCGGCGGACCTCCCGGCTCCGATGGCGTCCGCGTCTCCGGTGAAGTCGACGGCCATGGTGAGCCGGTACGTCTCGCGGTACACCAGCCGGTCGAACGTCAGGCGCATGAACGCGTCGCGTGCCGCGCAGGCGATCGGGTGCCGCCAGCGGGTGAGCTCGCCGTTGGCCCGCGACCGCCGGACCATCCGGGCGGTGCGTTCCACCCTGCGGGCCTCGTAGGCGGCGAGTGCCGCCGGAACGTCGCCGCCCGCGAGCTCCTCGCCCAGGACGAGCGCGTCCTCGATCGCCTGTCCGGCCCCCTGGCCGAGGTTGAACGTCATCGGATGAGCCGCGTCCCCCAGCAGCGTCACCCGGCCGTGGCTCCAGCGCCGCAGCGGAGGACGGTCGAAGACGTGCACCGGGGTGACGTCGTCGGCCCCGGTGGCGGCGATCAGGCCGGGAATCGGGTCGGGCCAGCCGTCGAACTCCGCGGCCAGCAGGCCGAGAGGGCTCTCGCCGAGCCGCGGCGCGACCCGGTCGCCCAGCACCCCGTCCCAGTAGACGTGGTCGTCGGAGAGCCGGTAGCAGACGAACCACCGGCCTCGGCCCCACGTGCTGAGGAAGGTGTGCTCGGGCATCCCGGAGCCGGGCAGCCTGATCACCCCCTGGAAGGCGGTGAACCCGGCGTATCGGGGCGGAGGGTCGCCGGGGAGCAGTGCGGCACGTACGGCCGAGCGCAGCCCGTCCGCGCCGACGAGCAGGTCCGCCCGCTCCTCGCGACCCTCGCCGAACCGGACGACGACGCCGTCCCCGGTCGCGGTGAAACCGGTGAACCGGAAGCCGGTCACGAGGTCCTCCCCCACCCGGTCGGCGAGGAGCGCGTGCAGGTGGGGGCGGCCGACGCCGTAGACGGGGGCGCCGAGACGCCCCGCCATGCGCGCCATCGACCACTCCGCGATCCTTCTGCCACGCGCGTCCAGAAAGCGATGCCGGTGAAGCTCGTGACCGATCTTCTCGACCTCGGGCCCCACACCGAGCGCGCGCAGTGCCAGTACGGCGTTGTGCCAGAGCACCAGGCCGTGTCCCGCCCGCGCGGCACGCGGTTCGGTGACGCGTTCGTACACGGTGACCTCGGCTCCCGCGGCCCGCAGCGCCAGCGCCGCGCTCAGCCCGCCGATGCCGCCCCCGACGACGGCCACCCTCACGACGGCTCCCGCGCGACGGCGGCGGCCACGACGGCCTTCGCCTTCCCCGCGGACGGCACGGCCGCCTCCTCAGGGAGTGACACGACCACCGCCGTCCCCCCGGCGGGCGGCGCCCCTCCGGGGACGGCATGGCCGTCCTCCGTCCCCTCCGGGAGCGGTACGGCCGCCGCCGTCCCCTCGGGAAGCGGTACGGCCGCCCCCGTCTCCTCGCGGATCAGAAAGCGCAGGGAACGGGCCTCGGTCATGCACTCGCGCATGGGCCCGACGAGTTCGCGGTGTTCCTCGGTCGCCTCCCAGGTGAGGAAGTCGGCCAGTTCGCGCCACTCACTGGTGATGAGCCACTGCTCGGGGTCGGTGGCCGACTGGCAGACCTGGTCCCTCAGGTGGCCGGGGACACCTGCGGACACCTGGTAGCGGATCTTCTCGTAGGCGGCCAGGAAGTCCTCTCGCCGCTCGTCGGGCACCCTGATCAGGAAGACGATCCTGGCCCTCATCGGGGACCTCCCGCACCGGGCGGCGGTCCGCCCAGCTCGGAGGTGAACTCGAACCGGCCCAGCACCGGGACGCAGCTGCCGTACAGGCCGTCCGACTCCTCGCAGGTGAGGAACCCCACGACCCTGGCGACCAGCTCGGGGGTGACGGTGTGGTCGAAGTTCATCCCGGGCCGTTCCCGGCGCTTGTCCGGTGTGTCCGCCACGGTCATGACGACCGTGTTGGCATGGATGCCGCTCCGCTTCACCTCGTGCGCGATGGAACGGACCCAGGCGACCAGGGCAGCCTTCGCGGCGGTGTAGGCCGACAGCGCGGGCAGCGGCTCACCGGCGAGCGGGGTGCTGAAGTAGACCAGCCGCGCCCCCTCGCCCAGGTACGGCAGGACCGCCTGGGTGGCGATCACCGCCGACAGGAAGTTGTCGCGCAGCATCCGCTCGTAGACCCCGATGTCCGTCAGGAAGAGCGGTCCCGCCCGGAAGCCGCCGACCAGGTGGACCAGCCCGTCGAGGCGGCCGAAACGCCTGATCGCCTCCTCGGCGGCGAGGCGGGCACCTTCGGGATCGGAGACGTCCGTGGCCAGCGTCTCGATCCGTCCGACGACCCCGTGCCGTCGCCGCAGCCCGTCGAGGCGGTCCTTGTCGCGGCCGGTGAGCAGCAGCCGGTCGCCCCGGCCGCCGAGCAGCTCGATCACGGACTCGGCGAGCTGCCCGGTCGCCCCGGTGATCAGGAAGGCCGGGGCGCTCATCGAACCGGCTCCCCTCGAACCGGATCAGCTCGGAAGGGCTCAGCCGGCTCAGCTCTGCCCGCTTCCCCTCGTACCGCCTCAACCTGGACGGCCTCTGCCTGTACGGGCTCTGCCTGTACAGGCTCGCTCCTGGCCGGCCCGGCGACGCGGGTGGTCACGTGGTCCATGAGCGCCGACGCGAAGAAGGCGCGCACTCCCTCCGGGTCACTCATGTCGCGCGGGACCGCGAGGTAGGCGTCCAGCTCGCGTTCCAGTCGCTGAATGCCCGGCTGCCTGGACAGGTGGGCCATCACACTCGGCAGATCGCCGTCGATCTCGATGACACGGACGACCGTGGTGCCGTGCATGAAGATCGACGTACTGAGCAGACGCGTCCCGTCGGAGGTCTCCCAATCCGGGGGAGCGTACTCCGACAGGAGTTTCCGCACCGCCGCCTCCGTGCCGGGCCTGATCTGGAAAGTGATCGCGTAGCGCCGCATCGGTCTCCCTTGGCCGGTGGCAGCCGTCCGCCGCCTTCTGGAACCAGCCTGTTCGCGGCGGGCCCGGCTGTCTTCCACCGCGTGACCGAACCCGTCGTTCCCCCCTCGGTGGGTTCCTCTCCGCCATGGGTGGGAGCAGGCGTCCCCTCACCGCGGTGTTTTCCGGCCTCCGGTGCGGGAGCCCGCCGCCCCCTGCCCCGCGGAACACCCCGGAGCACGGGCACCCTGGCCACGGAATCGGGGACACGGGGCCGAAGGCACAGGGCAGGCGCACGGGAGCATGAAGGCGCGGGAGACCGGGAGGGCCAGGGCATCGACAGAGGTCGGAGCGAGGAGACGGAGACACCGAGGTCCAGGACACGGGCGTGGGGATCGAGGGGTGAGGGGCGCGGAGGCGAGAGGCGCGGAGGCGATGGTGCCATTGCGCCCAGCACTTAAACCGCCTCGCCTTTTAATTCAAAACATCATCACCACAATGCCTCGTTGTCACGATTCACGCCACTTTACCCGCATATCAAGTCACCGCACATAATGCGATTCGGTCCGCGCACCTTAAGAACCTCCGAGACCTCTCTGTGAGAACCCATAGATCGCTTGAATGCGGAGCCCGTCGCCGGTATCCGCCGACAGGAGCGCCTCGAATTCCCCGACGACCGCCCGAGAACATTTCCAGACGCGCGATCGGCGTTTCACTTACCCGGAGAACAGAATCTTAACGAAGCCTGTGACGGCCCATATAATTTGCTTGATATAGCTCCCTTTTCTGACTACGCTCACCTTTCATGGGGGAACGACGGGGCAAAACAACCCAGAAATGCAAGCACCTCTCACATCCACTGATCAGCCGATCCCAGCGGAGATCTCAACGGACCCCAACGGGGTGGGTCCGGTGAGCGACTTCTTCGGCTATCTCCTCTCCGAGCTGAGCTGGACCGACCTGTTGTGCTCCACGGCGGCCGTGATCCTGGCCACCGTGTCGGCGACGACCGATCCTCGCCAGGCCCGGATCACACCGACCCAGACCACCTCGGCCCAGACCATCCCGACCGGGAGCGAGACCGGCGCGATGCTCCGCGAGCGGCGCTGGATCGCCCGCAACCTGCACGACGGCGTGGGTCACGGCCTGACCGTCATCGCGCTCCAGGCCAGACGGCTGTCCGGCTCGTCGACGACGGGACACCAGGTGGCCCGGATCATCGAGGAGACGGCCCAGGCGACCCTGGAGGACCTGCGGGAAACACTGGCCGCCCTGCGGCACGAGCCGTCTCTCCCACGGGGGAGGCTCGACCTGGCGCCCTGGAAGGACCCGCTGGGAGATCCCGCATGGGAGCGGCCTCCGCGTGGTCCGTCTCGAAGGGAGCCGCCACTCCGCCTCTCCCGGAGGAAACCGTCGCGTGGCCTCCCCCTGGAGGAGCCTTCAGGCGGGCTCATCCGGCAGGAGCCTCGACGCGGTGACGACGGGGTGCCGCTCTCGACCAGGCTGACCGAGCTCGCCGGGCGCTTTCCTCTCCCCGACCTGGCCGTACGGCTGCGCAACATCGCCGACGAGCGCCACGTGCCACCCGAGGTCGCCAAGACCGCGTTCCGCGTCGCCCAGGAGGCGCTGACGAACGCGCTCAAGCACAACGCCGGCCCGGTCCACCTGGACGTCTGCTTCGGTGACAAGCTGAGCGTCTCGGTGGTCAACGAGACGCGCCCCGGTGTGATGACCGTGGCCGCTCCCGTGCCCTTTCCCGGCAGGCGGGTTCCCGGCGGACGGGGCGGCACAGGACTGTCCGGCCTGTCCGAGCGGGTCGCGGAGCAGGGGGGCCACCTGGAGTCGGGGCCACTGCCCGGGGGCGGGTTCGCCACCCGGGCAGTCATCCCCGTCACCTCCGCCGTCTCCAGAGAGGACGAGCCATGCGGAAGATCCGCGTCCTGATCGCCGACGACCAGCCGCTGATCCGCAGCGGCCTGCACGCCGTCTTCGACGGGGTGCCCGACATCGTCGTGGTCGGAGAGGCACCGCACGGGCTACAGGCGGTGCAGTCGGTCAAGTCACTCCGCCCGGACGTGGTGCTGATGGACATCAACATGCCGCGCATGGACGGCATCACCGCCACCAGGGAGATCTGCAAGCTGGGTGCCGCCTACCCCGCGAAGGTCGTGATCCTCACCATCTACGACCAGGACGAGCACGTCTTCGAGGCGCTGCGCAGCGGGGCCAGCGGCTTCATCCTCAAGCACACGCCCACCGACCGGCTGGTGGAGGCCGTGCGCGAGGTCGCCGAGGGCGACGCCCTGCTCTCGCCCTCGGTGACGCGAAAGCTCATCGACGAGTTCGCCAGGCGCCCGGTGCTCTCGGCCGCGCCGACCGCCGTGCTCGACCAGCTCACCGAGCGGGAGCGGGAGGTGTTCCGCCTGCTCGTACGTGGCTACGGCAACGACGAGATCGCACGCGCGCTCGTGCTCGGCGACAGCACGATCAAGTCGCACGTCCAGCACCTCTACCAGAAGCTCGGGGTCCGCGACCGGGTCCAGATAGTGATCTTCGCGTACGAGAACGGCCTGGTGGCGGCCACCCCTCGGGGCTGACACGGCTCAGGCGCGCGAAGGCGGCCGTCTCCCCCACGGGGGGCGGCCCATTCGCGTCCGCCCGTACCGCGAGACCACCTTCCGCTCGATCCCGCAAAAGCACCAGAAACCCGAAAAGGCGCCAGGAAGAGGGCCGGAAGGAAGGCCCCGAAGGGGGCCCGGAAAAGAGGACGGCTCCCCTCGGGGAAGGAGAGGGTCCCCTCCCCGGAGGAGTCCCGGGTTCACGCCGGCGGCGGGCGACAGCGGCCCGGCCCGGTTCCTACGGTGGGACGGACCCGATCGACCGGACACCGAGGAGTTCCCGTGCCCGACCGGATTCTGATCGTCGCCCGCCTCACCCCCGGCGGCTCCGGCGAGGTCTCCCGCCTCTTCGGCGAGTCCGACGCCGGCGAGTTGCCCCGCGCGCTCGGGGTGACGCGCCGCGATCTGTTCCGCTACCGAGACCTCTACTTCCACCATGTCGAGTTCGAGGGATCCGCAGCCGAGGCGATGGCCACGGCCGGCGGACGCGAGGACTTCCTGCGGCTGAGCCGGGAGCTCGCCCCGCACGTCAGACCGTACGACCCGGACACCTGGCGCGGCCCCGCCGACGCGATGGCACAGCGGTTCTACCACTGGACCCCCCGGGAGCGTGCCCTGTGACGATCTCCCCCGCCGCACCGGCCACCGCCCCCGCCCCCGCCCTGTGGTCTCGCTGCCCCGGCTGCGCGTCCATCGTGTACGTCCCCCGCCTGGCCCGTACGCGGGGCGTCTGCCCCGAGTGCGACCACCACCACCGGCTGTGCGCCGATGAGCGGCTGCGCACACTGGTGGACGACGGTTCCTTCGTCGCCGCCCCCCGGGTGCGCGGTGGCGACCCGCTGGGATTCACCGACTCCCTGCCCTACGGCGAGCGTCTGGCGCGGGCACGCGAGCGCACCGGCCTGGACGACGCCGTCCTGCACGGCACCGCCACGATCGGCGGCCACCGCGTGGTCGTCGCCGTCATGGATTTCTCCTTCCTCGGCGGCAGCATGGGTTCGGCGGTCGGCGAGGCCGTCACCCGCTCCTGCGAGCGGGCGCTGAGCGAGCGCGTGCCGCTGGTCCTGGCCGTCGCCTCGGGAGGCGCCCGCATGCAGGAGGGCTGCCTGTCACTGATGCAGATGGGCAAGACCGCCCAGGCGATGCGACGACTGCGGGGAGCGGGCGTGCTCAGCGTCTGCGTGCTGACCGATCCCACCTTCGGCGGGGTGACCGCCTCCTTCGCCACTCTCGGGGACGTGCTGATCGCCGAGCGCGGTGCGCTCGTCGGCTTCGCGGGGCCGCGCGTCATCGCCTCCGCCACCCGCGAGAAGCTCCCGCCCGGGTTCCAGAGCGCCGAATACCTCGCCGAACGCGGCATGCTCGACCGGGTCGAGCCCCGCGAAGGGCTGCGTCCCCTGCTCGCCCGGCTGCTGTCCACGACCGGCCGCCCCGGAAACGAACAGACCGGGAACGCACCACACCGAGACGTGCGAAACGGGAACGGATCCGCGCAGGGGACGCCGCTCCCCGCTCGGTCCGCGGCGGTGATCCGCGATCCGGGCGAGCTGTCCGGCGCGCCGGCCGCCCGGGAGACCCTGCGGCTGGCCCGCGACACCCGGCGTCCGACCACTCTCGACTACATCTGGCACCTGTGCTCGGACTTCGTGGAGCTTCACGGAGACCGCACGCACGGCGACGACCCGGCGATCGTCGGCGGCACCGGCCTGCTCGACGGGACACCCGTGATGATCATTGGTCATCAGAAGGGGCACGACACCGGGGAACTCGTCGCCAGAAACTTCGGTCTCGCCCATCCCGAGGGCTACCGCAAGGCACTGCGGCTGATGCGGCTCGCCGACCGGCTCGGCCTGCCGGTGGTGACGCTCGTCGACACCCAGGGCGCGGCCCCGGGCGTCGGAGCCGAGGATCGCGGGCAGTCCTGGGCGATCGCCGAGTGCCTCGCCGGCATGTCGGAGCTGTCCGTGCCGGTGGTCGCCACCGTGGTCGGCGAGGGAGGCAGCGGCGGGGCGCTGGCCCTCGCGCTGGCCAACCGGGTCCTGATGCTGCGCCACGCCGTCTACTCGGTGATCAGCCCGGAGAGCTGCTCGGCGATCCTGTACGGCGATCCCTCACACGCCACCGAGCTGGCCGGTTCCCTGCGGATCACCGCGCCCGAGTTGCTGCGGCTCGGTGTCGTGGACGGGGTCGTGCCGGAGCCCGCGGGCGGTGCCCAGGAGGATCCGCGAGCGGCGATGGACGCGCTCAGGTCGGCCGTACTGGAATCACTGCGCGAGCTGTCCGGGCTCGACGGCGACGAGCTGCGCAAGCACCGCCACGAGAGGTTCCGCGTGCTGGGGGTGGTCGAGGATGAGTGAGCGGGCCACCGGAAGGCAGGGCCGGGGAGAGGACACCCACGCGGTGGTCCGAGACGCCGAGAGGCGGAGTGAGGGGGAGGAGACCCACGCGGCGATGCGGCTGCTGCGCGAGGAGGTCGCCAACCTCGTCAAGGCCGTCCCGGGACCGGTGGCCGGCATCTCCCTGCGCCTGGGCGAGTGCGCCCTTGAGGTGACCTGGGCCTTTCCCCAGGCCCCTCCCCCGGTCCTGCGGCCCGCCTCCCAGCCCGCCGCGCCGGTCCAGCAGCCTGCGGCCGTGACCACGGAGCAGGCGGCCGGGTCGCCCGAGCGGGAGGACCCCGCGTCGTACGCGGTGACCTCTCCCCTGGTGGGCACCTTCTACGTCGCCGCCGAGCCGGGAGCCCCGCCGTTCGTACGACCCGGCGACCGGGTGGACGCGGGACAGACGGTCGGCCTCGTCGAGGCGATGAAACTCATGAACCCGGTGGCCGCCGGCCAGGCGGGCGAGGTCGTCGAGGTGGTCGTGGGAAACGGCGAGCCTGTGGAGTACGGGCAGGTCCTGGTGCGGCTACGGACGGACGAGCCATGAGCTTCGGAAGGATACTCATCGCCAACCGGGGCGAGATCGCGCTGCGCGTGGCCAGGACCTGCCGCGAGATGGGCATCGAGACCGTCGCCGTGTACTCCACGGCCGACCGGGACGCCCGGTTCGTGGCCTACGCCGACAGAGCCGTCCACATCGGCCCGGCCCCGGCGCGGCGCAGCTACCTCTCGGTGCCCGCCGTCATCGAGGCGGCCCTGCAGACCGGGGCGGAGGCGATCCACCCCGGCTACGGTTTCCTGTCGGAGGACGCCGACTTCGCGAGGATCTGCGCGGACAGCGGGATCACCTTCATCGGTCCCCGTCCCGAGGTCATGGAGCGCGTCGGCGACAAGGCGCGGGCGCGCTCCCTGATGGCCGAGGCCGGGCTGCCCGTCCTGCCCGGCAGCGACGGCGCCGTCTCCTCCGCGGCCGAGGCCGAGCGGATCGGCTCCGAGATCGGCTATCCGGTCATCGTGAAGGCCGTCGCGGGCGGCGGCGGGCGGGGCATCGAGGTGGCGCGCGACCGGGCGGAGCTGCGTGACGTCTACCGGCGCACCACCGCGCTCGCCCGGCGGATGTTCGGTGACGGCGACGTCTACATCGAGCGGTTCGTGCCCGTGGCCCGCCACGTGGAGGTGCAGCTGCTGGGAGATTCCGCCGGGACCGTCGTGCACCTGGGGGAGCGCGACTGCTCGTTGCAGCGGCGCAACCAGAAGCTCGTCGAGGAGGCGCCCTCCCCCGCCCTGTCCGAGGAGGCGCGCGGGCGGCTCGGCGAGTACGCCGTGGCCGGAGCGCGGCACGTGGGCTACACCGGGGCGGGGACGATGGAGTTCCTGGTCGGCCCGACCGGCGAGGCGACCTTCATGGAGATCAACGCCCGTATCCAGGTCGAGCACCCGGTGACCGAGATGCTCACCGGCGTCGACCTGGTCAGGGAGCAGATCCGGGTGGCGGCGGGCGAGCTCCTGCCGTTCACCCAGGAGCAGATCCGCCTCACCGGCGCGGCCGTCGAGTGCCGGGTGAACGCCGAGGACCCGGGCGCGGGGTTCCGCCCCACTCCTGGCCGCCTGACGGTCTTTCGTCCGCCCGGCGGACCCGGGGTGCGGGTCGACTCCGGGTTCGCCCAGGGCGACACGATTCCCCCCGACTACGACTCGATGATCGCGAAACTGGTCGTCTGGGCGCCCACCAGAAAGGAGGCGATCGCCAGGGCGGACCGCGCGCTCGCCGAGTTCGCCGTGGAGGGACCGGGGGTGGCCACCACCATCCCGTTGCTGCGCGCCCTGCTCGCGCAACCGCGGTTCGCGGCGGGTGAGCACGGCACCGGATTCGTGGACACGTTCATGCGCGAAGAAGGGCACATGCTCTGGTCTGCGTAAACTTTCCTGAATGCCGACGTAAATCCTGGGTACTCGCCACCCCATGACCGATTCTCAGGGGATCATCGGAGCCCGCTACCGCCTGCTCGAACGCATCGGCCGAGGAGGCATGGGAACGGTCTGGCGAGCGCGGGACGAGGTCCTGGGCCGGGAGGTGGCGGTCAAGGAGGTCGTCCCCTCCCCCGACCTCACCGGTCCCGAGCGGGAGGTCTTCACCGTCCGGACCCTCAGGGAGGCCCGTACCGCCGGGCGGATCGGCGGCCACCCGGGGGTGGCGACGGTCTACGACGTGATCGAGGAGAACGGGCGCCCCTGGATCATCATGCAGCTCATCGACTCCCGCACGCTCGGAGCGGTGGTCAGGGAGGACGGGCCGCTGCCGCCGATGCGGGTGGCGCGGATCGGGCTGGAGGTGCTGGGCGCGCTGCTCGCCGCCCACCACGCCGGTGTCCTGCACCGCGACGTGAAGCCGGACAACGTGCTGATCGCCAGGGACGGACGGGCGGTGCTCACCGACTTCGGCATCGCCGTCCTGGAGGGCGACTCCTCGATCACCAGGACCGGCTCGCTCATCGGCACCCCGGCGTTCATCGCGCCGGAGCGGGCGAGCGGCGGGCCGGCCGAGTTCGCCTCCGACCTGTGGTCGCTCGGCGTGACGCTTTACGTGGCGGTCGAGGGACGCTCCCCCTTCGAGCGTGCCCACCCGCTCGCGACGCTCAGCGCCGTCATGCACCAGGAGCCGTCGCCGATGCGGTTCGCCGGGCCGCTCGCCCCGGTGATCTTCGGCCTGCTCCACAAGGATCCCGCGCGACGCATGTCGGCCCGCGATGTGCAGGTCCACCTCACCTCCCTGGTGAACGGCACCGCACCGGAACCGACCATGCCCATCGAACTGCCCACCGCACCGCCCGCCGGAGCCGCCACCGGACCGTCGACCGGATCTTCCTTGGCGGTTCCCCTGGTGGCCGCGGTCCCGGGTCCGGACGGCGCACCCACCGCTCCGGCCGAGGCCACACCGCCGCCGCCTCCCGTGCCCGCCGGATCCGGCCCGGAGCAGGGGCCGGGCTTCGTCCCCCGGAGGAGGCGACGCCCGGCGATGGCCGCCCTGGTCGCGGCGACGCTCGCCATCGCCGCGACCGCGGGAGGTGCGGCGTGGGTCGCCGTCAACTCCTCGCCCCCGATCCCCCGGGATCAGCCGACGTCGGCGAGCGTGGGGCCCGACGAGAAGAAGCCCTCGAACAAGCCCGAGCAGGCGAAGGTACCCGCGCGAGACAACGGTGGCGGGACCTCGGGTCGCCCCGCCCCGGAAAGGGCGAGGAACGACGACCCCGCGCCACGGGACAGGCCGTCGGGCGAACCGTCGGAGAAGCCGTCGCCCAAGCCGTCACAGGACCCTCAAAACAAGCCCGACAAACCCGACAAGCCTGAGGAGGACCCCGCCGGCCAGGGGCAGAACGAGGAGCAGGACCAGGGTGAGGGGACCGGCGAGGGCTCGGGGCAGGACACCGCGCCGGGCGAGGGGCAGCAGGGCGACTCACCCGACCAGGTCGACCCCAACGCCGGGACGGCCTCCGAGAGCAAGGTCGCGAACGCCGGAGTGATCAACGAGCCGGGCCAGGACACGGACACCGGAGGCGAGATCAGGAACGGCTGATCGGTGTGCGGCGCTAGGACTCGGCGGCGACGATCCTGAGAGCCTGGGCCAGATCTTCGGGGTAGGCGGTGCTGAAGGAGACCCACTCGCCGGTGGAAGGGTGCTCGAAGGCGAGGGAGACCGCGTGCAGCCACTGCCTGCTCACCCCCAGGCGCGCGGCCAGGGTGGGGTCGGCCCCGTACAGCATGTCGCCGACGCACGGGTGGCGCAGCGCCGACATGTGGACCCTGATCTGGTGGGTCCGGCCCGTCTCCAGCTTGATGTCCAGCAGCGACGCCGCGCGGAACGCCTCGATCGTGTCGTAGTGGGTGACCGAGTCCTTGCCCCCGGCCACCACCGCCCAGCGGCCGTCCCCGACGGGATGGCGGTCGATCGGCGCGTCCACCGTGCCTCGGTGCGGGTCGGGGTGGCCCTGGACCAGCGCGTGGTAGCGCTTGTCGACCGTACGCTCCTTGAAAGCCCTCTTCAGGTGGGAGTAGGCGTGCTCGCTCTTGGCGACGACCATCGCGCCGGTGGTGTTGGCGTCCAGCCGGTGCACGATGCCCTGGCGTTCGGCCGCGCCGCTGGTGGCCACCCGGTGGCCGGTGCCCAGCAGACCGCCGATCACGGTGGGACCGGTCCATCCGGTGGTCGGGTGGGCGGCCACGCCGATGGGCTTGTTGACGACGACGATGTCGTCGTCCTCGTACACGATGTGCATTCCGGGCACGGGCTCGGCCACCGGCATCGGCGTGGTGGGCGGCGGCGGAAGGGTGACCTCCAGCCACGCGCCGCCGTGGACCCGGTCGGACTTGATCGCGGTCGCGCCGTCCACCAGCACGTCACCGGCGACGATCAGCTCGGCCGCGCGGGTGCGGGAGAGGCCGAACAGGCGTGACAGGGCGGCGTCGAGGCGCTCGCCCTCCAGCCCGTCGGGGACGGGCAGGCTTCGCCGGTCAGCCATCGCTGTTCTCCTTCGTTTCCTTCGTGGTCTTCTCGGCTCCCATGTCGCGCGTGCCGTCGAGCTGGTAGCCCCGCCAGGCGAGAACGACCGCCAGGATGCCCCCGCAGACGATCGCCGAGTCGGCGACGTTCCAGACCGGGAAGTGGCCGGGGAAGGTCTCGATGAAGTCGACCACGTGCCCCTGGAAGGGCGAGGGCCTGCCGGGCCCGAAGCCCGAGGGCCAGCGGAAGATCCGGTCGGTGAGGTTGCCGAGTGCCCCGCCGAGCAGCAGGCTCAGCGTGATCGCCCAGGGCAGGCTGCGCAGGTTGCGCGCGGTGCGCAGGATCGCCACCACGACGGCGGTCGCGACACAGGTGAAGATGATCGTCATCCCGGTGCCGAGACTGAAGGCGGCCCCCGAGTTGAAGATCACCCGGAACTGGAGGAGATCCGGGACGACCACGAGCGGTTCCCTGCCCTCCAGGGTCCGAAGCACGAGGGTCTTCGTGGCCAGGTCGAGGGCGTAGATGACGGGGACGATCGTCGCGAGTACGGCGATCCGCCGCCTCGGGAGCGGGGCGGCGGAAACCGCCCCGTCCTCGCTGTCACCGGTCAGCGGCGCTCCTCCCGCTGCTTGCAGGCCACGCACAGCGTCGCCCTCGGAAACGCCTGAAGGCGCTCCTTTCCGATCGGCTGATGGCACGATTCGCACACTCCGTAGGTCCCCGCGTCGATCCGGGCGATCGCTCGCTCGTTCTGCGCGACCAGGTCGCGCGAGTTCAGGGTAAGGGCGATTTCGCGCTCGCGTTCATACGTCCGGGCTCCGGCGTCGGCCTGATCGTCGCCCGCGCCGTCGGTGACGTCGCTCGACGCGATCTCCGTCTCGGCCTTGGCGATCTCCTCGGTGAGCTCTCGGATCTCCGTGGCCAGTTGCTCACGGACCACCTTGAGTTCCTCGGCCGACCAGGTGACGACGGCGCCGTCCTGGGACGGCGCCACCGCGCTGTTGTGTGCGCGCACGGTCGCGGCCATGGCGGCCTCCTTGCTCGATGACCGTTTCCAATGTGGTAAGCGGTGCGGGCAGCTTAGGTCTTCTATAACAGAACGGCAAACGACCCGCCGCATTGTTTACCACTCCCGTAACATCCGGTCGCTTCCCCCTGATTCCGCTCAGCCTGCCTCGATAACGGGAAGCTTCCAGGGGGGCGGGTGCGTTATCGTGTGAGCCTGCAAGGCGTTGATGGGGACAGCAACCTCCGCATCCCCTCGCACGAGCGACCCGGGGACGGTGCGAGCCCGGGGCGAGGCGCGAAGGCACGATCACCCCGGAGCCGCCGGAAGAACGGCCGCGACGTCCCGGAGAAGATCCGCGGCGGCCCAGTAGACCCGGCAGCAGACCGAAGGAAGAGGGCCTCGCACGCGAGGTCAAGGAGGGTGGTACCGCGGGGCCCGACGGCCTCGTCCCTCCACGCCACAGCCGGTTCCAGCGTGGAGGTCCAGCCCATCATGTCCGCCTATTTCCGTTCTCTTCCCGCGCAGGTCGATCTTCCCGCGCTTGAGCACGAGGTGCTCGACCGCTGGCGGGACGGCAAGATCTTCGAGCGCTCGGTCGAGCAGAACGCCGGCGGTCCCAACTGGGTCTTCTACGAGGGTCCGCCCACCGCCAACGGCATGCCCGGCGTCCACCACGTCGAGGCGCGTGTCTTCAAGGACGTCTTCCCCCGCTACAAGTCGATGCGTGGCTACAACGTCCCCCGCAAGGCGGGCTGGGACTGCCACGGACTGCCCGTCGAGGTCGCCGTCGAGAAGTCCCTCGGCCTCTCCGGCAAGAAGGAGATCGAGGCGTACGGCATCGCCGAGTTCAACGACAGGTGCCGCGAGTCCGTGCTGAAGCACGTGGACGCCTTCGAGGAAATGACCGAGCGGATGGGCTACTGGATCGACCTGTCCCAGGCGTACCGCACGATGGACCCCGCCTACGTGGAGTCCGTCTGGTGGTCGCTCAAGGTCATCTTCGACAAGGACCTCCTCACCCGCGACTTCCGCATCACCCCGTACTGCCCCCGCTGCGGCACCGGCCTGTCCGACCACGAGCTGGGCCAGCCGGGCGGCTACGAGACCGTGAACAGCCCGTCGGTCTACGTCCGCATGCCCGCGACCTCGGGGCCGCTCGCCGACCTCGGCGCCTCGCTGCTGATCTGGACCACCACGCCGTGGACCCTGGTCTCCAACACCGCCGTGGCCGTGCACCCGGACGTGACCTACGTCGCGGCCCGTCCCGCCGGATCCGACGAGGTCCTCGTCGTGGCCGAGCCGCTGCTCGCCGCCGCGCTGGGCGAGGGCGCCGAGGTCCTCGCCTCCTTCCAGGGGGCCGACCTGGAGCACACCACCTACACGCGCCCCTTCGAGCTGGTCGACATCCCCGGTGCGCACTACGTGGTGCTCGGCTACTACGTCACCACCGACAACGGCACCGGCCTGGTCCACCAGGCGCCCGCCTTCGGCGCCGACGACATGACGACCTGCAAGCGCTACGGGCTGCCCGTGGTCAACCCGATCGGCCCCGACGGCCGCTTCCTCGACAACGTTCCCCAGGTCGGCGGCACGTTCTTCAAGGACGCCGACGAAGGGCTCACCGCCGACCTGCGGACGCGCGGCCTGCTCTACCGGGGCAGCCACTTCGAGCACAGCTACCCGCACTGCTGGCGCTGCCACACCGCGCTGCTCTACTACGCCCTCCCCGCCTGGTACATCCGCACCACCTCGATCAAGGACCAGCTCCTCGCCGAGAACGAGAAGACCAACTGGTACCCCGAGACGATCAAGTGGGGCCGGTTCGGCGAGTGGCTGCGCAACAACGTCGACTGGTCGCTGTCGCGCTCACGCTACTGGGGCACCCCGCTGCCCCTGTGGGTCTGCACCACCGACGACTCGCACGTCACCTGCGTCGGCTCGCTGGACGAGCTGGGCCGCCTGTCCGGTCAGGACGTCTCCGCGCTCGACCCGCACCGCCCCTACGTGGACGACGTCACCCTGCCCTGCCCCACCTGCGGCGACGAGGCGCGCCGGGTGCCCGACGTGATCGACGCCTGGTACGACTCGGGCTCGATGCCGTTCGCCCAGTGGGGCGCCCCGTACCAGAACGAGGAGATGCTCGCCAAGGCGTATCCCGCGCAGTTCATCTGCGAGGCCACCGACCAGACCCGCGGCTGGTTCTACTCGCTGATGGCGGTGGGCACGCTCGTCTTCGGCAGGTCCTCGTACGAGAACGTGCTCTGCCTCGGCCTGATCCTCGCCGAGGACGGCCGCAAGATGAGCAAGCACCTGGGCAACGTCCTGCAGCCGATGCCGCTGATGGACCAGCACGGCGCCGACGCGCTGCGCTGGTACATGGCCTGCTCCGGCTCGCCGTGGGCGGCCCGCAGGGTGGGGCACGGCGCCCTTGAGGAGATCGTCCGCAAGGTCCTGCTCACCTACTGGAACACCACGTCGTTCTTCACCCTGTACGCGAACGCGGAGTCCTGGTCGCCATCCCAGCTGTCGGCGGCGCCCGCGTACCACGAGCGCCCGCTGATCGACCGCTGGGCCCTCGCCGAGCTGCACAGGACCGTGGACGAGGTCACCGCGTCGATGGACGTCTTCGACACCGCCCGCGTCGGGCGGCGCCTCGCCGAGTTCCTCGACGACCTGTCCAACTGGTACGTACGGCGTTCCCGGCGCCGCTTCTGGAGCGGTGACCCCGCGGCGTTCGCCACGCTGTACGAGTGCCTGGAGACGGTCACCCGGCTGATGGCGCCGGTGGTGCCGTTCACCACCGACTACGTGTGGGACGTGCTCCGCGACGCCGACGCCGACGCCCCCTCCTCGGTCCATCTCGCCTCCTGGCCCGAGGTCAACGGCGAACTGCTGGACCCGGAGCTGTCCGAGCGGATGGCGCTGGTCCGTCGCCTGGTGGAGCTGGGCCGCTCGGCCCGCGCCTCCAGCGGGGTCAAGACCCGCCAGCCGCTCGGCCGGGCCCTGGTCGGCGCCCCCGGCTGGGCCACGCTCCCCCCAGAACTGCGCGAGCTGATCACCGACGAGCTCAACGTGAAGGACCTGGAGGACCTGTCCGGGATCGGAGCGGACCTGGTGTCCTTCACGGTCAAGCCCAACTTCAGGGCGCTGGGCAAGCGGTTCGGCTCGCGGACCAAGCTGGTCGCCTCGGCCGTCACCGCCGCCGATCCCGCCGAGCTCGCCCGCGCGCTCCGTACCGGCTCACCGGTCCCGGTGGAGGCGGGAGAGCTGGGCACCGTGGAGCTCGGCGCCGACGACGTGATCGTCACCGAGCAGCCGAGGTCGGGCTGGGCGGTGGAGGCCGGGGCCGGTGAGACGGTCGCCCTCGACCTGACCATCACCGACGAGCTGCGCCGCGCGGGCCTGATCCGCGACGTCATCCGCCTGCTCCAGGACACCCGCAAGTCCACCGGCCTGTCGATCGCCGACCGGATCGACGTGTGGTGGTCCACCGGCGACGCCGACCTGGCCGAGGCCCTGCGAACCCAGGGACAGGCGGTGGCCGACGAGGTCCTCGCCGTCTCCCTCACCGAGGGCGGCGCCGACGACCTCCCCGTCCACGGCGACGCGGAGCTGGGCCTGACCTTCCAGCTCCGCCGCGCGACGACGACGGTCTGACCGCTGACCGGTCCGGCCGGTCCGATCGGCTCAACCGGTCGGACCGGCCCGGGAAGGTCGGCGAGACCGGACGCGGCCGGGGTTTCCTGGATGTCCTCCAGGAAACCCCGGCCGTCATGGTTCACAGCGGTACGGATGTGCGGAGGGGCCGGTAAGGGCCGGGCATCCGGCCTGCCCGGTCAGCTCACGTCCGGCGGTCGATCCGGCAGATCGGGCAGTTGCTCAGACCGGCCCGCTCGGCCTCGGCTCGGGTCGTGGTCTCGACGCCGCTGCCGCCCACGCTGGCCCCCTTGACGAGAGGGCAGTCGGAATCGTGGAAGCGGCGGGTGCCGGCGATGACCGTGACCGTCTCGCCGTCCGTCTCCCGCTCCTCGGTCGCGGGGCGCGGCCGGTCCTTGATGGCGGGGATACCGCCGGGAGAGGTGTCGTCGTCTCGATCATCGGGGGCGTCGCCGTCGTCGCGGCCGTCGCGGGAGGAGGCCCCCGCGCCTGCTTCGGACCTCACATCGGCCGAGGCGTTCTCGGGTGCCGGGTCGGGTTCGGCTGAGGTGGAGTCGGCCGCTACCTGCCGCCCGGCGCGCCCGGGTGCGGTCTCGGCCGGCTCCACCGGCTCGGGGGTGCCGACCGTGGCGGAGTCTTCTCGCCCGGAGGAACCCGAGGGCTCCGGAGAGGTCTCCCGACCGGCGGTCGTGGTTTCCGCCTCCGCGGAGGAGGCGTTCTCGCCGGGGACGGCCTCGGCGCGGGCCTCCCCGCCACCGGACCCGCCCTTCGCGGAGTCGGCGGACGTGGCCTCGGCCGGTCGGCTCCTGGTCTGCTCGTCCTTCGCGGGCTTGGTCCGAGCGGGCCTGGTGGGCTCGACCTCGGCCTGATCGGATCCGGTTGACCCGGACTTCGCGGACGCGACCCCGCCGGCGTCCGGCTCATCGGGGTCGGACGCCCCGGCCCGGCTCGCCGAGGCGTCCGTGGCCGGCGTACCGGAAGAGCCTGGGGCGCCTGAGGCGGCGGGCTCGGGTCCGGCCTTCGCGGAGTCAGGCTCCGGCTTCGGCGAACCGGGCTTGGCCGAGGCGCCCACGGAGCCGGCGGAGGCCTCCCGGCTCTCCCCTGCCGCCTGCGCGGCCACGTCACGGCTGAACCAGCTGGTGGCCTCGGACGCGGCGTGCGGGATCTCGGGGATCTTCGGCAACTGGATCGCCGGTCGGGTGGGCTGCTCCGCCGGGCGGGCCGGAGGGCTCGCGGGCTTCTGCGGCTGGGGCCTGGGCTCGGAGGACCGAGGCTGGGGCTCGGAGGACCGGACGTAGGGCCGGGCGACCGGGACGACGGGGTCCTGCTGGGAGGGCTCGGCTTCCGGACGCCCGGTCTCCTGGCGGGACGCGGTGCTCTCGCGACCGCCTGCGGAGCTCTCCGGCCTGGCGGGCGCGGCGTCGCGGCTCGCGACCGGAAACGCCGGAGACGCCGGAGATTCAGCCCTGGTCTGCGAAGCCTCGAAACGGCCCTGCGATGCCGCTGTCTCGGGCCGCTGAGTCTCGGACCCCTGCTGTTCGCCGGGCCGCTGGGACTCGGAGCGCTGGGACTCGGGCCGCTGAGGTTCGGGCCGCGCTCCGGGAGTCTGCTGCCCGCCGGACGAGACCCCACCGGACGGAGCGGTGGGCTGCACGGGCCGGTACGGGGAGGTGAAGCGGGCGGTGGCCTCATGAGCACCTGGCTCGCGAGCACCGGCGACGGGGCCGGACTCCCGAGAGGCGGTCAGAGGCTCGTCGGGCTTCCGCGCCTCGGGCGAGGTCTCCCGCGGCTGGGGCCCGGAGGCGGAGTCTGCGGGCAGGCACGTGGTGCAGGGCGTGAAGCCCTCCTCCAGCGCCTCCTCGTGGGTGAGCTCCTCATGATCCCTGCCGGCCAGCTGGCGGCACCCCGCGACGTGATAGCGCTTACGGCCGGGGATGACCAGCACGATGGCCTCGGGGGCCAGGGCGCCCCGCCTCGCCGCGGCGGTGGCGGGTCCGGCCACCGGGCCGCGTCGCGGCTGGGTCGGGGCCACGGGCGCCTGCTGCATCCCGTGCCGCACCATCATCTGCTGTGGCGCCGAAGGGTGGTTCGGCACCCCGTGCGGCGCGGGCAGTGGCCCGGCCGGCATCGGTCCCTTCTGGGGAAGGGGCTGAGATGCCCCGGCGTCCCCGCCGGGGAACAACTCGTGGCGGCGCAGCAACGCCCCGATCACCAGGAAGACCGCCGACAACACGCTGACCGCGATCGACCACATGACCAGAAATGGCTTGGCCAGCACGAACCCCGCGATGAGCAGGACGATGGCCGTGAGTACCAAACCGGCGCTGATAAGGATCACAGAGAGACTCCCGGGTGCGGGTCAAGGGGATGACCCGACACCTTAGCGGCGGTCGTTGTGAGGACCGTCAACGCCCTGGAAGGCACCGGAGTGCTGCGAGGGGTCACCGCCGAACGGGTTGGGTGCGCTCTGGAGGGTCGGCTGACCGCCCTGAGCCACCGCGTGGGACATCGCCGGAGGCCCGCTCACGATCGGGAACCCGCCGCTGCCCTCGGCAGCCACGTTCAGCTCTGCGAGCTGGTTCTCCAGGTACAGCTTCAGGCGACTGCGATACTCGCGCTCGAAGCTGCGGAGCTCCTCGACCTTGCGCTCAAGCTCGTCGCGGGTCTGCACCAGAGAGCCCATGGCCTGGCGGTGCCGCTCCTGCGCGTCACGTTCCAGCGTCTCGGCTCGGGCACGCGCGTCGCCGATGACCTGCTCGGCCTGGCGACGTGCCTTGCCGAGGATGTCGTCGGCCTCGCGGCGCGCCCGGGTCACCGTCTCGTCCGCCTCACGGCGGGCGTCGGCGATGGCCTGGTCGGCGGTCTGCTGGGCGAGAGCGAGAACGCGGGCCGCGGTGTCCATGTTGTCCTCGGCCGGAGGCATTCCCATCGCGACGGGAACAGGCTGCTGATGCTGCACCGGCTCGGGAGCGCGCATGGGCTCCGGCTGCTGCTGCATCATCATCTCGGGCTTGGGCTCGGCGATGGGGGCCGGCGCCATGGCCATGCCCATACCGCCGGGGACCTTGCCCCGCAGGCACTCCGCCAGCTTGGCGCGGAGCTCCTCGTTCTCCTGAATGAGACGGTCCAACTCGGACTCGACCTCATCGAGGAAGGCGTCTACCTCTTCCTCGTCGTAACCCGGCCGAAGGCGGGTCGTACTGAATTGCTTGTTCCGCACATCGGCGGGTGTCAGCGGCATTTCGGTCTCCTTGGCGCGCTTGGAGTCTGTCCGGGGGGACGGTACCCGATCAACGAAGCGCGGACACGAGTTGGATCAAGACCAAGACCACAATGAACAGCACTGTGAAGCTTAGGTCAAAGGCCACCGTACCCAACCGGAGTGGTGGAATGAAACGGCGGAGGAACTTGAGAGGTGGGTCGGTCACCGTGTATACGGCTTCCGCCAGCACCAGAACGATGCCGGTGGGGCGCCACTGGCGCGCGAACGCCTGCACCGTCTCCAAGATCATTCTGCCGATCAGCAGGACGAGGTAGATGGACAGGACGAAGACCAAGATCCCGCTAACGATCCCCACGGTCCGTGCCCGCCTCCACTTCGCTCTGCCGTCCTCTGGCCCGTCGGGACCTGTTAGGCCGGTCACTGTTCATGATGGAACTCTAGCTCTGGTTGAAGAATCCGCGTTCCGCGATTCGAGCCTTGTCCTCGGCGGTCACCTCGACATTGGCTGGGGACAACAGGAACACCTTGTTCGTAACACGTTCGATGCTGCCGTGTAGGCCAAAGACGAGACCTGCCGCGAAATCAACGAGCCGCTTGGCGTCACTGTCAACCATCTCGGTCAGATTCATGATGACCGGGGTGCCGTCACGGAAGTGCTCGCCGATGGTCCGCGCCTCGTTGTACGTGCGGGGATGCAGGGTGGTGATGCGCGCCAGATCGGTCGTACGGCGCTCCAGAAGGGCCGTCGCGGGCCTCGGGGCGGGGACGCCGGAGTCGGTGTCGTCCTGGAGGTCGTGGACCGTGCCAGACCGCTCGTCGCCCTCGCGGCGCGCGTCGTCGAACTCCTCGTACTCGTCGTCGGGGTAGCTGTCGTATCTCTCGTAGCGGTCGTCCTCAACAAGACCGAGGTAGACCGCCATCTTGCGCATCGCGCCGGCCATCGCTACTTCTTCCTCCGTCTTACTTCAGATGTGCCCCAGGGGGACAGCCCGACCGCCCTGAGCTCACCACCGTTCGACCGCTGTCCGGACACGTGGACGCCAAGGTCCACTTGAAGGGACATTACCTGACGAAGGGCTTCCTGCGACCGAGCAACGCCGTACCAACACGCAGGTGTGTCGCGCCGTTGGCGATAGCCTGGGACATATCCCCACTCATCCCCGCCGAGACGACACCGGCGCCGGGGTGAGCCCGCCGGACGGACCTCGCGATCTCCCTCAGCCTCGCGAACGCCCTGCCCGGCTCCTCGCCCAGTGGCGCGACCGCCATCACCCCGCCCAGCTCAAGCCCCTCGGCTCCGGCGACGGCGTCGGCCAGGGCCTCCACCTCCTCGGGCCGCGCACCGCCCCGCGCGGGGTCGCCGTCGAGCGCGACCTGCACCAGGCAGGTGACCGGGCGTCCCGCCGCGAGCGCCTCCCGGCTGAGCGCGGCCACCAGGCGCGGACGGTCGACCGAGTGGACGACGTCCGCGTACCCGACCACCGAGCGGACCTTGTTGGTCTGCAACTGGCCGACGAAGTGCCAGCGGAGATCGAGGTCGGCGCATTCGCGCGCCTTGGCGGACGCCTCCTGGTCGCGGTTCTCCCCCACGTCGGTGATCCCGAGCTCGGCCAGGATCCGCACGTCGGCGGCGGGATAGGTCTTGCTCACCGCGATGAGCGTCAGCTCCTCGCGGTGACGGCCGGCGGCCCGGCAGGCTTGGGCGATCTCCGCCTCCACCCGGGCCAGCCCGGCCGCGATCTCATCACGTCGTGTTGTTTCCGTCACATCTCCGCCGCTCGGACGTCGGCAAACCGGCGGAGCCCATTCTTCCCGGCACGGCCGGGCAGGTCGTCGCCACCCCCACCGTGAGAGATCTCACTTCAGGAAGTCGGGGACGTCCAGCTCCTCTTCCTGCTCCTCGAAGATCACCGGTCGGCGCCGGGCCGGGTCGGTGGCCCTGGCGGAGATCGGCGTCGGCTGCGAGGGTTCGGGAGCCGGGCGGGGGATCGACAACGGCGGGGAGTGCGGCTCCTCCGCGCGGTGCGGCTCGGCGTGCTCCGCCGAGGGCTGCGCCTGCTGGACCGGGTAGATCTGCTGCTGGGGCGTGGGCTCCGCCGGCGCCGGCTGCGGGGTGGCGACCGGTCGCACCGGAGGGGGCGGCGCGTGCTCCACCCTCGGCTCGGGGCGGGGCTCGGCCTTGACCGTGGGCGCCAGCGGGCGGACCGGCGCCGTCGCGGCGGGCGGGGCGGGGCGGGAGACGGCCTGCGGGCGCGCGGCCGGCTGCGCGGCCTGCTTGGGCTCGGGAGCGGGCTCGTCGAAACCGGCCGCGATCACCGTGACGCGCACCTCGTCGCCGAGGGCGTCGTCGATGACCGTACCGAAGATGATGTTGGCATCCGGCGCGGCGGCGGTGGAGACGAGCTGGGCCGCCTCGTTGATCTCGAAAAGGCCGAGGTCGGAGCCTCCGGCGATCGAGAGCAGCACGCCGTGCGCACCGTCGATGCTGGCCTCCAGCAGCGGGCTGGAGACGGCCATCTCGGCCGCCGCGACCGAGCGGTCGTCGCCGCGGGCGTGGCCGATGCCCATCAGGGCCGAACCGGCTCCGGACATGACCGACTTCACGTCGGCGAAGTCGAGGTTGATCAGGCCGGGCGTGGTGATCAGGTCGGTGATGCCCTGGACACCGGAGAGCAGCACCTGGTCGGCCGCCTTGAAGGCGTCGAGCACGCTCACCTGCCGGTCGGAGATCGACAGCAACCGGTCGTTCGGGATCACGATGAGGGTGTCGACCTCCTCGCGGAGGGTCTCGATGCCGGCGTCGGCCTGCATCGCCCTGCGCCGTCCCTCGAAGCTGAACGGCCGGGTCACCACACCGATGGTGAGCGCGCCCAGCGTACGGGCGATGTTGGCCACCACCGGGGCGCCGCCGGTGCCCGTGCCACCGCCCTCGCCCGCCGTGACGAAAACCATGTCGGCCCCCTTGAGGACCTCCTCGATCTCCTCGCGGTGGTCCTCGGCCGCCTTGCGCCCGACTTCGGGGTTGGCCCCCGCGCCGAGGCCGCGGGTGAGCTCGCGCCCGACGTCGAGTTTGACGTCGGCGTCACTCATCAGCAGCGCCTGGGCGTCGGTATTGATGGCGATGAACTCGACGCCCTTGAGTCCCTCCTCGATCATCCGGTTGACGGCGTTGACTCCGCCTCCGCCGATTCCTACAACCTTGATGACCGCGAGGTAGTTCTGCGGTGCTGCCACGACGAGGGGCCTTTCCGCTCGTTGACTTGCAATTTCATGCGGCACGGGGCCCGTGCCGTCGTTTCCAAAACCCTCACCCTCAAGTTGAGATTTAGCTTTATGTCAACCTGAGGAGTGATACGGACAGTAGGAGTTACGCTCCTGGCGGGTCAACTAACCGCGCCGCAAGCGTGTCCAGCGTGTCGCGGGCCGTCCTTTTCCGGGAACGCCCGCCATCCGATGAGATCACTTAACCGTCACCACGTCAGGCGAACTGACGTCATAGGTGTCAGCGGGACGCTTGAGCAGCGTAACAAGGATCCGCGCCTTGTCTGCGGGGCGGTCGCCGCCACCCCACACGATCGCGCGGCCGTCCTTGAGACGCAGCGAGACCGTCTCCGCCGACGGCGCGAGAACCTCCGCGACCCGGCGGGCGAGATTCTGCGGCAGCGCGGTGATGACCTTGAGCGCCGCCGCGGTCGCGGGATCCGCCGGGCCCGGCCGGGACACCCTCAGCACGGGCAGTGCCGGGGGCGCGACGTTCCTGAGCTCGGTGACGATCCCGTGGCGGTCCATCAGCGCGGACCTGTCACCGACCGGCACCACCGCCACCGGCTCGCGCTCCACGACCTCGACGCGCAGGGTGCCCGGCCAGCCACGGCTCACCGTCACCGACTCCACCTGCGGGATCCTGCCGATCCTGCCCTCGACCTCGGCCACGTCGACGGTGGCGAGTGGCATGTCCTCGGCCACCTGCGCCGCCTGGCGGATCTGCTCGGCGGACAGGCCCGCGTTGCCCACCACCTGGATCTCCCTCACCCCGAGCACCGGGGAGAAGAACACCAGCCAGGCGGCGATGCCCACCACCCCCACGGTGAGCAGGGCCAGGAAGGCCGACCTCCACACCCCGTTCATCGCCACTCCCCCTCCGGCGACCCGCGCCCGCTGGCGTGAGTCACCGCGCGGCCAGCTCCGCAACGATCCTGGGACCGAGCTCGGTGACGTCGCCCGCTCCCATGGTCAGGACGATGTCACCGGGCCTGGCCCGCTCCGCCACCAGGGCGGGCACGCTGTCGCGGCGGGGGGCGTAGGCCACCCGCTCGGCGGGCAGCGGCACCTTCCCCGCCACCAGCGCCCCCGACACGCCCGGCTCGGGGTCCTCGCGGGCCCCGTAGACGTCCAGGACGATGGCCTCGTCGGCCAGCCCGAGCGCGGTACCGAAATCGTCGGCGAAGAACCTCGTCCGCGAGTACAGGTGCGGCTGGAAGACCGCGATGACCCTGCCGTCGCCGGAGAAGGACGCCACCACGTCCCGCGCCGCGCGCAGGTCGGCGGCGAGCTCGGTCGGGTGGTGGGCGTAGCTGTCGAAGACCGCGACCCCGCCCGCCTCCCCCTTGGCCTCGAAACGGCGCTTGGCGCCGGTGAAGGCCGCCAGGCCGTCACGGATCTCGTCGAAGGAGACGCCCAGCTCTCTGGCCACCGCGATCGCGGAGGCGGCGTTGAGCGCGTTGTGGCGGCCCGGCACCGCGAGCCTGACCTCCCCGTGCCCCACGATCGTGAAGGTGATGCCCAGCCCTTCGGGGACGATCCCGTCCACCCGCAGGTCGGCGTCCTCGCTCTCGCCGTAAGTGATCACCTTCAGGCCGCGGGCGCGGGCGATCGGGATGAGCGCGGCGGAACCGGGATCGTCGGCGCACACGACCATGGTGGCGGTGACGCGCTCGACGAACCGGGCGAAGCTGTCGTGGACCGCGCGCGGGTCTCCGTAGTTGTCCAGGTGGTCGGGCTCGACGTTGGTCACCACGGCGATGTCGGGGGCGAGCATCAGGAAGGAGCCGTCGCTCTCGTCGGCCTCGGCGACGAACGTACCGCCCGAACCCTCGTCGGCGCCCAGGCCCGTCGTCACCAACTGCCCGCCCACGCAGTACGAGGGGTCGGCGCCGCACTTCTGCAGCGCCACGGTGAGCATCGAGGTCGTGGTGGTCTTGCCGTGGGTGCCGGCCAGCGCGACACCGGTCTTGCCCGCCATCACGGAGGCGAGCGCCGCGGCCCTGGGGATGACCCGCAGGCCCTGGCGGAGCGCCTCGCCCAGCTCGGGGTTGGAGTCGCGGATCGCGGTGGAGACCACGACGGTGTCGACGTTCTTGATGTGGGAGGCGGCGTGGCCGATGTGGACCCTCGCCCCCAGATCGCGCAGCTCCGTCACCAGGTCCGAGCCCCGCGCGTCACTGCCGGAGACCGGCACTCCCCGCTTGAGCAGGATGCGCGCGATCCCGGACATCCCGGAACCGCCGATCCCGATGAAGTGGACCCGTCCCAGATCGCCGGCCGCGACCGGATCCACCAGCTTGACCAGGCTCATCGGCCGCTCACCCCTCCTCGTTCGCCGCGCGGGCGCGTCCGCGCCCCTCCGGCCGTCGTTCGTCTCCGGCGGTCCCGCGCCCGCCGCCCCGGCTCCCCTGCGCGCCCATTCAGCCTCTCCCCTGCGCCGCGATCCGCAGCACCTCGCGTGCCAGCGTCACGTCGGCGTCCTTCCTGCCCATCCTGGCGGCCGCCTCGGACATGGTGACCACGCGCTCGGGGTCGGACAGGATGGGCAGCACGCTGTGGACGATCCACTCCGCCGACAGCTCGGCGTCGTCGATCATCACACCGCCGCCGCCCCGCACGATCGGGGTGGCGTTGAGCCGCTGCTCGCCGTTGCCGTGCGGCAGCGGGATGTACGCGGCCGGCAGGCCCACGGCCGTCAGTTCGGCGCAGGTCATCGCGCCGCTGCGGCACAGGGCGAAGTCGGCCGCCGCGTAGGCGAGGTCCATCCGGTCGACGTACTGCAGCACGACGTACTGGGGGTCGCCCGGCGGCGGCTCCTCCTCCAGCGTGTTCTTCGGGCCGATGACGTGCAGCACCTGCACCCCGGCCCTGCGCAGCGCGGGGGCGGCCGCCAGGGCCGCCCGGTTGAGCGAGCGCGCCCCCTGGGAACCTCCGGTGACCAGCAGCGTGGGCAGGTCGGCCTCCAGGCCGAACCAGGACCGGGCCTTGTCGCCCATGGACAACCGGTCCAGGTTGACGATCTCGCGGCGAAGCGGGATCCCGATGTGCTCGGCGCGGCCCAGGGGGGTGTCCGGATGGCCGGTGAACACGTGCTCGGTGAGGCGCGCGCCCAGCCGGTTGGCCAGGCCGGGGCGCGGGTTGGCCTCGTGGACCACGATCGGCACGTTGCGCCGCCGCGCCGCCAGGTAGGCGGGGGTGGCCACGTAACCGCCGAAGCCGACCAGGACGTCGGCCTGCACGCGGTCCATGATGCCGGCGGCCGCGTTGACCGCGCCCGCCAGACGGCCCGGCACGCTCAGCAGCTGGGGCGTCAGGGACCGGGGCAGCGGCACCGCGGGCACCAGCTGCAGCTCGTATCCCCGGGCGGGCACCAGCCTGGTCTCCAGGCCGCGCTCGGTGCCGAGGCAGGTGATCCCGATGTTCGGGTCGAGCCGGCGCAACGCGTCGGCCAGAGCGAGCGCCGGTTCGATATGACCGGCCGTCCCGCCGCCGGCGAGGACCACCCTCATCTCGGTCCTTTCGCTTATCGTTTTCCGCGGCCCGGCCGTCGTTTCCTGGCCGGACCACCCAGGCCAAGCCAGCTTAGGCCCCGCGCCACCGGTCCGGGGCCATGGGCCGCCAGCGCCTCGCGGGCGCCGGGTTCCTGCTTGGCGAACGACAGGAGCATGCCCAGGGCGGCGAGGGTGGGCAACAGGGCCGATCCACCGTAGGAGACCAGCGGCAACGGGATGCCGGTGATGGGCAGCACGCCGATGACCGCGCCGATGTTGACGAGCGCCTGACCCACGATCCAGGCGACCGCGGCGGAGGAGGCGAGCCTGATGAACGGGTCCTTGACCCGGGTGGCGACCCGCAGCCCCGCGTAGCCCAGCAGCCCGAACAGGGCCACCGCGACGAGCGTGCCCATCAGGCCGAGTTCCTCGCCGAGGATGGAGAAGATGAAGTCGCTCTCGGCGTGCGGGATCCAGCTCCACTTCTGCCTGCTGGACCCCAGCCCCAGCCCGAACCAGCCGCCGCTGCCGATGGCGATCTGTCCCTGTACGGCCTGGAAGCCCGCCCCCTGGGCGTTGCCCCACGGGTCGAGCCACCCGGCGATCCGCGCCGAACGGTATCCCTCGGTGCTGATCATGACGATGGTCGCGAGCGCCGTCACCCCGAGGATCCCGCCGAACAGCTTCAGCGGCGCCCCCACCACCCACAGCAGCGACAGGAAGATGAGCATCAGCACCAGCGTGGTGCCGAGGTCGCTGCCCAGCATGACCAGGACGGCCAGGATGGCGGTGCCCGGCATCAGCGGGATGAACAGGCTGCGCCACTCGATCATGCCGTTGCGCGCCTTGCGGGCCAGCAGGTCGGCCCCCCAGAGCATCAGCCCGAGCTTGGCGGGCTCGGACGGCTGCAGGTAGATGGGGCCGAGGTCGATCCAGCGCTGGGCGCCGAGCTGGGAGGTGCCGACGAACAGCACGAGCACCAGCCCGAGGATCGCCAGCGCCATCAGCGGGTATCCGGCGAGCCTGAAGAACCTCGGCGGCAGCTGCGCGCAGATCCACATCAGCGGGAGGCCGAGCCCGACCGAGATCGACTGCTTGAAGAACCAGTAGAAGGGATCGCCCGTCTTCTGCAGCGCCTCGATGCTGGAGGCCGAGAGCACCATCATCAGGCCGAGGACGAGCAGCAGGCCGCTGCACCCCAGGATCAGGTAGTACGAGGTCAGCGGCCGGTTGAGCAGCTCACGGAAGGCGGTCAGGTGCTCGCGGAACCCCTCGGGGCGCCCGGGGGCGCCCTGGCGGGCGGGCGCGCCCTCCTGGGTGGTCGCGCTCACGCCGCTCCCCCGTCGTGCCCCTCGGCGAGACGGTGCACGGCCCGGGCGAACGCCTCCCCTCGGGCGGGGTAACCGGCGAACATGTCCAGAGACGCGCCGGCCGGGGCCAGCAGCACGGTGTCTCCGGGGGCGGCGAGCCTGGCGGCTTCGGTGACGACACGGTCCATGACCCCAGTGTCTTGCCCCGCCACCTCCACCACGGGAACATTCCCGGCGTGTCGCGCCAGAGCCTCGCGAATTCGCTCGCGGTCGGCGCCCAGGAGCACCGCGCCGCGCAGCCTGGGCGCGGCCCGGCGTACCAGCTCGCCGACGTCGGCCCCCTTCAGCTGCCCTCCGGCGACCCAGACGATCGACGGGTAGGCGGCCAGCGAGGCGGCGGCGGCGTGCGGGTTGGTGGCCTTGGAGTCGTCCACGTAGTCGACCTCGGCGACCCTGGCCACGTGCGCGATCCTGTGGGGGTCGGGAACGAAGGCGAGCAGTCCCTCGCGGACGGCGGCGGCGGGCACCCCGTAGGCCCTGGCGAGGGCCGCGGCGGCGAGCGCGTTCGCCACGTTGTGCGGCGCGAACGGGCGGATGTCGGCGAACGAGGCGAGCTCCTCGGCGCTGCTCGCCGGGTCGGCCACGAACGCCCGGTCCACCAGCAGGTCCTCGACCACGCCGAGCTGGCCGGGCCGGGGCACCTTGAGGGTGAAGCCCACGCTCCGCGCCGTGACGCCGTGCCCGGCCGCGCTCTCGTACGGCGCGGCGAGACCGGCCGCCCACTCGTCGTCGGCGTTGTACACGACCGTCCCGGCCCTGGCGAAGATCTCCCCCTTGACGCGGGCGTACTCCTCCATGGAGCCGTGCCAGTCGAGGTGGTCGGGCGCCACGTTGAGCACCGCGGCCGCGTACGGGGCGATGCTGGGCGAGCGGTGCAGCTGGAAGCTGGAGAGTTCCACCGCCAGCACGTCGCCGGGACCGGCGACGGCCTCCACCACCGGGGTGCCGACGTTGCCGACGGCGAGCGCCCGGTGGCCCGCGGCGAGGAGCATCGCGGTGAGCATGCGCACCGCGGTGGTCTTGCCGTTGGTGCCGGTCAGCGCCAGCCAGGGGGCGGCGCCCTCGCCTCGGAGCCGCCAGGCCAGCTCGACCTCGCCGATCACCTCGATACCGGCCGCCGCGGCGGCGGCGAGCAGCGGGTGGTGCGGCGGCCAGCCGGTGGTGACGATGAGGGAGGTGCCCTCGGGAGGCTCGGCGGGTTCGCCGAAGCGCACCTCGACGCCGAGCGCGGTCAGCTCCCCCGCGACCGCCCTGGCCCGCTCGCCGTCCCTGCCCTCCAGGACGACCACCTTCTCGCCGCGACCGGCCATCGCGCGGGCCACGGCGGTGCCGGAGACCCCCAGCCCCGCGACGCAGATCACACGCCCTCCCCGGCCACGCTCGTCCGTACGCTCACAGCCTGGGCATCCATTCCACGTAGAAGATCCCCAGTCCGGCGGCGGAGCACAGGGCGGCGATCAGCCAGAAGCGGACCACGATGGTCGTCTCGGCCCAGCCCTTCAACTCGAAGTGGTGCTGGAGCGGCGCCATCCTGAAGACCCGTTTCCCGGTCATCTTGAAGAAGCCGACCTGGATGATCACCGACATGGTGATGAGCACGCACATCCCGGCGAGGATGATCAGCAGCAGCTGGGTCCTGGTGGTGATGGCCAGACCGGCGATCACGCCGCCCAGGGCGAGCGAGCCGGTGTCACCCATGAAGATCTTCGCGGGCGGCGCGTTCCACCACAGGAACCCGACCAGCGCGCCGAGCACCGCGGCGGCGACCACCGCCAAATCCAGCGGGTCGCGGACCCAGTAGCAGTTGGGTCCGAGCTGGCTGGTGCAGCTGTTGCGCAGCTGCCAGTTGCCGATCAGCACGTACGAGGCGAGCACCACGCCGGTGGCGCCGCTGGCGAGGCCGTCGAGACCGTCGGTGAGGTTCACCGCGTTGGAGAAGCCGACGATCATGATCAGCACCCAGATGGTGAAGCCGATGAGGCCGATGGAGGGGCCGAAGTCCCTCAGGAACGACAGGCGCGTCTCGGCCGGGGTGATCTGGTAGGAGTTGGGGAAACGGGTCACCAGGACCGCGAAGACCGCGCCCACGATGAGCTGGCCCAGCGCCTTGGCACCGCTTCGCAGACCGAGGCTGCGCTGCTTGTAGATCTTGATGAAGTCGTCGAGGAAGCCGACCGCGCCCAGTCCCGTCATCAGGAACAGCACGAGGACGGCGGAGACCGTGGGGGGCGTGAAGCTGTACAGGTGGGCGCAGGCGAAGCCGACCAGCGCGGCGATCACGATCACGGTGCCGCCCATGGTGGGGGTGCCGCGCTTGTCGTGGTGGCCGGAGGGTCCCTCCTCCCGGATGCTCTGCCCGTAGCCGCGCCGGGAGAACAGGCGGATCGCCAGCGGCGTGCCCAGCATGGACAGCAGCAGGCTGACCGCCGCCGCGACGAGGATCTCCCTCATCGGCGGTCACCCCCGAGCAGCGCCGCGGCCACGCGTTCGAGGCCCGCGGCGCGCGGTCCCTTGATCAGTACGACGTCGCCGGGGGCGAGCAGTGCCGACAGCTCCGCGCCCGCCTGGGCCGCGTCGGCGGCGTGCGAGATCCGGATGGCGCCGGCGGCGGCATCGGGCTCGGCGGTCTCGCCGAACGCGGAGAGAGGCGAGAGCGCGCCGTCGCCCGGTGGTCCCCCCGCCCCGTGCGGCGCCGCTCCCGCGTGCGCGACGACGCCGCTCTCCCGCGCGGCCCGTACGGCGGCCTCCGCCCCTGCCAGGACCGGATCCGCGTCGGGGCCGACGACGAACAGGCCCGCCAGGCCCGCGCCCCCGGCCAGGCGTCCCAGCCCCTCGTTGAGCGCGGCGCTCTCGTCACCGAGCTCGCGCAGGGCGGCGATGACCGCGAAGCGGCGGCGGCCGCCCGCGAGCACGTCCAGGGTGCCGAAGGCGGCCCGCATGGAGTCGGGGTTGGCGTTGTAGGCGTCGTTGATCACGGTGACGCCGTCCGCGCGGTCGGTGACCTCCATCCGCCAGCGGCTGCGGGGCTCGGCCTCGGACAGCTCCTCGGCGATGGTGGCGACCGGCAGGCCCAGCTCGTAGGCGGCCGCCGCGGCGGCGAGCGCGTTCTCCACCGCGTGCTCGCCGTACAGGCGCAGGCCGACGGGGGCGGCACCCGAGGGGGTGCGCAGCGTGAAGGAGGCTCGGCCGCGCTCGTCGACGGTCACGTTCTCGGCCCGTACGGTCGCGTCCTCGCCCCGGCCGTACCAGGTGACGCGGGCACCGGTGCGCCCGGCCATCGCGGCCACCAGCGGGTCGTCGGCGTTGAGCACGGCCACCCCGTCGGCGGGCAGCGCCTCGACCAGCTCGCCCTTCGCCCTCGCGATCTCCTCCTTGCCGCCGAAGACGCCCAGGTGGGCGGTGCCGACGTTGAGGACCACGCCGATCCTCGGCGGGGCGACGCGGGTCAGGTGGGCGATGTGCCCCGCGTTCCTCGCGCCGAGTTCCAGCACCAGGTAGCGGGTGTCCTCGCAGGACTTCAGCACGGTCAGCGGGTGGCCGATCTCGTTGTTGAACGAACCGGCCGTGGCGACCGTCGGGCCGATCCTCGCGGTGAGCCTGGCGAGCAGGTCCTTGGTGGTGGTCTTGCCCGCGGAGCCGGTGATGCCGATGACCGTGGTCGCCGGCAGTGCCGCGCAGACGGCGGTGGCCAGGCCCGTCATGGCGGCCACGGTGTCACCGACGATGACGGCGGGGGCGTCGACCGGCCGGGCGGCGAGCACGGCGACCGCCCCGGCCGCGACGGCCTGCGCCGCGAAGTCGTGCCCGTCGACCCGTTCGCCCTTGATCGCGACGAACAGCGACCCCGGTTCGACGGCGCGGGAGTCGGTGACGACCGGGCCGCGCACCACCGCGCGTGGGTCGGCCATGCCCGCGAGGGCCCCCGAGGTGATCTCGGCGATCCTGGCCAGCGGCAACGGGATCATGATGCGTCTTCCCTACTCTCCATACGTGCTTCGGCGCCCGGTGCGGTTCCTGCGCCTGACGATCGCGTCGGCCACGACCTGCCTGTCGTCGAAAGGAAGCACCTGGTCGCCGACGTACTGGCCCTGCTCGTGGCCCTTGCCGGCCACGACGACGACGTCACCGAGACCCGCCCGGCCGATGGCCAGGTCGATGGCCGCGGCGCGGTCCGGCTCAATGATCACATGTGCGCGCCCGTCCTGGGGCACACCGAGAACTCCGTCCATCATCTCCGCGAGGATCCGCAGGGGATCCTCGGAGCGGGGGTTGTCGCTGGTGAGAATAGCCACATCTGCCAACCTTGCGGCGGCTTCTCCCATCATTGGGCGTTTACTGCGGTCACGGTCACCCCCGCAGCCGAGCACGACGATGAGTTCGCCCTCGGTGACCTCGCGCAGCGAGCGCAGGACCGACTCGACCGCGCCGGGCTTGTGCGAGTAGTCGACGATGGCCTGGAAGTCCTCGCCGCCGGGAACCCGCTCCATCCGGCCGGGAACCCCCGTCAGCGTACCGACACCCGCCACCGCGGCCCGCAGCGGCACACCCGCCTCCACCAGCGCGACGATCGCGCCCAGGGCGTTGGACACGTTGAAGGGCCCCGGCAGGGCGACCGAGGCGGCCTCCTCGACGCCTCCCGGCCCCACGACCGTGAAGGTGCTGCCCTCGGGGCCCAGCCGCACACCGGTGGCCCGCCAGTCGGCCTCCAGGGCGCCCTCGGCGGAGAAGGTGGTCATCGGGATCTTCGCGAAGCCCGCGAGTTCACGTCCGTGCGGATCGTCGAGGTTGACGACCCCCACGCGACTCATCTCGGGGGTGAACAACCTGGCCTTCGCCGCGAAGTAGTCGTCGAGGTCACGGTGGAAGTCGAGGTGGTCCTGGGACAGGTTGGTGAACAGCGCCACGTCGTAGAACACCCCGTCGACCCGGCCGAGCGCCAGCGCGTGGCTGGAGACCTCCATCGCCGCGGCGGTGACGCCCCGCTCGCGCATCAGGGCGAACAGGCTCTGCAGGTCGCTCGCCTCGGGCGTGGTGAGCTTCGGCGCGAAGCGCAGCTCACCGGCGTGGATCTCCACCCCCCCGATGAGCCCGGGGCTGTGCCCGGCGGCCCGCAGCCCGGCCTCCAGCATGAAGGTGACCGTGGACTTGCCGCTGGTGCCGGTGACTCCGACGACCATGACGTCCGCCACGGGATTGCCGTACACCCAGGCGGAGACCTGCCCGAGCAGGGCCCGCGGATCGGGCACGACGAGGACCGGGAGGCCGGTCGCGACCGCGGCCTCCCTTCCCGCCTCGTCGGTCAGGATCGCGCTGGCACCCGCGGCGAGGGCCTGGGCGGAGAAGTCGGCCCCGTGGACCGAGGCCCCCGGGAGCGCGACGTAGAGATCTCCCCGGCACACCTGGCGCGAGTCGATGGTGATCCCGGACACCGCGGCAAGCGGGGCTCGCGACGTGCCCGAGGGCGCGCCGATGAGGCTCGCCAGCCCCGAGAGCGGACGGGGTGAACTGGTTGAGGGTCGCATTGACGACGGGGGACGCACGGCGAGAGCGTACCTTCACTCGTCACTCTCCGGCGCGTATCCGCACCGGGGACGGCTTGGTTCCGGTCGGCGGGATCTTCCCGCTCTTCAACGCGAACGTCATCACCTTCTTGAAGACCGGCGCGGCGATCTCCCCACCGTAATGGCCCTCCTTGGGGTCCTGGAGGACCGCCAGGACGACGAGGCGGGGCTTGTCCGCGGGAGCGAAACCAACAAAAGTCGCGGTATAACCGCAATAACCCTGACATCTGGTGTCGTAGCGCATCGCGGTCCCCGTCTTGCCCGCCACCCGGTAACCGTCGATCGCGGCGAGGTTGCCGGTGCCCTCCTCGCTCACGGCGGCCTCCAGCATGGTCGCGATCTCCCGCGCCGTACGCTCGCCGACCACCCGGGTCTGCTTGCCCGGCGGCGACGGCGTGAACACGCCGTTCTCACCGGTGGTGCCGGCCACGATCCGCGGGGTGACACGCACCCCGCCGTTGGCGATGGTCTGGTACACGCTCGCCGTCTGCAGCGCCGTCACCGAGACCCCCTGGCCGTACGCGATCGTGCAGCGCTGGCTACCCGACCAGCTCTTCCAGTCGGGCAGGAGCCCGGCCTCCTCCCCCGGCAACTCCGAGCCCGGCTTCGTGCCGAACCCGAAGCGCTGGAGCATCGAGTGGAGCTTCTCGTCGCCGATCTTCTGGGTGGCGAGGATCGTGCCCACGTTGCTGGAGGTCGCCACGATGCCCGAGAAGGTCAGGCGCTCGGTGGGGTGCGGGTGGGAGTCCTTCAGCACCTGGTCGGCGCACCTGATCCGGTCGGCGACCGTGAACAGGGTCTCCGGCCGCACGGCACCCGACTCCAGGGCCGCCGCCGCGGTGATGACCTTGTTGGTGCTGCCCGGCTCGAACACGTCCGTGACCGACCGGTTGACCCGGTCGGCGCCGGGAGAGTTCATCCAGTTCTTCAGGTCGAGCTCGGGCGCGTTGGCCATGGCGATCACCTCGCCGGTCCGCGTGTCCAGCACGATCGCGCTGCCGGTGCGCGCCCCGGTCGCCTTGACCTGCTCGGCGATCGCCTTCTGCGCGGCCCACTGGACGTCGCGGTCGATGGTCAGACGCACGTCCCTGCCCTCGACGGGCGCCCGGACGGTGCTGCGGGTCATCGGGATGCGCTGCCCCCTGGCACCCGTCTCGATGATCTGCTCGCCGTCGCGGCCCGCGAGCAGCTTGTCGTAGGTGCTCTCCAGCCCGGCCAGCCCGGTGCCGTCGGTGCCGACGAAGCCCAGCAGGGTGCCCGCCAGGTCGCCGCCGGGATAGTCGCGCCGGTAGCGGTGCTTGCTGCCGACGCCCTTGAGGTCTTGCGCCATGATCCGCTGGGCGAGCGGCGGGTCGACGGCCGCGGCGAGCTGCTGGTAGTGGCTGGTGCTCTGGGCCAGCTTGGCGGCGATCGACTCCTTGGGCGTGCCCAGCTCCTTGGCCAGGATCGTGGCCACCCGGTCACGCTGGCCGGCGGAGACCTGGGAGGGGTCCACGAAGATCTCGCGAGCCTCCAGGGTGAGCGCGAGCTCGTGACCGTTCACGTCGGTGATCGACCCTCGCCTCGCGGGCAGCTTCTCACCCTGGACGCGCTGCTTGGCCGCCTCCGCGGTGTAGACCTTCGAGTCGAGGCCCTGGAGCTGGATGAGCCGCCCCGCGAAGATGGACAGCACGAAGGTCATCGCCATCAGGCCGATACCGATGCGCCTGCGGGGGTTGCCCAGGCGCAGCACCGCCGACGGGCGCGCCGGCGGCCGCGGCGGCCTGCCACCGCCGCCGCGTGTGGTCATGCGGGTGTGCTCGTGATCCCCCGGTCGCTCGCCCCCGCGCCTCGGCGCGGACCGCACCCAGCCCAGCGGGTCCGGCGGTCCTTCCGCCCGTGAGGACCGCACCGGCCCACGCGGGGCCTCGGATCCCGAGGACCTGCGCGGGGCCTCGGGCCCCGAGGACCTGCGTGGGGCCTCGGACCCCGGCGGCCTGCCGGGGCGGGGGGCGGAGGTCCTGCCCGGCGCCTCGGGGCGGCCGGATCCACCGGAAGCCCTCGGGGCTCCGGAGACACCGGGAACGCCGGGGACACCACGGATGCCGGGGGCGCCGGGGGCACCGGAGGCACCGCCCTTGCCGTCCGGTCGTCTTTGCCGGCCCGAGCCGTCGGAAGCGGGCGGCCGTGCGCCGGAACCGGTCCTGCCGGTGGGAGCGGGCCTGCCCGGGGCTCCCGGCCTGCCGGACGCGCCGGCGGCCGACGGCCTCGCCGGGGAGCCCGGCCTGCCGCCCCTGGCCGGTTTACCGGATTTGCCGGAACCTTCCGGTGCCGGTGACCCGCCGGACGAGCCTGCCCTGCCGGAGGCACCGGAGGAGCCCGCACGGCCGGAGCTCCCGGCGGAGCCCCCGCGCCCCGAGCCACCGGAGGAACCCGCACGGCCCGAAGGGGAGCCCGCACGGCCGGAACTTCCGGAGGAACCCGTACGGCCCGAACCGCCTGCCCCCTGCCTGCCCGAGGCCGGAGGCCTGCGCGGGGGGGCCGGCTCCCGGGGGCTGTCGGGAACGCCGGGAGCACCGGACGGCCCGGCGTCGCCGGACCCCGGCCTGCGCGGCTTACCGGAGGCGTCCGGGGAACCGCCAGGTCTGGCCGCGCGGCCGGGACCGCCGGGAGAACGGCGGCCCGCCCCTCCCGCCGGTCCTCCCCCGGAGCCCCCGCGGCCCTGCCCGGGACCGGGCCCCCCGGTCTCCCTCACCGGCCCGTGCCCGGCACTCGCTCCTGCCCCGCGGGCTTGGTGGCGTCGTCGGCGCCCCCGACGGCGGGCTTGTCGGGGTCGATGACGCGCGCGGTGTCCCAGTCGGGACCCAGACCCTGGAGTTCGTTGTTCCTCGCCACCGCTTCCGGCATCTCCTGCCGCATGATCGCGCTCTGCTTGCTCTCCTTCGCGATGCGCAGGTCACTGATCTCCTTGCGCAGCCCGTTGGCCCTGAAGGAGTCCTGGGCGAGCACGGCGTTCAGCAGCAGCAGGCTGATCAGCCCGCCGCAGAGCAGGCCGACCACGAGCAGCAGGAAAGGAGTCCTCGGCGGCCTGGCGCGACGGGCCGCCGGGGGCCCTGAGGCACCTGTAGCCCCGAGAGCCACAGCCTTGACCTGCTTACCCTGCGCGGCCGGAGCGGTTGCGGGCGCAGGCCTGGCCGGCTTGGTCCCGTACCCCTGCGGCACCGCGCGGGGGACGCGCACGGGGCGTGCGCCGCGGCTGGGCGCGGCGCGTCGGACGTCTGTCTCACTCCTCGTCAACTGCCTCACGGATCCTCTCTGCCGCCCGACACCGGGCGGAGGCCGCCCGCGGGTTGCGGGCCACCTCCTCTTCGCTCGGAAGCTCGGCTCCCCTTGTCAGGAGCGCGAACCGCGGCTGGTGAGCCGGCAGCGGGACGGGGAGGCCGACAGGGCCGGTGTCCCTGGTCCGCGCGGTGATGACCTGCTTCGTCAACCGGTCCTCAAGGGAGTGGTACGCGAGCACGACGACGCGCCCGCCCAGCGTCAATGCGTCGAGCGCGGCCGGGAGCGCGCGTTCCAGTGCTGTCAACTCCGCGTTCACCTCGATCCGCAACGCCTGGAAAGTCCTTTTGGCGGGGTTGCCCCCGGTCCTGCGGGTAGCGGCCGGGATCGCCGTTCTGACGATCTCCGCAAGCCGCTTGGTAGACGTTATGGCCTCTCTGGCCCTTTCCTTGATGATTAAGTGCGCGACACGCGGGGCGAATCGTTCTTCTCCGTAATCCCGCAGGATCCGGATCAGCTCGGCGGCCGGGTAGGTGTTGACCACGACCTCGGCCGTCAGCTCCTCGTCGCGGTCCATCCGCATGTCCAGCGGCGCGTCGTAGGAGTAGGCGAAACCGCGTTCGGCCTCGTCCAGCTGCGGGGAGGAGACGCCCAGGTCGAACAGCGCGGCGTCGACGCGGGGACGGCCCAGCTCGGCCAGCACCTCGGGAAGCTCGTCGGAGACCGCGCGGACCAGCGTGATCCGCTCGGCGTACGGGGCGAGCCTGGTGGTGGAGCGCTCGATGGCGGTGGGGTCGCGGTCGATCCCGATCAGGTGGAGCGAGGGGTGCGCGGCCAGCAGGGCCTCGGCGTGACCGCCGAGGCCGAGGTTGGCGTCGACGAGCACGGGGGCGGGGCGGGCCAGCGCCGGAGCGAGCAACTCCAGCACCCGGTCGAGCATGACGGGGACGTGACCCCCGGCCGTCTGGAGATCATGGTTGTGGTTCTCGGCGCGCATGAAGCGCAACCCCCCTCTTTCCCGCCTCGTCCCGTGGACGCGCGGCGGACGCTCACCGGTGTCTTGAAAACAGGCCCCCACCCCCGGGGCCGTCCGGCCAGGTCCCCATCCGCACCCGCGTGTCCACCCGTCACCTGACACCGGGGAAGGTGCATCAGCTGACGGACAGGTGGTTGCGGGTGGAGACCTCGCCGAACGACGTTTTACCGATGAGTCGACCGTGGAATCACAGAATCCCTGGCAGCACCTCCTCCGACAGATCGGCGAAAGCCTGCTCTTGGTCGGCCAGATAGGCGCTCCAGGCGTCCGCGGCCCAGATCTCCAACCGGGTGTTGGCTCCGATGACCACGCAGTCGCGGCGCAGGCTGGCGTACTCGCGCAGAGGTTGCGGAACGGTGATCCGGCCCTGCTTGTCGGCGACCTCGTCGGATGCGCTGGCGAAGAGGACGCGGCTGTAGTCGCGGACCGCCTTGGCGGTCACCGGCGCAGTGCGCAGAGCCTCGGTTATGCGCTGAAACTCCTCTACGGGAAAGACGTAGAGGCAGCGCTCCTGGCCTTTGGTGATCACCAGACCCTCCGCCAGCTCCTCGCGGTACTTCGCCGGCAGGAACAGCCGTCCCTTGTCATCAAGACGTGGGTGGTGGGTGCCGAGGAACACCGGCCTCACCTCCCGTGCCCAGCGGAGCGCCAGGCGTCGCCGCCCTGCCCTCCACTGCGCACCACCATACTCCACTTCTCTCCACCGTCAACTGATTCCACGCCTCTTCACGACGGGTTTCGCCGACATTTCCCCAGTTCAAATGGGGTGGTGCGGAGTGGAGGGGGTAAGCGGCCCCTCGTACGCCACGGGCGTGTCGGGTAAGGCCGCCGAATAGGCTATGGATCATGAAATAAGTCGGATCGCGGCGAAGAATGATGGAAGGCGGGGATCCCCGCACCGTTCCGGAATCGGCGCGCCCCGGCACGTGGTCGCGACCACCGCGTCGCCCGCTATGACCGTTTACCCGGAATCAGCCCTGATGACCGCATAAAGTCGCCGTGGGAACGTATGGCGCCGTAGTGTCGGAAGGCAGAATGAGTTACGGGATCGCAAAGATTCCGCAACGGTAACCCCTCGGCGCACAACCGCCGCACCCTCATGGAGGCCTGGTGGCAGTAACACATGACGTCTCACCACAGCTCGATGATCTTGTGGTCACCGCGCACCGGATTCGTGAGTCGATCGAATCGGTGATCGAGGGCAAGAGCGACGTCGTCCGCCTGACCTTGACCGTACTACTCGCCGAGGGACACCTCCTCATCGAGGACGTGCCCGGAGTCGGCAAGACCATGCTCGCCAAGGCGCTGGCGCGGTCCATCGACTGCCCGGTGCGCCGCGTGCAGTTCACCCCCGACCTGCTACCGAGCGACATCACCGGGGTGAGCGCCTACAACCAGCAGACCAGGGAGTTCGAGTTCAAGCCCGGCCCGGTCTTCGCCAACATCGTGGTCGGTGACGAGATCAACCGGGCCTCGCCGAAGACCCAGTCGGCGCTGCTGGAGTGCATGGAGGAGCACCAGGTCACCGTCGACGGCGCGACCTACCGCCTGGACTCCCCCTTCATGGTGATCGCGACACAGAACCCGATCGAGATGGAGGGCACCTATCCCCTTCCCGAGGCACAGCGCGACCGGTTCACCGCCCGGATCGCGATGGGCTACCCCGCCCCCTCCGCGGAGCTGGAGATGCTCGACGTGCACGGCGCGGCCTCCCCGCTGGACAAGCTGGAGCCGGTGGCCACCACCGAGCAGGTGAAGGCCCTGATCGAGGCGGTGCGCGGGGTCTACGTCTCCCAGCCGATCAAGAAATACGCGATCGACCTGGTGACCGCCACCCGTCAGTCCCCCGACCTGAGGCTGGGCGCCTCCCCCCGCTCGACCCTGCAGCTGGTCAGGGCGGCGCGGGCGCACGCCGCACTCGCGGGCCGCGACTACGTCATCCCCGACGACCTTCAGGATTTGTGCGCCCCCGTGCTCGCGCACCGGCTGCTGCCCAGCATCGAGGCCCAGGGGCAGCGCCGCCCGCCCGAGCAGGTGATCGCCGACCTGGTCCGCCGGGTGCCCGTGCCCGAGGCCCAGGCCCGGTGACCTCTGGCCTCAAGGCGCTCACCGCCCGCGGCCGGTCCTTCCTCGCGTCCGGCGTCGCGGCGCTGTTGTGCGCCTTCATCCTCGGCGAGCACGACCTGCTCAGGATCGGCGTGCTGATCGTCTCGCTGCCGCTGCTCGCGGCCCTGGTGGTCGCCCGCACCCGTTACCGGCTGAGCTGCGCCCGGCGCCTGGACCCGCCCAGGACCGAGGTGGGCAGCGAGGCCACCGTGACGCTGCGGCTGGAGAACATCACCCGGCTGCCGACCGGGCTGCTGATGATCGAGGACACCGTTCCCTACGCCCTCGGCGCCCGGCCCAGGTTCGTGCTGGACCGGGTGGAGGCGCAGGGCATCCGGGAGATCGACTACCGGGTCCGCTCCGACCTGCGCGGGCGCTTCACCATCGGGCCGCTCTCCATCCGGATCAGCGACCCCTTCGGCCTGGTCGAGCTGACCAGGTCGTTCACCATCACCGACACGCTCATGGTGACGCCCCAGGTGGTGGCGTTGCCCCATGTGCGCCTGTCCGGTGAGTGGACGGGCGGGGGCGACAGCCGTACGAGAAGCGTCGCGGCCGCGGGAGACGACGACGTCGCGCCACGTGAGTACCGTCAGGGCGACGACCTGCGTCGCGTCCACTGGCGCTCGACCGCCAGGCACGGCGAGCTGATGGTGCGGCGCGAGGAGCAGCAGTGGCAGAGCAGGGGGGCGCTGCTGCTGGACACCCGGCGCTACGCCCACCGGGGCGAGGGCCCGCGCTCGTCGTTCGAGGCGGCGGTCTCGGTCGCGGCCTCCATCGGCGTGCACCTCGCCCACGAGGGTCTCGGCCTGCGCCTGGTCACCGACCAGGGGGCCGAGCAGCTCACCGACAGCGGGCTGAGCCTGTCGCTGCTGGACACCCTGGCCGTCGTGCGGACCAGCACGGCACGGTCACTGGAGTACGGCGTCGGCGCGCTGCGGCAGGGGGGCGGCGACGGCCTGATCGTCGCCGTGCTCGGCAAGATGGACCTCGACCAGGCCCAGGAGCTGGCCAGGGCCAGGCACGGCAACGTGACCGGCGTGGCCGTGCTGCTGGACGTCGAGGGCTGGGAGAATCCCGAACTGGGCGAGGACGAGGAGTTCCGGGCGGTGCGCTCGGTGCTCACGGGAACGGGCTGGCGCGTGGTGGGGCTGCCCGCCGGCACCTCCGTCGCGAGCGTCTGGCAGGACGTCGCGCAACGCGGACGATTCGCGGCCGGCAGGAGTGGCTCATGAGACTTTCCATCGCGTCGGGCGTGGCCACGGGAGCGGTCGCGCTCGCGCTCTACCCGCTCTTCCAGGGCGGTGCCTGGTTCTGGTCGAGCCTGGGCGCCATCCTGGTCGTGACCGGGGTCGGCATGCTGGCCGGTCACTACACGCTGCCCGGCTGGCTGGCGCCGCCCGTGCAGGTGCTCGCGGTGTTGCTCTATCTCACGGCGGTGTTCGCCGGGGACGAGGCGTGGGCGAGGGTGTTTCCCACCTGGGACTCGCTCGACAGGCTGGACGAGTTGCTGACGACGGGCTTCGCCGACATCCAGCGGTTCGCCGCCCCCGTGCCCGACAACGCCGGCATCGTCCTGCTCACCTGCGGCGGTGTCGGCCTGATCGCCGTCCTGGTGGACCTGCTCGCCGCGCGGCTGCGCAGGGCGGCGCTCACCGGGCTGCCGCTGCTGGCGCTGTTCACGGTCCCGGCCGCGGTGATCGTCGAGCCGATCAGCTGGCCGGCGTTCATCATCGGCGCCTTGGGCTACCTGGGGATCCTCGTCGCCGACGGGCGGGAACGGGTCGGCCAATGGGGCCGCGCGGTGCTGGTGCGCCGCACGTCGTCCTTCACCGCCACCCGGCCGAACCCCGCCGACACCGGGCCGCTGCGGCTCTCCGGCAGGCGCATCGGCTTCACCGCGATCGCGCTCGCCGTCCTGCTGCCAGCGCTGCTGCCCACCCTTGAGCCCGACCCGCTGTTCAATTTCGGCGTGGGCAACGGCAGAGGCGGCGGCGGCAACTCGATCAGCATCCCGAACCCCATGGTCAACCTGCGCGGCCAGCTGTCGCTGCCGGAGAACTCCACCGTCCTGACCTACCAGGCCAGCGACAGCACGCCGCGCTACCTGAGGATGTACTCGCTCGACGTCTTCGACGGCGAGCAGTGGACGATGTCGGAGCCCAGGGGCCGCCCCGAGGACCGGACCTCCGAGGCACCGATGCCACCGCCTCCCGGCCAGGGCGCGAACGTGCCCGTCACGCCCGCGACCGTCACCGTCACGGTGAGCCCGCAGGTCAGGAGACTGAGCTTCCTCCCCCTGCCCTACCCGGTGTCCAGGGTCACGGTGGCGGGCGACTGGCGTCCCGACCGCGACACGCTCATGGTCTTCTCCACGCGGAACACCGCGGGGGGCCTCACCTACCAGGCCCTCACCGCCGAGCCCGAGGCCACGGCGGACAGGCTCAAGGCGGCGCCCTCGCCCGCCACGGCGATCAGGGACCGATACCTAACGCTGCCGGAAAACCTGCCCGAGGAGATCAGGCAGCTCGCCCTCAGCGAGACCAAGCAGGACGCAAGCCCGTACGAGCAGGCGATCCAGCTGCAGGAGTTCTTCACCAAGACCGGCGGGTTCACCTACAGTCTGGCCACCCAGGGGCACGACGGCCCGGCGCTGACGGACTTCCTGATCCGCAACAGGACCGGCTACTGCGAGCAGTTCGCCGCGTCCATGGCGGTGCTGGCGCGCGTCCTGGGCATCCCCTCCAGGGTCGCCATCGGTTACACCGGGGGCAGCGTCACCTCCGAGGGGTGGCAGGTGCGCACCCATGACTCGCACGCCTGGCCCGAGCTGTACTTCGAGGGCGTCGGGTGGCTCCGCTTCGAGCCCACCCCGGCGGGCGGAGCGGGTCAGGGCAGCGCGACGGTGCCGTCCTACACCCGCCCCGAGGTGGCGCCGGCCACCTCCGACGAGCCGAGCGCGGCACCGTCGTCGGCCCCCGACGACTCCGACTCGCCCACCGGCGCGGCGGACGACCGCCGCCGCGAGCAACTCGACCGGGACTCCGGCGGCGCGCTGATCCCGGTGGACGAGGGAATGCCGCCGGCTGCGAAGATCGGCATCGGGGTCGCGATCGCGCTTCTGGTCGCGCTGATCCCCGCGCTGATCCGCTGGCAGCTGCGGGCCCGCCGAGGCAGGTCCTACTCACGGCCGGTGAGGGGTCCCGGGGGCGAGGGTTCGGCCGTCCCCGATCCCACCGCCGTCGCGCCCGCCGCGGTCAGGGAGATCCGCTGGGAGCCGGCGGTGACGGCCGCGTGGGCCGAACTCGACGACGCCCTGTGCGACTACGGGATGTCGCGGCAGGTGAGCGAGAGTCCGCGCGCGCTGGCCAGGCGGCTGGCCGAGCAGTACGTGTTCGAGCCGGAGGCCGCCGCCGCGCTGGCGAGGATCGCCGCGGCGGTGGAGCGGATGCTCTACGCCAGAACGCCGGGCGAGATCGGCACCCTGCGCGAGGACATGCGCACCGTGCGGCGGGCGCTGGCGGCCACCGTGACCCGTGGCAGGCGGATCAGGGCGGTGCTGCTACCGCCCTCCACGCTCCTGCGGGCGCGGGCGATGGGCGGGCGGGTGCTGGACGGTTTCGACCGGCTGGAGAACATCCGGCTGCGCCGACCGGCCAGGAAGGGCGCCTGAGCCCTCCGGTGATCGGGGCGCGACATCGCGCTCCGATCACCGGGCCGCCGCTGCCGGCACTGTTCACGGTCCCGGCCGCGGTGATCGTCGAGCCGGTCGGCCGACCGGCGTTCATCATCGGCGCTCCGGGCTACCCGGGGATCCTCGTCGCCGACGGACGGCGAGGCAGGAGCCGCCGGGGCACGCGAGAGGGACCCGGGGGACGACACCGTGCGACACAGCGGACGAGGCGATGGACGACGCGCTGAACGACACAGGGGGTGACGTGGGCCCTCCCATGCGGGAGTGACCCTCGTCGGCGTGGAGAGATCGTCGGGGGGATTCTCCGGGGAAGGTGACGCCCCCCGCCGGGCTAGCGCTCGTCGTTGCGACGGCGCCAGCGCTCCTCCATACGTTCCATGAAGCTCTGGCGGGAGCCGCCGGGACGGCGCCCCCCCTTGCCTCGCGGCTGATCGGGCGACGTGGCCGCGTTGGCCTCACCGAACCCGTTCATCCGCTTCCAGCTGGACAGACCCCACAGACACGCGGCGAGCATGACCACGAAACCGCCGACGCCGAGCGGGATGTTGATGATCACAACGCCGACCATCAGCAGGACGACACCCAGGATGAAGCCGATGGAGGCTTTCACCAGGCGGCGCCTGTAATGGCTGCGGGGATCACTGATCCTGACGGTATTGGCCCACTTCGGGTCCTCGGCGTAGAGGGCCTGCTCGATCTGGTCGAGCAAGCGCTGCTCGTGCTCAGAGAGCGGCACGGCGCCTCCCAAGGACAGCCCCAGGACGGGGAAGACGGTGACGGACGACACGGGGTGTCCGAACCTCGCGGTCGGTTATCCCCAGAATACGAGGCTGTAGACGTAGACGAAAGAAAACGTCCAACGTAGTCCAAACCGGAGGCCGCGTCATGGGTCTATTCCATCAAACGGCGGGCGAACAAGGGAGGCCGGGAGGACGGCATCGCGACCGAATCTGCGGGCCGCCCTGTCCATCGCCCGCTCGGCCTCCCGCCAGCCCGTCTCGCGCTCTCCGAGCCCGAGCTGCCGGGTCGCCCCGGCGGCCGGGCCGAGGTTCTCCACCCGCACGCCGACCAGTCTCAGCCTGGTGTTCTCCAGGCCGGAGGCGGCGTAGAGGGCGCAGGCGACCTCGTACAGGACCTTGGCGACGTCGGTGGGCTCTCGCAGGCTCCTGGACCGGGAAAGGGTGGTGAAGTCGGCGCGGCGGAGCTTGACGCTGATCGTGCGGCCGACGCTGCCGCCCTCCCTGAGCCTGGCGGCGACCCGCTCGGAGAGCCGGAGCAGCTCCCTGCGGATCTCCACGGGATCGGCGATGTCTGTGGCGAAGGTCTCTTCCGCGCCGATGCTCTTGTCGGGGACGTACGGGGTCACCGGGCGTTCGTCGCGCCCCCAGGCGAGCGCCGCCAGGTGCGCGCCGGCCGCCTGGCCCAGATCCCGCTGGAGCGTCTCCACAGGGACCCTGGCGAGGTCGCCGACGGTCTTGATGCCGAGGCGGGCCAGTGACCGCTCGGTGCGCTCCCCGACGCCCCACAGCGCCGCCACGGGCAGCGGGTGCAGGAAGTCGACCACCCTGTCGGCGGGCACCACGAACAGGCCGTCGGGCTTGCAGTGCCGCGAGGCGAGCTTCGCCACGAACTTGCTGCCGGCGACCCCGACGGAACAGGTGACGCCCTGCTCTCGCACGACCTGCTCGCGGATCATCCCGGCGATCGCCGCCGGCGGGCCGAGACGCTTGCGGGCCCCGCCGACGTCGAGGAACGCCTCGTCGGAGGCGATCGGCTCGACCTCGGGGGTGTAGGTGTGGAAGATCTCCATGACGCGCCGGGAGACCTCCGCGTATTTGCCCCGGCTCGGCGGGATGATCACCGCTTGGGGGCAGAGCCGTCGGGCCCGGGTCATGGGCATGGCCGAGTGCACCCCGAATCTCCGGGCCTCGTAGGTGGCGCTGAGCACCACCCCGCGCGCCCCGGGCGCGCCGATGATGACGGGAGAACCCCGGAGCTCGGGACGGTCACGCAGCTCGACACCCGCGTAGAAGGCGTCCATGTCGACGTGGAGGATCGGGCAGCCGCTGTCGTCCGTCCCCAGATCGGAACCCGGACGCGGCATCTGCTGCTTTCTCGACACCCCGCCATCCTACGGGAACACGCGTTCGATGTGGTGTTCACCGGTGGCCAAGCATGTGCAGTTGGGTGGCGATGTCGCGGAGCACCGGGTGCGCCGCCGCCGCCTGCTCCAGGGCGACCAGGGCGCGGGCGGCTCCGGGCTCGCCGTCGAGCAGCCTGCTGGGCACCAGGTCGGTGAAGATCCGCACGCCGTGCGCCTCGCCGGGCGTGAAACCCGCCGCGGCGAGAAGCCGCTCCAGCGCCTCTCGGGTGAAGCGCCTGGGCGTGGGGTCGCGGTCGCCCCAGCGGCCCTGGGGGTCGTCCAGGACCTGGAGTGCCTCGTCGAACCTGCCCGCGATGGAGCGGTGGAGTGCGGCGGCGAGCGGGTTGGCGGCGAGCACGCTGATCACGCCGCTCTCGCGCAGCAGGCCGGCCATCGCCCGCACCGCGCCGGTCGGGTCCTCCACGTACTCCAGCACGCTGTGGCAGAGCACCAGGTCGGCCCCGCCACCCGGGAGCAACTCCCCCAGGTCCGCGGCGTCACCCTGCAGGGCGCGCACCTCCACCCCCGCCTCCGCCGCGCGGCGCTCCAGCGCGGCGAGCGAGTCGGGGCTGGGATCGACGACCGTCACGGCGTGCCCCAGGGCGGCCAGGGGAACGGCGAAACCGCCCGTTCCGCCCCCGGCGTCGACGATGTCGAGCCGCTCACGGCCTGTCGCGGCCACCCGCTCGGCCAGCACGGCACTCAGGACGTCCCACACGACCGCTGTGCGGACCGCGGGGGTGCCCGCCTGCCGTGAGATGCCTACGGCGTGCAACTTCAGATCGCCTCCTCGTTCGGTGACGAGCCCAGCCTACGCGGCGCGCCCCCCGGTGCGGCCCAAGGAGTATCCATACTCGTACTTGATCGAGTCTTTTTCCCGGCTCGGACGGATCCCATGGGCAAGCCGGGAGAAAAGGGGACACCCTGGACAGGGGTACGCCGGGGCAGGGAGACCCGGAGATCCGGGCCCCCGCGGGGCGACCGGCGAGGTGTCTGCTGCCCCTGAGCGGGTTTCCCTCGGCCGGGACGGTTGTTCCCCGCCGAGGTTTTCCCGGTCGACGCCCGGCGCGGGACCGCTAGAGCGCCAGGGACGGCTTGAGCTGCTTGAAACGGGCCATCAGCCCGTTGACGAACTGCGGCGACTCGTCGGTCGACAGCTCGGAGGCCAGGCTGACCCACTCGCTGATGACGACGCCCTCGGGAACGTCGGGCATCCACAGCAGCTCGTAGGTGCCGCCGCGCAGGAGGTTGCGGTCGACCGCGGGCATGCGGTCGAGCGTCCAGCCCTCGGAGTAGGTGGTGATCAGCTCGTCGATGCGCGACCGGTGCCTGCACACGCCCTCGACGATCGTCGTGGTGTATTCGTTCACGGGCGGCTCGGCCCGCTCCAGGCGCTCGGCGAGGACGCTCAGCGGGTCCTGGCCACGCGCCTCGGCCTCGAAGAGGATGTCGAGCGCGCGCCTGCGCGCCTTACCTCGTGCCGACATCAGGCGCGGCCGAGATAATCGCCGGTGCGGGTGTCTACCTTGACCTTCTCACCGGTGGTGATGAAGAGCGGCACCTTGATCTCGGCGCCGGTCTCCAGCGTGGCGGGCTTGGTGCCGCCGGTGGAGCGGTCGCCCTGGAGGCCGGGCTCGGTCTCGGCGACGAGCAGCTCGACGGCCGCGGGCAGGTCGACGTAGAGGACGTTGCCCTCGTTGATCGCCACGGTGGCCAGCATGTTCTCCAGCAGGTAGTTGGCCGAGTCGCCGACCGCCGTCCTGGAGACGTGGAGCATGTCGTAGGTCTCGGTGTCCATGAAGACGTAGTCGTCGCCGTCCATGTAGGAGAACTGCATCTCGCGCTTGTCGACGTTGGCCACCTCGACCTTCACGCCCGCGTTGAAGGTCTTGTCGACGACCTTGCCCGATAGCACGTTCTTGAGCTTGGTGCGGACGAACGCGCCGCCCTTGCCGGGCTTGACGTGCTGGAACTCCACGACGGCCCAGAGCTCACCGCCGTCGAGCTTGAGCACCAGGCCGTTCTTGAGGTCGTTCGTCGTCGCCACTAGTCTCTCCTGCGTACGGCCGCTCTTAAAGGACGAGCAGCTCTTTGGTCGTCCGTGTGAGAAGTTCCGGTCCGCCATCGCGCACCACGAGCGTGTCCTCGATGCGGACACCGCCCCTGCCGGGAAGGTAAACCCCTGGCTCGACGGTCACCGGAACTCGATCCTCTAGTCTAGCGTGCTCATGGTCGCGCTCCGGCTCTCTCGAAGATCGTTCCGGCTTCGGAGAACCTTCCCGCTCTCCCCGGGAGTCCTGCGGGTTCTCGGGTCTCGCCGGCGAGAGGAACGGGGCCTCGTGGATCTGCAGCCCGACGCCGTGGCCGAGGCCGTGCTTGAAGAACTCCCCGTAGCCCGCCTCCCCGATCAGGTCGCGGGCCGCGGCGTCCACCTCGTGGAGCGCAGCGCCGACCCGCGCGGCCAGGCTCCCGGCCCGCTGGGCGGCGCGGACCAGGTCGTACAGCTCGCGCTGCCATCCCGCGGGCTCGCCGATCGCCACGGTCCTGGTCATGTCCGCGTGGTAGCCCCGGTACAGCGCCCCGAAGTCCATGGTGACCAGGTCGCCGCGCTCCAGCGGCCGGCCCGAGGGCGAGTGGTGCGGGATCGCGCCGTTGGGCCCGCTCGCGACGATCGAGTCGAAGGCGAGCCCGTCCGCGCCCAGTTCCACCATCCGGCGCTCCAGTGCCCTGGCGACCTCCTTCTCGGTCAGTCCGGGACGCAAGCCGGGCACGACCTCGTCGAAGGCCCTGCCGGTGAGCTCGCACGCGGTGCGGATGAGGTCGATCTCGGCGTCGTCCTTGACCGTGCGCACCGACTCCACGAGCCCGGACAGACGCGGCAGTCCTCCACCCAGCCGGAAGTAGTCGGCGACGGACATGTGGTCGGCCTCGATGCCGGTCCGGCCGTTCTCCGGCAGCAGGGCCCCGGCGACGTCGGACGCCTCGATCACCTCCACGTCGGCGCAGACGCGCCGGGCGGCCTCGATGTAGCGGGAGTCGGTGGCCAGGGTGGCGTCGGCGTCGGCCCCGACCAGGACTGCCGCGTTGGAGCTGGCCAGGCCGGTCAGGTAGCGCACGTTCACGACGCTGGTGACCAGGATCGCGTCCGCTCGGTGAGCGGGCAGCAGGGCCGCGAGGCTCGCGCGGCGCCGGGCGTGGGTGGCGGTCATGGTAGGCATGCTATTAACCGATTTGACCAATTTTAACCGATGCCGTCACCTTAATCCTGCGACCCTGCGCTCACCGGGCCGGCGGTCAGGAGGCGAGCTCCCTCACCCTCTCGATGAGCCGGACGCGCTCCTCGTGGGTGCCCGCGAGCGGGGCGACGTTGACGGTCGTGACACCCGACTCGCGCATCGCCTGCAGGCGCTCGCGGACGTGCCCCTCCGAGCCGATCAGGGACGTCCTCTCCAGCAGCTCGTGCGGTACGAGCGCGGCGGCCTCGTCCTTCCTGCCCTCCAGGTAGAGGTTCTGGATCTGCTCGGCCTCCTTCTCGTAGCCGTACCTGCGGGCGAGGTCGTTGTAGAAGTTCCTGCCCTTGGCGCCCATACCGCCGATGTAGAGCGCGGCCATCGGGCGGCCCAGCTCCAGCCAGCCGGAGACGTCGTCGCCGATGGCGAGCGGGGCCTGGGCGATCACGTCCAGCTCGCCCAGCGCCGGATCCCGCCTCGCCCCGCCCGCCGCCAGGGAGGCACCCCACACGTCGGCGGCCTTCTCCGGCACGTAGAAGATCGGCTCCCAGCCCTCGGCGAGCTCGGCGGCGAGCTCGACGTTCTTGGGACCGATGGCGGCGATCACGACGGGGATGCGCTCGCGGACCGGGTGGTTGATGAGCTTCAGCGGCTTGCCCAGCCCCGTTCCCTGGTCCGCGGGGAGCGGGACGGTGTAGTGCCTGCCCTCGTAGGTCAGGCGCTCGCGCCGCCAGACCTGACGGCAGATCTCGACGACCTCGCGGGTACGGCCGAGCGGCGCGGTGTAGGGAACACCGTGGAAGCCCTCGACGACCTGGGGGCCCGAGGCTCCCAGTCCGAGGGTGAAGCGGCCGTCGGAGACGTAGTCCAGGCCCGCGGCGGTCATGGCCAGCAGGGCGGGGGTGCGGGAGTAGACGGGCAGGATGCCGGAGGCGATCTGCAGCCTCTCGGTCCTGGCGGCGATGTAGCCCAGCTGACTGACCGCGTCGAAGCTGTACGCCTCGGCGACGAAGACGATGTCGAGCCCGGCCTTCTCGTAGTCGGCCAGCTCGGCCACCGTCTCCTTGAAGCCCCCCGAGTAGTTCAGGGCCATACCGATGCGCATCGTGAGATCGTCCTTCCGCGGTGCCGACAAAACCGAATGTTATTCCGTCGCCTCGTCGGCAAAGGCTATCGACTCACCGCCGAAGCACCAAGCCCCGCGCCGCCGCCATCGGGCCGGTAGCCTACGCATTCCGGGGTAGGGGACCCCGGAGGTGGGGGCGGGTCACCACCACAGAGCGGACGAGGAGCGGTGTGCTGAGGCAGTCGATCGTCGTGGCGGCGGCAGCGCTCGCCCTCACGCTCGGAGGGCACCGGCTCCTGCCGGAGCTGGGCGGTTTCACGCCCGTGCTGGAGAGCCTGCTCCCCTGGCTCGGGGTGGCCGTGCCGATCCTGCTGATCTGCGCGCTGGCCACCCGTTCGTGGCAGGTGATCGTCGCCGCACTGGTCCCGGCGACCGTGTGGGGCCTCATGTTCGGCCCGGCGCTGCTGCGCAGCCCGCCCGGCGGACCCAGCGACCTCTCGGTCGCCACCCTCAACGTCGGCGCGACCAACGCCGCCTCCGCCGAGGCCATGCGATCCGTCTCCAAGGGCCGCGACCTGGTCGCGGTGCAGGAACTGACCGCCGGCGGCCCCGCGGCGAAGTTCCTCAACGACCACTTCCCCCACCGCTACCGGATCGCCACGGTCGGCCTGTGGAGCCGGTTCCCGATCGCCGAGGCACGCAAGGCCGACATCGGCCTCGACTGGGCGCGGGCACTGCGCGCGGTGGTCGTCACTCCCAAGGGCAGGGTGACCGTGTACGTCATGCACCTCGCCTCCGCCCGCCCGGGACAGACCGCCCAGCGCGACGAGACCCTCGCCCACGCCCGCAGGATGATCGACAGGGACGACAGCGAGCACCTGCTGCTCCTCGGCGACCTCAACACCGCCACCACCGACCGCAAGCGTTCCGGCCTGGTGCCGCCGCTGTCGGACGCCCAGCAGGAGGCCGGTACCGGATTCGGCTTCACCTGGCCCGCGTCCTTCCCCGTCACCCGCCCCGACCACATCCTGTACCGCGGCATGATCGCCACCAGCGCCGGCGTCGAGCGTGCCGCGGGCAGCGACCACCGCGCCGCCGTCGCCTCCCTGCGCCTGGCCGCCTAAAGACCCGGCGCCCTTGGGCGGGCACGGAGGGCGGACAGGTCGGCCGGGGTGTCGATGTCGGCGGGGTCGGCGACGTCGTCGCAGGGGACCGCGACGACCAGTTCCGGATGGGCCCTCAGGAACGGGCGGGCGCCCGCGTCCCCGGTCGCGAGCCTGGCGACCTCCTCGAAGTGCTCCCTCGCGATCAACACCGGGTTCCTCCGCGCGCCGCCGTAGGTGGCGACGGCGACCGAGGCGCCCCGCCGCGCGGCCTCGATGAGCCGCTCCACCGCCCGCGGGCCGACGAACGGCTGGTCCACCAGGGCGATCACCACGTACTCGGCGACGTCCGGGATCGCGTTCAGTCCGGCCCTGAGCGAGGAGCCCATCCCCGAGCTCCACTCCGGGTTGTGGACGGTCACCGCTCCCCCTATCCGCACGGTGGCCGCGCCGAGCACCACGACCACGGGACGGCAGCCGCCGTCGTGGAGGGCCCTCACCCCGCGATCCACCAGCCGCTCCCCGTGGAAGTCCACCAGCGCCTTGGGAGTGCCGAGCCGCGAGCCGGATCCGGCGGCGAGCAGCAGTCCCGCGCTCGCCGCACGCCCACCGATCTCCGCTGCGCTCACCCGCCGGGTCCCTCGCCGTGGATCCTGCCGGAACCGTCGGTCAGCGGCCGGCCAGAGCCGCCCCAGCGCAGCTGGATCAGCTCCGCGGCGATCGAGATCGCCGTCTCCTCCGGCGTGCGCGCGCCCAGGTCCAGCCCGATCGGCGAGCGGAGCCTCTTCAGCTCGGCCTCTCCCATCCCCGCCTGCGCCAGCCGGGCCAGCCGGTCCTCGTGCGTACGGCGCGAGCCCATCGCGCCGACGTAGCCCGCCGGGGTGCGCAGCGCGACCTCGAGCAGGGGAACGTCGAACTTGGGATCGTGGGTGAGCACGCAGATCGCGGTCCGCTCGTCCACGACGGTCGAGGTGAGATAGTCGTGCGGCCACTTCACGACCACCTCGTCCGCCTCGGGGAAGCGCTTGGCCGTGGCGAACACCGGCCGGGCGTCGCACACGACCACGTGGTAGCCGAGGAACTTGCCGACCCTCGCGACCGCGGCGGCGAAGTCGATCGCGCCGAAGACCAGCATCCTGGGCGGCGGCGCGAAGGACTGGACGAAGACCGACAGCTCGTCGAGCCGTCGCTCCCCCTTCGCCCCGTACCTGCGGATGCCCGTCAGTCCCTGCGCGAGCATCCCCCTGACGTCGTCGTCCACCGCGTCGTCCAGCCGGGTCACCCCCAGGGAGCCTGAGGAGCGGTCAGGCCAGATGACCCGGCGGGTGCCGATCGCGCCCGGCCCCGACAGAACGGTCACCACCGCCACCGGCTCACGCCGCAGTACCGAGGCGGCGACCTCCCCCAGCTCGGGGAAGGTCTCCCTGGAGACGGGCTCGACGAAGATGTCCAGGATGCCGCCGCAGGTCAGGCCGACGGAGAAGGCGTCGTCGTCGCTCACCCCGTACCGCTGCAGGACGGGCGCGCCCGAGGAGACCACCTCCCTGGACAGCTCGTAGACGGCGCCCTCGACACAGCCGCCGGAGACGCTGCCCTCGGCCTCGTCGCCGAGCACCGCCATGGACGCCCCAGGTGGCCGGGGCGCGCTGCGGAAGGTGTTGACCACGGTGGCCAGGCCGAACGTCTCTCCCGCCTCCCACCATCGCAGGATCTGTGACAGAACGTCACGCATGCGTACCTCCAAGCAGCGTCGCCAGTTCCTCGAACGCGGCCAGGCTGTGCCCGGCCACGAAGTCGTCGATGTGGGGAAGCGCGGCCCGCATCCCGGCGGTGAGCGGCCGGTAGCCCTCCCTGCCCTTGTGCGGGTTCACCCAGATCACCCGGTGGGCCGTACGGGACAGCCTGGCCATCTCCGCTCCCAGCAGCGAGACGTCGCCGCGTTCCCAGCCGTCGGAGGCGATCACCACCACCGCCCCCGCCGCGTCGTTCAGCGCCAGGAGGCGCCGCAGCTCCTCCCCCAGACGGGTGCCGCCGCTCCAGTCGGGAACGGCGCGGGAGACGGCGTTCATCGCGGTCTCCGGGTCGCGGTGGCGAAGCTCGGCGGTGAGCCTGGTCAGCCGGGTGCCGGCGCTGAACACCTCGGTGGCACCCGGCTCCGACCTGACCAGCGCGTGGGCGAGGCGGAGCAGCGTGTCCGCGTACGGGGTCATGGAGCCGCTCACGTCGACCAGCAGCACGACCCTGCGCGGCCTGGTCCGGTGCGCGCGGTAGCGGAGCCCGGCGATCTCCCCTCCTCTGCGCAGGGTCTCCCGGACGGTCGCCGGGCCGTCCAGCCGCCCTCGGCGCGAGGGCCGGAAACGCCGTGACGCGCGCCGCTCCCTGCCCACCCGCAGCAGGGCGAGCAGCCGGTGCGCCTCGGCGAGCTCCGCCGCCGTCATCCGGGCCACGTCCCGGGTGCGCAACACCTCCGTCGCGCTCGCGGTCGACGCCAGGGCGGGAGGCTCGCCGCCCTGGCGGTGCTCGGGGCGTACCTCGGGCCTCGCCGCGGTGTGCCGGGTGACGGTGACCGCCTCCGCTCTCGCACGGCCCGCCCGCAGCCCTGCGAAGTAGGCGCGGAAGACCCGGTCGTAGCGGGGCAGGTCCTCGGCCGAGGCGCACAGCGTGACCCTGCCCGCCCAGTAGACGTCGCCGGGCCTGGAGGCGTCCAGGTGGGACAGGGCACGCAGCAGGCCCTGGGTCCGTTCGTGGTCGGCGGACACCCCCGCGGCGCGCAGCGTCCTGGCGAAACCGGTCATGACCGCGACCAGGTCCTCCCCCGCGCCGAGTCCGGAGGGAAGCGCCGCGAGAGGGGCCCCGCCGTCCGGAGCGGCCCGGGTGACGGGAGGAACGCCGGTCGAGGGGAGTCCGGTCGAGGCAGCCCCGGTCGGCGGGATTCCCACCGGGGGAGAGCCTGTCGGCGGAACACCGGTCGCGGGAGACCCGGCCGGGGGAACATCGGTGGCGGGAACACCGGTCGCGGGAGACCCGGTTGTGGGAGACCCGGTCGGGGGAACGCCGTCAGCGCCGGGACGCACCGAGGAATCCCTTCCCGAGCACCGTCTCGTGGTCCTCCCTGTGCTTGAGCAGGGCGCCCAGCGAGGCGGCCGCCAGGTCGGGGTCGAGCTCGCGGGCGCCGAGGGCGAGGAGTGCCTCGGTCCAGTCCAGGGTCTCGGCGATCCCCGGCGGCTTGATCAGATCGGCCTCGCGGAGCCGCCCCGTCGCCGTGGCCACCTGCTCGGCCAGGATCTCCGAGCACTCGGGAAGCCTCCTGCGCAGGATCGCCACCTCCCTGTCGAAGGAGGGGTGGTCCAGCCAGTGGTAGAGACAGCGTCGTTTCAGCGCGTCGTGCACCTCGCGGGTGCGGTTGGAGGTGAGCACGACCACCGGCGGCCGCGCGGCGCGGATCGTACCGAGTTCGGGGACGGAGATCGCGAAGTCCGAGAGCACCTCCAGCAGGATCGCCTCGAACTCCACGTCGGCCCGGTCGACCTCGTCGATGAGCAGCACCGCGGGCTGGGTCTCGATCGCCCTCAGCAGCGGCCTGGCGATCAGGAATCTTCGGTCGTAGACCTCGCCCTCCAGCCGGGCCGCGTCGGTGACGCCCCCTGCGTTGGCCGCCTCGGCCGCCTTCAGGTGCAGGAGCTGGCGGGCGAAGTCCCAGTCGTAGAGCGCCTGGGACGCGTCGAGCCCTTCGTAGCACTGCAGGCGGATCAGTGGCGCGTCGAACACCTCGGCGAGGGTCCTGGCCAGCTCGGTCTTGCCGACTCCCGCCTCGCCTTCGAGCAACAGCGGGCGGCCCATCCGCAGCGCGAGGAAGGTCGCCGTGACGAGCCCTTCGTCTGCCAGGTATGACCGCTCGTCGAGCAGCTCCGCCAACTGCGCGGGCGACTCCACATTGGATGTCTCGATTGTCCGCCTCACCACCACCTCAGGCTACGCCCGTCGGCGGGGTCCCAGCGTGACCACACCGCACCACACCGCGCCCCGGCTCCCGCGTCTGCCCGCCCGGCGGCGGCGTCGCAGGCCCGCATCGTCGCCGGCGGGCCCCGGCCTGCTCGGTGCTCGGTGCTCGGTGCTCGGTGCTCGGGACGAGCTTCAACATTTCCGTCACCAACGCCTCATTGGCGATATCGCCCGGTAGTCGTGGAAGGATCGCATCGTGCAGGACCGTTCCGCGTTTCCTCCCGGCCCAGAAGGACCGGGCCTTCACGCTGCAGGTGTTGAGTGAAGAACCTGCTCGACCGGATCAACACCCCGTCCAGGGCCGTCGTTCTGGCGTTCCTCGCGGTGGTCCTCACCGGTACGGGGCTCCTCTCGCTACCGGTCGCGGTCGCGGCGGGTGAGAGCGTCTCGTGGACGTCGGCCCTGTTCACCGCCACCTCCGCGGTGTGCGTGACCGGGCTCGCCGTGCACGACACCGCGACGCACTGGTCGTTCTTCGGCGAGATCGTGCTCATGGTGCTGATGCAGATCGGCGGCTTCGGGATCATGACGCTCTCCTCGATCCTCGCGGTGATCGTCTCGGGAAAGCTCGGTCTGCGCGCCCGTCTCAACACCCAGGCCGAGACCAAGACCCTCGGTCCCGGCGACGTGCGAAAGGTGATCGTGGGGGTCGCCAAGGTCACCCTGGTCGCCGAGGCGCTCACCGCCGCGGTGCTCGCCGCCCGCTTCATGATCGGGTACGGGGAGCCGTTCGGCCGCGCCGCCTATTACGGGATTTTTCATGCGATCTCAGCGTTCACCAACGCCGGATTCGCGCTCTGGCCGGACAGCATGATGAGGTTCGTCACCGATCCGTGGATCTGCCTCCCGCTCATCACCGCGGTGGTCGCCGGAGGTCTCGGCTTCCCCGTCTACGCCGTGCTGCGGCAGAACTGGCGCCGCCCGGCGCGCTGGACACTGCACGCCAAGATCACACTGGGGATGACCGCCGTCCTGCTGTTCGGCGGGGCGGTGGCCATCACCGCCACCGAGTGGAACAACCCGGGAACGCTGGGACCCCTCTCCCCCGGCCTGCGGATCATGGCCGGGTTGTTCCACAGCACGATGACCCGCAGCGGCGGCCTGAACTCCGTGGACACCTCCCAGATGAGCGAGAACTCCTGGCTCATCAGCGACGTGCTGATGTTCATCGGAGCGGGCAGCGCGAGCACCGGGGGCGGCATCAAGGTGACGACGTTCGCGCTGCTCGGATTCGTGATCCTCGCCGAGTTGCGCGGCGAGCCCGACGTGTCGGCGGGCCGCCGCCGCGTTCCCGAGCAGCTGCAGCGGCAGGCGCTCACGATCGCCCTGCTGAGTGTGGCGTCGGTCGCGATGGGCACGTTCGCCCTGATGACGGTGACACCGTTCAAGCTCGACCGCGTACTGTTCGAGGTGGTCTCCGCCTTCGGCACGGTCGGGCTCTCGACCGGGATCACCGCCGACGTCGGCACCGTGGGACACCTCATCCTGACCATCCTGATGTTCGTCGGACGGCTCGGTCCGGTGACCCTGGGCGCCGCGCTGGCACTGCACGTACAGACCCGTCGGTTCCGATACCCGGAGGAGCGTCCCCTCGTTGGTTGACAGGAAGGGCCGCAGCGACGCGGTCGTGGTGATCGGCCTCGGCCGGTTCGGCGGCGCGCTGGCGGCGGAACTCGTGAGCCGCGACGTCGAGGTGCTCGGCGTCGACAGCGACCCCAAGAACGTGCAGCACTTCTCCGGGCGGCTCACCCACGTGGTGTGCGCCGACTCCACCGACCCCGACGCCCTCGAACAGCTGGGCATCAGGGAGTTCGGCAGGGCCGTGGTCGGCATCGGCACCGACATCGAGGCGAGCATCCTGACCACCTCGATCCTCACCGACCTGGGAGTGGCCGACATCTGGGCGAAGTCGATCAGCCTGCAGCACAGCCGGATCCTGCGGCGGGTCGGCGCGCACCACGTGGTGCAGCCGGAGCACGACATGGGCGAGCGGGTCGCGCACCTCGTCACCGGGCGCATGCTCGACTACGTCGAGGTCGACGAGGACTACGCCATGATCAAGACCCTCGCGCCCCGGTGGGCCGACGGCAAGAGTCTGAGCAGCCTGGGCATCCGCAGCGAGTACGGGGTCACCGTGGTCGGGATCAAGAAACCCGGCGGCAGGTTCACCTACGCCACCTCCGACACGGTGATCCACAACGGCGACACCCTGCTCGTGGCGGGCGACACCGACAAGGCCGAGCGGTTCGCCGAGGAGACCTGAGCGCGGGAACGCGCCGGTGCGGACCGGAACTCGGCCCCGTCGCGCACCGGCGGGTTCCCGCCGCACCGCCTACCGGGCGGTGCAGGTCACCCCGGTGGGGGCGGTGTTGGCCCCGGACCAGGCGCCGTTGAACCCGAAGGAGGTGCTGCCGCCCGAAGACAGCGCGCCGTTCCAGGACAGGTTGACCACGGTGACGGCCGAGCCGCTCGCGGTGTGCGAGCCGCTCCACAGCTGGGTGATGGTCTGGCCGCTGGGGAAGGTCCACGCGACGGTCCAGCCGGTGAGCGCGGCGGTGCCGGTGTTCTTCACCTCGACGTTGGCTCCGAAGCCGCCGTTCCACTGGTTGGTGACGGTGTAGGTCGCGGCACAGGCCTTTCCGGCCGGCGTCGGGGTCGGCGTCGGAGTCGGAGTCGGAGTGGGCGTCGGGGTTGGAGTGGGCGTCGGGGTCGGGGTCGGGGTGGGCGTCGGTGTCGGCGTCGGGCCGCTGGTGCCGGCCTTTTCGGCCGTCCAGGCGCCGACCCAGGCCAGGACCGCGTTCCAGTTGATGGCGACCTCGTTCACCGACCAGGCGTCGATGTCGTCCAGGTAGCACTTCTGCGGCCGGCAGCCGCTGAGGCGCTGCTGGGCGACCGGGTCCTCCAGGCCGCTGTTGGGACCGCCCGCCAGGGCGCCGGGCGGCGCGATGGGCAGGGAGGAGTTGATCTGGTTGGCCCAGAACCGGTGGTGGACGTTACGGGAGGGCTTGTCGCCGTAGCCGGTGACGTAGGAGTAGCCCGTCGGGTTGCGGCCGAGCTGGTACGCCATCGTCTCGAACACCCCGGTGCGGAACCGCTCGGCGCCGGAGAAGTCGTGGGCCAGGGCCAGCACGACGGTGTTGTTGAGGATCAGGTTGTTGGACCCCCAGATGTAGCCGCCGCCGGACGGCTGGAAGGGCACCGGGTAACCCTGGCCGCGCATCACGTTCAGCAGGCCGTCGGCGGCCGAGACGAAGGAGGCCCGCAGCTGCTGGCCGATGGAGGAGGTCAGGCCGTTGGGCACCAGCGCCAGGGTGATGTCGCCCAGGCTGCCGACCTCCGCCCACAGGGCGCCCTCGTTCGTGAAACTGCGTCCGTAGTACAGCGAGGAGGAGGTCAGGTCGGTGCGGTAGGCCTGCTTGCCGGTGGTGGTGTACAACTCGGCGGCGGCCCAGTAGAACTCGTCGGTCACCTTGCCGTCGGCGTAGGAGCCGCCGCCGGTGCCGTCGGAGGCCGGGGCGAACCGCGAGGGGTTGGCCTTGGCCGCGGCGTAGGCCTTCTCCGCCGCGGTCAGGCAGCGGGCGGAGAACGCGGAGTCGATGGACGCCCACACCCGGGCGCACTGGGCGGCCGCGGCGGCCAGGTTCAGGGTGGCGGCGGTGCTGGGCGCCGACAGCACCCGGGCCTCGGGGTCCTGGGCGGGCAGCAGCGGCAGCCCGGTCCAGTTGGCGTCGTGGATCTTGTGGTGGGCCATGCCGGCCAGCGGGCGGCCGTCGGGGACCTGCATCTTCAGCAGGAAGTCGATCTCCCAGCGGGCCTCGTCCAGGATGTCGGGCACGCCGTTGCCGCGCTCGGGGATGGACATGGTGCCGTCGGCGAAGGCGCCTGTGTCGGCGCCGGGGATGTTCCTGGCCCGCTCGTAGGTGTTGACCAGCTGCCAGGCGGACATGCCGCCGTTGATCACGTACTTGCCGTGGTCGCCGGCGTCGTACCAGCCGCCGCGCACGTCCAGCCGGTAGCCGCAGTCGCTGCGGCACGGCACGTTGTTGTCACCCTGGTTGGGAGAGACGTTCAGGTGGCCGGCGGCGCGGGCGTACTGGCTTCCCCCGGCGTACTGGGAGGTGATCGCGATGCCGCTGCGCTGGTGGTAGAAGAACGCCAGCGCGTCGTAGGGCAGCTTCTTCCAGGCGGCGGTGCCGATGTCGAAGGGGTGGCTGGACTCGTTGTTCACCGTGAGCACGTAGTTGGTGCCGGTCCCGGTGTAGGACGAGAAGTCGATCTTGTGGACGGAGTCGCCGGAGGGGGAGTCGGCGCCGAAGACGGTCGTGGTGCCACTGGACACCACCTGGTCGGAACCGTTCAGCAGGCTCCAGGTCAGCGGTGATCCCGAGTTGCTGATCACGGTCGCCTGCTTGGCCGCGTCGGGCGCGTAGGCGACCTGGTTGACCTTGATGTTCTGGCCGAGCGCCGGTCGGACGACGGCATGGGCGGTTCCTGTGGTGACGGCCGCGGTGATCGATGCCGCGGCCAGGGCTACGGCCAGCGCCGCCGCCGACAGCCGAATCCGGCCTGACGTGTTCACGTGGAGTCCTCTCGGCCTGTACTGCGTGGGCTTCGCATCTTGGAACCCTCAGACCGGGAAAAGACAGTCACCACCATCGAAGAGAACGCTTCACGCAGCTCACAGCGATGTTTCCGGCGAATGACCGTGTAACTTTCATGGGGTTCCAGCGATTCGCGGAACCGGGGCGTGACCGCTTTTCCCACGGCCCGCACACATCTCCCCGCGTCCCCGCCGGGAGGTCACGTTCGCGCACATCACCAAGCCGACCGGCTCCGGGACCCCCGGGAAGGCCCGGCGGGCTCGGCGGGCCCGGCGGGCCATTGGGCCCCCTGAGCCCCCGCAGGGCGGCTCAGCCGGTCTCGGACGCCTCTCCGCGCTCCCTGATGAGGGCGGCGAGCTCGCGGACCTGGCGGACGGCACGGTCCTTCTCCGAGCCCTGCAGGCCCATCGCGCCGACCGTGGCCCCGTCGGTGAAATCGATCTTCGCCCAGGGCTCGTGCTCGATCAGGGTGACCCCGAGCACCTCGGGCCACTCGTAGCGGTGCACCCGCAGCGGGTTGACGACGGTGACCCCCTGCTCGTCGGCCTCCACCCGGACCCGTCCCAGCAGGTGCAGGACCCCGGCGACCACCCCGCCCAGCGCGATCATCGCGATCCTGTCGGCCAGGGTGAACTGCTCGGACAGGAAGATCGCCATCAGCACCGCGCCGAACATGATCAGACCGGCGAAGCCGTAGGCGGCGATCCGTCCCCTCTTGGGCCGCCACACGACGGGCAGCGGGGGCGGGGAGACGCTCTCCTGGCTCACTCTCAGATCACGATCCTTCGGAAAACCACCGGCAGGAACGGCTGTGACAGCTGGTCACGACGCCGTTGGCAACCTACCGCACGGCCCCGCCGCACCGACCACGAGGCACGGTGGAGCGGGGCCGCGAGCGATCTCTAGGAACGGAGTTCCCGCAGCAGCAGCGCCGTCTCCAGCGCGGCGACGGTGGCCTCGTAGCCCTTGTCCTCGTGGCTGCCGGGCAGGCCCGACCTGTCGAGGGCCTGGTCGAGGGACTCGCAGGTCAGCACGCCGTTGCCGACCGGGACCTCCTCGTCCAGGGAGATCCGGGTCAGGCCCGAGGTGACGGAGTCGCACACGTAGTCGAAGTGGGGGGTCTCACCGCGGATCACGACCCCGAGGGCGACGACCGCGTCGTACTTCCTGGCCAGGACCTGCGCCACGACCGGGATCTCCAGCGATCCGGTCACCCGCACCACGGTCATCTCCGCGCCGCTGTCCCTGCCCGCCTGCTCGGCCCGCGCCACGAGCTGATCGGTGATCTTCTCGTGCCACCGGGCGGCGACGACGCCGACGGTCAGCCCCTTCGCCCGCACGGCCTCGGCCGCCGGCCGTCCGACCCCGCTCACGCGATCACTCCGTGCCCGCTGCCCCGCTCCGCCCGGTGCACCCGCTCACTCATGCGCCCTCCCTGGGAATCTCGTGGCCGAGGCGGTCGCGCTTGGCCGACAGGTATTTCTCGTTGTGCGGGTTCATCGCCACCGGCATGGGCTCGCGGCCGAGCACCTTGATGCCGTAGCCGTCCATGCCGCGCAGCTTGGCCGGGTTGTTGGTCAGCAGCCGGATCGACTTCACCCCGAGATCGGCGAGGATCTGCCCGGCGTTGGAGAACTCCCGCGCGTCCACGGGCAGACCGAGCTCCAGGTTGGCGTCGACGGTGTCGCTGCCGGCGTCCTGGAGGCCGTACGCCCTGAGCTTGGCCAGCAGCCCGATGCCGCGCCCCTCGTGCCCGCGCAGGTAGACGACCACCCCTCTGCCCTCGGCGGCGATCCGCGACATGGCGTGGTCGAGCTGCACCCCGCAGTCGCACCGCAGCGACCCGAGCACGTCGCCGGTCAGGCATTCGGAGTGCGCCCTGACCATGACGTTCTCGCCGTCCTCGATGTCGCCGAGGACGAGGGCGAGGTGCTCTCCGCCGTCCAGCGAGCTCGCGAAGCCGTAGGCCCGCCACTCGCCGTACCTGTTCGGCAGCCGTGTCTCGGCGACCCTGGTCACCATCCGCTCGGTGCGGCGTCTGAACTCCACCAGCTGCTCGATCGAGACGAGCGCCAGATCGTGCTCGTCGCAGAAGTCGCGCAGCTGCGGCAGCCGCATCATGGTGCCGTCGTCGTTGACGACCTCGGCGAGCACGCCCGCCTCGCTCAGCCCGGCGAGCCTGGCCAGGTCCACCGACGCCTCGGTGTGGCCGCGCCTGGCCAGGACGCCGCCCTCCCGGTAGCGGAGCGGGAAGACGTGTCCTGGCCGCACCAGCTCGGCCGGCTCGGTCGCCGAGTCGGCCAGCGCGCGGATCGTGCGGGCCCTGTCGGCGGCGGAGATGCCGGTGCTCACCCCGTCCCTGGCGTCCACGCTGATCGTGTACGCGGTGCGCAGGCGCTCCTTGTTGTCGTAGACCATCAGCGGCAGGCCGAGCCTGTCGAGGTCCTCGCCGCGCATCGGCACGCAGACCACGCCGCTGCTGTGCCGGATGGTGAAGGCGAGCAGCGCCGGGGTGGCCCTGGAGGCGGCGAAGATGATGTCGCCCTCGTTCTCGCGGTTCTCGTCGTCGACGACCACGACGGCCTTGCCCTCGCGGATGTCGGCGATCGCGCGCTCGATCGGATCCAGCTTGATCACGAGGCCTCCTCGGGGGCGGGCACGGCGCTCCGGACGGATTCACCGGCCGGGACGTACGCCCCGACGAGCTTCTCCACGTGCTTGGCGATCACATCGACCTCGAGGTTCACCGGGTCTCCCGGCCGCTTCGCGCCCAGGGTGGTGAGGCTCAGGGTGGTGGGGATCAGGCTGACGGCGAAGCCTCCGGAGCCGACGCCCATCACGGTGAGGCTGACGCCGTCGACGGCGATCGAGCCCTTCTCGACCACGTAGCGGTCGAGCTCGGGCGGCAGGGAGATGTGGACGACCTCCCAGTGCTCGGCGGGCTCCCGCGACAGCAGGACGCCCGTCCCGTCCACGTGGCCCTGGACGATGTGGCCGCCCAGTCGCTGGTCGGCGCGGACGGCGCGCTCCAGGTTGACCGGGGAGCCGGGTCTCAGCGCGCCGAGGGAGCTGCGGTCGAGGGTCTCCTTCATCACGTCGGCGGTGAACACCTCGCCCTCCACGTCCACCACGGTGAGGCAGACGCCGTTGACGGCGATCGAGTCACCGTGCCCGGCGTCCGAGGTGACCGTTTTACCGCGGATCGAGAGCCTGGCCGCGTCGGTCAGCGGCTCGATTCCGGCGATCTCTCCCAGTTCTTCGATGATTCCGGTGAACATTCACAACTCCTTGCGGGGGACCGCCCGGACGGCCGGGCTCGGGAGAGGCGTCCGGGACGCCCAGGGACGCGGGCCGGGGGGCAGAAGACCGACAGAGCGTGTCCCAGGAAGGCGGGGCGCGCTCGGGAAGCTCAGGAAGGGGGAAATGCCGATGTGCCCGGACCGTGAACGGCCGGGCGGGGAATACGGGAAATGCGGGGAATGCGGGGAATGGTGGGGGCCGACGGCGCCGCGCCCGTGAGGGGCACGTCCGACCGCCTGGCGCGTCCGCGCCGGATCAGTCACCCGAGGTCTCCTACTCGCCAGTAGCTTTTCGCCACGGCGGGCCCCGGGGGATCAACGGATGCGTACACCCGATCGGTGAAGGGTGCCCGAAGACACTCCTTCACCCGCGCGCTTCCTCCCATCCGGACTTTAACCGTCGGTCCTGGAGTTTCACCAGGTCAACCGGTCGATGGCTTCGACCGGGTCGCGGACTGTAACCGCCGGCTCGGAATTTCACCGACCCCGGAGCACGCTGCTCTGCTTTTCTCGTTCGATCGAAGGGCACACCGCGGACGGCTCACCCTCCTCTACCAGTGTGCCATGTCCGGAAAACCGGACGACACGCTCTTCCATCATGTGGAACAAGCGAGCACTTGGTCGAGTTACGCCGCGCGCTCGGCGACCGCCTTCCGCGCCTTCAGCGCGTCCGGGGAGTAGCGCACCTGCTCGGGCACCAGGCCGATCCCGGCGTGCAGGGCCCGCAGGGAGGCCGTCGCCCACAGATCGCCCAGCGGGGTGGCGGGCAGGCCGTACAGCCTGCGGGCCCAGCGCGGCAGGGTCGCGAAGGCGAGCCCGGTGATGAGGGGGAACATCGGCTTGAGAGCGGTCAGGCGCGCCGGGAGCGGCGCGTTGAGCGACCGCAGGAGCGGGTGGGCCACCTCGGGGACGAAGTAGAGGCCGGGGCGACTGGCCCGGATGTAGTCGTCCATCTCACCGACCGAGCCGGGCACGTCCTCGGGACGAAGTCCGACCACCTCGGCCACCCGACGCCACTCGGCGACGAACCTGTCGGCCTCCCCGTCGGTCAGGCGCACTCCCGCGCGCCGGGCGACCGAGAGGTAGGAGTCGACCTCGCCGACGTGGACCCAGAGCAGCGCGTCGGGGTCGTCGAGGCGGAACCGCTCGCCGGTGTCGAGGTCGAGGGCGGTGAGGCCGGCATGGATCTTCCGAACCCTGGCTCCCGCCCGGGCGACCTCGGCGGTCGTGCCGTAAACGCGGACCCGGACGAACTCGGTGGTGCGCACGAAGCGGGACCACGCCTCGGCCGGGTCCATGAGCGCGGAGTTCTGCGCGACCCCGCGCATCGCCCGGGGGTGCAGCCCCTGCATGAGTAACGCGCGGAAACCGGCGACGAGCAGGATCCGCTCGCCCATCACCTTCCAGGTCACCGACTCCGGTCCGAACAGGCCGTGATCCATGCGTCGCCTCCCTCACACGTACTGACGACGTTACAGGAGGGGTCTAAACCCATATGTCCCGAATCTGCGACACAAGCGAGACGAGATCCGGGCAGGGGTGTCACGACCAGGTCATCAAAGTGTCACAGATCCGTGAAAACCACCATTTATGTGCGCCGATTCTTTCACTCCGCCCCCCCATCACGTCAACGGAATTGACGCTACGAACAGATGGAAATTACACAACGATAAAATGAGTAAGGAGCAGACCATTGATTTGACCTTCACTGCTTTGCGATGGTTCCAAGGATCAGGCTCAACCATGCTCGTTGGGAGCGCCCGCACGATGACCATCCCTGCACCAGCCGCGTCCACCACCGAGGACCCCCTCTCGGTGAAGGCAACGGAGACGGTGGGCCGTTCCCCCGGCCAGTTGATGTGGCTGCGCTTCCGTCGCGACCCCACCGGAATCGCCTCGGCCCTCGTGGTGATCTTCTTCTTCCTCGTCGCGATCCTCGCGCCGGTCATCTCCTGGCTCTACGGAAAGGACCCCTACACCCTCTACGGCCAGGACACCCCCGGGCTGCTGAACGACTTCGGCTACCCGGTGCTGCCCAACGGCGGTATGAGCTCGGACTTCTGGTTCGGCGTCGAGCCCGGCCTGGGCCGCGACGTGTTCATGCAGCTCGTCTACGGCATCAGGACCTCGCTGATGATCGCGATGGCCGCGACGCTGCTCATCTCGATGATCGGCATCGTGATGGGCATCGTCGCCGGGTACATCGGGGGCAGAACCGACTACTTCATCGGCCGCCTGATCGACATCGTCCTCTCGTTCCCCTCGACCCTGTTCATCATCGCGTTCATGCCGGTGGTGGAGAACCTCTTCGTCGACCCCTCGGAGGAGACGCCGGTCTGGCTGCGCGCGGTGACGCTCATCACCCTGCTGACGGCCTTCGGCTGGGCCGGCATCGCCCGGCTGCTGCGCGGCCAGGTGCTCTCCATGCGCGAGCGGGAGTTCGTCGAGGCCGCCAAGGTGACCGGCGCCTCCCCCGCGCGGATCATCTTCAAGGAGCTGCTGCCCAACCTGTGGACACCGATCCTGATCCAGTCGACCCTGCTGCTGCCCGCGATGGTGACCGCCGAGGCGGCCCTGTCCTTCCTGGGCGTCGGCATGATCGAGCCCATCCCCGACTGGGGCCGGATGTTCCTGCGGGGCACCGAGGTCTACCAGAACGACATCACCTACCTCATCTTCCCCGGCGCGGCTCTGCTCATCTTCGTGATCGCCTTCAACCTTCTCGGTGACTCGGTCCGCGACGCCTTCGATCCAAAGCTCAAGCGTTAGACCCGATAGGAGAGAGATGAAAGTCCGTACGCGGTCAGCGATGGCCGTACTCGCCATAGGCGCGCTCGCACTCACCAGCGCGTGCGCCGAGGGCAACCAGGGCGCCCCCGCCGCTCCCAGCGGTTCCGCCGGCGCGTCCGCCCCCGCCGCGGAGCCCTTCAAGCCGCCGACGATCACGGTCGGCACCGCGGAGGACTCCAAGGGTCCCGCCATCGAGCCGGAGGGTGTCGTCAAGGGCGGCACCGTCACGATGATCGACCGGGACGACTTCTCCCACCTGGACCCTGCCCAGCTCTACGTCAACACCGAGACGAACTTCTCCCTCCTGATCGCGCGTACCCTCACCGGCTACAAGCGCACCGACAAGAGCGAGTACAAGCTGGTCGGCGACCTCGCCACCGACACCGGCACCCCCTCCGACGGCGGCAAGACCTGGACCTTCACCCTCAAGGACGGGGTGAAGTGGGAGGACGGCACGCCCATCACGTCCGAGGACGTGAAGTGGAGCATGGAGCGGACGTTCGCCCCCTTCGTCACCCAGGGCCCGACCTACATCCAGCAGTGGCTCACCGAGGTCGACCACAAGAAGGCCTACCAGGGGCCCTACGACGGCAAGCGCCTCGACAGCATCGAGACGCCGGACGACAAGACGATCGTCTACAAGTTCAAGACGCCGCACGCCGACGCCAACTACGCCTTCGCCATGGGCGGCTACGGCATCGTCCCCAAGGAGAAGGACACCAAGGAGAAGTACGACAAGGCCCCCGTCTCCAGCGGCCCGTACATCATCAAGAACCACGTGGTCGACAAGTCCATCGACCTTGAGCGCAACCCGAACTGGGACCCGGCCACCGACCCGATCCGCGGCGCCTACCCCGACAAGTGGCGCCTGGAGTTCGGCCAGGAGAACCTGCAGATCACCGACCGCCTGATCGCGGACGCGGGCCCGGACCAGACAGCCTTCACCTTCTACGCGACGGTCCCGCCGGAGCGTCTGCAGCAGGTGCTCGGCGACGCCAGCCTGGCCCCGCGCCTGATGAAGAGCCCCTCCCCGTACGGGAACTACTACTACTTCAACCTTGACCGGGTGAAGGACCAGAAGATCCGCCAGGCCATCAACTACGCGTGGCCGTCCAAGCAGATCCAGCAGGTCTACGGTGGCCCGCAGGCGGCCGCGCTGCCGACCACCATCCTCAACGAGAACACCACGGTCGGCTACCAGCCCTACGACCTGTTCGGCAAGGAGGCCAAGCCCGAGGGTGACATCGAGAAGGCCAAGCAGCTGCTGGCCGAGTCGAGCAACCCGACGCCGACCATCGTCTTCGCCCACAACCAGACGCCGCTCCAGGAACAGATCATGGTCGTGATCAAGAGCGCCCTGGAGAAGACCGGCATCAAGGTCGTCGCCAAGCCGCTGGACCGCAAGACCTACTACGACTCCATCGGCCTGGTGAAGAACGAGTTCGACATGTACTGGGGTGGCTGGGGCGCCGACTGGCCGTCCGGCTCGACGGTCATGCCCGTCATCTTCGGCCCGATCGCCGACGGTGCGCCGAACTACGCGCACCTGAAGGACGAGGCGCTCACCAAGGAGATGGACGAGATCACCGCGATGACCGACATCGACGCCCAGAACAAGGCGTGGATGGACCTGGACAAGAAGATCCAGGAGACGATCACCCCGCTCGTGGTCGCCGAGAACCGGATCGCCAACACCCTGCACGGCTCCAAGATCGGCGGCGCGGAGATCGACCCGCAGTCGTGGGTCGTCCAGCCGAACAGAATCTTCGTGAAGCCGTAACGCCCACGAAGCCTTAGGAGACACCGGCGGCCGTGGCCTCGCGGGAGGGCGACACCTCCTCCCGCGAGGCCACGGCCAAGGGGCCGTCGGCCCCAGCAGCGGTCCCAGCCACCTCGGGAAACAGGCAATGCTTCCATTCATCACTCGCCGCACGCTCGGCGCCGCGGTCACGCTTCTGATCATCTCCGCGGTCACGTTCTTCCTCTTCTTCGCCGTGCCCGCCGACCCGGCGAGGCTCGCCTGCGGCAAGGTCTGCCCGCCCGAGCTCCTGGAGCAGGCGCGGCACAACCTGGGACTGGACCAGCCCCTGTTCGCCCAGTTCGTGGCCTGGCTGGCCGGTATCTTCGTCGGCCGCGACTACGAAAGCCTGGGCCACTGCCCGGCCCCCTGCCTGGGTTACTCGTTCGTCAACCGCGAGCCGGTGTTCGAGACGATCCTGGACCGGCTGCCGGTCACCGTCTCCCTCACCATCGGCGCGGCGATCGTCTTCCTGCTCTTCGGCATGGCGACCGGCATCGTCGCGGCCCTGCGCCAGGGCAAGCCGCTGGACAAGATCGCCAGCGTGGCGTCCCTCATCGGCGCCTCCGTGCAGATCTACTTCATCGGCACGCTCGCGCTCTACTTCCTCGTCTACAAGAACCAGATCCTCCAGCGGCCCCAGTACCTGCCGTTCACCGAGAACCCCGTCGCCTGGGCGAGCGGGCTCGCGCTGCCCTGGGTGGTGCTGGCGATCATCTTCACCGCCAACTACACCCGTATGACGCGCTCGACGATGGTGGAACAGCTCAGCGAGGACTACGTCCGCACCGCGCGGGCCAAGGGCATGTCAGGGCGGAGCGTGGTGCTGAGATTCGCCCTGCGCGGCACCCTCACCCCCATCATCACGATCTTCGGCGTGGACCTCGGCACGCTGATCGGCGGCGCGATCATCACCGAGACCACCTTCGGGTTACAGGGGCTCGGGCGGCTCTCCATCAAGGCCGTCGACAGCTCCGACCTGCCCATGCTGATGGGGACGGTGCTCGTGGCGGCCGCCGCGATCGTCTTCTTCAACATCGTCGTCGACGTCCTGTACGCCTTCATCGACCCTCGCGTCCGGCTGAGCTAGGAGTTCTGAAAAAGTGTCAACTCCCTTCCTCTCGGTCCGTGACCTGACCGTCGACTTCCACACCGAGGACGGTGTCGTCCACGCGGTGGACGGGCTCTCGTTCGACGTCGAGAAGGGCACCACCCTGGGTGTCGTCGGCGAGTCCGGGTCCGGCAAGTCGGTGACCAACCTGACCGTGCTCGGCCTGCACAACCCGGAGACCACCAAGATCAGTGGGGAGATCCGGCTGGACGGCGAGGAGCTGATCGGCGCCTCCAACTCCACCATGGAGAAGCTGCGCGGCAACAAGGTCGCGATGATCTTCCAGGACCCGCTGACCTCGCTCTCCCCGTACCACACCATCGGCAGGCAGATCTCCGAGGTCTACCGCAAGCACACCGGCGCGAGCCGCGCCGAGGCGAGGGACCGCGCGATCGAGATGCTGACCCGGGTCGGCATCCCCCAGCCGAAGACCAGGGTGGACGACTATCCCCACCAGTTCTCCGGCGGCATGCGGCAGCGCGCGATGATCGCGATGGCCCTGGTGTGCGACCCGGACCTGCTGATCGCCGACGAGCCCACCACCGCCCTGGACGTGACCGTGCAGGCCCAGATCCTGGACCTGCTCAAGGAGCTCCAGGACCAGACGGGCGCCTCGATCATCCTGATCACCCACGACCTCGGCGTGGTCGCCAACACCGCGCACGACGTGCTGGTGATGTACGCCGGGCGGGCGGTGGAGCGCGGGACCGTGAGAGAGGTCCTCCGCGAGCCCCGCCACCCCTACACCTGGGGTCTGCTCGCCTCCATGCCCCGCCTGAGCGCCCCCGTGGACGTGCCGCTGCGGCCGGTCCGCGGCACCCCGCCGAGCCTGATCAATGTTCCCTCCGGCTGCCCCTTCCACCCCCGGTGCGACTACATGGAGCTGGCCGGTCCCGAGCTGTGCCGCTCCGAGCGGCCGGAACTGTCCCCGCACCGCGGCCACGGCGACGCGTGCTACCTGACCCTCGCCCAGAAGAGGGAGATCCAAAAGTGAGCGAGACAACCGGTGAACCCCGCGGCGAGGCGCTGCTGGAGCTGTCCGGCCTGAAGAAGCACTTCCCGGTGATGGGCGGTCTCGTCTTCAAACGCCAGGTGGGCAAGGTCCACGCGGTGGACGGCATCGACCTGACGGTGCACGCCGGCGAGACGCTCGGCCTGGTCGGCGAGTCCGGCTGCGGCAAGTCCACCGCCGGGCGGCTGGCGTCCCGGCTGCTGGAGCCCACGGCGGGCAGCATCAGGTACGCCGGGCGGGAGATCGGCCACGCCACGCGCAGAGAGCTGAAGCCGATCCGGGCCGAGATCCAGATGATCTTCCAGGACCCGTACTCGTCGCTGAACCCCCGGCACACGGTGGGCAGCATCATCGGCGGTCCGATGGAGATCAACGGCATCAACCCCCCCGGCGGCAGGGAGAAGCGGGTCCGGGAGCTCCTGGAGATCGTCGGGCTCAACCCCGAGCACTTCAACCGCTTCCCGCACGAGTTCTCCGGCGGCCAGCGGCAGCGCATCGGGGTGGCCCGCGCGCTCTCCCTCGACCCCAAGCTGATCATCGCGGACGAGCCGGTCTCCGCCCTCGACGTCTCCATCCAGGCGCAGGTCGTCAACCTGCTCCAGCAGCTTCAGCGGGACCTGGGCATCGCGTTCCTGTTCATCGCGCACGACCTGGCGATCGTGCGGCACTTCTCCCAGCGGGTCGCGGTCATGTATCTCGGCAAGATCGTCGAGGTCGCCGACCGCGCCTCCCTGTACGAGCGCCCCCGTCACCCCTACACGCACGCGCTGCTGTCGGCGGTGCCCGAGGTGCTGGAGGACGAGGCGCCGCGCGAGCGCATCCGCCTGGCCGGGGACGTGCCCTCCCCGATCAACCCGCCGTCCGGCTGCCGCTTCCGCACCCGCTGCTGGAAGGCCCAGGAGAAGTGCGCGACCGAGGAGCCCCCGCTGCTCAGGCTGGAGGGCAACAGGGAAGGTCACCTGACAGCCTGCCACTTCCCCGAGGAGCCGACCGTGCACGGCGAGGACGTGGTGCTGGACCCGGCGCTGCAGACCTGACGGTCCCGCGCCTCGCCGCGCCTCGCCGCGGGACGCCTGGCCCGCGGCCGCGGACCCGGCGGTCCGATGGCGGCGTTTCCCCCGATCCTCACCGTTTTCCGGCACCGGCCGCCACCTCGGCGGCCGGTGCCGTCGGCTCGACGGCTCAACGGCCGCCCGCGGGGTGAATCGACGGCCGGCGGTCCAGCGCCGGGTGATCCGGTGGTCAGCGGCTCGGCGGCCGGCCACTCACGACTCGGCGGAGGTGGCGAGAGCGCGCAGGCCGTCGACCGCGCGGGCCGGGTCCTCCGCGCCGTAGACGGCGTTGCCCGCCACGAAGACGTCGGCCCCCGCCTCCGCGCAGCGCTCGATCGTCGTGTCGGAGACGCCGCCGTCCACCTGGAGCCAGACCTGCCCGCCGTGCCGGCCGATGAGTTCGCGGGCCCTGCGGATCTTGGGCAGCACGATGTCGAGGAACCTCTGCCCGCCGAAACCGGGATCGACGGTCATCACCAGCAGCATGTCGATCTCGCCGAGCAGGTCCTCGTACGGCTCGACGGGGGTGGCCGGGTTCAACGCCAGGCCCGCGCGAGCGCCCGCCTGGCGGATCTGGCGCAGCGTACGCACCGGGGCCTTGGCCGCCTCCACGTGGATGGTCACGCTCCCGGCACCGGCCTCGGCGTAGCCGGGTGCCCAGCGATCCGGGTCTTCGATCATGAGATGGCAGTCGAGTGGCGTCGAGGTCGCCTTGAGCAGAGACTCGACGACCGGCAGCCCGAGGGTGAGGTTGGGCACGAAGTGGTTGTCCATGACGTCCACGTGCAGCCAGTCGGCGTTGGGGACCGCCGCGGCCGCCTCGGCGAGGCGGGCGAAGTCGGCGGACAGGATGCTGGGCGAGATCTGTACGGCCATGATTGGCCGATTCTAGCGGCGGGCCCCCCTCCTCCGTCCGGCTCGGGTCCGCGACGCCCAGGACCGCGCGGCCGAGGGGCTACCGCCTGTCGCCCGGTCCCCCGTTCTCGCCGCTCCCGCCGGAGGCCGGCGGCAGGTCGCCCGGCCCGCCGCCCGCACCAGGAGGAGGCGGAAGGTCGTCCGGCCTGTTCAGCTCGCTCTTGAAGACGCGCAGGGAGCGGCCCACCGACCTGGCGGCGTCGGGCAGTCTCGCGGAGCCGAACAGCAGCACGAACACCGCCGCGATGATGAGCAGTTCGGGCAGTCCCAGGTCGGCCATGGGACGACCTCCTTTCGATCGGGCGTCCCCGTCTCCGGAGTCTGCCGGAGGACGGGGTGCGCCGCCGTGCCGCCGACGGTCGACGGTCCGGGCGGGTCAGATGTCGATCCGGACGCGGTATCTCTCCAGCCAGGCGTTGAACTGGAGGAGTCCCTCCAGCGACGCCCTGCCTCCTCCAGGGCCGCCGCCCGCCTCCGGCCGGTCGATCACGGCCCGTACCTTCTCCCTGTCGACGAACGGCGCGGCGGCGAAGTGGCCGCCGCCGAGCAGCCGGGCCGCCTCCGCGCGGACGGCCTGCTCGTAGGCGGGGTCCTGCGTCGAGGGGTAGGGGCTCTTGCGGCGTCCGACGACCGAGGGCGGCAGGACGTCCGCGGCGGCGGCGCGCAGCAGGCTCTTCTCCTGCCCGTCGAACGTCTTCATCGCCCAGGGGGCGTTGAAGACGTACTCCACCAGCCGGTGGTCGCAGAACGGCACCCGGACCTCCAGCCCGACGGCCATGCTCATCCGGTCCTTGCGGTCCAGCAGGATCTGCACGAACCGGGTGAGGTGCAGGTAGGAGATCTCCCGCATGCGCCGCTCCAGGCCCTCCTCGCCCGGTAGCCGGGGCACCTCGTCGAGCGCCCGCCGGTAGCTGTCGGCGCGGTAGCCGGGGATGTCCAGCTTGCGCATCAGGTCCTCGTCGAGGAGCGCCCCCACCCCCGCGAACCGTCCGAACCCCGGGGACGCCAGCCACGGGAAGGTGTCGGCGAAGACCGCCTCGGGGTCGAAGAACCACCGGTAGCCGCCGAAGACCTCGTCGGCGGACTCACCCGACAGCGCCACCGTGGAGTGACCCCGGATGGCGCGGAACAGCAGATGGAGGGAGGTGTCCATGTCCCCGATGCCGATCGGCAGGTCACGCGCCCTCAGGACCGCGGCGCGCACCGCGGGGTCCATGAGATCGGCGGAGTCCAGGACGATGTCGGCGTGCTCGGAGCCGATGTGCCGTACGACGTCGTGCACGTACGGTGTGTCGGGGGTGTCGCGCATCTCGTCGGGCGTGAAGTTCTCGCTGTATCCGGTGAAGTCGACGGAGAACGACCTGATCTTCCCTCCTCCCTGCCCCTCCAGCCCGAGCGCGGCGAGCGCCGTGATGGTGCTGGAGTCGAGGCCCCCGGAGAGCAGGGTGCACAGCGGCACGTCGGAGATGAGCTGCCGGGTGACGATGTCGTTCAGCAGTTCGCGCACGGTCCCGACGGTGGTGGTGAGGTCGTCGGGGTGCTCGCGGGCCTCCAGGTGCCAGTAGGGGCGCCGGCACAGGAAGTCGCGGGTCACCCGGACGGTGTGGCCGGGGCGCACCTCGTACATGCCCCGGTAGACGGCGTGTTCCGGGTTCTTCACGAAGGCGATCAGCTCGCGCAGGCCGTCGGCGTCGACGGCGGGCGTCCCGATCAGGGGGTTGGCCAGGATCGCCTTGGGCTCGGAGCCGAACAGCACACCGTTCGGGAGCGGGTGGTAGTACAGCGGCTTGATGCCCATCCTGTCCCGGACGAGCAGCAGCTCCTCGCGGCGGACGTCCCAGATCGCGAAGGCGAACATGCCGTTCAGCCGTTCGGGGAAGCCCTCACCCCATTCGAGGTAGGCCCGCAGGAGGACCTCGGTGTCGCTCCGGGTGGAAAAACGGTGGCCGTGGGCGATCAGTTCCGCGCGCAGCTCGACGAAGTTGTAGATCTCGCCGCTGTAGGTGAGGACCGCGAGTGTCTGCCCGTCCTCATCGGCGATCATCGGCTGGCGCCCGCCCTCGATGTCGATGACGGCGAGACGCCGATGGCCTATCGCGGCGTGCGGGGCGAGCCACAGCCCCTCGTCGTCGGGTCCGCGGCAGGCCATGGTGTCGGTCATGGCCTGCGCGATGGCCCGTGACTGTCGAAGATCGCGCTCGAAGTCCACCCATCCGCTGATTCCACACATTTCGCCACCCCGCATCCTGCTCGGAAGCAGTTACATTCAGGCGAACAGCCCTCAGTGTCGATATATGCCCAAATAATGTCCTCTGACCTGCGGTGATGATCTCATCCGCCCTCCTTCGCCAGGAGGGCGGCGTTCGTTCAGCGGCGGCGCAGCAGGGCGAGGAACATCGCGTCGGTGCCGTGCCGGTGCGGCCAGAACCGCGCGTACGGCCCCTCGCCCAGCCCCTCGACCTCGGGAAGCGGATCGCGGGCGTCCAGCGCCTCGACGTCGTCGCGGCGCCCCAGGACGTCACCGACCACGGCGACGGTCTCCGCCAGGTGCGGCGAACAGGTCACGTACGCGACGACGCCGCCGGGACGTACCGCGTCGATCGCCGAGTCGAGCAGGGCGCGCTGGATCCTGCCCAGCTCGGGAAGGCTCCGGGGATCGCGGCGCCAGCGGGCCTCGGGACGGCGGCGCAGCGCGCCCAGGCCGGTGCAGGGGGCGTCGAGCATGACCCGGTCGAAGACCCCCGGCCGCCAGGCCGGCGCGGTGCCGTCCGCGGTGATCACCGCGGCCTGCCGGGTCGTCTGCCACACCAGCCGCGCCCGGTGGTACTGCAGCTCGGCGGCGAGCAGGCGCGCCTCGCCCTTCCGGGTCGCGAGGGCGTCGAGCAGGCCCGCCTTGCCACCGGGACCCGCGCACAGGTCGAGCCAGCGGGAGTCGGAGCCCTCCAGCGGCACCCGCGTCAGGGCGAGCGCGACGAGCTGGCTCGCCTCGTCCTGCACGGCCGCGCGCGACTCGGCCACGGCGAGGATCGCACCGGGGTCGCCCTCGGCCAGGTAGGCCGCGTACGGGGAGTATCTGGCGGGTTCCGCGCCCGCCTCCAGAAGCTCGGCGACCGAGGAGCGGCCCGGGCGCGCGACGAGGGTCACCTTCGGACGCTCGTTGTCGGCCGCGAGCAGGGCGGCCGTCTCGTCGAAGTCACCGCCCACCGCGTCGCGCAGGGCGTCGACGATCCACCTCGGGTGGCTGTGGGCCACCGCCAGGTGACCCACCGGGTCCTCGGCCGGGTCGGGCGCCACGATCGGGATCCACTGCTCCAGAGAGCGGGTGGAGACCTTGCGCAGCACGGCGTTGGCGTACTTCGACGCGCCGATGCCCACACGCAGCCGCACCAGGTCGACCGTGGTGCCGACGGCGGCGTGCGGGGGCACCCGCGTTTTGAGCAGCTGGTGCACGCCCAGGCGGACGGCGTCGAGCAGCGGCGGGTCGACGTCCTCGGGCGCCCGGTCGCTGCAGGCCGCGATGACCTCGTCGTAGGTGCCGAGGCCGCGCAGGGTGCCGTAGGCCAGCTCTGTGGCCAGGCCCGCGTCGCGCCCGGAAAGGCGGCGCTCGCGCAGCAGCGCGGGCATCAGCAGGTTGGCGTAGGCGTCCCGCTCGTCGACGGCGCGCATCAGGTCGTACGCGGCGTTGCGCGCCTCGTCGCGGACCGGCTTGGGCGGGCGCCCGCCTCTGCCCCTGCCCCCGGCGCCTTTGCCCCCGGCGCCGCGTGAACCGCCCGCCGGGCCGTGACCCCCGCCGCGCGGGACGTTACGGCCGTTACCACTGCTCATGATCTTCAGGCCAGCCGATCCTCGTCGGTGGGCCGCACGCCGCGGGCCCACTCCCCCGCGCCCATCAGACGCTTGCCCTGCGGCTGCACCTCGCCCAGCTCGACCGGGTAGGTGGCGGTGCCGACCAGGACGGAGTTCTTGGACGCCGCGATCTGGCCGGGGGCCAGGCCGGAGGCGTCGGGAACCGGCCGCACGGGCCCCAGCTTGATCCGCCCGCCGCGGAACCCGGTCCACGCGCCCGGGGCGGGGGTACAGGCGCGGACCAGGCGATCGACCCGCATCGCGGGCGCGGACCAGTCGACCCTCGCGTCGTCGACGCTGATCTTCGGGGCGAGACTCACCCCCTCCGCGGGCTGCGGCACGGCCTCCAGCTTGCCGTCCTCGATCCCGTCGAGGGTGGCCGCCAGCAGCCCCGCCCCGGACTCGGCGAGCCGGGCGAGCAACTCCCCGCTGGTGTCGGTGGGGCGGATCTCCTCGGTCACCACGCCGTAGACCGGACCCGCGTCCAGCTCCTTGACGATCCGGAAGGTGGCCGCGCCGGTGATCTCGTCGCCGTGGAGCACGGCGTGCTGCACCGGCGCCGCGCCGCGCCAGGCCGGCAGCAGCGAGAAGTGCAGGTTGACCCAGCCGTACCGAGGGATGTCCAGGGTGGCCTGCGGCAGCAGCGCGCCGTAGGCGACCACCGGGCAGCAGTCGGGGGCGAGCTCGGTGAGCCGGTCGAGAAACTCCGGGTCGCCCGCCTTGGGCGGCCTGAGCACCTCGATGCCCGCCTCCTCGGCGAGCTCGGCGACGGGGCTCGGATGGACCTTGCGGCCCCTGCCCGACTGGGCGTCCGGGCGCGTGACGACGGCGACGACGTCGTGGCGAGGCGAGTCGATCAGTGCCCGCAGCGAGGGCAGGGCGGTGTCCGGGGTTCCGGCGAAGACCAGTCGCAAGGTTTCTACAGAGCCTTCCCTTGGGTGGCGTGCGGGGAGAACTTGAACGTGGGGGCCGACAGCCCGCTCCAGTCGGCCTCGCGGATCGCCTTCATCGCGAGTTTGCGCTGCTTGGCGTCCATCCGGTCGATGAACAGCACGCCGTCCAGGTGATCGGTCTCATGCTGGAAGCAGCGGGCCATCAGGTCGGTGCCCTCAAGGGTCACCGGCTCGCCGTGCATGTTGAAACCGGTCGCCACGGCCCGTATCGACCTGGGCGTGGGGAAGGACAGGCCGGGGAACGACAGGCAGCCCTCCTCCCCCTCCTCGTCCTTGTCCTCCGACAGGTCGAGGTTGGGGTTGATCAGATGCCCGAGCTGGTCGTCCACGTAGTAGGTGAAGACCCGCAGGCCGACCCCGATCTGCGGCGCGGCCAGCCCGGCTCCCGGCGCGTCCATCATCGTGTCGGTGAGGTCCTTGACGAGCTTGCGCAGCTCCTTGTCGAAGTCCTTGACCGGGTCGGCGGGCGTGCGCAGCACCGGATCGCCGAAAAGACGGATCGGCTGAATGGACAACAGGGGTCTCCTCACACTTCATGGGATGCCGCCAGTCTAAGGGCGGCGGCCGCCTCCCCCGGGCCCTCTTCAGGGCCGGGCACGAGACCGGCCGGACGAGCCGTCGCCGCGGAAGGACGGGCGTTCACCCGAGCACGTCCGTCCCCGGGGACACGGACATATCCGGGCGAGCCGTCGCCGGGGACCGGGAGGTGCCGGGATCAGCGGGAGCGGGCCTTCATCGCCGCCTTGCGGGCGGACTTGGCCACCGCCGCGTCACCGTGGCGAGAACCCAGCAGATCCAGGACGGCGAAGGTGTCCGGGTGGTCCACCAGAGCCATCTCCTCGATCACCCGGACCAGGTCCTCACCGGGTTCGAGGGTGTCGAACTCGCAGATCGCCTCCGAGGCGTCGCCGCGCTCGAGCAGCGAGGCGAGCGAGTCGACCGCGAGCCAGGTGTTGTCGGCGGGCGTGAGGGCGGGCGCGGGCAGGTGGCGGATGTGCAGCCAGGAGGCGGCGTAGCGCCACATGGCGGGCTCGGAGAGGGCCTCTCTGAGCGGGGCCTCGGCCTCGGGGCCGAGCTCCTCCAGGATCGTGCCCACGGCGCCACGGCGGCCGGCCGTACCCGAGGCGGCGACCTTGACCAGCTCGCGGGCGGCGGCCTCGGGGTGGCGGGACTCCAGCCACACGGTGACGGCGCTGGGCGCGGCGGAACCCTTCATGATCGCCTCGACCAGCTCCGCCGCGCCCAGGTCGGTGAAGACGGCGACCTCCGCGCCCGTCGGCGCGTCGTGGCCCTCCCGCATCAGGTCCTGGCGGACGGCCCACATGCCCAGCGGGGTCAGCCTCGGCCGCCCTGACCGCGAGGTCTCGACCAGCCCGCAGTAGCCCAGCAGCGACAGGGCCGACTCCAGCTGGGCGGGAAGCGCGCCCGTCAGCACCCGCATCTCCGCCTGGCGGGCACCGCAGGCCACCTCGTGCGACTGCAGGATGCCCTTCACCAGGGTCGCGGTGGACAGCCCCTCGCGCACGGCGTACAGCGTGGCGAGCATCTCGGCCAGATGGTCGTCGATCACCGGGGAACCGGTCAGGTCGTCGTCGGCACGGTCGAGGACGTCCATGACCACGCCGTCCCAGAATCCCAGCAGCGCCCGGGGCGGCAGGTCGGCGGAGAGCACGAGCGGGCCGGGCGTCACCTCACCGCGAACGATGCGGAGCATGCCGGTGTTGACGGCGACCACCCAGAGCAGGTGCAGCCGCGCGGGGCCCGGCAGTCCGAGCTCGGCGCACGGCGTGAACGGGTCGGGCAGCAGCCCCTCGGGGGTCACCCGGCGGGTGCCGGTCCAGACGGCCACACGCTGGGCGTCGATCACCAGCGGCACCTGCGGGACGTGCGCGGCCAGCTCCTCGTCGGCGGCGAGGTCGACCGGGGGAAAGCTCAGCGCGTCGCCGCGCGGGGGGCGACCTCGGCCCGTGGTGGTGACGGACTCCTCGAGAACGGCCGCCCGCAGCTCGCGTGGTGCCGTTCCCAGCTCGTCGACCAGCCTGCGCAGTTCGCCGATGTCGAAGACGTTCCCACTGTTCCCGCTCTTTGCCACTCGTGAAACTTACTGCACTCGCGCCTCACGCATACACGGCTCAGCCGATGGCGCGGGAACGCGCCTTGAAGGCCGCCTTGCGGGCAGCCTTGGCCGCTTCGTGATCTCTGAGGGAGCGTCCGAGCAGCTCAAGGACGTCGACGACCTCCGGATGGTCGACCCTCCACATCTCCTCGATCACGTGTGGCGGAGGACCCGAGGCGGACATGTTCTCGGCGAACGTCTCCGGATCCTCCTCGGCGGCGGGCATGGCCAGGGCGAGCATGTCCACGCTCATCCAGAGCATCTCCTCCTGGGTGAGCGTGGGAGCCGCCAGGCCGCGCGAACTCAGCCAGTGGATGGCGTGCGGGCGCAGCTCGGGCTCCTCCAGGAAGGCGCGCACCGCCTCTTCGGCGTCGGGGCCGAGGCGGTCGACGATCGTCACCGCGATGCCCCTCGCGACCGACGGCGCGCCGGAGACCGAACCGAACAACTCGGTGACCGCCTGCTCCGGTGTCCTGTTCTCCAGCCAGCCCCCGATGTCGGCCTCGGCCATCTCGGCGGGCATTCCGGAAAGCAGCCCCTCGATGAGCTCGGGCGCGTCGGCGGTGGTCAGATCGGCCGCCTCGGGGGCCTCGACGCCCAGGTCGGTGTAGAGCTCGCGCAGTCCCCACAGGGCCAGCGGGGTGAGTTCGAGCAGTTCCTCGCCCGGCTCGGCCATCCCGCAGTAGGCGAGTCGCCTGACGGCCTCGGGAACGTCGATCTCACCGCCCTCGACCAGGCCGATCTCCTCCAGGTAGTCCCTGACGAGGGGGATCGGCACGGGCGCCTGGAGGCGGTAGAGCATGTCGCACAGACCGTAGAGCTCCTCGTCGAGGGAGACGTCGCCCGTCACGGCGCCGCCGGTGTCCTTCTCGACGACGAACTCGACCGTGGCGGCCCAGATCTCGAGCGGATCGAAGTCCTCGCCGTCGAAGATCGCGCTGCCCTCGACCTGGACCAGGCCGGTGTGGACCGCGAGCTCCCACAGCAGCCCCGGGTCGGCCACCGAGAGCTGGGCGGCCGCCTCACCGGCGTCGCGGACCCGCAGGCGGCCCTTGAGGGTCGGGGTGCGGCCTCCGGCGAGCATCCACTGGACCAGCCTGCGCGCGTCGGTGACCAGCGGCACCCGCAGGGCGCTCTGGACAAGTGTCTCGCGGGGCGCCAGGCGCACGGGGGGAAGGGGCGAGCAGCCGGGACAGTCGCAGTGCTCGACGGCGGGCTCCTCGCGCACCGCGGAGACGGAGAGGATCGCGCTCCCGGCGTCCTGCTCCAGCGAGTCGGCGCCGATCGCGCTGAAGAGGCTCTTGGCCATGCCGAACCGGGAGGTGTCGGCGAGGGCGACGGGCATCTCGGGTTCGATCCGGTCGAGGACGGTCCTCATCCGGACGGCCATCTTGCCGCCGATCTCCTCGGTGGCGAGCAGGAAGTCGACCAGGGTGCGGGCGGCGGCGACGGTCTCCGGGGCGCTCTCCGGGGGGGCGATGACCTTGCGCGGGTAGATGTTGAGCAGCAGTTCCTCGAAGGTGACAGGGGTGAAGTCACCCAGCTCGTTCACGTCCAGATAGTCACTCGCGTAGTCGCAGAGCAGCCGCACCTCGTCCACGTCAACGTCAAGGCTGTGCGCACGCCCCCACGCGCGCAGGTCGTCTACGGCCCGATTCACCCATTCGATCGACACAGGGGAAAATTAACGGCTTACTGCCAGCACCGCGAATCGGGGAAACAACTCAAATCACATCTAGGGGGTCTATGCACACCTTGACCACCTCCGCCGCCTTGCGCGCGGAGCGTACTCCGGCGGCCCCTTTCAACGCCGCGGCCAGCGCCGGTCCCGAGCCCTGCGCGATCCGGACCATGGCACGTTCCCGCACTTGATCCCCCTTGGGAGAGGCCACCGGGACGGGGCCGAGCACCTGCGCCCCCGGGGGCAGGGTCATCTCGCCGATCATTTCCCGCACCGCCGCCGGAGATCCGGTGAGCGTCGCCATTTTCACCGCCGGGGGGAAACCGAGTTCTGTCCTGTCGGCCAGTTCTCTCTCGGCGTGGTTCACCGGATCCCAGCGCAGCAGAGCCTGTACGGCGGCGAGTGAGGAATCGGCCAGCACGACCAGTTCGGCCGAGGTCCGCAACAGGGCCGCCGCGTTCATCCACCGGCGCAATGTCTCCTCCGCGGCGCGCAGATCGGGCCTGCCGAGCAGCGCCCAGCCGTCCAGCAGCACCGCCGCCGCGTACCCCCCCTCGGGCACCGGCTCGGCGCCCGGGGTCGCCACCACCAGGGCGCGGCCCGCGCCGACGGTGGCGAGCACCCCGTCCCTGCCCGACGTCTTGACCTTCACCGAGGGGAAGGCCCTCCCCAGCTCCTCGGCCGTGCGGCGGGCACCGATCACCAGGGCCCGCACCCGGGCGCCGCCGCAGGACGTGCAGCGCCAGTCACCCGCGATCCGGCCGCACCAGCGGCAGTACGGGGCCACGTGACCGCCGCGCAGCGCGAACGGGCCGCCGCAGTGCCCGCAGCGGGCGGTCGCCCGGCAGCTCTGGCAGGCCAGCGCGGGCAGGTAGCCCCGGCGGGGGACCTGCACCAGCACGGGACCGCTCTCCAGCCCGGCACGCAGGGCCCGCCAGGCGAGGCTGGGCAGCCGGGCGGCCCTCGCCGCCTCGTCCCTGGCCAGCTCCGAGTCCTCTCCCGCCGGACGGACCCTCGGCGCCCTCGCCCTCACCGTCGCGCGGGCCGCGACGATGGGCCCCGCCCAGCCCGCCGCGATGAGCCTGGTCGCCTCCGCCGTACGGGCGTACCCCCCGATGAGCAGGCCCGCCCGCGCCCGGTGGGCGCGCAGGGCGAGAACCTCCCTGGCGTGCGGGTAGGGGGCGAGCCGCTCGGAGTGCAGGTCGTCGCCGTCGTCCCAGATGACCGCGAGCCCGAGATCCCTGACCGGGGCGAACGCCGCCCCCCTCGTCCCGACCGCGACCCGCACCTGCCCCCTGGACACCCGTAGCCATCGCCGGTAGCGCTCGGCGGGCCCGAGGTCGGCGGTGAGCGCCACGTGCGCGCCGGGCTCCAGAACGGCGCTCAGGGCCGCGTCGAGCAGACCCACGTCCTTACCGTCGGGAAGCACCACGAGGGCTCCCCTGCCCCCACGCAGGGTCTCCCGTGCGGCAACCGCGACCGCCTCCGGCCACGCGGGCCCGCTCTCCCCGGTGCCCGGCAGGGCCGTCCACACCGCGCGGGGGGCGTCCCCCTTCGCCAGGGCCGCCAGGAACGCCTCCCCCTCCGAGTAGTCCGCCCACGGCCCGGGCCCCTCTCCCCGCACCGGATCCTGGGCGGCTCGGGCCGGTGCGCCCTGGGCCGGGACGGCCGAGGGCGACACGGTCAGGACCGGGGTGACCGAGATCGAGTCGGCCGGGGTCGGGGCGCCCTGAGCCGGCGGGACCGAGGTGGTCTGGGCCGGCGGGACCGGACTCGGAGCGGCCTGAGCCGGTGAGGCCGGACTTGAGACGGCCGGGGTGGGGCTCTCGGCCTCGACCCTCGCGTGGCGGGGCGGGATGGCGAGGCGCAGGACGTCGGCCATGGTCCCGGCGTAGTGGTCGGCGACGGCGCGGGCCAGCGCGGCGATCTCCGGGGTGAGCACGGGCTCGGCGGAGACGACCCTCTCCAGGCGGGTCAGCTTGCCCTCGTGCTCGGTGGTCTCGGCCCGCTCCAGCAGGAACCCGTCGACGAGCTTGCCCGCGAACCGGATGCGGACCCGGGTCCCCGGCACGGCGGCGGCGGCCAGGGGGGCGGGGACGAGATAGTCGAACAACCGGTCGAGGTGCGGCAGCGGCGTGTCGACGAGGACCCGCGCGACCGGCAGTTCGGCGGCCGGCTCCGGCACCCCTCTCACCGGCTCGGCCACCCCGGAGGCTTTGGCCGTCCCAGCGGCCCTGACCACCCTGGCGGCCCTCACGGCCCCGGCGCGGCCACCCCGCGTCCTCGTGGGACCGCCCGGCACGTGCCGCTCACGGACCGCGTCGAGCGGCAGCAGGGCGTCGTCGTCCGGCGAAGGGCTGGCGTGGGTCACCCACCTGTCCTACCAGACCCGGGCACCCCCTCCAGACGACGGCGGGAGGACGGGCCGGTCCCTGCCGCCGGCAGCCCGGTCCCCGTACCGGTGACAGCCCGGTCCCGTGCCGCTGACGGCGGAAGGCGGACGCGGCGCGATCGCCCGCAGGGCCGGTCGAATGGAGCGGCCCTGTCGCAATCGTCCGCTGAGCCGATCAGATGGAGCGGACGCGGCGCGATCGCCCGCGAGTCCGGTCAGATGGAGCGGCGGTGGGTCCAGCGGCCGCCGAGCAGGGTGCCGAGGATCGGCATGTGCCGCAGGCCGTTTCCGTCCAGCCCGGCCGGATCGTACTCGGTGATCACCAGGTCGGCGGGGTCTCCCGGGCGCACCCCCGTACGTCCCCTGGCCGACGCCGCGAGTGCCACCGGCAGCGGGATCGCCTGCTCCGGGTGCCACGGCGGCCGCTCGTCGTCGGTCCTGGCCACGGCGGAGGCGATCCCGTCCCACGGGTCGAGCGGCGCCACCGGGGCGTCGGAGCCCAGCTCGACGACCGCTCCGGCCGCCAGCAGGTCGGCGTAGGCGAAGGCCCTGCCGGTCCGTCCCCGCCAGTGCAGGTCGGCCACGTCGCGATCGTCCGGCGCGTGGGCGGGCTGCACGCCCGCGACCAGACCCTGCCTGGCGAACCTCCCGAAGTCCTCGGGGCGGACGAGCTGCGCGTGCTCGATCCGCCCCGGGCAGCCGACCCGCTCGAAGGCGTCCAGCGCGATGCCCACCGCCAGATCGCCGATCGCGTGCACCGCCGGGTCGATCCCGTGCCCGGCCGCCAGGGCCATCACGCCGTACAACTCCTCGGGCGCCGTCTCCAGCAGCCCGCGCGCCTCGCCGCCGGGGTACGGGTCCTCGCAGTAGGCGGTCCTGGTGTTCAGCGACCCGTCCACGAACGTCTTGACCGGCCCGACCTCCAGCAAGCCCTCCACGCCGGCGACGGGATCGCCGGTACGCAGCCCGCGGCCGATCGCCTCCTCCAGCCGGTTCACCGGGATCGAGCAGCCGACCCGGACGTCGATCCGCTCCGCCCCCACCCGCCGGGTCCAGTCGGTGACGTTGTCGGCGAACTCGAAGTCCAGCACGCCCACGACGCCCCTCGCCGCGGCCGCGGTGGTGGCCTCGGCCACCCAGCGATCCAGCTCGTCCTGCGGCGGCGGGGGCATCTCCGCCATCGCGTCGTAGCAGTCGCGCTCGCGCAGCACCCCCGTCGGGTGCTCGCCCCTGCCGACCACCGCCAGCGCGGCCGGGCTGAACCAGGCGGTGTGCAGATCATTGCTGACCAGGACGATCGGGCGGTCGGGTGCCGCCGCCTGGAGCAGCGACTTGTGCGGCGTGTCCGGCCACAGGCCGTCGCGAAAGCCGTAACCGACCGTGAACCCGGACGCACCGGACCCGCCGAACGCGACAGGCGTACCGGATGTGTCCGCCCGCGAGACGACGAGATCGACCGCCTCCCGCGCCGACCGCGCCGAGGTGAGGTCGATCCTGCGCCGGGCCTGCGCCCACTGTACGGAGTGCACGTGCGCGTCCCACAGCCCCGGCAGGAGGGTGCCGCCCTCGACGTCGACCGACTCGTCGCAGGGGGGCGGCTCCGCGGCCACCTCCGCGACCCGGCCGCCGACGATCAGGACATGGCGGAGCGGCCCTCCGGGACCGATCCGTACGTCGCGCAGCAGCAAGCGGAAGGAGGAAGAAGTGGACATGGACCGACTTTAGGCGGACGGTCGGCCGGTCCTTCTTCTCGTTCATCACGGGTACCGACTCCGCCGGTGTGGTGGTTGCCGTGCAGCGGCGTCGACAGCTCAGCGGAGCAGAAATTTTCAATACCAGAACGGCGAAATCGGAGACTCAGGGACGAACTTTCCCCTGCCTATTCCCCCGAGGGCTCGATACAGGCGACCGTCCAGGCACGATGGTCAGGCGGCGTCGACACCTGCGGCGAAGTCATGGATGACCTTAGCCAGTTCTTCGGGGGCTTCCATCGCGGCGTAGTGACCGACGCCGTCGAGTGACACCGAGCTGACCTCGGTCGACGCGGCCCGGGACATGGTGTCGGCGGTGAACGAGCCTCCGCCCGCGCCGACCGCGAGCACGGGCGCACTCAGCCCAGGGCTCTCCGCGAGGGCATTGATTTCAGGGCCGTCCTTCAGCATCGACCTGTAGAGACCGATCGCTCCACGCCAGCCATGAGGGCGCGCATAGGTGCGGACGAACTCGTCGATGTCGGCGTCGGTGATCGCGCCCGGAGTCGCGCTCATGCCGGGGAATGCGTACTGGCCGAGAAACTCGCGTTCACGGCCGACGAGCAGCATCTCGGGAATGCCCTGCGCGACGAGAACACCGATGTGCCAGGCACCGCCGTGAGTGACGTCGGCCAGCATTTCAAGGCCGAACCCAGGCAACCCCATCTCGATGGCGGTGAAGCTGAGCACATCTTCCGGATGGGTGGTGGCCAGGCGGAAGACCGTCGCCCCGCTGATGTCCTGTCCGGTGAGGTGGACCGCTCCGACGCCGAGTCGTGCGATCAGCAGGTGCAGATCCTCTGCCGAGGTCCTGCTGTCGTACTCGCCCGGCCCGTTGTCCGAGTCGCCGAAGCCGCGCAGGTCGACGGCGAAAACGCGGTGGTCGACCGCGAGCAGCGGGATGAGCTTCCGGAAGGCCCACCAGGTCTCGGGGAAGCCGTGGACCAGCAGGATCGGCGATCCACCGGTTCCCGCGGCCACGTAGTGCAGGGTGGTTCCGTTGACCGCGACGCGGTGGTGGGTGATCTCCGGGGCGGTGGGACCAACCGGTGTGAGGGGCATGCCTCTCCCTAATTCGACAGCCTGGGTGTCGAATAATAGACACCCAGACTGTCGTTTGTCCAAACGCTGCGGTAGCCTGCTCCCATGTCCCGCTCTGGCGCCGATTTGGCACTGCTACTGCTCGGAGGCTTCCGCACACTCGTCGACGCGGCGATCGCCGAGCTGGCCCGGCGCGGCTACGAGGACGTACGTCCCATCCATGACTTCGCCATGCGGGCCATCGCCGCGGGAGCCGACAGCGCCTCAGAACTGGGTCGCCGCCTGTCGATCTCCAAGCAGTCGGCGGCGAGGACCATCTCGGTGTTGCAGGAACGCGGATACGTGACACGCGACACGGACCCCCTCGACGCCCGCCGCAAACGCCTTCAGGTCACCGCGCTCGGCTTCGACGTGCTGCGACAAGGCGAAGCGATCTTCGACGAGCTACGCGATCAGTGGGAACAGCAGATCGGCGCCGCCGAACTCGCGGCCCTTGAGACACACCTGACCGCCCTCGTGGGCGCCATGCCCATACGCTTCGACACCCCCGGCTGGATTGCCCAAGACCTCGGCGAGTCGATCTAGACGACGAAGGCACCCCCACCGAGACCGCTACTCCCAAGGCTCCCGAACAATCAAATTCCTATCCGGCTGCGATCCGGACGCCTAAAGTAAAATCGGGGATTGCCTTCGGCGGGAGACTTTCGATATGGGACCGAGCTCGCCTGCTCCATCGGAAAACGGGTCATCTCCGGATGAATACTCTGGAATCAATCCAGAGCTCATGGAACAATTCATCGCCTCACTGGAGCATGCGCGAAAGGTGATAGGTGAGCAGCTCCCGGCGATCCTCCGGCTGCTTTCCTCGGTGGACGCCGACCGGTCCGCGGCGTTGCCGATCCGCGAGATCGAAGGCTGGCTGGACCAGGAGATCCCGCGATTGCGCAGACGAAACCAGCTGATCCAGGAGCCCGACCTCCTGACGAACTGGGCCCCAAGCCTGACCGGTCCTGGTCTGCCGGGCCTCACGCCGGGACCGGGGCGCGAAGGACTCATCGCCTTCGACGAGAAGACCCTGGCCAGATCCGCTCTCGCCACCAACGAGGGCAGGCAGCTCGCGGAGACCCTCGCCGCCCAGGGGCACCCGACTCCCTATTCCTCCAAGAAACTCTATGACGGGATCTTCGGCCAACTCGCCGAGAGGCGGCAGGACCCCGACTTCACCGCGGGATTCTTCGCCACCCTCGGCCCGAAGGGCGCGGCCGCCGCGCTCAGGAAACTGAACGACTACCACGGAGAATCCGCCAAGAAGCACTGGAAGACCATGGGAGAGGCCCTCGCCACGGCGGTGGCCCGGCGCCCGAAAACGCTCGGCCCGTCCTGGGAGCCGGAGAACCTCAGGAAGATACAGGCGGGCAACCTGGGCCTGGTGCTCGGCCATGGCAGGTTCCCCTTCACGTGGCTCGCTAAGGTGATCCGTCCCCTCACCCAGAGATCCCCCGGCGCCGGGGCCTTCACCCGCCAGGCCGCCGACCTGAGCCACTTCCTGTCCGCTCTGGCCAACAATCCGGAAACGGCCAGGGCATTGTTCAACGGCATGTCTCCCGAAGATCGCAAGGACCTGTTCTCCGCACTCAACCGGGAGGTCGCCCTCTACACCAACGAGCACGACGAGATCGCCTTCGCCCCGGAGGCGGAGTTCGGCCGGATGCTCGCCGCCGGAGCCGGTGTCTTCGAGAAGCGCTCCCCTGGCCCCGAGGCGGTGCGATTCGCCTTCAACGCCATGACGACCATGGGCAATCTCCGGACGGAAGCGGACTTCCGCAATCCGGAGGGGCAGCCGATGGAGGTGGCGAAGGGCGCGAGAATCTTCATGTCGATGCTCGCGGGCGCCTACCCCGCCGAAATGATCGAGGGCGCCAGCTTTCGGGACGCCAACCGAACCAAGGACAGCGTTTTCGACAAGACAGACACGCTCATTCTGGGACTCAAACCGAAGTTCGTTCTCAGTCCAGGCGACACTTATCGGTTCATGAAGACATTTGCCGACTCCGTAGAGCGGATGAAGCCATTCACGGAGGGGATGGGGAAGTTCTCCAGACATCTCATGGACTCGGCCGCAGCAAAGGACCAGGGAAAGAACACTGAATACATGGGGCGCGCTTTCATGGGATTGGGCTATTTGGCAGGAATGCAGATCGCCGCCGCGAACGAAGTCCAGGGGAAAATGGATGAGTACGACCAGAAGGTGCGGGACCGAATCTTCTTCCTCTTGGGCCTGGGCGTCGACCTCGTAGGGTTCGGCATCGGGGAGGGGGGTGCCGCGTTGTTTGACCTCTCGGGTCCTCTCGTCGAGATGGACGGGGCCGACGAGCTGATCTGGTTGATGATCAGCAAGACCGCGAGCGAGACCATCGACTCGCACAAGGACATCGAAGGAACCCGCCTGGACAAGCTCAAGGAGAGCAACCGCCTGGCCACCTTGGGCAGCGAATACTGGATATTTCACGAGCTGAAGCGCTACGGGTTCTCGTACAAGGTGCCTCCCAGCGACCCCGCCTTCAGCGATCCACCCATCACCGGAGCCAATGGGAACCTCCTCCCCTTCGGCACGCTGGCAAAGGATCCGAAGGCACTGAAGAACCTTGCCAACTGGCTGATCAGCAACGGCTCGGGAAGTGGAGACAAAAGCACAGCCGGAGAAGCCGCAGCAGAAATCGACCTCCTCTTCACCGGCGCAAAGGGAAAAACCAGGGATAACCCCGCACCATGGGGGTGACGACAGTATCAAGAGGTTCTTAGACACTCGGTTTCCCCGGAGAGAACGAAGTTTTTTTCTTTGGGCGAAGTGGTCACCACTTTAACGTACGACTCTTTCTTGACCAGCTCGTCACGCGGCGCCACCGGATCAGCAGAAGCGACTTTATAGCCTCGCTTGATCAGGCCGCCGGCCAACAGATTGAGCGTACCTACCGGATCATCCACACTGGATGTGCTCACTCCAGTAATTCCATACGTCCGCTTGGACTTACCTTCCCCGCAAGGAATGTTCCTGCCACCTTCATTTGTCACTTTGACATCTTCCGCTTGAATCAGATTCATCAACCAGTCGATGTCCGCCTTCAGTGTCATCTCGGCCTGCGCCGCCGTCGGCCCTGGAGGATCGGAGGAGCACGCCCCCAGGGCCAGCACTCCCAGGGCAGCGACCATAGCTGACCCGATACGAGCGAATGCAGGATGCGCCACGAATCTCACCGTCCACGTCGGCCGACATCACTTAGCTCCCATGATGTCCGAGAGTTATGAAATTTCCAGGCAGAATTCCTTAAACGTCACTCACGATGGCCAGAGAACGTAGTCGCTCGTCCAGATCTCGAACATGTCTGCTCTCCGCCCATGGCTGAAGCCGGGCGCGCACCTGTCGGACGGACTTCGCGAGCCTCTCGGAGCTGTGAGTCGTGATGATGTTCGTGGCCTGACCGATCACCGCGACAGCCTCGGGAATCTCGCGCTTCTGGATCAAGGCGGTTGCGTATTCCAGTTGCAGGATGCCCCGTTCCCGAACAGAGTCGGCCCCCATCCTGGCGAGCCGCCGCTCGGCTTCGGTTATCGCCCGGTCTGGTTGCTTGAGTTCAAGGAGACAGAACACACCGTAGGAAGCGACGCGATCCTGGGTGAGCCAGAACAGGTGACGGAGGTTCGGATCATTTGGCTTCGCGCCCGCCAGGTCGGTGGCGCGATCGAGGAGTCGGAGCCCGCCGTGGTCTCGCCTGGTGCTGGAGATCACCCGAGCCACCTGGATGGAGGTCGCCGCCTGCTGTAGGGGGTTGCCGCTCTCTCTGGCCCAGCCTTCAGCGGCGAAGACGTGGTCCATGGCCACCGTGGGCTTCTTTTCATAAAGCGCCATGTAGGCCGCCAGCCCGTGCAGATGAGCAAGGAGGGCAGGAGCACGCAGTTCGTGGGCCGCTGTCAGCCCTTCGGCATACCGACGAGCAGCAACGGCGTAGTCCCTCAAATCAAAGTGACACCAGCCCGTCATGTGGCTCAGGCTCCAGTAAAGGCGCAGCAGCCGCTCGCGCAGGGGTGAGGTGAGAGAGCCCCGTTTCAGCAGGTCGTCGACCATGACGCGCTTGGCCTCGGCTATCGGCAGGACCCGCTGGGGGCCGGATGCCTCGTCCATGGCCCACAGCCGGGCCGTGAGTCGCTCCAGCACGTCGATGGTGGCCGCGTCGATCGGGTGCTGGTGGCGGGCGGCGACTGCCAGGCGTTCCCGTTCCGGTGGGGTGAGGTGGCGCAGCAGGCCCAGGGCCGGGGTTCCGCCCAGGAGCAGGGCGAGTTCGAAGAGCAGTTCGCGGCGTTTCACGTCGGCCTCCTCTGCGCCGACCGCGCGCAGCAGGTCGGCGCAGAGGGTGGGCGCGGGAACGAGTGGGGGAAGTGCCTTCGTTCCCTTGGTTCCCGGGATGGCCGGTGCGGACACCTCGCGGCGGTAGTGCGCGTCGAGGTGACGGTGATCCGTCTGGTCGATCAGGTCACGGTCGCGTACCCCGTAGGAGGCGTAGACCTCGTCGGTGACCAGGCGGCGGGCGGTGGTCTGGTAGATACGCGCGAAGATGGCGATCGCCCCGGCACCGGGACGTCGCCCGGCCTGCGGCCATGCCTCGTAGTCGTAGAAGCGCGCGGCGCGCAGGGTCGCGGTGCCCGCGGGGTCGAGGTCGTTGTAGGCGGCCACCACGTCGCCCGCCGTGCGACCGTGGGCGTAGCGGTACAGGCGCAACGGGCTGACCTGGTGATCGAGGGCGAACACCCCGGCGATCTGGTCGAACGTGAGGCGGCAGGCCCGCAGCACCTCGCTGCGCCGCCTGCATCCCAGCAGGATCCGGTATCCCTCTCCGGGCATCCTCGACTCCCTTCCCCGAATACACACGGATCGTATGCCTGTGGTCACGGAGAATGACAGCCTGCGAGGGAAGTGGGGATCCTCGACCGTTGAATGCGGCGTTCTCGCAGGTCAGCGCCACTGTGCGCGGAGTATCCGATCGGCGGCGTCCCGGAGGGCTACCGCGCGGGAGCGCCGGGCCACTGTTCTGCCAACGATTTTCCCCTGACCAGGAGAGCAGGAGAGCGCGCATGACCGCTGCCCACGACGGCGTGGCCCCGGAACTCATCGAGGCGATGGTACGGCTCAGCCCCGGCGGCATGACCTGGCGGCGGACCTTCCCCGGTCATCCCCGTCAGGTTCCCGAGGCTCGACGCTTCGTCCGGTTTCTCCTGGTCGACTCCCTCTTCGGCCAGGACGCGGAGCAGGTCGTCGCCGAGCTCGCCGCCAACGCGATCCGCCACACCGCGAGCGGGCGACCGTACGGCACGTTCGTCGTCGAGGTCGTCCGCAGGCCCGAGGTCACCCGCGTGACGGTCTACGACTCCGGCCAGGGCGCCGTCCCCACCCTCCTCCACCCCACCCTTCTCCGCGAGGGCGGCCGAGGTCTTCCCCTGGTCGTCGCCCTCGCCTCCCGGGTCGGCTGCCAGGGCACCCGGTCCCACGGCCACGCCGTCTGGGCCCAGTTCACCGGCGAGAAGCACCCCGCATCCCCCGAGTGCTCATGACGAGCGGGCCGTCATGAGCACTGGGGCCTGCTCGGAGTTCGAATTCTCAGCCGGCGTTCAGCCTGGTGATGAGCTCATGCGCGACGTCCATGAACTGATCGCGTGAGGACGTCGTCGTCTGCAGGTCGACGAACGCCTCGTGGGCACCGGCCTCGGCGAGGGTCAGCAGGTAGTCACCGATCTGCCGCACGGTTCCGACGTGCGGTACCTGGTCGTCGGGCGCGGGAGAATCGGTGATCTTCGGATTGACGCGCACCACCATTCGCAGGGCCGACGGGTCCCGGTCGACGCGTGCCGCGGTCTGCAGCGCCATATCCCACAGGGAGGTCAGATAGGGCATGGGTATCGCCGCGCTCAGCCAGCCGTCGGCTCGCCTGCCGATCCTCTCCATGGACGAGGGCGTGTAACCGGCGAGCAGGATCGGGGGGCGCGGCCGCTGGAAGGGCTTGAGGTCGATGTGCGACGGCGGCACGGTCCACAGCGCACCCTTGTGCTCGACGACCTCACTGCTCCAGGCGGCCTCCATCACGTCGAGCGTCTCTTCGAGCCGGGCTCCCCTCCCCTGCCAGGGCACCCCGGTCGCGGTGTATTCGTCACGCAGCCATCCGAGACCGATGCCGACGTCCAGCCGTCCGTGGCTGAGCAGGTCGAGCGAGGTCAGCATGCGGGCGAGCAGGACCGGCGGTTGCCACAGCGCGTTGAGCGTGCTGGTTCCCAGCCGGACCTCCCGAGTGCTGACGGCGGCGAGTGTCAACGCGGTCAGCGGGTCGAAGAACGTCGCGAAGGCCGGAGGGATCTCGCCGTCTCCTCCCGGGTAGGGGTCGCTGGGTTCGAGCGGCACCATGATCCGATCACCCGCCCACAGGCTGCTGTAACCCATGGCCTCCAGATCCGCGCTGGCCTGCCGGATGAAATCCGGGTCGGCGAAGGCGCCGTACTGCGGGACTGTATATCCGATCTGCATGAGCTGCTCCTTGATACTTCGCCATGGAAAGCCGGGAGGGACTGAGGCGCATATTGCGTACGCGTCTCGATACCCGGACGCTCCCGGTCTAACGTCCAGGGAGACGTTAGGCGACACCTCTTGGACATGATTTGCAATCGGGTTGGAGTGTGGCCTCCGGGCCCTAAAAGCCCACTTAAGACCTTGATGTGATGTCTCCTCGGGGCAGCACGACCGGGGCGTTCCTTGGTCTTCTGGTGGCCCGTCACGCAACCTTGGTCGGGTAACTGTTCCAGCTGCGGATGGGTGAGCCGGCGGCGAAGTTCGTCTTGGGCTGGGCTCGGGCGTTGCGCCGGCGCACGTAGGTACCGATCGCCGCGTTCTGCTGCCGGCCGGTCAGGACCGGGCAGGAGTGACCGGCGGAGCTGCGGGCTCAGCTCTTGAAGTAGTGTCCCGCGTTCAGATCGGCGATGAGCCCGGGTAGGCCGGGACGCCAGTCCAGCAGCTTCTGGGTCAGGGCGGAGGAGGCCGGCATGTCCAGCGTGACGAAGGGGGCCAGCCAGCCGAAGTGCTCGCCCGCCTCCCGCGCGGGGATCGCGGTCACCGGCACGCCGAGCCGGCGCCCGATGACGCCGGCGACGTCGCGTACCGGCACACCCTCCTCGGCGACGGCGTGCAGCCGCGCGCCCGCGGGAGCCTCCTCCAGGGCCAGCCGGTACAGGTGAGCGGCGTCCAGCCGGTGCACGCTCGGCCACCTGGGGTCGCCGTCGCTCACGTACACGGAGACGCCCTTCGCGCGGGCGATGCCGATCGCGGCCGCGACGAACCCCGGGTCACCTTCTCCATGCACCAGCGGCAGCCGCACTACCGAGACCCGCACTTCGCGCTCCGCGAACGACAGCGCCACCTGCTCGGCCGCCCCTCGGGGCGAATGCGTCCCCGGCTCGTCCTTCTCGGTGCCGACGCGGCCGGGCGGGAGCAGGCCGGTGCCCGAGGTGACCACGAGCGGCCGGCCGGACCCCGCCAACGCCTCGCCGAGCGCCGCGATGGCTCGCCGGTCGGTCTGGTTGGCGGCCTCGAAGTTCGCGAAGTCGTGCACGAAGGCCAGGTGGATGACGCCGTCGGCGGCGGCGGCCCCGTCGCGCAGGCCGGCGAGGTCGTCGAGCGAACCGGGGTGGGGCTCGGCTCCGGCGGCCCTCAACGCGGCGGCGGCCTCATCCGTACGGGCCAGACCGGCCACCTGATGCCCGGCCTCGATGAGCTCACGTACGACGGCGGACCCCACGAAACCCGTGGCGCCGGTGACGAAAACACGCATGATGATCTCCTTCTTCAGCGGTGTTCCCATCGTCGGAGCCGGTGCCGTGCGGCGTCCAAAGCCTGTCGCTCATCGGGCGATACGTTTCAGGCATCACCGCAGTAGGCTGCGGGCATGCCCCAGTCGCCCGATCTCGATCTGCGGCTCGTGCGCTACTTCACGGCCGTCGCCGAGCACCGGCACTTCGGCCGCGCCGCCGAGGCCCTGCACATCACCCAGCCGTCGCTGAGCCGGCAGATCCGCGCCCTTGAGCGGCAACTGGGCGCCATCCTGCTCGACCGAACCCCGCAGGGCACGCGACTCACCGAGGCCGGCGAGGTCTTCCTGCCCCGCGCGAAGACACTGCTGCACGCGGCCGCCCAGGCGGCGGCGCAGGCCCGCGCCGCCGCTCGGCCCAGCCGCATCACCATCGGGTACACGATGGGCCTCATCGTCACGCCGGCCGTGCGCGAGCTGCGCCGCCTGCATCCGGATGCCGACGTGCGCACCTCACACGTGGCCTGGAACGAGCCGCGCCCCGCTCTGCTCGACTACCGTGCGGACGCGGTGGTGACCCGGTTGCCGTTGGCGACCGACGGGCTCGACGTGACGATCCTGTACGGCGAGCCGCGTGTGCTGCTGCTCTCGCGCGACCACCGCCTGGCGGGCAGGGGATCCGTGACGCTCGCCGACATCGCCGACGAGCCGTTGCCCCGACTGGCCGACCCGGACCCGGCCTGGGAGGCGTACTGGCGCATCGATCCCAGGCCCGACGGCCGCCCGGCCCCCGACGGCCCCGTCATCACCGACATCGAGGACAAGGCCGAGCTGATCGCCGCCGGGGAGGTGGTGGCCATCATAGGCGGCCCGCCCCTTGTCAACCTCCGACCGGACATCACCTCGATCCCTCTGGAGGGCGTCGAGCCGAGCCCCGTCGTGCTGGCGACCCGGGCCGGCGACCGCAACCGCCTGGTGTCGGCGTTCCGCAAATCCGCCAGGGCGCTGCTCACCGGTTCGCGGGCACCCCTGAGGTCGTCGGAGGCGGCGGGTGGTCCGGCGGGTGAATGACGTACGTCACGCCGCCGCTGCCGGTGCTGCGCAGCCACACCTTCTCGAAGCCTCTCCGAGCAGGACCGGCAAGCCCTTGTCGAGCTGATCGACCACCGCTGCCACTACCGGCGCAGATCCCAACCATGATCCCGAGGTGTCACCGGAGTACTAGACGGAGGTGAAACCAAGCGCCGCGGCGGCCTCGCTCTGCGCGGTGTCACGACTGGCGAAGCCGAGCTTGTCCCCCGGCTCCTCCAGAAGCGGCACGGCCGCCAACTCCGCGGTGGCGAGATGCATGGCGTCGAGCGCACGAAGGGCATGGGCGTAGACGATCTCCACCGCCCGGCGCTCCACGGCGTCACGGGGAGCGCTCAGCAACGTGACCGGGCCGTCCTCTCCAAGGTCCGCCGCCAGTACGGCAAGTCTGGTGTCCAGTTCCAGCAGCCGCCTGGCGCGAGAGGCGCGGACCAGCACCCCGGTCACCTCCACCACGGTCAAGGTGCTCGTGACGAGGAGGTGTTCGGGGTCTTCGAGGAGGTCCCTGGCCCGGTCGTGACCGGGTTCGTCGCGGAGGTAGGCGCAGGCCAGGACCGAGGAATCGACGTAGGTGAGCACGAGGTCAGCGGCCTTCCGCCCAGAGGTCGTCGAGGACCGGTCCCGCGCCCTCGGTGGCCGCGAGCGCTCGCTCCCGGTCGGCTTCGGTCACGGGAGGGGAAGGGGGTCGTTCGGCGAGCACTCCGAGCCTTCGCGCTCGGGCACGAAGCTCCGCCCGGGCGTCCAGCGCCTCGTCGGAGACGCCGTGGGCGAGGATCTCCCCGGCGGTCGCGTTGATGGATCGGCCGGTGCGGCGGGCCCTTCGCGTTATGCGGCGATGAAGATCGTCATCGATGCGGAGAAGGAGTTGCTTCATTCATCGATGATATCAATTAAAGCCTTGAAAGTGATATCACTCGCCGTCGAGGGACACGCTTTCGCGGTCGTGATCCGGTATCCCGCCGGGCGGGACAGCGGCCGGGAACACGAACGGCCCCCGCGAAGGAGTTCGCGGGGGCCGTCTTGGAACGTGCGGGTCAGAGACCGGCGGCGGAGCGCAGGGCGTCGGCGCGGTCGGTGGACTCCCAGGAGAAGCCCTCGCGGCCGAAGTGACCGTACGCGGAGGTGCCCGAATAGATCGGGCGGAGCAGGTCGAGGTCGCGGATGATCGCGGCCGGACGCAGGTCGAAGACCTCGAGCACGGCCTGCTGGATCTTCTCGACGTCGGTCTTCTCGGTGCCGAAGGTCTCGATGAACACGCCGACCGGGTGTGCCTTGCCGATGGCGTAGGCGACCTGCACCTCGGCGCGGTCGGCGAGACCGGCGGCCACGATGTTCTTCGCGACCCAGCGCATGGCGTAGGCGGCCGAGCGGTCGACCTTGGACGGGTCCTTGCCGGAGAAGGCGCCGCCACCGTGGCGGGACATGCCGCCGTAGGTGTCAACGATGATCTTGCGGCCGGTCAGGCCGGCGTCGCCCATGGGGCCGCCGATCTCGAAGCGGCCGGTCGGGTTGACCAGGAGGCGGTAACCCTCGGTGGCGATCTCCAGACCGGCGAGGACCGGGTCGACCACGTGCTCCTTGATGTCGGGAGCGAGCATCTCCTTGAGGTCGATCTCGGCCGCGTGCTGGGTGGAGACCACCACGGTGTCGAGCCGGACGGGCGTGTCGCCCTCGTACTCGACGGTGACCTGGGTCTTGCCGTCGGGGCGCAGGTAGGGCACCGTGCCGTCCTTACGGACCTGCGACAGACGCTCGGCGAGACGGTGCGCCAGCAGGATCGGCAGCGGCATCAGCTCGGGGGTCTCGCGGCAGGCGTAGCCGAACATGAGCCCCTGGTCACCGGCACCCTGGCGGTCGAGGTCGTCGCCGGCCTCGCCCTCACGGTTCTCGTAGGCGTCGTCGACGCCCTGCGCGATGTCGGGCGACTGCGCGCCGATGGACACCGACACGCCGCAGGAGGCGCCGTCGAAGCCCTTGTGCGAGGCGTCGTAACCGATCTCGAGGATCTTCTCCCGGATGAGGCCGGGGATGTCGACGTAGGTCTCCGTCGTCACCTCTCCGGCGACGTGGACCTGACCGGTGGTGATCAGCGTCTCGACCGCGACACGGCTCTTGGGGTCACCCTTGAGCATGGCGTCGAGAATCGCGTCACTGATCTGGTCGGCGATCTTGTCCGGGTGGCCTTCTGTGACCGACTCGGAGGTGAAAAGGCGACGGGACAAGTCAGTGGCTCCTCATGCAGCGGCTGCTGGCGTCTGGGGGCTCTGGCGTCGGCGGACACCAGTAGCGCTCCGGCGAATTCTAGCCCCACCCGATGTGGAGCCGCGAAATCGTCTCAGATCGTGTCACCTTAAAGTCTCGGCGCGCATACGGGAAAGAGCCCTGCCCTCGGGCTTGAGAGGGCCTCGGCCACCGTACGAGGTGCGCTCGACCGCAACATAACGGCGAAGTACATCAAAGCCCGTTTTTACTCATAAATCAGGCAACGGGTCGGGAGGCAGCGTCTCCGGGGCGAAGACCTCGGCGTCGGCGGCGGCGATCACCGCGGCGTACTCCTCGTCGATCTCGAACACCATCCCGCCGAGTTCGATCGCCGCGCCCATGGAGAGCTCCAGCGGGCCGAGCCGGGTGCGACGGGAGTGAGTGGCGTACACCGAGGTCGGCTCGTCACGATCGAAGAACTTGGTGGAGATCACGCAGATGGTGCGATCGGTGACCACGATGAGGAAGGTCGCCATGCACGGATTTCCCACCGACAGCGCCGGCAGGACGTAGTGGATCTCCTCACCCGGGGGAAGCAACGCCCGGCATCGAGCCCTCACGGCGGCGGCGACCGGCATGATCGAAACCCCTCCCAGGCGCGACATCGCAGGTCATCTCGGACGAAGTATCCGCCGGGAGATGGCCTACGGCAAGGGGGCAGGCCAGGCGCGCGGCGACAAGACGGCCGCTCGGCCTCGGTCGGCGTCCGAGGCGCGGATCAGGCCAGGCGTGCGGCGACGAGATCCCAGACCGTGTCGGCGAGGGACTCCTTGGGCCCGCGCGGGATGTCGACCCGCCCCCCGTCCGCGGCCAGGACCACGGCCGCGTTGTCGGGCGTGCCGAAGGCGAGGCCGTCACCGACCTGGTTGACGACGAGAAGATCGCAGCCCTTACGGGCGAGCTTGGCCCGCCCGTTGGCGAGGACGTCGTCGGTCTCGGCCGCGAATCCCACGATCACCTGCGGGTACGGCTTGAGACCCTCGCGGCGCCGCTCCCCCAGCTCCGCCAGGATGTCGGGATTTTTCACGAGATGGATGGCATCAGGCTCGTCGGCGGTCTTCTTGATCTTCGATCCGCTCCGCGCCGAGGGCCGGAAGTCGGCGACGGCGGCGGCCATCACCACGGCGTCGGCTCCCTCCACCGCCTCCAGCACGGCGTCACGCAACTCCAGGGCCGACTCGACCCGGACGACCCTGGCTCCCGCCGGATCGGGCAGGGCGACGTTGGCGGCCACCAGGGTGACCTCGGCCCCCCGGGCGACGGCCGTGCGGGCCAGCGCGTAACCCTGCAGGCCCGAGGAGCGGTTGCCGATGAAACGGACCGGGTCGATCGCCTCGCGGGTGCCCCCGGCGGAGATCACCAGACGGCGACCGGCGAGGTCGGCCGGACGCCCGGCGATGACGCGGCGGCAGACCTCGAAGATCTCCTTCGGGTCCGGCAGCCGGCCGGGGCCGGTGTCGGCGCCGGTCAGGCGGCCCACGGCGGGATCGACGACGATCGAGCCGCGCTCGCGAAGCGTGGTCACGTTGGCGCGGGTCGCGGGGTGCTCCCACATCTCGGTGTGCATCGCGGGGGCGAACACCACCGGGCAGCGCGCGGTGAGCAGGGTGTTGGTCAGCAGGTCGCCGGCCAGCCCGTGGGCGGCCTTGGCGAGCACGTCGGCGGTGGCCGGCGCGACGACCACCAGGTCGGCGCCCTGCCCGATGCGGACGTGCGGAACCTCGTGCACGGACTCCCAGACATCGGTCGTGACCGGGTTGCCGGACAGCGCGGCCCAGGTCGGCTCGCCGACGAAGCGGAGAGCCTCCCTGGTCGGGACGACGCGCACGTCGTGGCCCGACTCGGTGAACAGGCGCAGCAGCTCACACGCCTTGTAGGCGGCGATGCCCGCGCTCACGCCGAGGACGACCCTGGGCCTGTCAGGAGACCCGGCTTCTTCGGGGGTCCGCATCGAGGTGGCTTCAGCCCTCGATCGGCTCGGAGGTGAGCAGGCCCTCGCTGACCTCGCGCAGCGCGATGGACAGCGGCTTCTCCTGCGCGTGGGTCTCGACGAGCGGGCCGACGTACTCGAGCAGGCCCTCGCCGAGCTGGGAGTAGTAGGCGTTGATCTGACGCGCCCGCTTGGAGCCGAAGATCACGAGACTGTACTTGCTGTCGACGATGTCGAGCAGGGCGTCGATCGACGGGTTGGTGATGCCTTCGGAGTAGGCGGCGCTGGTTGCCACGTGTGATTTCCCCTAGCTAGGTGAACGTCCGAGGTGCGAATCCTCGGGAGCATCAGCCAACAAGGCTATCAGCCGATGGCATACGTCCTGGACGGACGTGTTGACGAGTGTCAGGTCGAATTCCTGCTCCGCCGCCATCTCGATCCGGCCGGCCGCCAGGCGGCGGGCGATGACGTCCTCGGGCTCGGTGCCCCTGCCACGCAGGCGCTTCTCCAGCTCGCCCCACGTCGGGGGGGCCAGGAAGACGAGCAGGGCCTCGGGCATGGTCGCGCGGACCTGCCTGGCGCCCTGGAGGTCGATCTCCAGCAGCGTGGGCACCCCGGCCTCAAGCTTCTCGATCACGGGGCCGCGCGGGGTTCCGTACCGGTTACCGGCGAACTCGGCCCATTCCAGCAGCTCGCCCGAGGCGGCGAGGCGGTCGAACTCCTCGTCGTCGGCGAAGAAGTATTCGACGCCGTGGGTCTCCCCCGGACGGGGCTTCCTGGTGGTCACCGAGACCGACAGCCACACCTGTGGGTGTGCCCGCCGAAGCTCGGCGACGACCGTGGACTTGCCGACGCCCGACGGCCCGGACAGGACCGTCAGGCGCTTACCTGCCGGGAGCCCGGGGAAGGCTCGCGCCCTCTCCGGACCTACGGCCGGGGATGTGGAGCGACCGGCCCCGCCCTCGGCGGTTGCCTCCGGAGTCCGACTCTCGTCGGACCACGACGTTGCGGTCACTCCAAACCCCCCGTGATGCCGTCCCCCATGCGGGGCGAGCGTGGTCGTATGAACCGAGATTAGCTCTCGGCCCCGCCGAACTCACGCTCGAGCGAAGCTCGCTGGTTCGTACCCAGACCCCGCACACGGCGGGACTCTGCGATGCCGAGCTTTTCCATGAGCTGCTTGGCGCGGACCTTGCCCACGCCGGGAAGCGACTCCAGAAGAGCCGAAACCTTCATCTTGCCGATGACGTCGTCGGCCTGCCCGTCTTTGAGCACCTCAGCCAGAGAGACCGCACCGTGCTTCAGGCGGTTCTTCACCTCGGCACGCTCTCGGCGGGCCTTGGCAGCCTTCTCTAGGGCTGCGGCGCGCTGCTCAGGGGTAAGGGGAGGAAGAGCCACGCCGGGTCACCTCGAATTTCCTGTCGATGTACTCGGACGGGATGGGAAACTAGCTGGTCATGGCGCTTCAAGCAACGTCAAGGCCACTTTATCCCCCTAGAAAATCTACTTCGTGACTTTGTGTGCGCGCCATGTCGCTTTCCGTCGACAAAACTGCTCTCATCGCCGAGTTTTCAGGGGTTGTCTCACCCGCGACGCCCGACGGTCTCCCACGCCTCCCGACACGCGAAACCGGCTGGTTTCCCGCATCGCCTCGCGCGCGGAGCCGGGTGGTTTCCGGCGTTACCCCACCCGCGACGCCCGGGGTCCGCGGACCCCCGTCCGCGACGCCCGGCGGTCTCAAAACCCACCCGCGACACCCGACGGCTTCCAAATCTTCATCCGCGACGCCCGGCGCTCTTCGAACCCGACCGCGACCCCGGCCGGCCTTCCGAACCACCTCACCCCTGAACGCCGGACGGATCCCGGACCGTCCCCACCCGCGAACGCCCGACGGAATCCGGGCCACCTCACCCGCGAACGCCCGACGGATCCCGGGCCGTCCTCACCCACGAGACCCACGAGCGCCCGACGGAATCCCGGCCGTATCCCGGCCGTCCTCAGGCGCGCTGCCCCGTGGCGGCCGAAACCCGCCGCAGGGCGGCGGCGATGCCCGCGGCCGTCGCGCCCGGGTCGGCGGAGCCGGTGATCGGGCGGCCGATCACGAGGAGGTCGGCCCCGTCTGCCAGAGCCTGCTCGGGAGTGGCCACTCTCGCCTGGTCCTGGCTCGCGGCGCCCGCGGGGCGGACGCCGGGGGTGATGAGGGTGATGTCGGGTCCGACCTCGGCGCGCACCGCGGCGACCTCGCGCGGCGAGCAGACGAGGGCCTGGGCGCCCGCGGCGACGGCCAGCGCCGACAGACGGCGCACCGCGTCCTCTGAGGGGCCCCTGACACCCATCAGGTCCAGGTCGGCCTCCGAGAGCGAGGTGAGCAGCGTCACCGCCGCGATCTGGGTGTGGGGCATCGCCTCCACGGCCGCCCGGATCATCGCGGGGCCGCCGGCGGCGTGGACGGTCAGGATGGCGGGCTTGAGCCTGGCGACGGCCCTCGCGGCGCCCGCGACGGTGTTGGGGATGTCGTGGAGCTTCAGGTCGAGGAAGACCCGCACTCCGCTCGCCCCACGGACGGAGGCGATCACGTCGGGGCCGTAGCGGAGATAGAGCTCCAGACCGACCTTGACGGTGGTGACGTGCGGGGTGACCATGCTCGCCCAGTGGGCCGCGGTCTCGAGGTCTGGCGCGTCCAGGGCGACGGCGATGGGTGCGGGCGTCACAGGGAACTCTCCTCAAGATCAATCCGATGCCGGGTGGACGCCCCCGGCGGGCGGTGGGCCAGCCCGACCGCGTCGGCCAGCCGGTGGAACCCCCGGGCCGCCAGAAGCTCCTCCAGCTCGCGGAGGATGCGCAGGCAGGCGTAGGGGTCGTGGAACAGCGCCGTCCCCACGGCGACGACACAGGCGCCGGCGAGGATGAGCTCGAAGGCGTCCCTGCCGGTGAGCACGCCGCCCATGCCGATGATGGGCACGCTGGGCAGGGCCGCGTGGACCTGCCACACGCAGCGTACGGCCAGCGGACGGATGGCCGGTCCCGACAGACCGCCGGTGACCGCCGCGAGCGTGGGGCGCATCGCCTCGGTGTCGATGCTCATGCCGAGCGGGTTGTTGATCATCGAGAGCGCGTCGGCGCCGCCGTCCACGCACGCGCGCGCGACGCTCACGATGTCCATGACGTCCGGGGAGAGCTTGGCCACCACGGGCACGTCGTACCGCATCACCGAGCGCACCGAGGCGATCACCTCCGCGGAGGCGGCGCCGTCGCGGGCGAAGACCCGGCCGCGGTCCTCGATGTTGGGGCACGACAGGTTGACCTCCACGGCGGTGACGCCGGGCGCGTCGGTGAGCCTGCGGGCCAGCGCGGTGTACTCGGCCACGGTGCCGCCGCCGATGGACACCACGGTCCGTACGCCCCGCTGCGACAGCCAGGGCAGCTCACGCTCCAGGAAGGCGTCCACGCCCGGTCCCTGGAGCCCGACGGCGTTGAGCATGCCCGAGGGCGTCTCGGCCATCCTCGGGGTCGGGCGGCCCGCCCTGGGGGCCATCGTGATCGACCGGGTGGTCAGCGCGCCGATCCTGGCCAGGTCGAAGAACTGGGCGAGCTCGGAGCCGGACGCCGCGCACCCGGCGGCCGTGGTGACGGGGTTGACCAGCTCCACGTGCCCCAGGTACGTCCGCATGTCAACCGGCATGCCGCGTTCCCCCACCGGGTGCTCCCAGCGCGTCGAACGGGATCGTGCCGACGTCGTCGAAGCGGACGCGCTCGCCCCTGAAGACCGGTCCTTCGACGCACGAGCGCACCATCCGGGTTACCCCGTCGTCCCCGATCACCGGCAGCACGCACGTCATGCACACGCCGATCCCGCACGCCATGCCCTCCTCGACGGCCACCTGGACGGGGATGTCGAACTCGACCGCCACCGCGGTGACGCCGCGCAGCACCGGCATCGGGCCGCAGGCGTAGACGGCGTCGGCCCGCACGTCGGCGATCACCCCCGGCAGCACGTCGGTCACCCGGCCGCGCATGCCCAGGGAGCCGTCCTCGGTGGTGAGCGTGGTGGTCTCCCCCATCCTCCTGGCGCGCAGGGCGCCGAAGACCCGGTCGGCGGAGACCGCGCCGAGGACGAAGTCGACGCGGCAGCCGCGCCCCTGCAGGGCGTCGGCCACGGTGAACAGCGTCGCCGCACCGTGCTCGGCACCGACCAGGACGCAGGTCACCGGGTCCCTCGGCAGCGGGAACGGGCGGCCGAGCGGGCCCACCAGGTCGAGGGTGTCGCGGGCGCGGCGCTCGGCGAGCCAGGCCGTGCCGGGGCCGCGCACGGAGAAGACGAACTCGACCGTACCCCCGTAGTCGGGCTTGACGTCGTGGACGAAGAAGGCGCGGCGCGTCAGCATCGACGTCCGGGCACCGCCGACGGCCACCCCGACGAAGTGGCCGGGCCGGAAGCGCTCGGCGATGCCGGGCGCCACCACGGTCAGCGCATGGTAGGCGTCGACGCGGCGCGTCGTCAGCACCGTGCCGGTCACCTGTACCGGGGTAACAGGCGTCTCCCTCACCTCCGCTAAGGCACCGGCCCGCTCCTCAGCCGCTCCGCAAACGCTTCGCGTGCTCCTGGAGTGACCGTACGCCGATGTCGCCACGGACGATCGCCTGGATGCCCTGTACGGCCGCGGCGAGCCCCTGGACGGTGGTGATGCAGGGGATGGCGCGCAGCACCGCGGCGGTGCGGATCTCGTAGCCGTCCAGGCGCGGCCCCGCCTGGCCTGGACTGCCGAAGGGGGTGTTGACGATGAGGTCCACCTCCCCGTCCAGGATGCGCCGGACGATCGTCTGCTCGCCTTCGGGGCCCGTCCCCTCGCTGTGCTTGCGCACGATCTTGGCATGGACACCGTTGCGGCGCAGCACTTCGGCGGTGCCCTCGGTGGCGAGGATCTCGAACCCGAGGTCGGCGAGCGCCTTGACCGGGAAGATCATGGCGCGTTTGTCGCGGTTGGCCACCGAGACGAACGCCCGTCCCTTGGTGGGCAGCGAGCCGTACGCGGCGGCCTGCGACTTGGCGTAGGCGGTGCCGAAGAACTCGTCGATGCCCATCACCTCGCCGGTGGAGCGCATCTCGGGGCTGAGCACGATGTCCACGCCGCGGAAGCGGTTGAACGGCAGCACGGCCTCCTTGACCGCGATGGGCGCGTCCAGCGGCATGGTGCCGCCGTCGCCGGTCGCGGGCAGCAGGCCCTCGGCGCGCAGCTCGGCCACCGTGGCGCCCATCATCACCCTGGCCGCCGCCTTGGCCAGCGGCACCGCCGTGGCCTTGGAGACGAACGGGACGGTGCGGCTCGCGCGGGGGTTCGCCTCCAGCACGTACAGGATGTTGGCGGACATGGCGTACTGCACGTTGAGCAGGCCGCGCACGCCCACTCCCCGGGCGATCGCCTCGGTGGCGGCGCGGATGCGCTTGATGTCGTAGCCGCCCAGCGTCATCGGCGGCAGCGAGCACGCCGAGTCGCCGGAGTGGATGCCCGCCTCCTCGATGTGCTCCATCACGCCGCCGAGGTAGAGCTCCTCGCCGTCGAACAGGGCGTCGACGTCGATCTCCACGGCCTCGTCGAGGAACTTGTCCACCAGCACCGGATGGTCGCTCGCCGCGCCGGCCTTGGCCATGTAGGAGGTCAGGGTGTCGTCGTCGTAGACGATGGCCATACCGGCGCCGCCCAGCACGTAGGAGGGCCGCACCAGCACCGGGTAGCCGATCTCCGCGGCGATGGCCAGCGCCTCCTCCTCCGTCACCGCGACGCCGTGCTTGGGCGCGGGCAGGCCCGCCTCGGCCAGCACCCTGCCGAACGCGCCGCGCTCCTCGGCGAGGTGGATCGACTCGGGCGAGGTGCCGACGATCGGGACCCCGGCGTCCTTGAGCGCCTGGGCCAGGCCGAGCGGGGTCTGGCCGCCGAGCTGGACGATGACGCCCACCACCGGACCGGTCTGCTGCTCGGCGTGGACGACCTCCAGGACGTCCTCCAGGGTGAGCGGCTCGAAGTAGAGGCGGTCGGAGGTGTCGTAGTCGGTGGAGACCGTCTCGGGGTTGCAGTTGACCATGACGGTCTCGTATCCGGCCGACGACAGCTCGAAGGAGGCGTGCACGCACGCGTAGTCGAACTCGATGCCCTGGCCGATCCTGTTGGGTCCCGAGCCGAGGATGAGGACCTTGGGACGCTCCCCGTAGGGGACCTCGGTCTCCTCGTCGTAGGTGGAGTACAGGTAGGGGGTCTGGGCGGCGAACTCGGCGGCGCAGGTGTCGACGGTGTTGTAGACCGGGCGGACGCCGAGCGCGTGGCGCAGGTCGCGCACCCGCGGCTCGGTCATGTCGCACAGCTCGGCGATCTGCACGTCGCTGAACCCGTACCGCTTGGCCCCGGTCAGCACCTCGGCGGTGAGCTGTGGCGCCTCGCGCAACTCGGCGGCCATCGCGTCGATCGCGAAGAGCTGGTCCAGGAACCAGGGGTCGACGGAGGTCGCCTCCGACAGCTCCTCGATCGTGGCCCCGGCGCGGATGGCCTGCTGCATGGTGAACAGGCGCCCGTCGTGCGGGACGCGGCAGGCGGCCAGGAGCTCGTCCTTGGGGCCGGGCTCCCCCGCCCAGGTGAAGGAGGCGCCCTTCTTCTCCAGCGAGCGCAGCGCCTTCTGCAGGGCCTCGGGGAAGGACCTGCCGATCGCCATCGCCTCGCCCACCGACTTCATGTGGGTGGTGAGGGTCCGGTCTGCGCCGGTGAACTTCTCGAACGCGAACCTCGGCACCTTGACCACGACGTAGTCGAGCGAGGGCTCGAACGACGCGGGGGTCTCCTTCGTGATGTCGTTGGGGATCTCGTCCAGGGTGTAGCCGATGGCGAGCTTGGCGGCGATCTTCGCGATCGGGAAGCCGGTGGCCTTGGACGCGAGCGCCGAGGAGCGCGAGACGCGGGGGTTCATCTCGATGACGACCATGCGGCCGGTGCGCGGGTCGACGGCGAACTGGATGTTGCAGCCGCCGGTGTCGACGCCGACCTCGCGGATGACCGCGATGGCCACGTCGCGCATGTTCTGGTACTCGCGGTCGGTCAGCGTGAGCGCGGGGGCGACGGTGACGCTGTCACCGGTGTGCACGCCCATCGGGTCGATGTTCTCGATCGAGCAGACGATCACCACGTTGTCGGCCCGGTCGCGCATGACCTCCAGCTCGTACTCCTTCCAGCCGAGGATGGACTCCTCAAGGAGCACCTCGGTGGTCGGCGAGGCGTCGAGGCCCGCCCCGGCGATGCGGCGCAGCTCCTCCTCGTCGTGGGCGAAGCCGGAACCCACCCCGCCCATGGTGAAGGAGGGCCGCACCACCAGCGGGTAGCCCAGCTCGTGCGCGGCGGCCAGGCACTCGTTCATGGTGTGGCAGACGAACGAGCGCGCCGACTCGGCGTTGAGGCCGCGCTCGGCGGCGACCTTGGCCACGATGCCCTTGAAGAGCTCGCGGTTCTCGCCCGCCTGGATGGCGTCGACGTCGGCCCCGATCAGCTCGACGTCGTAGCGGTCCAGGATCCCGGCCTCGTACAGGGAGATCGCGGCGTTCAGCGCGGTCTGCCCGCCCAGGGTGGGCAGCAGCGCGTCGGGCCGCTCCTTCGCGATGATCTTCTCGACGATGTCGGGGGTGATGGGCTCGACGTAGGTGGCGTCGGCGAACTCGGGGTCGGTCATGATCGTCGCCGGGTTGCTGTTGACGAGGATCACGCGGAAGCCCTCGGCGCGCAGCACTCGGCAGGCCTGGGTGCCCGAATAGTCGAACTCGCAGGCCTGGCCGATCACGATCGGCCCTGAGCCGATCACCATGATCGACTGGATGTCCGTACGCTTAGGCACCCTTGCTTCCCTCCGTACTCATGGTCGCGCTCGGCTCCTCGCCGGCTCCGCGGACGCCTCGTCCCTCGCCGGCCACTCCGCCCGCTCGTCCCCTCGACCGCTCCGCACTCATGGTCGCGCTCGGCTCCTCGCCGGCCGTTCGCCGTCCGCCCGCCATCAACGCGCAGAAGTCGTCGAACAGGCCGGCCGAGTCGTGCGGGCCCGCCGCCGCCTCGGGGTGGTACTGGACGCTGAACGCCGGGCGGTCGAGCAGCCGCAGCCCCTCGACGCAGTCGTCGTTGAGGTTGACGTGGCTGACCTCCGCCGGCCCGTACGGCGTGTCGAACACGCCCTCCAGCGGTGCGCGTACCGCGAAGCCGTGGTTGTGCGCGGAGATCTCCACCTTGCCGGTGCCCCGGTGCTGCACCGGCTGGTTGACACCCCGGTGGCCGTAGCGCAGCTTGTAGGTGCCCAGCCCGAGCGCCCGTCCGAAGAGCTGGTTGCCGAAGCAGATGCCGAAGAACGGCACGCCCGCGTCGAGGACGCCGCGAAGCGCCTCGACCTGGCCGTCGGCGGTGGCGGGGTCGCCGGGACCGTTGGAGAAGAACACCCCGTCGGGACCGATCGCGAGGATCTCCTCGGCGGTGACGGAGGCGGGCAGCACGTGCACCTCGCAGCCGCGCTCGGCCATCCGGTGCGGCGTCATCGCCTTGATGCCGAGGTCGACGGCGGCCACGGTGAACCGCTTGGGACCGATCGCGGGCACGACGTACGGCTTCGGGGTGGAGACCTCGCCCGCCAGGTCGGCGCCCTCCATCGCGGGGCTGTCCAGCACCCGCTCCAGCAGCTCCTCGACCGGCGCCAGGGCCTTGCCGGAGAAGACCCCGGCCCGCATCGCCCCCCGCTCCCGCAGGTGGCGGGTGAGGGCGCGGGTGCCGGTGATGGCGATGCCGACGACGCCCTGCTCCTTGAGGTAGTCGTCCAGGGAACGGTTGGAGCGCCAGTTGGAGGCCACCCGGGCGGGCTCGCGGACCACGTATCCGGCCACCCACACCCTCGACGACTCCGGGTCCTCGTCGTTGACCCCGGTGTTCCCGATGTGGGGCGCGGTCATCGCGACGATCTGGCGGTGGTACGACGGGTCGGTCAGCGTCTCCTGGTAACCGGTCATCCCGGTGTTGAAGACCATCTCGCCGAAGGTCTCGCCCTCGGCGCCGTAGGGGGTCCCGTGGAAGACGCGCCCGTCTTCCAGGACTAGCACTGCGGTCACTCACACACCCCGATCATCTCGGTTACAGCTCCGCGAAGTATGAAATATCCGGCACGTTGGGTCGCCGCCCCGCCGCCGGAAGGGACACCCTCGTGTCCTCGGGAGGAACCCCCACGCCTCGGCGAGGGAGAGGAGAGGCCGTCGGGGGCGGCGCCCGCGACGGTCCGGGCTCGGCGGACGAGGCCCCTCACGTGAGCTTTCCGTCCAGGACGGTCGGCCGGCCGCGCAGGAGGGTCGCCACGACACGGCCCGGCAGGGTGAGGCCCTCGTAGGGCGTGTTACGGCTTTTTGAAGCGTAGCCCCCGGGGTCGACCGCGGCGCGCACCGACGGGTCGTAGAGGGTGATGTTGGCCGGGGCCCCGACCTCGATCGGCCGCCCCTGGCCCTGGAGCCTGCCGATCCTGGCGGGGGCGACGGACATGCGCTCGGCGACACCCGCCCAGTCGAGCAGACCCGTGTCCACCATCGCCTCCTGAACCACCGCCAGCGCCGTCTCCAGGCCGATCATGCCCATCGCCGCGGCGGCCCACTCGGTCTCCTTGTCCTCGACCGGGTGCGGGGCGTGGTCGGTGGCCACGCAGTCGATCGTGCCGTCGGCCAGGGCCTCGCGCAGCGCCTCGACGTCCTCGCGCGTGCGCAGCGGCGGGTTCACCTTGTAGATCGGGTTGTAGGAGCCGACCGGGGAGTCCTCGACGAGGTCGTCGGTGAGCAGCAGGTGGTGCGGGGTCACCTCGGCGGTGACGTCCCAGCCCTTGGACTTGGCCCAGCGGATGATCTCCACGGAACCGGCCGTGGAGACGTGGCAGATGTGCAGGCGCGAGCCGACATGGGCGGCGAGCAGGCAGTCGCGGGCGATGATCGCCTCCTCGGCGACCGCGGGCCACCCGGTGAGGCCGAGCCGCCCCGAGACCGCGCCCTCGTTCATCTGCGCGCCCGCGGTCAGGCGCGGCTCCTGGGCGTGCTGGGCGACGACGCCGTCGAACGCCTTGACGTACTCCAGGGCGCGGCGCATGAGCACCGCGTCGGAGACGCACCTGCCGTCGTCGGAGAAGACCCTGACCCGCGCGGTGGAGTCGGCCATCGCGCCGAGCTCGGCGAGGCGCTCGCCGCCCAGGCCGACGGTGACGGCGCCGACGGGGTGCACGTCGCAGTGGCCCGCCTCCTGCCCCAGGCGCCAGACCTGCTCGACGACGCCGGCCGTGTCGGCGACCGGCTCGGTGTTGGCCATGGCGTGTACGGCGGTGTAGCCGCCGAGGGCGGCGGCGCGGGTGCCGGTGTCGACGGTCTCCGCGTCCTCGCGGCCCGGCTCGCGCAGGTGGGTGTGCAGGTCGACCAGGCCGGGCAGGGCGATCAGCCCTTCCGCCTCCACGACCTCGCCGCCGGACAGTCCCCGGCCGATCTCCACCAGCAGGCCGTCGCGGACCAGGATGTCGACCGGCTCACCGCCGAGGATCCTGGCGCCCCTGATGACGATGCCGTCACGCGTGGCCCCGATGCGGTCGTTCATCAGATCTCTCCTCGGAGGTCGGCGCCGCCAAGCAACAGGTACAGGACGGCCATGCGTGCGGTCACACCGTTGGCGACCTGCTCGACGATCGTCGAGCGCGGCGAGTCGGCCACCTCGGCCGCGATCTCCATGCCCCGGTTCATCGGGCCGGGGTGCATCACGATGGCGTGTTCGGGCATCTTGGCGACGCGGTCGCGGTCGAGCCCGTAACGGCGGCTGTACTCCCGCTCGGTGGGGAAGAACGCCGCGTTCATGCGCTCGCGCTGCACGCGCAGCATCATCACCACGTCGGACTTGGGCAGCACCGCGTCGAGGTCGTAGGAGACCTCGCACGGCCAGGAGCCGACCTGGACCGGGAACAGGGTCGGCGGGGCGACCAGGGTCACCTCGGCGCCGAGCGTGGCCAGCAGCAGCACGTTGGAGCGGGCCACCCTGCTGTGCAGAACGTCGCCGACGATGGTGACCCTCCTGCCGTCCAGCGGGCCCAGGCGGCGGCGCATGGTGAAGGCGTCGAGCAGGGCCTGGGTGGGGTGCTCGTGGGTGCCGTCTCCGGCGTTGACGACGCTGCCGCGCACCCAGCCGGCCAGCCGGTGCGGCGCGCCCGAGGCGCCGTGGCGGATGACGACGGCGTCGGCGCCCATCGCCTCCAGGGTGAGCGCGGTGTCCTTGAGCGACTCGCCCTTGGAGACGCTGGAGCCCTTGGCGGAGAAGTTGATGACGTCGGCCGACAGTCGCTTGGCGGCGGCCTCGAAGGAGATCCTGGTCCGGGTGGAGTCCTCGAAGAAGAGGTTCACCACCGTGCGGCCCCGCAGGGTGGGGAGCTTCTTGATGGAACGTTCCGAGATCTTCGCCAGCTCGTCGGCGGTGTCCAGGATGAGCAGGGCGTCGTCGCGGGTCAGGTCGGCCGCGGAGATCAGGTGGCGTTTCATCGCTCGTCCCCCTTCAGCAGCAGGACCGCGTCGCTGCCGTCGTTCTCCTCCAGGTAGACCTTGACGATCTCGGACTTCGACGTCGGCAGGTTCTTGCCCACGTAGTCGGGGCGGATGGGCAGCTCGCGATGACCCCGGTCGACCAGGGCGGCGAGTTGCACGGCCTGCGGGCGGCCCAGGTCGTTGAGCGCGTCGAGCGCGGCGCGGACGGTGCGGCCCGAGTAGAGGACGTCGTCGACGAGGACGACCACCCTGCCGTCGATGCCGTCGGCGGGCAGCTCGGTGCGGCCGAGCGCGCGGGCGGGCCGCAGCCGGAGGTCGTCGCGGTACATCGTGACGTCGAGGGAGCCCACCGGGACCGAGCGGCCCTCGAACTGCTTGATGTGGGCGGCCAGCCGGCGGGCCAGGTGGACGCCGCGGGTGGGAATGCCCAGCAGGACGACGTTCTCACCGCCCTTGGTCCGCTCAAGGATCTCGTGGGAGATGCGGATGAGGGCCCGGTTGATGTCGGGCTGTTCGAGGACGGCGCGGGCGCCGCCCTGTGCGTGCGGCAGCGCACGCGAAATGGCCTCTGCCAAGGAGGAACACCACCTTTCCCGCCTCACGGGACGGGTCTTAAAGGAAGTCAACGACCTCAAGGTACCAGCTCGGTGACGGTTCGCCCGAACAGGGGTCCGCTTCGCGAACAGCGCGGGTCCGGCTCGACAATCTTCTCAAAAGTGAATAAATATCACGATCTTCGCTGACTTCCCCTTGGTCTTCCGGGTATGCGCTTTACATCCGCACCAAGGCGAAGCATGACGACCACCTCCCGGACACCTCCCGGACACCTCCCGGACGCGGCGTCCCGGCGTGCCCGCCCCCGGCCACTCCCGTCAACCAGCCGCTAAGGAAGAGAAATGACCTTTCACGTCGACTCCGAGGTCGGCCGGCTCCACCAGGTCCTGCTGCACAGGCCGGAACTCGCCCTGAAACGGCTCACGCCGTCGAACAAGGACGACTTCCTCTTCGACGACGTGCTGTGGGTGCAGCGTGCCGTGGAGGAGCACGAGGAGTGGCAGAGGCTTCTGGTCGACCAGGGCGTCACCGTCCACATGCTCTCCGACCTGCTCCACGAGACGGTCGAGATCCCCGAGGCGCGCAAGCACATCCTGGACGGCATCGCCGACGAGCGTTACTTCGGCCCGATGGCCGTCGACGCCATCCGCAACGCGCTCGACTCGATGGACTCCGTCACGCTCAAGCGCTATCTCACCGGAGGCATCACCAAGCGCGAGCTGGTGGAGCTGGGCACCGACCCCAAGAGCCTCGCCTTCCACACGCTCAGGCCGGACGACTTCGTCCTGCCCCCGCTGCCCAATCACCTGTTCACCCGCGACACCTCCTGCTGGATCTACGACGGCGTCTCGATCAACGCGATGAGGAAGAAGGCACGCCGCCGCGAGACCCTCAACATGGAGGCGATCTACCGCTACCACCCGGCCTTCGCGTCCGGCTACGACCGTCCGGAGGAGGGCGGCTACAACGTCTGGATGCCGGGTACCCCCGCGGCTCCCGCCACCATCGAGGGCGGCGACGTGCTCGTCATCGGCCGGGGCGCGGTGCTGGTGGGCATCAGCGAGCGTACGCAGCCCCAGGCGGTCGAGATGCTCGCGCGAAGCCTGTTCAGGCGAGGTGCCGCGACGAGAATCGTCGCGCTGGACATGCCGAAGGCACGGGCCTTCATGCACCTGGACACGGTCATGACCAACGTGGACGTCGGCGTCTTCACCAAGTTCGCGGGACTGGGCATGCTGCCCTCCTACACGGTCGAACCCGGCGACAACGAGAAGGAACTCAAGATCACCGACCATCCCCCCGAGGACATGCACCGGGCCATCGCCCGGGCGATCGGGCTGGACGACATCAAGGTCCTCAGCGCGACGCAGGACGTGTACTCCTCCGAGCGGGAGCAGTGGGACGACGGCTGCAACGTGCTCGCCCTGCGTCCCGGCGTGGTGGTGGCCTACGAGCGCAACACCACCACCAACAACCACCTGCGCGAGAACGGGATCGAGGTCATCACGATCCGGGGCAGCGAGCTCGGCCGGGGCCGGGGCGGCCCGCGCTGCATGAGCTGCCCGCTCGAACGCGAGGGCATCTGACCCTCCCGCGCGGGAAGCCGGGGACGGCGCTCGCGGGCCCGCGACCGGCACGCGGGCACGCCGCGGGCCGCCGTCTCCGGCGGACGGGACCGTCGCACCGGGTATTCCCCGGAGGGAGCGTCGTTCAAGATCATACGCCCGTCGCCACCCCCCGCGACGCCGCTGCCGCAAGCCATCCATAAGATGCGGGAATCAAGCGAAAGTACCGAAAAAATCGGAGTTTCCGTCATGTCGGGTAGGACAAGTGCGGCGTTTGACGCGGACCCCACCGGATCGGATTCGACATCTTTTTTCCAATCAGCTTGACCTTAGGCGCCCACAGCTTTACCGTCACTGTCCGTAACCACACCTCGTGGCGTTATCGGGTGAACCCTGACGCACCGGTCACCGAAGGTGCCAGCCTCAGGCACCAACCCGGTGAACGGGGCATAAGTTGCGAGGTAGCACAATCAAGTTGAGAGCACTACATAACAGAGCCGGGGGGCCACACCATGCCGTCTGAGTACGCCAAGTCACTGGGTGCAAGACTCCGTGCCATTCGCACCCAGCAGGGCCTGTCCCTGCACGGAGTCGAAGAGAAGTCCCGGGGACGCTGGAAGGCGGTCGTCGTGGGCTCCTACGAGCGTGGCGACCGTGCCGTCACCGTGCAGAAGCTTGCCGAACTGGCTGATTTCTACGGGGTGCCGGTCTCGGAGTTGCTGCCGGGGGGTTCGGCTCCGAGCCCTCTTGGCCCGACACCGAAGCTTGTGATCGACCTTGAGCGTCTCGCCCAGCTCCCCAAGGAGAAGGCGGGCGCGCTCGCCCGTTACGCGGCCACCATCCAGAGCCAGCGTGGCGACTACAACGGCAAGGTGCTGTCCATCCGCCAGGAGGACCTCCGCTCCCTCGCCGTGATCTATGACAAGTCCCCCAGTGAGCTCACCGAGGAGCTCATCGGCTGGGGTGTCCTGGACCCGGAGGCCCGCCGAGCCGTCGAAGCCTTCTGACGACCCCTGACCGGTCGTGGGTGCGCCGCAACCGGCGTACCCACCCCGCAGAGCTCCTCGTTCTCAGCAGAACCTGTCCTTAGTTCCGCCCCGGGCTACAGCCATTGTGGTAGGAAAAGGCAGACACGCATTTAGCGAGGTGTGGTGGACATGGCCAGGGAGGATGATCGGATCGATCACTCTCGATCGACCTCCGAGACCCGTCTCCGCACCGCCCCGGCGCAGCCGCGATCGACCAGGAGGCGTGCCTTCCCGCGGCTGCTGAGCTCGATCGGCACCAACCGCACCCAGAGCACCCTGAAGCTTCTGCCGTTCGTCGTGATGGCCGTGGTGGCCGCGATCGACTTCGGCACCGGACCCACGTCCGGCCTCCTGCCGCTGCTCGCCCTCGGCCCGGCCTTCGCCAGCGTGGCCTGCGACCTGACCCGCACCACGGTGGTCGGCGTCGTCGCCCTGGCGCTGTGCTTCGCGCTCGGCCTCTACAACGACATCCTCTCGTCCCGCATCAACATCACCCTCATCGCCATCCTCGGCGTCACCGTGGCCAGTGTGCTGGCCAGCGCCGGACGGCAGCGCCACGAACGCCAGCTCGCCGACGTGCGCTCGGTGGCCGAGGCCGCCCAGCGGGTGTTGCTGCGCCCGGTGCCCCGCCGCGCGGGACCCGGCATCGGCGTGGCCGTCTCGTACACCTCCGCCACGGCGGAGGCCAGGATCGGCGGCGACCTGTACGAGGTCGTCACCACCCCGCACGGGGTGCGGATCATCGTGGGAGACGTCCAGGGCAAGGGCCTGGAGGCCGTGGAGACGGCCGCGGTCGCGCTCGGGGCCTTCCGTGAGGCGGCCCACGACGAGAGGACGCTCCAGGGCGTCGTGGGCCGCCTGGAGAACGCCCTGACCCGCGAGCTGTCCGGCGAGCAGTTCGTGACCGCCGTGCTGGCCGAGATCAGCGGCGATTCCACCATCACCGTCATCAACTGCGGCCACCCGGCGCCCCTGGTGCTCGACGCCGACGGCGGGGTCTGGTTCGCCGACCCCCCGGACGAGGCGCTCCCGCTGGGCATGAGCGCCCTCAAGGCCGTCGAGCCGCGGCCGCACCACATCCCCTTCGAGCCCGGCGACCAGGTCCTCTTCTACACCGACGGGGTCATCGAGGCACGCGACGACGCGGGCGAGTTCTATCCGCTGCTGGAGCGGGCGCACCTGCTGGAGGGCGACGATCCCCAGGGCTCGCTGGACGCCCTGCGCGCCGACCTGCTCGGCCACGTGGGCAGGCCGCTGAGCGACGACGCCGCGATGCTCCTGCTGCGCCAGCGCGCCGCCCGCCAGAACTCCACGGCGGCGTGAGGAAGAGCGCCGACAGGGCCCCGAGCGGGAACGGCGGCGCGAAACCGGCTTCACGGCGGCGTGAGAGAACACCGGCAACGGCTTCACGGCGGCGTGAGAGAAGACCGGCGCGAGAAAAGCCTGGGAGAACAACGAGGCGCGAGGGGACGACGGCACGAGAACGTCCCCGTACGCCCTGCGCCCGCCGGCGGGACCGGCGGAGGCGAGACGTACGGGGACGCCGCCGATGAGCTCGGGCGGCCGCTCCCGGGTGGAGGACCGCTCCCGCTCTAACCGGCTAGCGGGATCCGGCCCGGGAGCATGGGCTGGCTCGGGACACCGAGCAGCTTCTCCACGGTGCTGACGAACCGCTCAGCCTCGGAGATGAGCTCCTCGGCGTCTCGCGAGGACACCGTGCGGGTCAGGCCCGCCTCGGCGGCGGCCCGCTTGGCCGCGCTCGTCTCGAAGTAGGGTGCCCACTCGGCCAGGCGGGGCTCGGCCTCGGGCAGCAGCTCCCAGGCGCTGCGCAGCCTGCGCCTGCGCCCCTGCATCGGACGGGGACGGGCCGCCAGGACGGCGGCTGCCGCCCTGAGCGCGGCGAGGTGGGCCGCGACGTAACGCGCGGCGGAGGTCCGGGCGGCGGCGGCCTCTTCGAGGCAGTCGCGCGCGTCTGAGAGGTGTGCCCGCACCGTGGGGGACAGCCGGGGCCCACCGGAATCGCCGAGCCGAGGGGTCATAGCGCTTCAGCCTCCTTGGTCGCAAGCGGCTCCGGCGTTTTCGCCGGTGGTATCACATTCGCAGACCCCACCGACAAATCCGCCGGACGGCCGGACGAGGAGCTTCCCCTCTCCCCGTCCGCCCTGACCTGGTCCGATCGTCTCCGCCGACGACATGGACCCGATCGGCCGCTCTTGGAACACGAGCCGCGAGCCCCGTGTCATCACATCGAACATAAATTCGATCACTAATACTGTCAAGTAAAACGACGAACAAAGGTTCGATCTTCGGGTCCCTGGAGCACGCGAAAAGGGCCCCGGGAGATCACCGTCTCCCGGGGCCCCTGCTCTCGACCGGCGCGGGCACGACCGGCGGATCGCGTTCCGCCGGCTCGCCCCTACCGGACGAACCTGCCTCGGACGTGCACCGGCACCCCCGTACCGAGCAGCCCGGGAAGGACCTCCGCCACGTGCATCGGCAGTCGTACACAACCGTGGGAGGCGGGCGCCAGCGGCACCGACAGCGCGCCGTGGAAGGCGATGCCCCCGTTGAAGAAGATCGGGTTGTAGAGCTGGCCCAGGTAGGACTTGTGCCAGCCGTCCCTGCGCCAGGTGGTCTTGTAGTCGCCGGTCGGCGTGCGCGCGTCGCCGCAGAACCGCTGGGTCCTGCCCTCCCAGGTGGCCGTCTCGCAGTAGGCGATCCCGCTGCCGGAGGAGGTGTGGCTGATCAGCTTCACCGTGCCGTTCACGTAGAGGACCATCACCTGCTTGGCGAGGTTGACCTCCACCCGGGTCGGCTTGCCGTTGGGGACGAGCACCTTCGGCGCCAGGGGAGCCTCCAGAGCGTCCCAGGTCCTGCGTGCCACGGTACTGGTCGGCGAGATGCCGTTCACCTTCTGGAAGGCCCAGATCGCCGTCAGGGTCGCCCCGCCGTAGCGGCCGTCGATCCTGCCCGGGGCGTAGCCGAGCTCGGCCAGCCGGGTCTGGAGCACCTTCACCGCGGCGCCCTTCGCACCGAGTTTGAGCGTTTTGCCGGGCGCGACAAACGAGGACACGCCCGTCACCCCCGCCGTGACGGCCGGGGAACCCGACGTCCCCGCCGCCGCGGCGCCGGCGGGAAGGGCGACGCCCACGAAAGACACGGAAGAGAGGAGCACGGCCCCCGCCGTCATCAGCGCGGCCACTCCCGGCCGCAGTCCAACCCCCACTTTCGATCAACTCCTCATATCACTATGGATCGGGTCAAGGGACCATAGCGCACGGTTTCCCTGTGCAGACGGCCGGTCATGAAACGGCAATCAACGGTCAATCTGTTTAGAGTGGCCGCGTGCCAGAAAAGTTGCATCCGAACATCGAGAAGGTCGCCGCCGTCCTGCGCGAGCACGGCGTCCCCGGCGAGATCGTCATCTTCGCGGAGGCCACCCCCACCGCCGCCACCGCGGCCGCGCAGCTGGGCTGCGAGGTCGGCGCCATCGCCAACAGCCTGATATTCGACGCCGACGGTGAGCCGCTCCTGGTGCTGACCAGCGGCGCCCACCGCGTCGACACCGACCTGATCGCCAGGACGGCCGGAGCGGCGAAGGTGAAGCGCGCCGCCCCCGCCTTCGTGCGGGCGGCCACCGGCCAGGTCATCGGCGGCGTCGCCCCGATCGGCCACCCCGCCCCGGTCAGAACCCTGGTCGACACCTGGCTGGCCAAGCACGAGGTCGTCTGGGCCGCGGCCGGCCACCCGCACACCGTCTTCCCGACCTCCTTCGACGAGCTCGTCCGCATCACCGGCGGGGTGCCCGTCGAGGTCGAATAACGGCTTCGCGCGGCTTTCGAACTCGGTGCCCACGGGCTCCGTGCCCACCGCCGGGCCTGCGCGCCCACGACCCGGCGGGCTCGTACGCGCGACACGACCGGTCCCACACCGAACGGGCCGCGGGCGAGCACGCCGGCGCTTCGTGCGCACGACGCTCGCGACCGCGCCCGGGAGCCGCACGGCTCCCGGGCGCGGTCGCGAGAAGCCGGTCAGGCCCTTCGTGACCGGGTCGGCAGGCGGGTGGGAAAGGCCGGGAAACTCCCTGGTGAGCGCCGGATGACCCTCCCTCGCCACACGGTGACCCGTGCCACGGCCACCCTGCTAGGGTGCGACGCGTGATCGGACTGCGACGGATCGGCCCCGACGAGTTCACGCTCCGGCTGGACGCGGTCCTCGGCGTCTACACCGAGGCGATGAACCCTCCGGCCGACCAGATCGCCGGCCGCAGGCTCATCATGGGAAACCACGCCACCCATCCCGCCTTCACCTGCCTGTTCGCCGAGCTCCCCGACGGCACTCCTGTGGGCATCGCCTACGGCTTCCACGGGGTTCCCGGGCAGTGGTGGCACGACGTGGTCAGGCGAGCCCTCGCGGACGAGTACGGAGAGGGCGGCGCCCACGACTGGCTGGGCGACGCGCTGGAGATCGCCGAGATCCACGTCCACCCCGACTACCAGGGCAAGGGCATCGGCCGGGCGATGATCACGGGGATGTGCGCGGGCCGCCTGGAGCGCACCGCCGTGCTGTCGACCCGCGACCGGCCCACCGCGGCACGCCACCTCTATCGCAGTATCGGCTTCGTGGACCTGCTCACGCAGTTCGTCTTCCCCGGTGGGCACGAGCGCTACGCGATCCTCGGGACTCCCCTGCCGCTGGGCGGCTGAGCCGTCCCGAAGGATCCGCGGTCTCAGGTCGGCAGCGGGGCGATCTCCGGCGTGTGGTCGAGCGCCTGGAAGACCTCCCGGGTCGCGCTCGAGCGGTTGAAGGTGATGAAGTGGATGCCCGGCGCGCCCTCGTCGAGCAGGGTCTGGCAGAGCTCGGCGGCGTGTTCGATGCCGAGGCTGCGCACCGCGGCCGGGTCGTCGGCGACGGCCGCGAACCTCTCGGCCACCTCCGGCGGGAACGGCGCGCCGGAGAGCTGCTCGGACCTGGCGATGGTGCTCATCTGCGTGACGGGCATGATGCCGGGGATGATCGGCGTGTCACAGCCGGCTGCGGCCACCCGGTCACGCAACCGCAGGTAGTCCTCGGCACGAAAGAACATCTGGGTGATCGCGTAGTCGGCGCCCGCACGGCACTTGCGCACGAAGTAGTCGGTGTCGGACTCGATCGAGGCCGACCGGGGGTGCTTGTACGGGAAGGCGGCCACGCCCACGCAGAAGTCGCCGGACTGCCGGATGAGCCGGACCAGCTCCTCGGCGTACAGAACGCCCTCGGGGTGGCGCACCCACTCGCCCGTCACGTCGCCGGGCGGGTCGCCCCGCACGGCGAGGATGTTGCGCACGCCCGCTCCCGCGAAGCGGCCGATCAGATGTCGCAGCTCGCGGACGGAGTGGTTGACGGCGGTGAAGTGGGCGACCGGGGTGAGCGTGGTCTCGTGGGCGATCCGCTCGACGATGTCGACCGTGCGGTCTCGGGTGCTGCCGCCGGCGCCGTAGGTGACGGACACGAAGGTGGGGTGCAGCGACTCCAGCTCACGGACGGCGCGCCAGAGCTGACGCTCCCCCTCGTCGGTCTTCGGGGGGGAGAACTCGAAGGAGAACGAGCGGGCACCGGCAGCGAGGAGTTCGCGGACGGTGGCGACACGATCAGGAAGGACAGACGCGCGACCCAGAGCCATGGGGTCAAGGATACTTGCCCGGCCGCTCGGCCGCCCGACCAGATCATCTTCGCCGGGCGTGGCGCGAACTTGTCACAATTAGCACGTAAACCACCACCCCTCTAGATCGAAATGTCCCCTTGGACCGTTAATCTCATTACCTGACCTCCTCACGCCGTCAAAGCCGGGGGATTCCAATTTTCATAGATTGGGTTCCCTGCCTCATCCTCAGTCGCAAGGAACCCGGAGGTGTCGTGCCCCACACCGGCTCCACAGGCGTTCCACCTCTCCGCCGGACCGGCGGAGAGGATCTTGTCCATCATGCGTACGGTGGTCGGGGTGTCATCACCGCCGGTCACGACGCCGGGATGCACGGCGCCGTACCGCGTTTTCCCCCCAGAGCTGAAGCCCAGGGTCTCCACACTGGAGGTATTCGATGATCACTTCTGCAGCCGCGTTGGACATGATCCGGTCCGAGGTGGATCGTTCTCTTCGGCGATTCGTCGAACAACAGCGCCCACAGGTCAGCGCTCCGGAGCTGGCGCCGCTCATCTCGGCGGCCGAGGATTTCCTCGCGGGCGGCAAGCGGCTGCGCCCCGCCTTCTGCTACTGGGGCTGGCACGGTGCGGGTGGGGGCGAGGAGCCCGCCATCTTCTCCGCCGCGGCCTCGCTCGAGCTGCTCCAGGCCAGCGCCCTGGTGCACGACGACGTGATGGACGCCAGCGATCTGCGCCGGGGCATGCCCTCGGCGCACCGCAGGTTCGAGGACCTGCACAGGAAGGCCCGCTGGCACGGTTCGGCCGAGCAGTTCGGCGAGGGGGCCGCCATCCTGCTGGGAAACCTGATGCTCATCTGGTCCGGTGAGATGTGGCGCAACAGCGGCCTGCCGGCCGCCTCCCTCGCGGCGGCGCAGAAGGTCCACGACGACATGCGCACCGAGCTGATGTGCGGTCAGTACTTCGACCTGCTGGAGCAGGCGCACGGCGAGGGCACCTTCGAAAGCGCGCTGCGGGTCGCCCTCTTCAAGAGCGGCAAGTATTCCGTGGAGCAGCCGCTCAGGCTCGGCCTGGTGCTGGCGGCCCGGGGCAGGGAGCCCTGGATCGACCGGCTCTGCGAGGAGTACGGGCAGTCGGTGGGCATCGCCTTCCAGCTGCGCGACGACATCCTCGGCGTGTTCGGCGACCCGGACGAGACCGGCAAACCGGCCGGCGACGATCTTCGCGAGGGCAAGCGGACGATGCTCATCGCCCGCACGCTCGCCGTGGCCTCGGAGTCCCAGGCCCAGGTGGTGCGCACCACGCTCGGCGACCCGGGCCTGGACGAGACGGGGATCGACCGGCTGCGCCAGATCATCGAGGAGACGGGGGCTCTCGTGGCGTGCGAGGACCTGATCAAGGGGTATCTGGAGAACGCCCTCGGTTCGCTGGAGGGCGCACCGATCCTCCCCGAGGCCCGCGCGGCCCTGGCCGACCTCGCGGTGGCCGCCACCTCCCGGCGGACCTGACCGTACCCGGCACATGACGGAACGGCTCACGACGGGACGGCCCGCGGCGTGGTCGCCCACGACGGAGCGGCTCCCGGCAGAGCCGGCTCCCGACGGGCGGCGAACAGGACCGGGCCGACGATCAAGGCGATCCGCCCGCCCGTGGGCACGGGCCCGCCGAGCGGCGAACCACCGGGGCGGCGGAAACCTCAGGCGGGGGCGTCCAGCCTCCGCCTGAACTCCGCCGCCGCCGCCTTGGGGTCGTCGGCCTCGGTGATCGCCCGGACGACCACGACCCTGCGCACGCCGTACGACATGACCTCCTCCAGGTTGGCGAGGTCGATGCCGCCGATGCCGAACCACGGCCGGTCGGTCTCCAGGGCCGCGGCGTGCCTGAGCAGGCCGGGGCCCGGGGCGGACCTTCCCGGTTTGGTAGGGGTCGGCCAGATCGGGCCGCAGCAGAAGTAGTCGACTCCGGGCTCGACGGCCGCGGCGGACGCCTCCTCGGGGGCGTGAGTGGAACGCCCGATGAGGATGTCGTCGCCGAGCATGTCGCGCGCGACCCGCACCGGCAGATCATCCTGGCCGAGGTGGAGCACGTCGGGACGGATCGCGTACGCGATGTCGGCCCTGTCGTTCACCGCCAGGAGGGCGCCGTGCCGGTCGCAGGCCTCGCGGAAGACGGCGAGGAGGTCGAGCTCCTCGCGCGCCTCAAGGCCCTTCTCGCGCAGCTGCACGATGTCGACCCCGCCCGCGAGGGCGGCGTCGAGGAAGTCCGCGAGGTCTCCCCGGTCTCGGCGCCCGTCCGTGCAGAGATACAGGCGGGCGTCAGAAACCGAGGGCTTGGGCACGTCTCTTCACCTCGGTGTGGCGGCCCGCCACGATCGCGTCCACCGGTGAGCCCGGCAGCGTGTCGTCGGGGGTGAAAAGCCAGCGAAGGGATTCGACGTCGTCGTATCCGGCGTCCAGGAGCACCGTGAGGGTCCCGGGAAGGCCCTTGATCACTTCTCCGTCGACGAGGAACACGGCGGGGACCTGTGGCTCTCCACCGCCCCTGCGCACTCCGATGAGCTTACGGTCCTTGAGAAGTTGCTTGGCGCGACCGGCGCTCAGGTTGAGCCTTCTGGCCACCTCGGTCAGGGTGAGCCACTCGCCCACCAGCTGGTCGGTTTCCCGGTCGATCTGCGCAACAGAAAGCGTCACGAATCCACCACTACCACATCGAGCCCTTCGCCAAACACCCGGCGGCGAGGTTACGCCACCGTACAATCGCGCAACGCTATCGCAGGGTCGGTGAGGCGATCGACGTCGAGGCGCTGGCCGCCCTCGATGAGGCGGCGCCCCTGGACCAGATCGCGGGGGCGGTTGACCGAGAGCACCGCGGTGAGCCGGTCGTCCTCGGTCACCCAGCAGATCGCCCACCTGGGCTTTCCCTCGGCCGCAGGGTCGCCGCGCAGGACGAGCCGGGCACCGTCGTGGTGGCCGGCGTACTGGACCATGTGGCCGAACTGCTCGGACCAGAAATAGGGGACCGGGTCGTAGACCGCGGCGTCGCCGAGGAGTGTGGCCACCGCGACGTCCGGGGCGCCCAGGGCGGTGTCCCAGTGCTCGACGCGCAGGCGGATGCCGTAGCGGCGCGACCACCAGGCGGCGCAGTCACCCACCGCGACCACGTCGGGCAGCGAGGTGCGCAGGTGCTCGTCGGTGACCACGCCGTTGTCGAGCCTGATGCCGGATCCGGCCAGCCACTCGGTCGCGGGCCGCACGCCCACGCCGGTGACGACCACGTCGGCCTCCAGCGCGGAGCCGTCCGCCAGGGTGAGCCCTCCGTGGTCGACGGAGGCGACCATGGTGCCCAGGCGCAGGTCGACGCCCGCCTCGGCGTACCAGGGGGTGGTGTACGCGCCGACCTGGCCGAGCGCGGCGGCCAGCGGGGTGCGGGCGGCCTCGACGACGGTCACGGCACAGCCCGCCCTGCGGGCGGCGGTCGCCACCTCCGCGCCGATCCAGCCCGCGCCGATGACGGCGACCCTGACTCCCTCGCCGAGCAGGGAGCGCAGCCGGAGCGCGTCGTCGATGGTGCGCACCACGTGCTGGGGGCCGTCCCCGCGCAGCCTGATCGGGCGGGCACCGGTCGCGACGACCAGGCCGTCGTAGGCGATCTCGCCCTCGGTGGTCTCCACCACACCGGGATGGAGCCCCTTGGCCGACACGCCCGCGCGAAAGTCGATCTCAAGCGCGTCGAGGTCGGAGTCGACGACCGTGGAATCGGTCTCGCCGAGCAGCACTCCCTTGGACAGGGGCGGGCGGTCGTAGGGCCGGTGCCGTTCCTCCCCGATCAGGGTGATCCTGCCGCCGAACCCACGGGCTCGTAACGCCTCCACGCTGCGCACACCGGCGAGGCCGGCTCCAACCACCACGACATGATTCACACTTCCCGACGATAAGCGGGAACCCCGTACTCCTACCAACGGTCGTTGATAACGAAAACGGGATTTACCTCACATCTAACGCGCTAAGCGTGTTGTCCCAGCCCTTAGGGTGAGAGGAGAAGACGCGCGGGAGCCCGGAACGCACCGGGCTGAGAGGAGGGCTGCGGACGAGGAAGGACCCCCTGCGAGCTGGTGATGTGCGAGGAGGAACGCCCCGCACGGCACGGCGAGCGAGGTCCGGAGACGACCGCGAGCGGGCCCTCGACCGCCACGAACCTGATCCGGGTCATGCCGGCGAAGGGAGCGGAGCACGTATGGCGGACCATCTCGACCTCCTCGTCGTGGGCGGCGGCGTGATCGGCCTGTCGGTGGCGTGGCGCGCCGCCGTCCGGGGCCACAGAGTGATGGTCGCCGACCCCGCGCCGGCCTCCGGCGCCTCGCACGCGGCGGCGGGCATGCTGGCCCCGGTGAGCGAGGTCACCTACACCGAGGAGCCGCTGCTGCGGCTTGGGCTCGCCTCACTGAAGCGCTGGCCCGCCTTCGCCGCCGAGCTGGCGGACGCGAGCGGGCACGACCTCGACTACCGCACCGACGGCACGCTCGACGTCGCCTTCGGCTCCGACGACCTGGCGGCGTTGGACGACCTCGCCGCCTTCGTCTCCAAGCTGGGGCTGCCCGCCGAGCGGCTCACCGGCCGCGAGTGCCGCCGCCTGGAGCCCATGCTCGCCCCCGCGGTCCGCGGTGGCCTGCTGGCCGGCGGCGACGCCTGGGTGGACCCCAGGCGGGTCACCGCGGCACTCCTCGCGGCCCTGGAGCGCGCGGGCGGCACCCTGGTACGCGCCCGCGCGGCCGAGCTGATCACCGCCTCGGGAAGGGCCACCGGGGTACGCCTCTCGACCGGCGAGAGTGTCGGGGCCGACCTGGTGGTCCTCGCCGCCGGAGCCTGGTCGGGCTCCCTGGAGGGGGTGCCCCCGGAGGCGCTGCCCCCGGTACGGCCGGTCAAGGGCCAGATCATGCGACTGCGCTCCCCCGCGCCGATCCTGCGGCGGTGCGTACGCGGGGTCGTTCACGGCTCACACGTCTACCTGGTTCCGCGCGGCGACGGCGAGACGGTCCTCGGCGCCACCCAGGAGGAGATGGGCTTCGACACCCGCGTCACGGCCGGTGGGCTGTGGGAGCTGCTGCGCGACGCGCGGGAGCTCGTCCCCGGGGTGACCGAGCTGGAGGTGGCCGAGATGACCGCGGGCATGCGTCCGGGCACCCCGGACAACCTGCCGTTGATCGGCGCCACGATCGTGCCCGGTCTCCACCTGGCCACCGGGCATCACCGGGGCGGGGTCCTGCTCGCGCCGCTCACCGCCGACCTCTGCTCGCAGGAGGCGGGCGAGGCGGACGCCGGGCTCTCCGCGATCTGCTCGCCGCTCCGCTTCGGTGATCGCGATGCTCAGGACCGCCACCGGGAACAGCGGGAACATCAGGAACATCAGGAACATCAGGAACACCGCCTCGGAGAGCACCACCGGAGGCACGACTCCCGGGAACTCGATTCCCCAGAACCTTCGCCACGGGAGCACCGCCTCCGCGACCACACACCGCAGGAGTACAGATGAACGTGACCATCAACGGCGCCGCGCACGAGTTGCCCTCGGGCGCGACCGTCGCGCAGGCCGTACGGCGGCTGACCGAGGTGCGGAACGGGGTGGCCGTCGCGGTGAACGACGAGGTCGTCTCGCGCGGCGCCTGGGATTCCACGGCGCTCGCGGAGGCCGACCGGGTCGAGGTGCTCACCGCGGTCCAGGGAGGCTGACCGATGACGACGGACGCGAGAGGGACCGACCGGTCGATGACGGACGCCGGGGAGGCCGACCGGCCGACGGCGAAGGCGAGAGGGGGCGACAGGGTGACGACGGACGCGAGGGAGGCCGACAGGTTGACGGCGGACCCGGTGGACGACCTGGTCATCGGCGGGGAGAAGTTCTCCTCCCGCCTCATCATGGGCACCGGGGGCGCCCCGTCCCTGGAGATCCTCGACCAGGCGCTCGCCGCCTCCGGGACCGAGCTGACCACCGTCGCGATGCGGCGGCTCGACCCGTCCGCGCGGGGTTCGGTGCTCGACGTGCTGCGACGGCGCGGCATCAAGGTGCTGCCGAACACCGCGGGTTGCTTCACCGCCGGTGAGGCCGTGCTGACCGCCAGGCTCGCCAGGGAGGCGCTGGAGACCGACTGGGTCAAGCTGGAGGTCATCGCCGACGAGCGCACCCTGCTGCCCGACCCCATCGAGACCTTCGACGCGGCGGAGCGGCTGGTCGCCGACGGGTTCACGGTGCTGCCCTACATCGGCGACGATCCCGTACTGGCACGCAGACTGGAGCAGGCGGGCTGCGCGGCGGTGATGCCGCTGGGTGCGCCGATCGGCTCGGGACTCGGCATCCGCAACCCGCACAACATCGAGCTGATCGTGGAGTTCGCGAGCGTGCCGGTGATCCTGGACGCCGGGATCGGCACGGCCAGCGACGCGGCACTCGCCATGGAGCTCGGCTGCGACGCGGTCCTGCTGGCCACGGCGGTCACCCGGGCACAGCGTCCCGACCTGATGGCCCAGGCGATGCGCTCGGCCGTCTGCGCAGGCCGGTTCGCGCGTATGGCCGGGCGGATACCCCGGCGTCGCTACGCGGAAGCCTCCTCTCCCTCGATCGACAGGCCGCCGACGGTCCATCGATAGAAAACCACCACGTCTCGGCATCGGTTTGGGATTCGGGGATCCTGTCGGCGCCAAATCGCCCGTAAACTCGGCCACGTGGACACGACGCTTACGGACCCCCTGGTCGGGAAACTCCTCGACGGGCGTTACCGCGTCGAGTCCCGGATCGCCCGGGGCGGAATGGCGACCGTCTATCTGGCCCTGGACGTCCGGCTCGACCGCACGGTCGCCGTCAAGGTGATGCACCGCTCGCTCGCCGAGGACCCCGCCTTCGTGCGTCGCTTCATCGGCGAGGCCAAGTCGGTGGCCAGCCTGTCGCACCCCAACGTGGTGCACGTGTTCGACCAGGGCACCGACGGCGACAACGTCTACCTCTCGATGGAGTACGTGCCGGGCCGGACCCTGCGCGACGTGCTCCGTGCCCGGGGCAGGCTGCCCGCCCGCGAGGCGCTGGAGGTCATGATCCCGGTCCTCGCCGCGCTGGGCGCCGCCCACCAGTCCGGCCTGATCCACCGGGACGTCAAGCCGGAGAACGTGCTGCTCGCCGACGACGGCCGGGTCAAGGTCGTCGACTTCGGCCTGGCCCGCGCGATCGAGGCGAGCAACCAGACGCGCACCGGTGTCATGATCGGCACCATCGGCTACATGTCGCCCGAGCAGGTGACCGCGGGAGGCGCCGACGCCCGCAGCGACGTCTACGCGGCCGGCATCATGCTGTTCGAGCTTCTGACCGGCCGCCAGCCCTACGAGGGCGAGACCCCGATGTCGGTCGCCTACCGGCACGTGCACGACACGGTTCCCGTGCCCTCGGCACTGCTGCCCGGCTCTCCCCCGCTGCTCGACACCCTGGTGGCGAAGGCGACGGCCCGCGATCCCGCGAACCGCCCCGTGGACGCCACCGCGCTGCTCGTCGCCGCCGTCGAGGCCCACCGGATGCTGCCCAGGGAGAGCGGCCCGGTGCCGTCCCTGCCCGCCGGCCCGCCGCACGGCTCCGAGACGGCGGCGCCCACGCCCCCCGCCCCGGCCAACCACACGCTGATCCAGCCTCGCGTGGAGTTGCCCACCGGCCCGGCCGACGGCCACCACACGACCGCTCCCAAGGCACGCGGGAGGTCCGGCGCCCGCTGGTTCCTGATCGGGCTCGCCGCGGTCATGGTGATCGCGGTGGGGGTGACCGGCTGGCTGTTCTCGCAGAACACCTCCATCGTGGTGCCCTCCACCCTGGTGGGCAAGAACATCACGGCCGCCACCGGTGAGGCCAAGCAGCGCGGCTTCACCGTCGAGACCGGCAAGGCCGAGCACGACGAGAAGGCCCCGAAGGGGACCGTGCTGCGCACCGAGCCCGTGGCCGGCACCGAGGCCGAGCCGGGGAGCAAGCTGATCCTCATCGCCTCGGCCGGCCCCAAGCGGGTCGCGGTGCCCAATGTGGTGGGGATGACCGAAGCGCAGGCCAGGAGCAGGCTGGCCGAATCCTCACTCCTCGTCGACGACGTCAAGAAGCAGCAAAGCGAGACCGTGCCGCGCGGCCAGGTGATGCGGACCGTCCCCGCCGTGGGAAACCCGGTCAGGGAGAACAGCAAGGTCGACCTGATCGTGAGCGCGGGCCTGCTCATGCCGGACGTGAGGGGCATGCCCCGCGACCAGGCCGACGGGGTGCTGCGCGGGGCGGGGTTCGCTCCCGAATTCGTCGAGCAGACCGACTCGGCCCAGCCGTGCACCGTCATCGCCCAGGACCCGCAGCCCAAGGCCGAGATCGACAAGGGCGCCGTGGTCCGGCTCACCCTGTCGCAGTGCGCCAGCGAGTGGCGCTGGCCCTGGGAGCGCGACGGCGAGGTCCCGCCCGGGGACAACGGAGAGGGCGGCGGCAACGTCGTGGTGGTCCCGAACATCGTCTTCAAGGACTACCGGGCGGCGAGAGACGAGCTGCGCGCCGCGGGGGTCACGGTGAAGATGAAGCGCACCCTGGGCAAGGGCAGGGTGCTGGCCCAGATCCCGCCGGGCGGCCAGGCGGTCCCGCCCGGCACCCAGGTCACCATCTGGTACTGACCCCTGTACGGCCCTCGCGAAGGAGGCCGTACCGGCGTGGTGCGGGCCGGGGTCGCCGCCCGTCGCCGGGACCGCGTCAGCTCTCGGTCTCGGTGAGGAAGCCGTGCAGGCGGACCCTGGCCAGGCCGCCGTCCGGATAGATGTCCACCCTGGCGTACGTGGCCGCGGGCGCGTCGCGGATGCGGAAGCGGTGCCGGGTGTCGGGCAGCAGGCGGGTCCTGGGCAGCAGCGGGAACCAGGTGGTGCCGTCCGCGGTGCCCGTGACGGAGACCTCGGCGGGGGCGTTGAACACCAGGTTGGTGGTGTCGATCTCGGCGAGGCCGACGACACCGGAGCCCGCCAGGCGGATCACCAGCCAGTCGTTGCCGCCGTCGCGGCGGCGCGCGGTCTCCCAGCCCTCGGCCTGGTGACGGGCGAGACCCGGTGAGATGGCGTTGTTGGGCGAGGAGTAGAACTCGTTGGAGCAGGCGGTGACGAGCGCGCCGTTCTCCAGGGCGGCCAGGTCCAGGCCGAGTCCTTCGTACAGGGACAGGTCGGGCCTGACCTCGCCGTGCACTCGCAGGCGGGCGATGCCCCCGTCGGGAAACATGTTCAGCCGCACGTGCGTGTAGCGGCGCTCGCCGGACACCGCGAAGAGGTGCTCGGCGTCCCCCTTGAGACCGCTTCTGGGAACGATCTCCACCCAGTCGGCCGCCTCCAGTTCGGCGACCGTCGGGTAGCCCTCGACCTCGACGGCCTCGACGGAGGCGTACGGCGGGTAGTTGCCCTTGAACCAGGCGGTGTCGATCACCACGCCCCTCACCACGCCGGGCATGCCTAGCCTGACCAGGGCCCAGTCGTGGCCGGGCTCGCGTCGCCTGCGGGTCTCCCAGCCGTCGTAGACCTGGCCCTTGGCTCCGAAGGTGTGCGGCATGAAGCCGGGACGACCCGGCCTGATGAGGCTCTCCCTCTCGGCGAAGGACTCGTCGTTGGCCGCGACGACCGCGCCGCCGAGGGTACGCAGGGCGAGGTCGGGCAGCGCGGTGAATCCGGCCGCGTCGGTCGCGTCGGTCGCGTCGGTCGCGTTGGCCGGTTCGGTCACGTCGGTCGGTTCGGCCGCGTCGGTCGGTTCGGCCGCGTCGGTCGCGTCGGTCGCGTCGGTCGGTTCGGTCGGTTCGGTCAAGGAGAGGGCCTTTCTCACGGTGAACCGGCCGGGCCGCCGTGGCGGTCCCACCGCGGACCGGGATCGTCATGGCGCGTCGTCCTACAGGAGGGTGCCCTGGGGATCGTTCCCCACGACCCGGCCGCGCAGCCATGTCGTACGGACCTCGCCCACCAGCGTCCTGCCGTGGTAGGGGGTGACCGGATTTTTGTGGTGAAGGGTGGAGACGTCCACCGTGTGGACGGCGTCGGCGTCGAAGGCGACGAGGTCGGCGTCCGCGCCCACGGCGATGGCGCCCTTGCCGCGCAGCCCGGCCAGCGCGGCCGGGTGTTCCGCCATCCAGCGCACGACGTCGCCCAGGCCGTGCCCGCGCCGTGCCGCCTCGGTCCAGACGGCGGTGAGGCCGAGCTGCAGGGAGGAGATCCCACCCCAGGCGGCGGCGAAGTCGGGCACCTTCAGGTCGGGGGTGGACGGCGAGTGGTCGGAGACGACACAGTCGAGCACCCCGTCGGCGAGGCCGCGCCAGAGCTCGTCACGGTTGGCCGAGGAGCGGATCGGCGGGCAGCACTTGAACTGGGTGGCGCCCTCGGGCACCTCCTCGGCCATCAGCGTGAGGTAGTGCGGGCAGGTCTCCGCGGTGATCCTGACCCCCTCCCGCCTCGCCTTCGCCAGCGGTTCCAGGCACAGCGCGGACGACACGTGCAGGATGTGCGCCCGTACCCCGGTCTCCCCCGCCAACGCGGCGACCCGTTCGACGGCGCGGCACTCGGCCTCTCCTGGCCGGGAGCCGAGGAACTCCGGGTATCCCGGTCCTTCCGGGTCGGCGAGCAGCGCGGGGTCCTCGGCGTGGACGACCAACAGCCCGTCGAAGGAGGCGATCTCCACCATGGCGGCCCGCAACCCGTCCTCCTCCAGCGGCGGGAACTCGTCCACGCCGGACGGGGACAGGAAGCACTTGAACCCGCGCACGCCCGCCTCGTGCAGCGGCCGCAGGTCCCCGGCGTTTCCGGGGATCGCCCCGCCCCAGAAGGCGACGTCCACCGCGCACTGCCCGTCCGCGGCCTCGCGCTTCACGGTCAGGGCGTCCGCGTTCACGGTCGGCGGCAGCGAGTTGAGCGGCATGTCCACGATCGTGGTCACCCCGCCCGCGGCGGCCGCCCGGGTGGCGGAGGCGAACCCCTCCCAGTGGGTACGGCCCGGCTCGTTGACGTGCACGTGGGTGTCGACCAGGCCGGGCAGCAGCGCGACGTCGCCGAGGTCGACCTGCTCGACGGCGTCCGGCGCGGCGTCGTGCGAGTACACCCCGACGATCCTCCCGCCCCTCACGGCGACCACCGCCGGGCCCTCTCCCTCGGGCAGTACGACCCTGCGGGACCTGATGACCAGATCCGCCACGTCCTCAACCTCTGCGCTCATCCACTCTCCGTTCCTCACCGTCCATGAGCCGTCCATGAGCCGCCTGCCGGTCGGCCGCCTGTCAGAGGTGCCTTTCCGCGACCGTGCGCGCGAGCCGTTCCAGCAGCGGGCCCGCCTGGGACATGCACACGGCCGGGTCGGGCTCGATGTCGGTGAGCGCGTAGGCGGCGGTGATCCCCGCCGCGTTCAGCTCCTCGTCGCCCAGCGTGCGGCGCCCGCAGACCGCGACGACCGGGACGCCCGCCTTGGCGGCGGCGCTCGCGACCCCGGCGGGGGCCTTGCCGCGCAGTGTCTGCTCGTCGAGCGAGCCCTCGCCGGTGATGACGAGGCGCGCGCCCTCAAGCCGGTCGCGGAAGCCGAGCAGCTCCAGGAGGTAGTCGATGCCGGGCCGGAAGTCGGCCGCGAGGAAGGCGAGCGCGGCGAAGCCCACTCCCCCGGCGGCGCCCGCGCCCGGCCGCCCCGCCACCCCCATCGAGCGGACGACACCGTCGTGCTCGATGGCGCCGACCAGTCCGTGGGTGTGCGCGGCGACGGCGGCGAGCCTGGCGAGTGCCCGGTCGAGCAGCTTCACGTCCTCGGGGCTCGCGCCCTTCTGCGGTCCGTACACGGCGGCGGCGCCGTGTGGGCCGAGCAGCGGGTTGTCCACGTCACCGGCGACGACGAACTCGACCTCATCAATCGCGATAAGTCCCGAAATATCGATTTTTTCCAGGTCGCGGAGGGCCGCTCCCCCGAGGGGAAGTTCCCGTCCCCCGGAATCCAGGAAGCGGACGCCGAGCGCCCGCATCATGCCCGCGCCACCGTCGGTGCAGGCGCTGCCGCCGAGGCCGAGCACGACCCGCCTCGCCCCGCGCCGTACCGCGTGGGCGATCAGCTCGCCGGTGCCGTGACTGGTCGCGGTGAGCGGGGCGAGTTCCACCCCCTCGTGCGCGGGAGATCCCTCGGTGGCCGCGCGCCCCGAGGCGACCGGCAGCCGCCGCAGCCCTGACGCCTCGGCCAGCTCGACGACCGCCGTCGGCACGTCCACTCCCGCGAGCGCGCCCTCCCCCGAGGAGGCGTCGCACCAGGCGTAGGAGGCGAGGACCGATTCGCCGACGGGGCCGGTGACCTCGACCTCGACGCGGGTGAACCCGCAGGCCACGACCGCGTCCACGGTGCCGTCACCACCGTCGGCCACCGGTAACGCGACCGTGGCGACGCCCGGCCCGAGGCCCGCCGCGACCCGCGCGGCGACCTCGGCGCCGGTGAGCGAGCCCTTGAACTTGTCCGGGGCGATCACGACGTGTCCCGAAGACTCAGACAACCCTGCTCCCTGCTGACGGACGGGGGGCACGCGCCCCCGGCCGGCGTGACCGGCCGGGAGGCGGACGCCGGACCCCGATGAGACGGAGCACCATCATCACATTCGTCCCCGCGCGTCCTCGACGCCCGGCCCCGCGCCCCGTCTCATCCGCCGACCTCCTTCGCCGCCGTGAAGCCCTGCTCCTCGGCCAGCCGCATGAGACGGCGGTGCGCCTCGCCTCCCGCGCGGCCGAGCTCGTCCTGGGCGACGGTACGCAGTTCGTCGTCCTCGACGACGGTCTCGCCGCCGACCAGCAAGCGGGCCAGCGGAGGCTGCCGGGCGCCGAACACCAGGGCGCAGACCGGGTCGGCGACCGCGGAGGCGAAGGCGTCGGTGCGCCAGAGGGCGATGTCGGCGAGCTTGCCCGCCTCCAGGGAGCCGAGCTCCTCCTGGCGGCCCAGGTTTCTCGCCCCGCCGAGGGTCGCGATCTCCAGGGCCTGGCGCGCGGTGAGCGCGGTGGGCCCGTACCTCGCCCGCTGGAACAGCAGGGCCTGGCGCATCTCGCCGGAGAGGGAGGTGAGCTCGGCGGAGGCGCTGCCGTCCACGCCCAGGCCGACGTTCGCCCCCCGGTGGAGCATCTCGGAGACGCGGGCGATCCCGGCGCCGAGGCGGCCGTTGGAGCTGGGGCAGTGCGCCGAACCCGTACCGGTCTGGGCGAAGACGTCGATGTCGCCGTCGCTCAGGTGGACGGCGTGGGCGAACCACACGTCAGGGCCGAGCCAGCCGAGCTTCTCCATGTAGTCGACCGGGCGCTGCCCGACCTGCCGCAGGCAGTGCTCCTCCTCGTCGAGGGTCTCGGCGAGGTGGGTGTGCAGGCGCACGCCCTTGGACCTGGCCAGCGCGGCGGCCTCGGTCATCAGGTCGGCGCTGACGGAGAACGGCGAGCAGGGGGCGACCGCGACACGCAGCATGGAGGAGAAGGACGGGTCGTGGTAGGTGTCGACGGCCTCGGCCGTCGCCTCAAGGATCTCGTCCAGCCGCTCGACCACGACGTCCGGCGGCAGGCCGCCCTGCGACCTGCCCCGGTCCATCGAGCCCCGCGCGGGGTGGAAGCGGAGGCCGACCTGCCTCGCCGCCTCGATCTCCGCGGCGAACAGGTCCCCGCGCCCGGAGGGGAAGATGTAGTGGTGGTCGCTGGAGGTGGTGCAGCCCGACAGGGCCAGATAGCCCAGCCCCGCGCCCGCCGCGCCCCTGACGACCTCGGCGTCCATCGCGGCCCACACCTGGTAGAGCGCCGTCAGCCACTCGAACAGGGTGGCGTCCTGGGCGAGCCCCTGGGAGGCCCACTGGTAGAGGTGGTGGTGGGTGTTGACCAGGCCGGGGGTGGCGAGACAGCCGGTGCCGTCGATCCTGGCCGCCCCGGGGACGTCCGGCGCGGGGCCGGCGCCCAGGGCCACGATCCTGTCGCCCTCGACGTGGATGTGCCCCGAGGGAATCTCCTCGCCCACCACCGGGGCGATGTGGACGTTCTCGATCAGGGTGGCGCTCACGAGGCCTCCGCCTTCCGCGCCGCGGCCAGACGCACGGCGTCGAGGATCTTCTCGTAGCCGGTGCACCGGCACAGGTTGCCCGCCAGGGCCTCGCGGATCTCCGCGTCGGACGGCCGCGCGACCCGTTCGATCAGGTCATGGGCCTGTACGAGGAGGCCGGGGGTGCAGAAGCCGCACTGGACGGCGCCGCACTCGACGAAGGCCTCCTGGATCGGGTCGAGCCGGTCGCCGTCGGCGAGCCCCTCGACGGTGCGGACCTCACGCCCCTCGGCCTGCCCGGCCGCGACCAGGCACGCGCAGACGGGGATCCCGTCGAGGTAGACCGTGCAGGAGCCGCACTCGCCCTGTTCGCACGCGTTCTTGGAACCGGGCAGGCCGACGCGCTCGCGCAGGACGTACAGGAGGCTCTCGCCCTCCCAGACGTCGTCGGCGACCTCCGTGCGACCGTTGACGGTGAAGGTGACGCGCATCATCCGGCCCTCCTCTCGAAGTGTCCCGAGCGGAACTCGTTCCACGCCCAGGTGAGGGTGCGCCGCGCCATCACCGCGATGGCGTGGCGCCGGTAGTCGGCGGTGCCGCGCACGTCGTCGATCGGGGAGACGGATCCGGCCGCCAGTTCCCCGAAGCGTTCCAGCACCCCGGGGTCGAGCCTGGCCTCCCAGTCGAGCTCGGCGGCGAGGAACTCCTCGGCGGCGACGGCCCGGCGGGGGGTCGGGGCGGCCGAGCCGATGCCGGTGCCGACCCGGCGCTCGCCGGGGTGCAGCGCGATCGCGAACGAGCAGACCGCGATCACCATGGCGTTGCGGGTGCCGACCTTGGAGAAGTACTGGGGGCCGCTCGCGGGGCTCATCCAGAACGCCCGGATCAGCTCGTCGGCCTCCAGCGCGCTGCGCTTGACCCCGAGGTAGAACTCGTCGGCCGGAATCATCCGCGTCCCCCTGTCCGCGGACTCGACCTCCACGACCGCGCCGCCGGCCAGGAGCGGCGGGTGGCTGTCCCCCGCGGGCGAGGCGGCGCCGAGGTTGCCCCCCACGGTGCCGCGGTTGCGGATCTGCGGCGAGCCGACCGTGCGGGAGGCCTGCGCCAGGCCGGGGAGCCGGTCGCCCAGCTCGCCGATCAGGCGGGCGTACGTCACGCCCGCGCCGATCCTGAGCCTGCCGTCCGCCTCCTCGCTCCACGCCGTGAGCTCGGCGACGCGGTTCAGGTCGAGCAGCGCGGCGGGCCGCCGCACGTCGAAGTTGAGCTCGACCATCATGTCGGTGCCGCCCTGGATGGGCACGGCCTCCGGCAGGTCGGCCTTGGCGGCGAGTGCCTCCGCCCAGGTGGCGGGTCGCAGGAAGTCCATGGTCGTCACTCCCAGGCGAAGCGGGCGTCGGGGGCGTCGTCGCGGAGCACGTCGCCCTCGATCAGCCCGTAGGGACGGTCGGCCGCGTAGAACACCTCGTTGGGGTTGTCCAGCCCGAACGGGGTGAGGTCGACCAGGAAGTGATGTTTGTTGGGCATCGCCAGACGCACCTCGCAGACCTCCTCTCTGGCGTTCAGTACCCGCTCGCCCATCGCGTAAAGGGTCTGCTGCAGCGACAGGCTGTAGGTCTCGGCGAACGCCCCGAGCAGGTGGCGGCGCACCTCGTCGTACGACTCCCGGTACGCCGTCCGCTGCCCGGCCACCCCCGGCAGGTGCCGCCAGCGGGCCGAGACCGCGGTGGCGAGGACCCGGTCCTTGGTGGGGGCGAGGGTGGTGTACTCGTCCTGGACGAAGCCGGAGAACTCCGAGTCGGTCGAGTTGAGCACCGTCAGGTCCTTCAGCCCGGAGACCACGGTGGTGGTGCCGTCGCGGTCGTGGTGGACGACGCAGGTGCGCGTCTCCCTTCCCGAGCGGACGAAGGAGTGCCGCCCGCCCTTCCTCTCGGCCTCCTCCGACACCGGGATGCGGTCCCAGAAGTGCTCCTCGATCTCCACGCGGGCGTGGTGGACGGTGGGCTGCGCCTCCACGTAGTGACGGGCCAGCAGGATCGCGAAGTCCTCGATCTCCGCCACGCCGTACTTCCTGGCGAACACGTACACGGTGTTCTTCTGCGTGTCGGTCGGCAGGACCGCGGCGTTGTCGCCGGTGAGGTGGACCTCCTCCATCGTGCCCGACAGCGCCGAGCCGACGGTGACGTCCTTGATGTGGTGGACGCCGCCGTCCCTGACGACGCGGACCAGGCGGGTCTCCGCCTTGCCGTAGCGGTTGGGACCGAGAACGACGGCCATCTAGCTCCCTCGATACGTCGAGTAGGCGAACGGGCTGAGCAGCAGGGGAACGTGGTGGTGCTCACCGGGGTCCGCCACCGTGAAGTCGATCGAGACCCGGGGGTAGAAGGCGTCCACCGCGCGGGCGGCGAAGTAGCCGCCGGTGTCGAAGACCAGGCGGTGCTCTCCCGCCCCGCAGGTCCACCCCGCGATCCGCCCGTCGGCGTCGGTGACCCCCTCGGCGAGCACCTCGCCGTCCCTTTCCAGGCGTACGGCGACCCCCGCCGCGGGCCTGCCCAGGGCGGCGTCCAGCACGTGGGTGGACAGGCTCATGGGGCGGCTCCCAGAAGTTTCGCCAGTCGCAGGCGGGTGATCTTCGCGAGTTCGGTCCTGACGACGTCCCGCTCGGTGTCCTCGTCGTTGCCGAGCCGCTCGGTGAGACGGGCCAGCATCTCCTCCGCCGACAGACCGGTGGCGCAGATCAGGTAGACGTGGCCGAACCGCCGCTCGTAGGCGCGGTTGCCCTCCGCCAACCTGTCGAGGACGTCCTTCCCCGCCGTGTCCACCCCCGCCTGCTCCCCGCGCGACCAGGCCGCCTCCCTTTCCGAGTGTTCCGGACGTTCCTGGCGTTCCGGGTGCTCCGGGTGCTCCGGGTGTCCTTCCGGGCGATCGGCCGGCCCGGGACCCGGCACCGGCCCTCCCTCGCGGGACGGCTCCTCGGCGGGGGACCGCTCCGCCGCGCGAGGCGGCTCGCCGATCCGGGGGTGGGCGGCCAGCGCCTCGCGGACACCGGACCAGTCCAGCCCTCGTACGACGGCCTCCGCCGTCTCGGCCAGCCGGTCGAGGTCACGGTAGGGGCGTGACGCGGCCACCTCCCTGGCGAAGGTCCGGCAGGCGCAGCAGGCGAGCAGACCGGCCTCGGCCTCCTCGGCGCCCAGCGCGTTGAACGCGGCCAGCCCCGAAACCGGCGGCGCGGAGTTCACGTTAGGCATGGCAGCAGTACACACACCACCGGTGTGTGTGGTCCAGCGCCACGAAGCGCAAACTGAGCCATGATTTGCCCCGGATTTTCGTAACATGCTCCAAACTCGTTGATCTCCACCCTCCGCCCGTCTCCGTGGCGGGCGAGGTCACACGATAAGAAACGCCGATCGCCGGGAGCGGGGCGGCCCCCTGGACGGTGCCTAAGATGTTTGCACTATGACTTCACTCTCCCTCATCGGCGGGCACGTCTCCGTCACCGGTGGCCTCGCCAAGGGCGGGTTGCGCTACGCCGCGGACATCGGCGCCGAGATGATCCAGGTGTTCGTCAGCAACCCCCGCGGCTGGGCGCTCGCCGCAGGCGACCCCGTCCAGGACGCCAAGCTGCGCGAATCGGGCATGCTCTCCTTCGTGCACGCCTCCTACCTGGTCAACATGGGATCTCCCAGTCCCGAGACGCTGGAGAAGTCGGTGGCCGCCGTGCGGCACAACCTGCTGCGTGCCCACGCGATCGGCGCGAAGGGAGTGGTGATCCACACGGGGTCGGCGGTGAGCCAGTCCCGCGAGGCCGCCCTGCGGCAGTTGCACGAGCATCTTCTGCCGCTCCTGGAGGAGATCCCCGAGGACGGCCCCGACCTGTTGCTGGAGTCGATGGCCGGGCAGGGCGGGGTCCTCTGCGCGACCGTCCAGGACCTGGAGCCCTACCTGGAGGCCCTCGGCTGGCACCCGAAGGCGGGCATCTGCTTCGACACCTGTCACGTCTTCTCCGCCGGGCACGACCTGTCGACGTCCGAGGGCCTCAACGAGACCCTGGACGCCCTGCACGCCATCGCCCCCGGGCGGCTCAAACTGGTCCACGCCAACGACTCCAAGGACCCGTGCGCCTCCAGGAGGGACCGGCACGAGAACATCGGCGCCGGCCACATCGGCGCCGCGTCCTTCGCCGAGATGATGCGCCACCCCGTGGTGGCGGGCGTCCCGTTCTGCATCGAGACGCCGGGCGGCGCGGAGAAGCACCGCGAGGACATCGACCTGCTCAAGAAGCTCCGCGACACCTGACGCGACGACCGGCCGCCTTCCGGTGTTCGTCCCGGTCTCACCCGCCTGTTCGGCTCGGCGTTCGCCCGGACGATCGTCTCGGTGTTCCTTCCGGCCTCCGTCCGGGCGTTCGCCGTCCGACGGAGCCCGCGTCACCGGGCTCGTGGGGTCGGACGGGACGCCCGTCCTCGTGATCCGACCGCCCCCGTGTGGCCGGATCACGGTCCGGCCCGTCGGCTACGCGCGGGCGTCCCGTCATATCGGAGATCGGCGGCCCCTCCCCTTTTGGCCGAGGACCCGGCGGCCGAGTGACCGGATGTCGCCGGCTCTCGACGGTCACCCGATGTCCGCACGTCAGGTCTTACCCGAGCCTCGCGGCTCTCTGTCCCCCCCTGACGCGGCGGGTCCCGCTCTCCGATGAGGGAACACTAGAGGCGCGTCCAGACGAGCGAGCGGCGCTTTCCCTCCAGCGCGATTAACGGTTCGTAGTTGTCGATGTGCGGAGAGCGTCGGCACGACGAGCGGCCGTCGGCGGACGACGAACGGTCGATCGGGGGCTCGTGGAGCCTGTGTGGACACCGGTACGGAGAGATGTCGGCAGGGCGCACGAAACGCCCGCGACCGGGAGTCCGGCGACGGCGGGTGGGCGCCCCAGGCGGAGGCGTCTACGCGTGGCACTGGCCTCCCCGGCCCGCCACCGAGGCGGGTGCGGGTCACCCTGGACCCGATCGCTCTGAACGGACACATGTCGCCCTGGACCAACCGCCGGGACGGGTGCGGGTCACCCCGAGCCGGTTGTCGGGGGCGGCGATCGGGGACACGGACGAAGGTCCACCGGCCGAAGGTGGGCATGCCGGTGTCCACACGGGCGTGAATCGCCACAGGAGGCCGCGACGGCGCCGACCCCAGGGGGAAACTCCCGCGGCGGTCTACGGCCGCGAGAGGAGTGAGTAGCCGCCGGGAAAACCCGCACGGGGTCCGGCAGGACGCCGTGAAAGCCACAAAAGACGGAGAACGGGCGGGGCACGCCCCCGGCCCCGCGTCTTCGAGCGGTGAGTCCTGATCGTCGGCGCCAGGTTCGCGTCGGCGAAGCCGACGAAACCGGTGCGGAACTCCCCGCCGGAGCCGGGCCGGCGCGACGGAACTCTCGTGAGAAAGGGGCGGCCGGATCCGCTGGACGGGCCCCTCGATCCGCGAGGGAGACGCGGGTGGCTAGCGCAGGGCGGCGGAGGGCAGGGGCCTGGTCCGGGTCACGCCGGGAACGGCCGGACGGTCGCGGAACTGGCGGACGAGCCGCTCGCGGACCTGGCGGGTGTGGCGGCGGCTGACCGGGAGCGTCTCGGTGCCGACCCTGAGCATCACCCGGCCGCCGTCGAAGCGCAGCTCGCTCACGTGCCGCACCGAGACGAGCGTGCTGCGGTGCACCCTGATGAACCCCGATCCCGCCCACCGCCGCTCCAGCGCGGCGAGCGGCATGCGGACCAGGTAGCTGCCCTCGTCGGTGTGCAGCCGGACGTAGTCCCCCTGCGCCTCGGCGAACCAGACCGCCTGCTGGGGCACGAACCTCGTCCGTCCGGCGAGCTCGACCGGGATGACGTCCTCGGGCACGAGGGCGGGCGCCGCGGGAACCATGGACTCCAGACGCCGCACCGCCTCGGCCAGCCGGTCGGCCCTGACCGGTTTGAGCAGGTAGTCCACCGCCTCCAGCTCGAAGGCCTGCACCGCGCAATCCTCGTGGGCGGTGACGAAGACCAGCCGGGGCGGGTTGGGGAAGCCCGCGATGAGCCTGCCCAGGTCGAGGCCGTCGAGGCCGGGCATCCGGATGTCGAGGAAGACCCCGTCCAGCCGCTCGCCCGTACCGATCATCTGGACCATGTCCTGGAGCGCGGTGACGCCGCCCAGGGCTGTGGAGACGTGCTCGATCCGGGGGTCCTGGCGGAGGAGATGGGCGATCTCCTCAAGAGCGGGGACCTCGTCGTCAACGGCAAGGACTCGCAACATGGCCCTACGCTGCCCTTCCAATCGCATCCGCCGCAAGCCTCACGGCGACTTCAGGTAATAGTTTGACTACAAATAGCTATCGGCGGTGGGAGCTTGGGAACGCGGAGCCTCACCGTGGTGCCCGCGTTCGGGGCACTCTCCACGACCAGGCCGTAGTCCTCTCCGTACATCTGACGGAACCGCACGTCGACTTCGGCCAGCCCGATCCCACCCTCCCCGTCCTCGGGCGGGCCTCCCGGTGAGCCCTCATGTGAGCCTTCACGCGGGAGGCCGCCGTCGAGGAGCAGCCGGGTCCGCTCGGGTGGCATGCCCAGGCCGTCGTCCTGCACGCTGATGTGGGCCTCGGGTCCGGCGTCGCTGACGACCACCCGGACCTCGCCGCGCTGTCCCGCGGCGGCCACCCCGTGCTTGACGGCGTTCTCCACCAGGGGTTGCAGGCAGAGGAACGGGACGGAGAGCGACAGCACCTCCGGCGCGACCTTGAGGGTGACGTGCAGCCGGTCGCCGAACCTGGCACGTTCCAGCAGCAGGTAGCGATCCACGCAGTGCAGTTCCTCGGCGAGGGTGGCGAAGTCACGGGCCCGGCGCAGCGCGTACCGGTTGAAGTCGGCGAACTCCACCAGCAGTTCCCGCGCCCGGTCGGGGTCGGTACGGACGAACGAGGCGATGGTGGTCAGCGCGTTGTAGACGAAGTGCGGGGACATCTGGGCGCGCAGCACCCGCATCTCGGCCTCCATCGTCCGCCGCCGCGAGGAGGCGACCTCGGCCAGCTCCAGCTGCCCGGAGACCCAGCGGGCGACCTCGGTGACGGTACGCGCCAGTGCCGCGCCCATCACGGTGTCGTACGCGGCGAGTGCGCCGACCACCCGCCCGTCGACGGTGAGCGGTACGACGACGCCGCTCCGGATGACGCAGCCCGGCGTGCCACAGCTCAGATCCTGTCCTGCCACCGCCCGAGGGCCGGCCGGGGCCAGGACGCCGCGGGCGTGCTCGGGCAGGTGGTCGCGATGGCAGCCCGCCGCGCCGTCCCAGGCGAGCAGGCCGCCGGTGTCGGCGACCGCGACGGCGCCGGTGCCCAGCAGGGCGCGCAGGTGGCGGGCCGCCTTGCCGGCGGACTCGCGGGTGAGCCCGGCCCGCAGCGAGGGTGCCGCCATCGCCGCGATGTGCAGTGCGAGGAAGGTGGCCTCGTCCATCGGGGTGCCCGAACGGTCCGGATGCTCCCGGCGCGGGCGGGGGAGGAGGAATCCGAGGATGGCGCTGAAGGCGCAGAGCAGCGTCCAGCCGGTGGTCGACATGCGGGAAACGGTAGTCAACCGACCCCTCTGATCAGGGGCGAACACCGATCACGGTGGACCTTCGCCCGCTTCCTCCTGATAGGAGTAGCGCTGCTCACGCCAGGGGTCGGCGATGTTGTGGTAGCCGCGCTCCTCCCAGAAACCGCGCCTGTCCTCCAGCAGGTACTCCACGGCGCGGACCCACTTGACGCTCTTCCAGGCGTACAGGTGCGGGACGATCATCCGCACCGGGAAGCCGCGCTCCGGGGAGATGGGTTTCTCGTCGAACTCCAGCGCGAACATCGTCTGGGGGCGGGTGAAGTCGCCGATGCGGATGTTGGCGCTGTAGCCGTACTCACCCCAGATCATCACGTGCCTCACGTCGGGCGCGGGCGGGGCGATCTCCATCAGCGTCGCCGTGGACACCCCGTTCCACTCGTTGCCCATGATCGAGAACTTGGTGACGCAGTGGAAGTCGGCCACGATCGTGGTGCGTGGCAGTTCCGAGAACTGCGGCCAGCTGAAGCGGTGCTGCTCGCCGGAGGCGGTCGCCCCCATGACGTGCAGCTGCCAGGTCGCCGGGCGGAACGTGGGCACCCGGCCGTAGTGGATCACCGGCCTGCCCCGGGGGACGTACTGGCCCGGGGGCAGGCGAGACTCCTCCGAAGGTTCGGACTGCTCCACCATCACTCCCCTCGCCGTTTCCCCCATGGCACGGGGTAATCCTGCCATCGCGGATTTCCCGGCCTCTCGGTGGCTGTCGCATAGCGCTCTTCTGCCTGGCCCCGGGGTCGCGGGAAGGGTGTGCTCTCCGCGTGCGCTATCATTTCCCGCTATGCGCACCGCGTTCTGGTTTTGGTATGGCGACGGACCCTCAGGTCGGACCGTTCGCCTCCAGATGCTGCGCTGACAGCCTGGCGAACAGAAGGCCCCGGGTCCGGTTTTCGGACCCGGGGCCTTCTGCTTTTCCGGCCTTCGTCGAGAACGTCACAACCACTGCGGGAAACATCGGAGCCGGCCGGGATCGGCGGGCGCCGACGGAGTGATCGAGAGGGAGAGAAATGGTCATCGTCATGGGTCCGGACGCCACGCGGGAGGACGTCGAGTCGATCGTGAAGATCATCAGCTCGGTGGGAGGGGAGGCGTTCGTCAGCCGGGGGGTGAGCCGCACGATCATCGGCCTGGTCGGCGACATCGCCCAGTTCGCCACCCTCGACCTGCGCGGGATGCCCGGGGTGGCCGACGTGATGCGGGTGAGCGCGCCGTACAAGCTGGTGAGCCGCGACAACCATCCCGAACGGTCCACCGTCCGCGTCGGCGGCGTGCCGATCGGCCCGGACACGGTCACCCTGATCGCCGGGCCGTGCGCGGTGGAGACCCCCGAACAGACCCTGAAGGCCGCCCTGATGGCGAAGGCCGCCGGTGCCACCCTGCTGCGCGGCGGCGCCTACAAGCCCCGCACCTCCCCGTACGCCTTCCAGGGGCTCGGTGAGGCGGGCCTGCGCATCCTCGCCGACGTGCGCGAGGAGACCGGGCTTCCCGTCGTCACCGAGGTCGTCGACGCCGCCGACGTCGAACTGGTCGCCTCCTACGCCGACATGCTCCAGGTCGGCACCCGCAACGCGCAGAACTTCGCGCTGCTGCAGGCCGTCGGCGCCGCCGGCAAGCCGGTGATGCTCAAGCGCGGGATGAGCGCCACCATCGAGGAGTGGCTGATGGCCGCCGAGTACGTCGCCCAGCGCGGCAACCTCGACATCGTGCTGTGCGAGCGCGGCATCCGCACCTTCGAGACCGCCACCCGCAACACCCTGGACGTCTCGGCGGTGCCGCTCGCCCAGCGGCTGTCGCACCTGCCGGTGATCGTCGACCCGTCCCACTCGGGCGGGCACCGCGACCTGGTCCTGCCCCTCACCCGCGCGGCCATCGCCGTCGGCGCCGACGGCGTGATCATCGATGTGCACCCGAACCCCGCCCAGGCCCTCTGCGACGGCCCTCAGGCGCTGGTCGACGCAGACCTGGAGGAGCTCGCCCAGGTGATGGAGCACCTCCCGCCGCTGCTGGGCAAGGTCGCCGCCGGCGACCTCCTCGCCCCCGCCTGACGGGAGCCGCCGGTTCGGTCTCACCGGTCGGCTCGGCGGCCCCTCAGTAGCGCCCCTGTGGCCCTCGTGGTCCTCGTGGCCCCTCGGTGGCCCCGTAGCACCCCCTCGGGCGACGCCCGTCGCCCGAGGGGAACGGTTCAGGCGTCGAGCCTGTACTCCTGCAGGGACCCGGCGAGCTGGACGGCGAGTTCCTCGGCGTCCAGGCGGCGCTCGATCTTCTTCAGGTCGGCGACCTTCGCGGCGGTCTCGGCCCGGCGGGGGGCGAGAAGCGTGCAGCAGTCCTCGTCGGGCAGCTCGGAGATCGCCAGGGTGCCGATGCGGCGCGCCTCGGCCATGATCTCGGTCTTGTCGAGGCCGATGAGGGGGCGCAGGATCGGCATGTCGACGGCGTCGTCCTGGGCGGTGATGTTCTGCAGCGTCTGCGAGGAGACCTGTCCCAGGGAGTCACCGGTGACCAGGGCGCCGGCGCGCAGGCGACGGGCGACCTCCTCGCCGGTCTTCAGCATCAGGCGCCGCTGGGTGATGATCGCCAGGCGGTCCTGCCCCGAAGCCTTGATCGACTGCTGGGCCTTGCCGAAGGGGACGACCCACAGCCGGGACCCGCCCTGGAACTTGTCGAGCGCTCTGACCAGCGCGTACGCCTTGTAGATGGACTCGGAGGTGGTGAAGGGGATGCCGGAGAAGTGCAGGAAGTCGACCCGCAGGCCCCGGCGCATCATCCGGTAGGCGGCCACCGGGGAGTCGATGCCGCCCGACATCAGCACCAGGCCCCTGCCGCTGGTGCCGACCGGCAGCCCGCCCTGGCCGGGCTGCCCGCCGGTGAAGACGAACGCCTCGTCGCGGTCGACCTCGATGGAGACGACCAACTCCGGGCGCTTCAGGTCGACCGGCAGGCCGTAGATGTCGTTGAGCTCGCCGCCGACCGAGCGGTCCAGCTGCATCGAGGTGAGCGGGAAGCGCTTGTCGCGGCGACGGGAGCGGACCGCGAAGGAGACGCCGCGCCTCACGTCGTCGCGGTCGGCCAGCAACTCGATGGCCGCCTTGGTGATCGCCGAGGGGTCCTTCTCCACCCGCCAGGCGCGGTGCACCCAGACCAGGCCGGGGACGTACGAGACGCGCTCGGCGACCGCGTCGGCGACCTCGACCTCGCTGCCGTCCGGCAGGAAGAGCGCGATGACACCGTGGCGCTGTCGTACGTCGACCTTGACGCCGACGTCCTTCAGGGCGGCCTTGATGTTGGCCTGCAACCTGCGTTCGAAGAGCTCGCGGTTGTTGCCCTTGAGGACGACCTCGCCCAGTTTGAGCAGAACGCAGGGCTCGCCCAAGGCGGACATGGTCATGGTGCGACCTCCGGTGGAGCTTCGAGGGGAACGGGGAGTCGGGGACGTCGGGGAGTCACCGTCAGGGAGTCGTCAGGGAGTCACCGTCAAGTCTCTCGCGTACTCGCGCAAAGACAACGTCTCGACCTTGCCACTTTAGTCGCGCCGTCAATCCGATTGCGCCGTCACCCGGATCGTCCCCGCACCCCGCCGAGACCCGTCCACGTGATCGCCGTCCGGAGCGCCTCCGCCCTTCGGCGAAACCCGTCCGCGTGATCGCCGTCCGGACGCCTCCGCCGCACCCGGGTCGTCCCTACGACCCGTCGAGGCCCTGTTCGATCGCGTAACGGACCAGTTGCACCCGATTGTGGAGCTGGAGCTTGTTCAGCGTGTTCTGGACATGGTTCTGCACCGTCCGGTGGGAGAGCACGAGACGCTCGGCGATCTGCTTGTACGACAGGCCCTTGGCCACCAGGCGGAGCACCTCGGTCTCCCGCTCGGTCAGGCGGGGCGTCGCCTCGGGCGCGGGTCTGGCCGCCAGCCTGCGGTACTCCCCCAGGACGAGTCCCGCCAGCCCTGGAGTGAACACCGCGTCGCCCTCGGCGGTACGCCTGACCGCGTCGAGGAACTCCTCCTTGCTCGCGGATTTCAGGAGATATCCGGACGCGCCCGCCTTGATGGCCTCCAGCACGTCCTCCTGCTCGCCGCTGGCCGACAGGACCAGCACCCGGGGCGGCGAATCAGCGGCGGCCAGGCTCCTCGCCACCTCGACCCCCGGCAGGTCGGGCAGTTGCAGATCGAGCACGACCAGCTCCGGCCGGACCGCCGCGGCCACCCGGACGGCTTGGCGCCCCTCCCCGACCGTGGCCACGACCTCGTACCCGGCCTCGGCCAGATCCCTGGCCACCCCGTCCCTCCACATCGGGTGGTCGTCCACCACCATCACGCGCATTGGCCCACCTTAGGACTGTTCCGTCCCGGGCGACACGCCTGGAGCGCCGGTCGAGTACAGCCCACGCGGTGTTCGGCCTTCGGGTGAATCGCAGGTCGCGACAGGTCGGCCCGGCCGCGTCCAATGTTGATCAACACTTTGTGCGGTTACCCGACCGGCTCCCTAGCCGACCGGGACCGACATCTCGATCTCGGTGCCCCGGCCGGGACCCGAGATCACGGTGACCGTGCCGCCGAGGTCGGCGATACGGCCCCTGATGGACTGCGCGACACCGAGGCGCCCGTCGGCGGCGGCCTCCTCCAGGCGTCCGGGGGCGATGCCCGGCCCCTCGTCCCGCACCGTCACGGTGACCAGCCCGTCTTCGCCCTCGGCGAAGACCCAGGCGGGCGCCCGCGCCCCGCAGTGGCGGGCGACGTTGTCCAGGGCGGCCCCGACCGCGGCGGCCAGCTCCGTCGCGGTGGCCGCGGGCAGGGTGAGCGGGGTCGCCGGGGCGGAGACGGTGACCGTGGCCGAGCCGTACCGGTGCAGCAGTGCGCACAGGTCCGCGGTGCCGAGGGCGGGCGGCTCCGGCCTGAGCCTGACCAGCTCGCGCAGGGCGGCCTCCTGCTCGCCCGCGAGCCTGCCCAGCTCGGCCGCCTCACCACCGATCTCCTGCCCGCGTCGCTGGACCAGCGCGAGCACCTGGAGCACCGAGTCGTGGATTCCCCTCGCGAGCCGTTCCCGCTCCCGGCCGGCCGCCTCCAGCTCGATCGCCTGCTGCATGCGTTCCTCGGCCTTCTTGGCCAGCCGGGCGACGTGCCCGACGACCACACCGGCGAGGAAGAGCAGGACGGTGCCGTTGATCGGCAGCGTCTCGAAGTCGCCACCGGGAATGCCGTGCAGCCACAGGTCGGCGAGCGAGACGATCAGCGCGGCCACCGCCCCCAGCCGCCGCCCGCCGTACACTCCCCAGGCGAGCACCGCCCCGCCCATCCAGGTGCCGGTGATCGGCAGGCTGCCCTGCTGGTAGACGCCCTGTACGGCCGGGGTGGCGAGCAGGCAACCCATGGTCACGAGCATGTCGGCGGCGAGCAGGGGCCGGCCGCGGAACTCCTCGACGGAGTAGGCGAAGATCATCGCCACGGTCCACAGCGCCATGACGCCGATCACCACCCAGCCGGTCGCCGGGTGGGCGTACCCTCCGGCGCGGATGAGCAGGACCGCCGCGTACGCGAGGGACGCGACGCGGAAGACCGCGATCGCACGCCAGAACGGATCCTCGATTCCCGTCACCCGTCGCCCGCACCTTTCATCGGATAGGCGACGAGCCGCTCATCGGAAAGGCGACGAGCCGCGATGATTCGCCGACGAGAGATCCGTCACTCTTCGGCTCCCGTTCGTCCCCGAGCGGTTCGCGCCCGGTGGGTCCCGGAGCGAGGAGGGCGATGGTGTACGGCTTGCGCCCCCGCTTCTGCCTGGTCAAGGCGCAAGCCGTACACGGAGGGGAATCGCGGGCGGCCGCCCTGCCGGGAGGTTAGGAGAGGCCGCTTGCAGAACGCTTGCAGGCGTCCCCGCAAGGGGGACGCCTCGGAAAGCGTGGCTCAGCCGAAGAAGACCTCGGCCTCCTCGTAACGGCCGGTCGGCACGGTCTTCAGCTCCTTGGTGGCCTCGTCGAGACCGACCCGGACGATCTCGGTGCCCTGAAGGGCGACCATCTTCCCGAAGTCGCCCTCCTGCACCGCGTCGATCGCCTGCAGGCCGAACCGGGTGGCCAGCACCCGGTCGAAGGCCGTGGGGGTGCCACCGCGCTGGATGTGGCCGAGCACGGTGGTGCGGGCCTCCTTGCCGGTGCGCTTCTCGATCTCCTTGGCGAGGGTCTCGCCGATGCCGCCGAGCCGCACGTGCCCGAAGGCGTCGAGCTCGCCCGCCTGCAGCGCCATCTGGCCCTCGACCGGGTGCGCACCCTCGGCCACGACGATGATCGGCGCGTACTTCGTCTCGAAGCGGGACTCGACGTAGGCGCACACCTTGTCGATGTCGAAGGGCTTCTCCGGGATGAGGATGACGTTGGCGCCGCCCGCCATTCCGGCGTGCAGGGCGATCCAGCCCGCGTGGCGGCCCATGACCTCGCAGATCAGCGCGCGGTGGTGGGACTCGGCCGTGGTGTGCAGCCGGTCGATCGCCTCGACGGCGATGTTGACGGCCGTGTCGAAGCCGAAGGTGTAGTCGGTCGCGTTGAGGTCGTTGTCGATCGTCTTGGGCACGCCGACGACCTTCACGCCCTTGTCGAAGAGCTGCTTGGCCACGCCGAGGGTGTCCTCGCCGCCGATCGCGATCAGCGCGTCGACCCCGCTCTTCGCGAGGTTCTCCTTGATCCTCTCAACGCCGTTTTCGATCTTGATCGGGTTCGTCCGCGACGAGCCCAGGATCGTTCCGCCACGGGGCAGGATTCCACGTACGGCATTGATGTCGAGCGGCATGGTCTCGCCCTCGAGGGGACCCCGCCAGCCGTCGCGGAACCCGACGAACTCATGCCCGTGAACACCCACTCCCTTGCGCACGACGGCGCGGATAACGGCGTTCAGGCCGGGGCAGTCGCCGCCGCCGGTGAGCACTCCGATACGCATGGCATCCTCCGGTAATGAGTGTCGGTTCAAGATGGCCAGACTAGGTGGCTTGGTCGTCCGGCAACGGATTTTCGCCACCGACGCAACGCATTCTGCCCGCAGATGCGCCCAGTGGTCTAGACCAAGTGTAGTCGTCCTCACATGTCGTTTCTCACGATCGACGGCGGAGCGCACGGGCCGCGCGGGGGCGCCCCTCTCCTCCCGCGTCCTGCCCGGCGCGCACGTCGGAGGCTCACCGGACGCCTCGGGAAAGCCTCCGGTGAGCACCTTCACGACGAGGGCGGCGGGGGCCCTGCGGGAGCGGCCGTGTGACAGCGCCCTGTGACGGCGTCCTATGACAGGGCCCCATGACGGTGTCCATGACGGGGCCCTATGACAAGGGCAGTACGCAGGAGGGGGTGCCGACGGCGAAGACCTCTTCCGCGGGCTGAGGGAGGCCGGACCTGAGCGGGAGCACGGCGACGCCGTTCGAGCGCTGGTTGGCCACGTACATGTGACCGTCGGCGATGGCGAAGTGCCGCGGCCAGACACCGCCGCAGGGAACCTCGGCCACCCGCTCCGGTTCGGGGCCGGAGAAGACCGAGATCGTGTCGGGCCCGCGGTTGGCGACGTAGACGAGGCCGCCGGAGACCTCCAGGTGCGAGGGCTGGTTGTGCCCCTCGCTCCCACTGGCCGCGACGACCGCGATCTCGCGCCACTGCCCGCCGGAGGGACCGGAGGCGTCGGAGACCTCGTAGACGCGCACGGTGCCGTCCAGTTCGCCCGCCACGTACCAGTGGCCGTCCGACCAGGCCATGTGCCGGGGCCCCATGCCGGACGCGAGCCGCACCGGCCCCGCGGGGTGCGGGACCACCTCGTCCCCGACCAGGTAGCGGCGGATCTCGTCGGAGCCCAGGTCGCTCACGTGCAGCACCCCGTCGGGGCCGAAGACCGCCTGGTGGGCGTGGGCGCCCTCACGGTAGGGGAAGATCCACACATCGGTCAGGAGGCCGGATCCGTCGATGCCGTGCACGCTGACCGTGCCGTCGCCGTAGTTGGTCACCGCCAGACGCGTGCCCGTGGGGTCCACCGCGAGGTGGCAGGGGGCCGATCCCTCACTGGGCCGCTGCGCGAGCGGGCTCAGCGTGCCGTCCTCGGCTCGGGCGAAGACGCCGACGGTGCCGCGCTCGCTCTCTCCCACCGCGTACAGGATCGGGAGGGTGGGGTGGACGGCGAGGAAGGAGGGACCGGAGGCCGTCGTCTCCCCGAGCCGCGCGAGGCTCCCCAGCTCGACCAGGGTGATCCCCGGCCCGGACCCGTCGGTGTCGGGGGTGTACCCACCGATGTACGCGACCTCAGCCATCATGCTCCCGTCATGGGCACGGCACGCGCCGCCCCCAGAATCATCATCCGTTCTCGGGCAAAATGCGAAGTTAGCGCAGTGAACGGCCGATCTCACATCGGCCCGTGCCGATTAATTCATTGACTGCGTCAATAAATCGGTTGATGCTGTCAAGCATGGAAAGACACGTGGCGGACGTCCGCGCCTTCAACCGCTTCTACACCGGGCACATCGGCCTGCTTCACCAGGGGATCCTCGACAGCTCCTACTCGCTCACCGAGGTGAGGGTGCTGTTCGAGCTGGACCGGGCGGGCCGGATGGAGGCGAGCGAGCTGCGGCGGCTGCTCGGCCTCGACGCCGGATACCTCAGCCGGATGCTCGGCAGGTTCGAGGGCGAAGGGCTCGTGGTGCGCGAGCGGTCCACCGCCGACGCGCGGCGGCAGGTGGTCGAGCTGACCGGCGAGGGCAGGACGAGGTTCGCGGGCTTCGACGAGCGCGCGGCGGCGGAGGTGCGCGAACTGCTCGCCGGACTGACCGAGGAGGACCGCGGACGGCTGGTCGCGAGCATGGCGACGATCGAGGAGATCCTCGGCCGCGCGCCGAAGCCGGACCGGCCGTACGTCATCCGCCCGCCACGTCCCGGCGACCTCGGCTGGGTGGTCTACCGCCACGGCGCGCTCTACAGCCAGGAGCAGGGCTGGGGGATGGACTTCGAGGCGCTGGTGGCCGGGGTCGTGGCCGAATACGTGAACGACCACGACCCCCGGCGCGAGGCGGGCTGGATCGCCGAGGTGGACGGCGAGCGCGCCGGGTGCGTCTTCTGCGTACGCAGGGACGACGAGACGGCGCAGCTGCGGATGCTGCTCGTCGAGCCGTCCGCGCGCGGCATGGGGATCGGCACCCATCTGGTGGACGAGTGCATGCGCTTCGCCAGGGCCGCCGGATACCGGCGGATGATGCTGTGGACCAGGGACGTGCTGCTGGGCGCGAGGCGCATCTACCGGGCGGCGGGCTTCGAGCTGGTCGAGAAGGAGCGGGGCCGGGACGGCAAGGACGGCAAGGACGGCAAGGACGGCAAGGACGGCAAGGACGGCAAGGACGGCAAGGACGGCAAGGACGGCAAGGACGGCAAGGACTTCGTCGAGGAGATCTGGGCCCGCGACCTCTGACCCCGTGGAGGAGATCTGGACCCGCGATCCCCGGCCCTTTCTTCGAGGAGACCCGGGCCTGCGACCTCTGACCCCACCCCCTTCGCGGCGGAGCGGGAGCGCCGGATCCGCCACGACGGCGCGTCTCCCCGCCGGACGTGCCCGCCCTCCGTCCGGCGGGTGGGCGGACGGGGTTCAGCCGGACAGGCCGATGCGGGCGTGGAGGCGGCGCAGGGGGCCCGGGGCCCACCAGTTGGCCTCACCGGCCAGGCGCATCGTGGCGGGAACCAGGATCGCGCGGATCACCGTCGCGTCCACGAGGATCGCCACCGCCATCCCCACGCCCAGCATCTGCACGAAGACCACCTCCGCGGTGCCGTAGGCCGCGAACGACACCGCCAGGATCCCGCCCGCCGCCGTGATGAGGGGGGCACCGCGCTGGAGCCCGGTCACCACGGCCCCCGAGGTGTCGCCGGTCAGGTCGTACTCCTCCTTGATCCGTGACAGCAGGAAGACCTCGTAGTCCATCGAGAGCCCGTACGCGACGCAGAACATCAGGATCGGGATGCTCGGGTCGAGGGTCCCCGTGGGGGTGAAGCCCAGCCAGCCCGACAGGTTGCCGTCCTGGTAGATCCAGACCAGGGCGCCGAACATGACCGAGAGGCTGAGCAGGTTGAGCACCGTCGCCTTGAACGGGATCAGCACACTGCCCGTCATCACGAACAGCACCGCGAAGGTGATCGCCAAAACCAGTCCGAGCAGCGGCGGCAGCCGCTCGATCACGGCCTGCCGGTAGTCGGCCAGCTCGGCCGGGTAGCCGCCGACCAGCACCTCGAACGGCGCCTTCAGCGCCCTGACGTCGTGGACCAGCCGAACGGGGTCGTCCTCCATCAGCTCTGCGGAGGGGACCACCGACAGCCAGGTGCCCCCGGCTCCCGCGAACCTCGACGGGTCTCCGGCCGAGATCCGGGCGCCCTTCGCGTACGACCCGGCGGCGGAGTCGACCTGGGCGACGCCCGGGAGGCGGGAGAGCGCGGCGGCGTAACCGGGCACGGCCTCGGGGGGCGCTCCGGCCGCGCCCACGGAGACGACCTGGAGGGCGTCGGTCTCCTCGGCGGGGAACTCCGCGCGGATCACGTCCGAGGTCTGCCTGGCGGGCGCGGACACGGGCAGGACACGGTCGTCGGCGACGCCGAAGCGCAGGCCGAGGAAGGGTGAGCCGAGCAGCAGGAGCACCGCGGCCGCGACCCCGCCGTAGACGACCGGCCTGCGCATGACGCGGGCCGCCAGGCCGCGCCAGAGGGTTCCTCCCGCCGCCCCGGGCCGGCGCGACAGCACCCGGTCGCCGACGGCGGCGAGGATCGCGGGCAGCACGACCACGGCGCCGACCACTCCCCCTGCGACGACCGCGATCCCGGCATAGGCGAAGGAGCGGAAGAAGTCGAAGGGCATGAACAGGAGCACGCTCAGCGAGGCGGCGACCGTCACCCCACTGAAGATCACCGTACGGCCGGCCCGCTCGACGGCGTGGGCGACCGCCTCGTGCCTGTCCCTGCCCAGCCCCACCTCCTCCCGGAAACGGGCGATCATGAACAGCGAGTAGTCGACGCCCAGGCCGAGTCCCATGGCCAGGGTGAGATTCAGCGCGAACGTCGACACGTCCGCGTACAGGAGCGGTATCCGCAGCAGCGCCAGCCCGATCACCATGGCCAGCGCGCCGAGCACGACCGGTAGCACCGCGGCGAGGACGCGCCGCAGGTGGACCCAGAGCAGTACGAGCACGATGGGGACGACGACCAGCTCGGCACGGACGAAGTCCTGCCTGGCCAGGGGCACGGCCTGGCGGAAGACCTCCTCGCCGCCGCCCGCCCTGACGGTGGTCGCGGCGTCGCCGCGCAGGACCTCGGGAATGATCTTTGGCAGGATCTCGGAGCGGACCCGATCGGCGTCGCCGGGGATGCGGGCGACCACGAGCGCGTGCCTGCCGTCCTCGCTGCGCAGCGTGGCGGGGTTGCCCCGCGACCAGTAGGACGCCGTCTCGGCCACGCCCTCGAAAGCCGCCAACCGGGTGGTGAGCGCCCGTCCGGAGGCGGCGACGGCGGGGGTGTCGACGGTCCCGCTCCTGGCGGTGACCAGGAGGACCAGGTCGGCGCTCCCTGTGCCGAACCTCCCGGCCAGCTCCGCCTGCGCCCGGTCGGACTCCGAGCCGGGCGCCTCGTACCTGGCCAGGGAGAGCGCGGACACCGTACCCGAGGCCAGCGCTCCCAGCACGACGGCGCCGAGTAGGGCGAGGACCATCACCAGGCGGCGTCGCCGTACGAGGAGGCGGCCGAGCCGTCTCAGCGGCGGCCCGGGAGGCGCCGCGACCGGACGCGGATCAGTCTTCATGATCATCCCCGAAATTCGGTAAACTGCTCGTGTTTTAGGGTTCGAGACAGAAATACAAGTAAATGCTCGTATTTGTCAACGGGATGACGCATGCCTGAGAAACGTCCGGCGACCGGACAGCCGGCGGACGACCGGCCCACGACCGCGCGAAGGACCGGTGGGCGGGCGACCGCCCGGCACGCCACCGACCAAGCCGCCGACGACCAGGCCGGCGACAGCCGGGCCGCGACCGCGCGGCGGCCGGTCAGACGGCAGGCGCGCGGCCTCAGGCGGATGGAGGAGATCCTCGACGCCGCCGAGGAGGTGATCGCCGAGGTCGGCTACGCCGACATGACCACGAACGCGGTGGCCGAGCGGGCGGGCATGTCCCCGGGCTCGCTTTACCAGTTCTTCCGCAACAAGGAGGAGATCCTGGACGGCCTGCTCAGCCGCTTCACCGATGGGCGGAGCGCGCACTGGGAGGCCAGGCTCACCGGCGACGCCATACGGATGCCCGCGGCCGACCTGATCGACCAGGTGGTCGACGAGATCGTCGCCTACAAGGCCTCCCGCCCGGCCTACTGGGCCCTGCTGCACGGCTCCGCCACCGGCGACCGGCTGGCGGCGGCGTCCGAGCGGCTCCACCGGGACATCGCCCGGCGCATCGCCGAGGCCCTCTCCGTACGCGCACCCCGCCTCGGCGAGGAGCGGCGCCTGCTGATCGCCACGATGATGCTGGCCACCATCAGGGCGGTGCTCCCGCTGGTCGCGGCCGGACCGCCGGAACGCGCGGCGGAACTGACCACCGAACTCAAGACCCTGCTCACGGGCTACCTGTCGGCCTCCACGGACTCCGGCGGGGAACCGGGAACCTGAATCACCGGCCCGGAAGACCCGCGCGGCCGGCCATGAACCTTGAGGTCAGGCCCCTGTCCTGGCCACTCCCTAATTCCCTCTTTATAGATAGGTATTATGTGGTTACTATCGGGGGCGCCACCCCGTTCCGTATGAGCCCGATGAGGCGAAGATGCGCTTGCACTGGTTCCTGCCGACCACCGGCGACGGCCACCATGTCAGGCCCGCCACGACCACCGTCGCGGTGGGCGGCGCCGCGGCCAGGCCCGCGACGCTCGACTACCTGTCCCAGGTGGCCCGCGCCGCCGAGGCGGCGGGTTTCGAGGCGGCGCTGACCCCGGTCGGCGCGGGCTGCCCCGACCCGCTGGTGGTGTGCGGCGCCGTCGCGGCGCGGACCGAGCGGATCAAGCTGCTGGTCGCCTTCCGGCCGGGCTTCACCCTCCCCACGCTGCTCGCCCAGCAGGCGCAGACCTTCCAGGAGATCAGCGGGGGACGGCTCCTGCTCAACGTGGTCACCGGCGGCGACCCCCTGGAGCAGCGCGCCTACGGCGACTTCCTCGACCACGACGCCCGCTACGAGCGCACCGGCGAGTTCATCGAGGTGCTCAGGCGCACCTGGGCGGGCGAGCCGTTCGACCACCTGGGCGCGCACTACCGGGTGTCGGGGGGCGGGCTCGCCACACCGCTCCTCGACACCCCCGACATCTACTTCGGCGGGGCCTCCCCCGCCGCGGAGCGAGTGGCCGCCGCCGGGGCGGACGTCTACCTGATGTGGGGCGAGCCTCCAGCGATGATCGCCGAACGGGTCGCCAGGATGCGCAAGCTCGCCGCCGAGGCGGGCCGCGAGCCGCGGTTCGGCATCAGGCTCCACGTCATCGCCCGCGACACCTCCGAGGAGGCCTGGACGCACGCCCGGCGCCTGCTCGACGGCATGGACCCGGACAGGATCGCCGCCGCCCAGGCGCGGTTCGCCCGGATGGACTCGGTGGGACAGCGCCGCATGGCCGACCTCCACGGGGGTTCGGCGGACGCGCTGGAGATCTCGCCCAACCTCTGGGCGGGGGTCGGGCTGGTCAGGGAGGGCGCGGGCACCGCGCTGGTCGGCAGCTACGCGGAGGTCGCCGAGCGCCTCCGCGAGTACGCCGAGCTGGGCCTGTCGGAGTTCGTGCTGTCCGGCTGGCCGCATCTGGAGGAGGCCTGGCGGGTGGGCGACTTCGTCCTTCCCCGGCTCGCGACCCCCGCCCTCGTCACGTGAGCGTCCTCACCGCCCCTCCCCGCCTCCCCCGTCTCCGCCCCCGCCGCACCGGCGTCTCCGGAGGCGAGCAGGGCCCCGGATTGTGGCGGGCCCTCGCGCTGCGGGCCGGGGCGATCGTCGCGCTGGTCGCGATCTGGCAGGCGGTGGCCATGGCCGGGATCTGGCCACCGGTCTTCGTGCCGGAGCCCGTCGCGGTCTGGGATCAGTTCCTGCGCACCACCGCCGAGGGGGTGAGCGGCCACACCCTCCAGGAGCACCTGCTGACCAGCCTGCGCCGTATCCTGCTCGGCTGCCTGTACGGGGTGACGGGCGGCATCGCGCTGGGACTGCTGATCGGCATGGTCCCCACGCTGCGCGCGCTGCTCGGCCCGCTGGTCACGTTCGTGCGCACCCTGCCGCCGCTGGCGTACCTCAGCCTGCTGGTGATCTGGTTCGGCATCGACGAGGAGCCCAAGATCTGGCTCCTGCTGCTCGCCGCGCTCCCGCCGGTCGCGGTGGCCACCGCCGACGCCGTACGCGGCGTGCACGAGGACTACCTGAACGCGGCCCGCTCGCTGGGTGCCCGCCGGCACGAGCTGCCGCTGCGTGTGGTGCTGCCGAGCGCGCTGCCCGAGATCATCACGGGGGTACGGGTGGCCGTGGGCGTCGCCTACACCACGGTGGTCGCCGCCGAGACCGTGAACGGCGTGCCCGGCATCGGCGGGATGGTCCGCGACGCCCAGCGCTACAACCAGACGGACGTGGTGGTGCTCGGGATCATCGTCATCGGCCTGTCCGGCCTGCTCATCGACTTCCTCCTGCAAACGCTGGACCGCCGCCTGGTTCCCTGGCGCGGCCGTACCTAGGAAAGACCCCCATGAAACACCTGGCAATGACCCCCGTGAAGCGGGCCGCGCTCGCCCTGACCGCCGCCGTACTCGCCCTGACCGCCTGCGGGTCCGGCACGGAGGAGGCGAAGCCCGCCGCCGACGGCTCCCCCGCGACCCTGCGCATCGGCTACCAGCTCATCCCCAACGGTGACCTGATCGTCAAGGACCAGCAGTGGCTGGAGAAGGCGCTGCCGAACACCAAGATCGTCTGGAGTAAGTTCGACTCGGGCGGCGACGTGAACACCGCGATGATCGCCGGATCGCTCGACATCGGGCTGGCGGGCAGCAGCCCGGTCACCCGCGGCCTGTCGGCGCCCCTCGACATCCCGTACCGGGTGCCGTGGATCTTCGACGTGATCGGCGACAACGAGGCGCTCGTCGCCAGGGGCGGCGTGACCGACGTCAAGGGGCTCGCGGGCAAGCGGGTCGCCGCCCCCTTCGCCTCGACCACCCACTACAGCCTGCTCGCCGCGCTCGACGAGGCCGGGCTGTCGGAGGCCGACGTGAAGATCCTCGACATGGAGCCGCCGGACATCCAGGCCGCCTGGCAGCGCGGCGACGTCGACGCCGCCTACGTCTGGACGCCCACCCTGGCCGAGCTGCAGAAGAACGGCGGCACGACGCTGGTCACCAGCCGTGAGCTGGCCCGGCGGGGCAAGCTCACCGCCGACCTCGCGGTGGTGAGCGACGACTTCGCGAAGAAGTACCCGAAGGCGCTGCACGTCTGGCTCCAGCAGCAGGACCGCGCGGTCAAACTGGTCAGGAGCGACAAGGACGCCGCCGCCGCGGCCATCGGCCGCCAGCTCAACCTCGACCCGGCGGAGGCCGCGCGCCAGCTCGGCCAGCTCGTGCTCCTCGACGCGACGGAACAGCGCTCGGCCGAGTATCTCGGCACTCCCTCGGCCCCGGGGAAGTTCGCCGAGAACCTGCGCAGCTCGGCCGAGTTCCTCAAGGGCCAGCAGAAGGTGGACGCCGTGCCCGAGCTGAGCGTCTTCCAGAAGGGCCTGGCCACGCAGGAGCTCGCCGATGCCTTCGCCGGAAGCTGAGACCACTCGCGCGGGCACGGACTCCGGCCGTGCCCGCACGACCCCCGACACGGCCGCGACTCCCGGCCCGGCTCACCCCGATCCCGACACAGCCGGCCGGAACACCGGATCCGCCCGTACGGACCTCGGCACGGCTTCCGGTGGGAGCGCCGGATCCGAAGACGCCGGCCCTCCCACCACGGCGCTCACGCTCGCCGGAGTGTCGCACTCCTACCGGGGGCGCGCGGGGACGGTCGACGCCCTCGGGCCGATCGACCTGGAGATCGCCGCCGGGGAGTTCGTCACGGTCGTCGGTCCCTCGGGGTGCGGCAAGAGCACGCTGCTGCGGCTGGTGGCGGGCTTCACCGCGCCGTCGGCGGGGACGATCACGGCCTCCGGCGAACCGGTCGTGGGCCCCGACCCGGCCAGGGGGTACGTGTTCCAGCAGCATCGGCTCTTCCCCTGGCTCTCGGTCGAGGGGAACGTCGGTTTCGGGCTGCGCGGCCTGCCCAGGGCGACGCGGCGCGAGCGGGTGGCCGAGCTGCTGGAGCTGACCGGGCTCACCGACGTCGCCAGGGCCAGGCCGTACGAGCTGTCGGGGGGCATGCAGCAGCGCGCGGCGATCGCCCGCGCGCTCGCGCCGGGACCCGCGCTGCTGCTGATGGACGAGCCGTTCGCCGCCCTGGACGCCTTCACCAGGGAACGCATGCAGGAGGAGGTCCGCGAGCTGTGGCGGCGGGCGGGCACGACGGTGGTGTTCATCACCCACAGTGTGGACGAGGCCGTCTACCTGGGCACCCGCGTGCTAGCGCTGAGCGGCAGGCCGGGCCGGGTGGTCCTCGACCGCGCCTCGAACCTGCCGTACGGCGACCATCCCCGCACCGACCCGCTCTTCGCCGGGTTGCGCGAGGAGCTGACGGAGGTCGTCAGGCAGGCCGCGTCGCCCAGCGGCGGAAGTGGCCGGTGACCTGGTAGACGACGATGTCGGAGGGGATCTCGGCCGCCCCCGACGACGCCGAGGCTCCCCCGCCGCAAACTTTGCGGAAACCGCGGAGCAAACATCCGTCAAAACAGGTCGACCTATCGCCAAGATCGCCATCTGCCCCGCCCGACGCGTCCACAGTTAGATGACCGCCGTCAGATCGGGAGGACCGTTGAGCGAGGGACTCGCGTTCGCGAATCCAGTCTTCGAGACCACGCCCCACGTGGGCACCCGCCGAGCTCTCGTCTTCCTCGACTCTCCTCCCGCCGCGCCCCCGCCACCGTCCCTGCTCTCGCCACCCGCCCCGGCCGTGTCCCCGGTTCCGTCCCCGTCCGCGCTCTCTCCCGACGCGGGCATGGGTGTGGGTGTGGGCACGGCCCCGGAAACGCGACCGGACGCGCGGCTGGCGAGCGCCCTGCGCGCCGAGGGGTTCACCGTCGAGGCCGAGGTCAGCGAGGGGGCGGGCCCGGACGGCGAACGCGTGTGGAATCTGCTGCGCTCGGCGCGGGAGGGCGACCTGCTGGTGATCCGGCTGCCCGCCGACGGCGGCTGGACCTCCGGACAACTCGGATCGATGATCGGCGCGTTCGGGCGGCAGGTCGGCGAGTCGCTCGCCGCCGCCGTACTGATGATCGTCGACTTCGGCTGGAGCGCGCTGAGCGGCTCCGCGGAACCGGTCAGGCAGCTCGCCGTGGCCGGGGAGCCGAGGGTCGCCGCAGCCGCGCTCACCCTCACCCTGAGGTTCGACGAGACGGCGCCGGGACCGGCGCGCACGCTGACCGACGTCATCGCGGAGGGCCTGCTGACGCGGGCCGCCGACCTCGACGGGGACGGGACGATCAGCGTCGGGGACCTGCACGCCTACGCGCTCGCCCGCTACGCCGCGGCCTCCGCCGCCCGCACCCCCATCCTGATCTCGTACGGGGCCGTCACGGGGGTCGCCCTCACCCCGGCGAGGGACACCGCCGCCGTACCGCACGCCGCCTTCGCCCACGTCCTGGCGCGGCTCGGTGACCACGCCCCGCCCGCCTGCGGAGTCGAGATCGTACGGCGGGTCTACGAGCTGCACCTGAGTGAGGCCGCCAGGGAACTGCTGCGCAGGGCCGCCCTCCTCGACGAGGACGAGCCGATCGACGAGATCCTCGGCGACGCCGCCGAGCTGCGGCAGTGGGGCCTGCTGGGCGAGACGACCACGTTCGTCCACCCCGACGTCCGGGTCTTCGGCCACTCGCGGCTGTCGGCGGCCGAACGGGCGCAGACCTCGGCACTGCTGCGCCGTCGCAGGGCCGGGCTGCGGACGGTACGGCCCAGGGCGAGGCTCACCGCCGACCGGTGGACCACCGAGGACCAGCTCGGACACCGTGTCTACGCCGAGGCGATCGCCGCGTTCGTCCGCCACCCGGAGACCCGGCCCCCGCTCACGATCGGCGTCAAGGGGCCATGGGGGGCCGGCAAGACCTCCCTGATGCGGATGATCCAGGACCTTCTGGACCCCGGAGCCGCCGGGGACGCCGCCGCCCCGATCCACCTGCCCGGCTCCCGCGCGGAACGGGCACTGACCAATGCCGAGGTGCTGGCCAGGACCGGACGGCGCCCCCGGGAGAACGCCGGTCGGGCCGAGCCGGGACCGCTCCCGCTACGGCCGGCGGACTGGCGGCCCACCGTCTGGTTCAACCCGTGGATGTACCAGAACGGCGAGCAGGTCTGGGCCGGACTGGCCCACGAGATCATCAGCCAGGTCACCCGGCGGCTGCCCCGCGCCGAGCGGGAACGGTTCTGGCTGGAGCTGAACCTGTCCAGGATCGACCGGGAGGCGGTCCGCAGCCGCGCCTACCACCTCGCGCTCACCCGCCTGGCCCCGGTGGCCCTCGGCCTGGTCGCCACCGTCGTCCTCACCGGGGCGCTCCTCGCCGCCGCCACGCTGCTGCCCGCGCTCGGCACCTTCCTGGGGAACACCGCAGCGGCCGTCGGCTCCGCCGGATCCGCGGTGGTGGTCGGGGCGGGCGCGCTACGGCTGGCGCGGTTCTTCGGGGAGTCGGCGGACAACGCGTTCCGCGGCCTGGTCACGCAGCCCGACCTGCTCGGCCCCGGAGCGGCGGAAGGACTCGTCAACGAGGCCACGGCCGGCCCCGGGTACCGGTCGAGGACCGGCTTCCTGCACCTGGTGCAGACCGACATGCGCCAGGTCCTCGACCTGGTCGCCACCGGGGAGCGCCCGCTGGTGGTGTTCGTGGACGACCTGGACCGCTGCTCGTCCGCCACGGTGGCGCAGGTCATCGAGGCGATCAACCTGTTCCTCGCCGGCGAGTTCCCCAACTGCGTGTTCGTCCTGGCGATGGAGCCCGAGGTGGTCGCCGCGCACGTCGAGGCGGCCTACCCGGAACTGGCCGGGACGCTGCCGGGTGCCGGGCGGTCCGGCCTCGGCTGGCGGTTCCTGGAGAAGATCGTGCAGCTCCCGCTGAGCGTGCCGCTGCTGGACGACGCCGACCGGCTGCCCGCCTTCGTACGCGCCCTGCTGGGCGTGCCCGACCTGGCGCGGCCCGCGACCGACGTGGTCGCGAGCGTCCCCACGGGCAGTGTCTCCACGCTCGGCATCTCCCCGGGAGACGTTTCCACGAGCATGGAGACCACGCGACCCCAGGCCCCGGAGACCACATGGACACCGAATCCGGCCGGACCGCGTCCGGCGGGTCCCCCAGCCGCCCTGGAACGGCTCGACCCGCCACCGGATCCGGCCGGACCGCGTTCGCGCGGTCCCCTGCCTCCCGCACGGCCCTCCCCGCTCGGCGCGGTCACACCGGGCTTTCCCGGCACCACCGCGCCACCGGGAGCGGCCGTGTCGGGACAGCGGGCGGAGCCACGAAGACCAGGACCGCGCACGCCGACGGAGACACCGGAACCCGGATCGCAGGCGGCGGAACCGCCCGATCCGGTCCAGGTGAGCCGGTTGCAGGACGCCATCTGGGCGCTGCGCCCGACCACGACGACCCTTGACGAGGCGGCGCGCCTGGCGCAGGACGCCCTGGGCATCCAGTGCTCCGACGCCGTCGGCGGTCTCTGCGCGGCGACCCGCGAGGCCGCCGACCGGGTCTTCGACGACCTCTACAGCGACGAGAACGCCTACCGGGCGATCGAGTTCGTGCTCCCGGCCCTGACGTTCTTCAACCCGCGCGAGATCAAGCGGTACGTGAACGTCTTCCGCTTCTACTCGTTCCTCACCTACCGCCGCGCCCTCGCCGGGGCGGCCCCCGCCTCGGACGGCGAGGTCGCCAAGCTCGCGGCGCTCGCCGTCCAGTGGCCGCACCTGCTCACACTGCTGGCGATGGAGACGGACGGGGAGAGCGTGCTGCGACGGCTTGAGGACGCCGCGAACGACGACGCGGGCTGGGAGCGGGCCGTCCGCGACACCGGCCTCGTCGCCCACCACACCTCCGGCGGCGCCCACCTGGACACCCTGCGCGACCTGCTCTCCCGCCCCCACCCCATCGCCGATCTCGCCCGCTATCTCCTCTGATGCACGCGTCCTTCCGGCTCCGACCAATGGAGACGGAAATGAGTAGGGGTGCACTCATCTGCCGGACGGCGCGGGTTCGCACGCTGAGACGGCGGCTCCGCCCGGCTCGTCGGCGTCGGCGCACGCTCGAAGACCGGCGGACACGATCCGCCGGTACGGCTCACGTCTCGCGGACTCCGACGACCTCCCGCATGCTGACGGTGGTGCCGGCCGACTCGGCGCAGATCGCCCGGCAGACGAAGACGCCACTGGTCAGGAGACGGATTGCGCCACCAAGGCCATGGCCTGCCGCATGGCGTTCCGTACCTCGTCAGGTCCGTCACCGCGCTGCAGGGCGGTCAGCGCGGATGCGCTGACCGCGCCCACCATCGCGCCGACCAGGGCGGAGGCGGTGATCGTGTCGAGCCTGTCGGGGAACGCCCGCTGCAGCGCCTGGGCCAGTTCGGTCTGCGCGGTGAGGTAACGCTGCAGCAGCCGGGCCTGTAGCGCCGGCACCGAGGCCGCCAGCCGTGCGCGAAGTGCCGCGAGCCCGCTGGGGAGGTCGCTGTCCCAGGTGTTGGCGATCATCTGGTCCATCGCCCGCACCAGCACCTCGGGCAGCCGTTCTCCGGCGCGGCGCTCGGCGATCGCCTGCAGCGCCAGATCGACGCGCACGTCAGCATTGGCCAGGAGCACATCCTCCTTGGCCTGGAAGTGGAGAAAGAAGGTGCGGGGGGAGACCTCCGCGGCGTCGGCGATCTCGGCCACGGTCACGTGGTCGTAGCCCTTGTCCTCGAACAGACGCACCGCCGCCTCGATCAGTGCCTGCCGGGTGCGCTGCTTCTTACGCTCTCGCAGTCCGTGTTTTTCCACCACGCAGGGCAGTTTAGTTCATCTTCCGAATTGATGCATAGTATGAATTAATACATAGACTGCAGTCACTGAAAGGTGGTCGTTCATGGGAAGTCTGGACCGACGCGTCGTCCTCATCACAGGAGCAGGGCGCGGCATCGGGCGTGAAGAGGCGCTGTTCTTCGCCGCCGAAGGTGCCCAGGTCGTCGTCAACGACCCCGGCGTCGCCATCAACGGCACGGGCGGCGACGCCGACGTGGCCGCGAAGGTCGTCGAAGAGATCACTGCTCGCGGCGGACAGGCCGTGGCCAACACCGACAGCGTCGCCGACTGGGACGGCGCCCGCCGCATGGTGGAGACGGCCCTGGAGTCCTTCGGCGACCTGCACGTCGTGGTCAACAACGCCACCATCGAACGCAACATGGGCCTGACCGACCTGTCGGAGGAGGACTTCGACGACGTCGTGGCCGTCAAGCTGAAGGGCACCTTCGCGGTGACACACTGGGCGGCCCGCCACTGGCGCGACCGCTATCAGGCTGGTGACCACACCGACCGCGCCGTGGTCAACACCTCCTCCGGCTCCGGACTGCTCAACCCGCTGCCCACGCAGGTCTCCTACGCGGCGGGCAACGCCGGGGTCGCGGCGCTGACCACCGTGGCCGCCCTCGAACTCGGCCGCTACGGCGTGCGGGTCAACTGCATCTCACCCTCGATGGTCCGCACCCGCCTCACTCTCGCCGTTCCCGGCATGAGCCAGGAACCGCCGGCGGGCCGGTTCGACCCACAGCACCCGGCCGCCAGCGCGCCTGTCGCCGCCTACCTGGCCGGCGCAACCTGCCCGCTCACCGGCCAGGTGCTGTCGGTGCGGGGCGGAACGGTCACGGTCAACCACGGCTGGTCCCTCGGCGGGCACATCCACAAAGACGGGTTGTGGAGCGTGGCGGAACTGGCCGAGAAGGTGAAGGAACTGCCGATGGACGACCCGTTCGACAAGCTCGCCCAAGCCCTGACCGGCGCACTCGGCACCGTCGGACGCGACCAAATCCAAGGGATGATCAACGCCCTGCTTGACCAGGGAGCCCACTCCGACGCGGCCTCCGCATGACGCGGTGAGCCACATCCTGGACCGCGTGCTCAGTCACACGGTCCGGGGACGGGGAGCCACCGGCGTACACCAAATGGCCCCCTTCACGATCGCATCTCGGGCACCTTCAGGCGCTGAGGGCCCGCGCGACCGTGAGGCTGTCCTCGTAGATGTGATAGCGGGTGACGAGCCCGTCCTCGACGGTAAGGTGCAGCGCGAACGGCGAGGTGTACGCGGCCCCGTTCTCCCGCACCGTCTGCACGATCTCCCCGAACACGACGGCGTGCGCCCCGTCGACCAGGATCCGCGTCACCGACGTGCCGTTCAGCTCGGGCACGTGATGGGCCTCCAGCGACCGGAAATGGTCCGCCACCTCGGCCCGGCCGGACCGAGAGCGAATCCACGGCACCGCCGGATGCCCCTCGGCGGGCCAGTTCAGCTGCCAGTCGACCGGCTCGGCGAACAACTCCGCCGTACGGTCGTGATCGCCCTTGACCATCCGACCCAGCAGTTCTTCCACGACGTCACGGGTTTCACCACTCATGCCGCAAGCATCCCTATTTCGAATGCCACCCGTCGATTACCGCCGAGGTAGGGCGGGCTCGCGAAGGCCGAACCTGGAAAGCGCGCCGCGCTCGACCGCGTCCCACCACCCCGATGGACTACGCCATCACCCAAGGTCGTGCCTCATCGTGAACCGGTACGGTCAGCGGGCGGGAAAATCGAATTCGCCGTCCTTGACACCACCGACGAACGCCTCCCACTCAGCGCGGGTGTAGACGATCACCTCGGCCTCGGGACGACGACTGTGCCGCACAGCGACCCGCCCACTACCATCACCCAGCGGACCGGCCTCGACACACTGACCACCCGCATCTGGGCTCCTGGTACTGATATGCCAGGCGACACCAACTAGTTCTTTGGGGTCGATCATCATGCGCTTCTCCCTCTCGCTCGTCCGACACGACCGATCGCAGCCCGAATGACAGTCGCGGACTCATCCGGGTTGAGAGCAATGCTATGGATGGAATTGTACGCTCGCGTGAAGTTCTCGGCGCCCTCTGCTTCGCTATAAACAGCGCCGCTCCGGGTTTCCACACAGGCGATGTCGGAATACGGCTCTCGCATGTCAAAGATCGAAAAAGAGCCCTCCAGGCTGGCGTGCGCCCCAGCAGTGAACGGCAGAATCCGAATGGTCACATTCGGCCTGTTCGCAATCTCGGATAGATGCTCCAACTGGGCGCCCATCACCTTCGAATCACCGATCATGCGGTGCAATACAGCCTCATCAAGGATGACCTCCAGGCTCGGAGCGGGTTCGGCATCGAACACACATTTCCGGTCCATCCGGAAGTCCACCCACCGCTCGATCTGCTCGCTGGAAGCATCCATGCCACCTGCCGCGATGACCGCCTGCGCGTAGTCCCGAGTCTGAAAGAGACCAGGAATGACCATCACTGCGTAGAAGCGGATTCTCTCCGCCCGGGTTTCGAGCCAGGCATGATCAAACATCACACCAAGGGGAGCTGCGGCATAACCGTCCCACCAGCCCTTGCGCCAGATATCGCGGCTCAGCTCTTCTAATCCGTCACGAATCTTATGGTCGTCGACGCCGTACAGATTGAGGAGTGCCAGCACGTCAGAGGCCCTCGCCGGGATAATTCCGGACTCCAGTCGGCTGATGGTCGCGGCGTCACGCTGCAGGTAATCTCCCGCCTGCTTGAGCGTTATTTTTGCCGACTCGCGGAAATCTTTCAGATGTTTGCCGAGCCATTGCGCCCGCAGGGTGGGTCCTCGCCTCGCGCCCATCGTTGCCTCCTTCGAGTTCACGCTGCCCTGTTACCACTTCTGGGTAAATCCGAACAAATCCGGCAAGCTCGTTACGTAAGCTTGCGCAAATTCGAATTCGATGTCACGCTACCGAAGCGTCGGCCGTCACGCTCGGTGTTCGCTCGAAAACGTAGAGAAATCAGGGCGGAGCGGAGCCGTACGGCAGATCTTCACCCAGGTTCAGCATCGGAAGGGAGCACCGACATGGAGCACCACCCTGGTTCCGACCAACCATCCGCCTGCCATGGCCCGGCCTTCGGCGAGCACCACCCGCGAGAGGTGGCTCTGGAGCGTGCGTACACGCTGACCGGCGATCTCCCCCGCATGTTCGCCCTGGTCCAGGACTTCACCGAAAGCGAGGAGAGTCACCCCGAGGTGGTGGCCTACGGGCTGGCGCTGCCGGGAGGCACGGCGACGACCGTCGGCGCGAACGGCCGCGGTTTCGGCCTGTGGACAAGCCCTCGCAGCGCGGCCCGTCGTCTCCACTCCGACCTGGTCTGGTTCGGGAACGACGGCACATGGAATCCCACGTCGTAGTGCCCATGCGGTCATGATCACCCTCTCCCCGCGTCCGGAGAGCCGTGAAATGCCCTGGAAATACCAGAGGTCCGGAAAACACGAGATGGCCTGTGGCGCCTCAGCCCTGGACTGGGTCGTGCACGGAACGCTTCAGCTACGGCGACCCGCCCTGGAGGACCGGTAAAGGACGCTTCAGCGGCGACGGGTCGCCAGGGCGGCCGGAAAGAAAGCGACTACGGCCCGCACCCCGTACGGCCGGAACACGTGCAGCGGAGGTGGGCGGGTGCTCCGGCCGGCTTGAAAAGAGCCCGCAACCACCACGCCCGAGCAGGCCGGAGGCCTGAAACACCAGACAGTAACTGAGACGGCCGGCCGGAGCACCCGCCCACCGCAGCGGGCACGAAGAGCACCCCACCCGCCCGCACACGAGCACGAACACCACAGCGAACACCGAGAACAACCACCCCGCACACTCGGGAAACACGAAAGGCACCCCGCCCGTCACGGGCCGGGGTGCCTTGAAAGACGATCTAGCGCTGGGCCTCGATCATCCAGTGGTGCTTCTCCAGATCCTGCGTGATCTCGATGAGGATGTCCTGGGTGACCAGGTCGGGCTTCTCGGTGGCCGCGATGCGCTCGCGCATTCGGCGGACGATGGACCCGAGGATGTCCGTCATCGCCGCCACGACCTTGCCGTCGTGGATGTAGCCCGTCTCCAGTTGCGGCACCTCGCTGGTCTTGGCGAGCGTGGAGGCCCGGCCGTCGGGGTTGCACCCGAGGGCTACGGCGCGCTCCGCGACGGTGTCCGCGTGCTTCCTCGCCGACGAGACGATCTTGTCGAGCTGCAGGTGCAGCGACCGGAAGTTGTGGCCGATCACGTTCCAGTGCGCCTGCTTGGTCAGGAGTGACAGGTCGAGCAGGTCGACGAGCGCGCCCTGGAGCACGTTGCCGACGACCTTCTTGTCTTCCGGGTTGAGTGGACTGGTGATCGCAGACATAGAGTTTCCCCCTGTTTCGAACCTAGTGTCCTCTTTGCTGCTAAATGTCCGTACCCATCTACTCGCCCCCTATGCCGGTCGAAATGTTGACACTGTCATGATTACAGTGTCACTATCGAGGCATGGAATGGACCATCGGTGAACTGGCTGAGCGGGCATCCGCGGCGCTGGCCCCCACCGCCCAGCTCAACGGGCGGGTGCGGGACATGCCCAACGAGCGCCTCATCCGCTGGTATTCGACGATCGGCCTCCTCGACCCCCCGTCGGCCCGCCGAGGTCGCGTCGCCATGTACGGCAGGCGCCACCTGCTCCAGATCGTCGCCGTGAAGCGACGCCAGTCCGACGGCCGCACCATCGCCGAGATCCAGGTCGAGCTGGCCGGGGCCACCGACCAGACCCTGGAGTCGATCGCCCGTCTCCCCGACCCCCCACCGCCTCCGGCGGCGACCGGCACGCCGGCACGCCCGCGCTTCTGGGCCGGACCGCCCTCCCCCGCAGAGCCACCGACGCCACCGAAGCCGCCGACGCCGCCGAAGTCACCGGAGCCGGTGAAACCAGTGAAACCGGAGGTGCCCGCACCGCCGCCCCGACCGGCCGCCGCACACGCCGCACAGCCGCCACCACCCCCCGCCACCGCTCCCGCTCCCACTCCCGCCGAGACCCGGACCGCGCCGCCCTCGCCGCCCTCGCCGCCCTCGCCACCCGCCCCGAAGGCCGTGGCCGTCCACGGCGTACGGCTCGCGGACGGCGTGACGCTCCTGCTCGACACAGGTGAGCACGCCCCCACCCCCGACGACCTCGCCGAGATCGCCGCCGCCTCGGAAGGGCTCCTGTCACTCCTCCGCGAACGCGGCCTCACACCTCCGGAAGGAACTCGCCCATGATTACCTCGATCACAACACTGCCGCCGGAGGAGTGCCGTCCCGTCCCCGACACCGGGCTGGGGGCGCTCGCCACCGAGCTCGGCAACCTGCCGCTGGAGAGCGTGGACGTGACCGCCGCCGTGTCCGGCCTGAGCGCCGGGGTCGAGGTGGTCCAGGGTTTCCGCAACCCGCACGACGTGGCGCTTGAGGCGACGTACGTCTTCCCGCTGCCCGACCGGGCCGCCGTCACCGCCTTCAGGATGGAGGCCGACGGCCGGGTCATCGAGGGTGTGCTCAAGGAGCGCGGCCAGGCCAGGGCCGACTACGACCAGGCGATCTCTCAGGGCAAGCGGGCCGCGATCGCCGAGGAGGACCGGCCGGACGTCTTCACCATGAGGGTCGGCAACATCGTGCCGGGCGAGCGGGTCACCGTGCACCTCACGCTGAACCAGCCGCTCCCGTACGAGGACGGCGCGGCCACCTTCCGCTTCCCGCTGGTCGTCGCCCCCCGCTACATCCCGGGCACCCCGCTGGACGGCGAGCGGGCGGGCGACGGGTGGGCACCGGACACCGACGCGGTCCCCGACGCCTCCCGGATCACCCCGCCGGTGCTGCTGCCCGGCTTCCCCAACCCGGTCCGCCTCTCGCTCGCCGTCTCCGTCGACCCCGCGGGCCTGGAGCTGCGCGAGGTCCGCTCCAGCCTGCACGTGGTCCAGGAAGAGGGCGGTGTGATCCGCCTCCAGCCGGGTGAGCGGCTGGACCGCGACTTCATCCTGCGCCTGGCCACCGGCGCCTCCACCTCCCTCGCGCTCGCCCCCGAGGAGAACGGCCCGGAGAACGATGAAGGCACGTTCACACTGACCGTCGTCCCCGAACCTGCGCCCGCGGGGGCCAGGCCCAAGGACGTGGTGCTCGTCCTCGACCGTTCGGGCAGCATGACCGGCTGGAAGATGGTGGCGGCCCGGCGCGCGGCCGCGCGCATCGTCGACACGCTCACCTCGGGCGACCGGTTCGCGGTGCTCTCCTTCGACAGCGTCGTGGAATACCCGGAGGGTCTCGGCGAGGGGCTGTCGGAGGCGTCCGACCGCAACCGCTACCGGGCCGTGGAGCACCTGGCCAGGTTGGAGGCGCGCGGCGGCACCGAGATGCTGTCCCCGCTGGAGCGGGCCGCCGAGCTGCTCGCCGACTCCGCCAGGGACCGGGTGCTGGTGCTCGTCACCGACGGGCAGGTCGGCAACGAGGACCAGATCCTGGCGCGGACCGGCGCCGCGCTGGCCGGGGTTCGGGTGCACACGGTCGGCATCGACAGGGCGGTCAACGCCGGGTTCCTGGGCAGGCTGGCCGGGGTGGGAGGGGGTAGGTGCGAGCTGGTCGAGTCCGAGGACCGGCTGGACGAGGCGATGGAGCACATCCACCGCCGGATCGGCGCCCCGCTCGTCACCGACCTGTCCATCGAGGCCGACGGGCTCGACCTGATCAGCGAGACGATCAGCCACATCGGCTCGGTCTACTCGGGCGTCCCGCTCACCGTGCTCGGCCGCTACCGTGGCCCCGCCGAAGGGGCGATCACCGTACGGGGCGTGGGCGCCGACGGCTCGCCGTGGGAGCGGAGGGTCACCGCCTCCGTGGTGCGCAATCCGGCCGTACGGGCGATCTGGGCGCGGGCGCGGCTGCGTGCCCTGGAGGACCGCTACGCGGCCGGTGACCGGTCGCTGGAGGCCGAGATCGTCGAGACCTCGCTCAGGTACGGGGTGCTCTGCAGGTTCACCGCCTTCGTCGCGGTCGACACGCAGGTGGTCGCCGAGGGCGGTCCCGGACACCGGGTGATCCAGCCGGTGGAGCCGCCCAGCGGCTGGGAGAACCCGATCGCCGCCGCTCCGATGATGATGACCTCGATGGCCTTCGAGAACGCGGCGGCCCCGCCGCCCCCCGCGCCCACGGGACCGCCCGGGATGGCCCGCCCCGGCTCCATGCCGAGGTTCGCGGCGAGCCCCGCCGTCGGCGGCATGCCGCACGAGGCGGCGGCCGGAGGCTTCGACGACCGCGCCAGGATGCTGCGTCCCGCACCGGCGGGGGCCGCCCCGAAGCGCGGCAGGTCCCAGGGCGCCCCCCAGGACCCGCCGAAGGAGCAACTCGCCGAGGAGCTGAAGCGGCTGCGCGCCGCGGCCTCCCTGCCCGCCGCCGAGCGGCTGCTCCTGCTGGAGGACCTGGGCAGCCGCCTCGCGGCCCTCGTCGTCTACCTCGGCGGCCACGCCGAACTCGCCGCCCTGGCGAGCGAGCTGCAGGCCGGTGGGGACGTGGACGTCCTGTGGCGGAGGGCTGTGGAGGTCCTGGAGTCCCTGACGGGTTCCACCGGGCGACGTCCGTTCTGGAAGCGGTGACCCCCGGTCCCGCCGCCCCGAAGAACGGAGCGGGACCCACGGGACGCCACGGCGGCGACCTGAGGGGCGGCGGGGCCGATAAGGGACAGAGTGGGCCGGGGACGGGAAGAGCGGGGTTCCAACCTCGGCCGTGCCACATAAAGTAGCGGGATGGTGATTCTGGACGGCGGCCTGGCCACCCATTTGGAGGAGCTGGGCGCGGACCTGCGAGACGACCTCTGGTCGGCGAAACTCCTGCTGGAGAACCCCTCCGTGATCCGGCAGGCGCATCTCGACTACTTCACCGCCGGCGCCGAGGTGGCGATAACGGCGAGTTATCAGGCGAGCATCCCCGCGTTCGTGAAGCGAGGGCTGAGCGCCACCGAGGCCGAGGACCTCATCCTGCTCTCCGTGCACCTGGCCGCCCAGGCCAGGGACGCCCACGGTTCGGGCACGGTGGCCGCGAGCGTCGGCCCGTACGGCGCCTATCTGGCCAACGGCGCCGAGTACACCGGCGCCTACGACCTCGACGAGGACGGCCTCACCGACTGGCACCGCGACCGCTGGCACATCCTGGCCGACAGCGAGGCCGACCTGATGGCCTGCGAGACCATCCCGTCCTACACCGAGGCGAGGGCGCTGAGGCGGCTGCTCGCCGAGACGCCGGGGATGCGGGCGTGGGTGAGCTTCTCCTGCCGCGACGGCGAGCACATCAACGACGGCACCCCGCTCAAGATGGCGGCCGGTCTGTTCACCGGCAACCCCCAGGTGATCGCGATCGGCGTCAACTGCACGGCACCGCGCCACGTGCCCAGCCTGATCTCGCAGATCAAGGGCAAGCCCACCATGGTCTACCCCAACTCGGGCGAGGTCTGGGACTCCGCGAACCGGCGCTGGCTCGGGCTGGCCGACCCGGTGGAGTTCGGGGAGGCCGCGGCCGAGTGGACCGCCGCCGGCTCGGCCTTCGTCGGCGGCTGCTGCCGCACCACCCCGGAGCACATCCGCCAGATCCGCGCCCACCTCACGGGGGCGGACACCCCGTGAGGTCCTGACCGGCCACCGCTCCTGCCACGCCCGCGAACGCCGGATCTCCTGCCTGAAGGGGGTTGGCAATTGCTCAATTTTTTATAAGCAAAGATGATCACACGTAGTCATGTATCTTGCGCGCGTGAAGCTTTCGGAGTGGGCACGCCGGCA
>NZ_JBEPDA010000015.1:88098-193459 GCF_040299985.1 Streptosporangium sp. NPDC000563 | reverse complement strand
TTGGCCCGCAGGTCGGGATCGACCAGGGAATCACCGTCGCCCTGGCCCTGTCAGATGCCACCATGCGCGAACACGGCCCCTGGCTCACCAGCGGCCAGAGAGAACACCTGCGCCGCTTGGAGAAGAAGTCCGCCCGCCAGCGCCGCACCCGCCCCCCCGGCCGGCTCACCTCCAAACGGCTGGCCCGCACCTACAACCAGATCGCCAAGGCCCGCGCGACAGCCAAGCGCCGAGCCGTCGACTGGCAGCACCAGACCACCACCGAACTCGCCGACACCTTCAGCGTGATCAAGGTGGAAGACCTGAAGATCAAGAACATGGTCCGCTCCGCCAGGGGCACCATCGAAAACCCCGGCAGGAACGTCGCACACAAGGCCGGGCTGAACCGCTCGATCGCCGGAGAAGCCTGGGATCGCACCGTCACTCTGCTGGAGTACAAAACCCGCGACCGGGGCGGGCAGGTCGTCAAGGTCCCCGCCCCTGGCACGTCGCAGACCTGCCACCAGTGCGGCCACCGCGACGCCGCCAACCGCGACAAAACCAGGTTCGCGTGCCTCAACCCTGATTGCGGGTGGGTCGGCCATGCCGACACCAACGCCGCGATCAACATCAACAACGCCGACGGAACGCCGGTGTCAGGACGTGGAGACCTCGGGGCTACCCGGTCTGCGAAGCGTCAACCCCCGCGCGCCGCTTAACCGCGACGCGACGGGAGAATCCCCGGCCTTCAGGCCGGGGAGGAGTTCAAGAGGGGGGCCGGGTCATGGAGAGGACGTCGAGCAGTTCGTCGAGCCGTTCCTCGGTGAGGGTGCCGTTGGCGACGTGGCCGCGCTCGATGACGACCTCACGGATGGTCTTGCGCTCGGCCAGGGCCTGCTTCGCTATCTTCGCGGCCTCCTCGTACCCGACGTACGGGTTGAGCGGGGTGACGATCGACGGCGACGACTCCGCGTACTCGCGCATGCGGTCGACGTTGGCGGTGATGCCGTGTACGCACCGGTCGGCCAGTAGGCGGGAGGCGTTGGCGAGCAGACGCACGGACTCCAGGATGTTGCGCGCGATGACCGGGAGCATCACGTTGAGCTCGAACGTGCCGGAGGCGCCGGCGAAGGCGATGGCCGCGTCGTTCCCGATGACCTGGGCGGCGACCATGGTCACCGCCTCGGGGACGACCGGGTTGACCTTGCCCGGCATGATCGACGACCCGGGCTGCAGGTCGGGCAGGTTGATCTCGCCCAGTCCCGCCCGGGGGCCGGAGCCCATCCAGCGCAGATCGTTGGCGATCTTGTTGAGCGAGATCGCGACCGTGCGGAGCTGGCCGGAGAGTTCGACGACGGCGTCCCTCGCGCCCTGGGCCTCGAAGTGGTCGGGAGCCTCGGAGAACGGCAGCCCGGTGGTCTGGCGCAGCTTCTCGATGACCTTGGCCGCGAAGCCGGGCGGGGTGTTGACGCCGGTGCCGACCGCCGTACCGCCCAGGGGCAGCTGGGTGAGGTGCGGGAGCGCGCTCCGCACCCGCCCGATGGCGTTGTCGATCTGTGTGGCGTACCCGCCGAACTCCTGTCCCAGCGTGACCGGGGTGGCGTCCATCAGGTGGGTGCGCCCGGCCTTGACCACGCCGTCGAACTCCAGCGACTTGTCCCGCAGCGCGGTGGCGAGGTGTCGCAGCGAGGGGATCAGGTGGTACGAGACCTCGGTGGCGGTGGCGACGTGGATGGAGGTGGGGAACACGTCGTTGGACGACTGCGAGGCGTTCACGTGGTCGTTCGGGTGGACGGGACGGCCGAGCCGCTCCTCGGCGAGGGTCGCGATCACCTCGTTGGCGTTCATGTTGGAGGAGGTGCCGGAGCCGGTCTGGAAGACGTCGACGGGGAACTCGCCGTCCCACTCGTTCTCCGCGACGTCGGTGGCGGCCTCGGCGATCGCCTCCGCCAGCTCCTTGTCGATCACCCCCAGCTCCGCGTTGACCTCGGCGGCGAGCGCCTTGATCAGGCCGAGGGCCGAGATGTGCGGGATTTCCAGTCCGCGCCCCGAGACGGGGAAGTTCTCCACCGCCCGCTGGGTCTGCGCCCGCCACTTCGCCCCCGCGGGAACCCGTACCTCGCCCATCGAGTCATGCTCGATCCGATACTCGCTCATGACCCCAGTCTGCGTCCTGAGGAGGAAATCAAACGGCGGGTACGGGGTCGCCCTCGCGGGGCGTTCTCGGAAGGGGGGTCTCAGAAGATGGCGGCCACCGCGAGGATCATGATCACCACGAGGGCGATCGCCGCCACGCCCATGAGGACGAGGACGCCGATCCGGGTCTTCTCCGACGGGGGCTTCCTCGGCCCGGGGCGGCCGGGGTCGGGCTGGGCGTTCTGCCCCGCGATCGCGAACAGGTCGGTGCCCAGGCCGGGGGAGCGGTAGGCGCCGTCCGACGCCTCGGGGCCCGGCGGACGCCAGGGCTGTGCGGGCACCGGCCCCGGCTGGTCGGGGGGCGGGTTGCCGGGGACGAGTCTCAGCGGAGGGGGCGCCTCCGCCCCCGGGCCTCCCGCGCCGGGCCTCCCGAACTCCGGAGTGACCGGCGGGAAGCCGTGTGGCGGGGTGGCGGAGAGATCGGCTCTGCCGCTCACGGGGAACCCGTGGGGCGGCGTCGCCGACGCCTCGGCTCCCGGCTCCGCGAAGGCCGTCTCGTCGTCCGGTTCCTCGAACGCGCCCGGCCTTCCGAAGGCGCCGGGTCCCCGGGCGACGGGGGTTCCGAGACCGGGAGGGCCCTGCCGTCTCGCGGCCGGATCGCCCGGCTCTCCGAAGGGAGGACGGTCGGGGTAGGGCGAGGTCGTCGGGCGGCCGGAGGCCGCCGGGGACGGGGCGGCGGGCGGTGTGCCGCCGGGGATGCGCAGGCCGTCCTTGGGGCGGATGACCATCACGGTGCGATTGGCGTCGAATTCCTCGGCGTCGTCCTCGGGGTCCTCGTCGGCGCCCGGGGCATCCCCGATGTCCGCCGGGAAAGGGGCCGCGGAGGCCGAGGGGGACGGCGTGGGAGGGGGCGTGGCGGGCGCGGGGACCGGTGGCAGGGAGTCCGCGAGGTGCGAGGGGGTGTCGGCCACCGCCCGCAGCAGCGCCCCCGCCTGGGCGGCCGTCAACCGCGCCGTGTGGTCCTTCTCCAGCAGCTGTTCGAGCACCGGGCGGAGCGGCCCCGCCTGGGTCGGCGGGTCGACCTGCTCGCTCATCAGCGCGGCCAGGGTCTCCGCCACGGAGGCCCGCTCGTAGGCCGGGCGGCCTTCGACCGCGAAGTACAGCGTGGCGCCGAGGGACCACAGGTCCGACTCGGGCCCGGTGTGCTCGCCGCGGGCCCGCTCGGGTGCGGTGTATCCGGGGGAACCGATCACCATGCCGGTCTTGGTGAGGCTCGTGTCGCCCTCCGCCTTCGCGATGCCGAAGTCGGTGAGGACCACCCGGCCGCTCTCGGTGATGAGCACGTTGCCGGGTTTGACGTCACGGTGCAGGACCCCCTGGGCGTGGGCCGCGCGGAGCGCCCCCAGCAGGTCGGCCCCGATCTCGGCGACGAGGCGGGGTGGCAGGGGCCCCTCCTCCTCGATCACCTGCTCCAGGGAGCGCGCCTGCACGAGCTCCATGATGATCCAGGGGCTGCCGTCCTCGACGATCGCGTCGTGGACGGTGGCCACCGAGGGGTGGCTGATACGGGCGGCCGTACGACCCTCGCGGATCATCCGCTCCCGAAGCTCGGCGCGTTGCGCCTCGCTGAGGCCGGGCTCCTGACGGATCTCCTTGATCGCGACCTCACGGCCGAGGGAACGGTCGTGGGCTTTCCAAACGGTGCCCATCGTGCCTCGGCCGAGCGGCGCGATCAGCTCGTAACGGTCCGCGAGCACACGCGTCTGCTGTTCCGGCATGAGAAGAAGATAGCCATTCCACCTTGAGAAGCGCTTTACCCGCGCTTACGGAGTTCCCTCGGCCAGAGAAGACGTGGGAGGACCAACCTTATAAAGGGCGTCATAAAACGGACAAGTGGCCGATAGGTTGGCGAAATCTCCACCGGCTTCCGATGGACCCCCTCACCGGGACGCCGGTGCGCCCGGAGTTGGGGTGTCGGCCCGGACGGAGGTCCCGACGGCGGTGGGGGCGTCCCCGGCGACGAGGGGCGCGGTGCCGGAGGCGGCGCGGAGCCGACCCGGTGCATCCCGCGGTGCTGGGAGCGGCGGCTGAACGGCGGGGCCGACGCGCCGTCGGACCCGCTCGCGGACGACCTGACGTTGAATCCGCCCGAGGAGGACCTGCCGCCGGACCCGCCCGTGGACGACCTGCCGCCGGACCCGCTCGCGGGAGGCCTGACGTCGGGGCGTGCGGACGGCCTGGAGAAGGACTCCTCGACCAGCCCGCCGGCCGCCACCCTGGCGAGCATCATCAGGGCACGTCCCGCGTCGAGCCGGGCGTTCGGGTCGATCGTGAGGAGGCCGCGCAGCACCGGCGTCAGCGGTCCGGCCCGCTCCATGGGGATCGGCTCGCCGCTGGTCAGCGCGGCGAGCGCGGCGGCGGCCGTACGACGCCCGTGCAGGCCCCGGCCCTCGACGGCGGTGTAGAGGGTCGCGCCGAGCGACCACAGGTCGCCGGCCGGGCTGGCCTTGGCGCCCAGCACGCGCTCGGGGGCGATGTATCCGGCCGAGCCCAGCACGATGCCCGCCTGGGTGATCGACACGTCTCCTTCGAGCGCGGCCAGGCCGAAGTCGGTGAGCACGGCCCGGTCGTCGGTCACCAGGACGTTGCTCGGCTTCACGTCGCGGTGGAGGATCCCCTTGGCGTGCACGGCGCGCAGCGCCCCCAGGACCTGCCTGCCGATCTCCGCCACCTGGCGGGGCGGCAGCGGGCCGTGGTCCTGGAGGAGTTGCTCCAGCGACCTGGCGCGGAGCAGCTCCATCACGATCCAGGGGCGCTCGTCCTCGGTGACGACGTCGAAGACCGTGATGACGGAAGGGTGGGCGACCATCGCGGTCGCGCGCCCCTCGCGCTCGGTCCTGGCGCACAGCTCGGCGCGGAGCTCCTCGTCGAGGATCACGGGAAGGCGAACCTCTTTGACGGCCACCTCGCGGTTGAGCAACTCGTCGTGTGCACGCCAAACAGTGCCCATGCCGCCGCGCCCAACCGGTTCGGACAACCGGTAGCGCGCTGCGAGAAGGTATCCGGGCGGCGCACGCATGTGGTGCAGCTTACCGATTTGCGTAATGCGACCAGTAGAGACAGGCCCGAATCTTCTTGCCAACTTGAGTCAGATTTTCAGGCTTGTAACTGTTAGGAAACAATGAGTGACATCTGTTGGATTGGCTGGACTCGACGGCTTCTCTCCGTAGTCGGACCGCACGTTGCGGTGAAGGGGGTTGTTCTCGTCGGGAGTGGTGGCCGACGGAACGATGGTCCCGCCAATGATGGTTGCGGCCGTCGTTCCCGAGGTGTCACGCACACCGCCGCACGGCGCTCCGACGTCGAGCTCGTCGACCTCGGGCGCCTGTACGGCGGGTCCTGACCCTCGGCGTCCCGCGAGGGGGTGTGTGGTCAGCGGCGGCCGATGGTGAGGACGGGGCCGGTCGAGTCGGCGAAGAAGTCCTCGCCCTTGTCGTCAACGACGATGAACGCGGGGAAGTCCTCGACCTCGATCTTCCAGACGGCCTCCATGCCCAGCTCGGGGTATTCGAGGACCTCCACCTTCTTGATGCAGTCCTGGGCGAGGCGGGCGGCGGGGCCGCCGATGGAGCCGAGGTAGAAGCCGCCGTGGGCCTTGCACGCGTCGGTGACCTGCTTGGAGCGGTTGCCCTTGGCGAGCATGACCTTGGAGCCCCCGGCCGCCTGGAAGCGTTCGACGTAGGAGTCCATGCGCCCGGCGGTGGTGGGACCGAAGGAGCCCGAGGCGTACCCCTCGGGGGTCTTGGCGGGGCCGGCGTAGTAGACCGCGTGGTTCTTGAGGTACTCGGGCATCTCGCCGCCCGCGTCCAGGAGCTCGCCGATCTTGGCGTGGGCGATGTCGCGGGCGACCACGAGCGGGCCGGTCAGCGACAGGCGGGTCTTGACGGGGTATCTGGTCAGCTCGGCGAGGATGTCCGCCATCGGGCGGTTGAGGTCGATCTTGACGACGTCGTCGGAGAGGTGGTCGTCGGTGGTCTCCGGCAGGAACCTCGCCGGGTCGGTCTCCAGCCGCTCCAGGAAGACCCCCTCGGGGGTGATCTTCGCCAGGGCCTGGCGGTCGGCGCTGCAGGAGACCGCGATGGCCACGGGGCAGGAGGCGCCGTGGCGGGGGAGACGGATGACGCGGACGTCGTGGCAGAAGTACTTGCCGCCGAACTGTGCGCCGATGCCGAGCTTCTGGGTGAGCTCGAAGACCTTGGCCTCAAGGTCGGTGTCGCGGAAGCCGTGACCAGAGGGGGAGCCGGAGGTGGGGATGGAGTCCAGGTAGCGGGCGCTGGCGTACTTGGCGGTCTTCAGGGCGAACTCGGCGGACGTGCCGCCGACGACGATCGCCAGGTGGTACGGCGGGCAGGCGGCGGTCCCGAGCGAGCGGATCTTCTCCTCCAGGAACTGGAGCATCCGCTTCTCGTTGAGCACCGCCTTCGTCTCCTGGTACATGAAGGACTTGTTGGCGCTGCCGCCGCCCTTGGCCATGAACAGCAGCTTGTACTCGTCGGGGTGGCCGCCCGGGTCCTCGGCGTAGAGCTCGATCTGCGCGGGGAGGTTGGAGCCGGTGTTCTTCTCCTCCCACATGGTGAGGGGGGCCATCTGGGAGTAGCGCAGGTTCAGGCGGGTGTAGGCGTCGTACACCCCGCGGGAGATGTGCTCGCCGTCGGCGCCGTCGGTGAGCACGTGGCGCCCGCGCTTGCCCATCACGATCGCGGTGCCGGTGTCCTGGCACATCGGGAGCACGCCGCCCGCCGAGATCGAGGCGTTCTTCAGCAGGTCGAGGGCGACGAAGCGGTCGTTGCCGCTCGACTCGGGGTCCTCGATGATCTTGCGGAGCTGGGCGAGGTGGGACGACCGCAGGTAGTGGGAGATGTCGTGGATCGCGTTCTCGGTGAGCAGCCGCAGCGCCTCGGGCTCGACCTCGAGGAACCTGCGTCCGGCGGCCTCGACGACCCGTACCCCCTCGGTGGTGATCAGGCGGTATTCGGTCTCGTCCGGTCCCAGGGGAAGCAGGTCGGTGTAGTCGAACTCGGGCATCGTCGTCGATCCTCCGTGCGGGCGCCGTTTTCCCTAGAGGGTACGGCCTCGTGTTTCGCGCTCGGCCTCCGCGGTCGGGTTGCGCGCGGCCAGGCGGACATATGAGATGAAAGACACATATTTAGGGCAAGTGTTGATGACCTATGCGTCTTTTATGGCTATCTGTCCGAATTCAAGGAGGAGGCTGGAAAGAGCCGGATCGAGCGTCCGGCGGAAGCGGGGAGACAGACGATGAACATCGGAAACACCATCATGCTGGCGATCGTGGCCCTCTTCGTGGTGGCCGGTCTCACCGTGTCACTGATCGCGATCACGCTGACGAGCATCAAGGAGACCGGCGGACGCGTTCCCCAGTGGCCGGTGAGCTGGCCGGAACCTCCGCTCACCCTCCCTCCGCAGAAGCCCGGCACCGCCTCCGGGCCGGCGAGCCTGCCCTCGCAGCGGGTGGCCCTGCACCCGCGGGACGGGGAGACCGTGTGGCGGGTCAGCCTGCCCCAACGGGTCGAGATTCCCCGGCAGCGGGTCGCCTCGTCCCGGTCGGCCGACGTGCCCTCGCAGCGGGTGAGCCCGCTGAGCTGAGGCCGATGACGATGCCGGCGACGACGAGCGCGGCGCCGAGCAGGTCGGGTGCCGAGGGTGCGCCGAGGCCGAGGACCGCGCCGGTGGCGATGGCGCCGACCGGGATCAGCCCGGCGAACAGTCCCGCGGTCGCCGGGCCGAGCCGGGGCAGGGCGTCGTACCAGAGGAAGAACGCCACGCTCGTCACGATCAGCGACTGGTAGCCCAGACCCGCGAGTTCGGGCGCCGTCGGCACGCGGATCATCGCGGTGCCGTCCACGAGCAGCCCGGTGACCACCAGCATCGGCACGGCCAGCGTCACCGAGTACGCCGAGACGCGCACCGCTCCCAGCTTCGGCAGCAGCGGGATGGCGAGCAGGGAGAAGCAGACCTCGCAGCCCAGCGCGCCCAGCGACCAGAGCAGCCCGGTCAGGTCGCCGCTGCCGAGTCCGGTCGCCACCGTCGCCCCGGCGACGACCACCGCCGCCGCCCCGACGAGCCGGGGCGAGGGGCGTCCGCCGATCAGGGCGAGCGCGAGCGGTACGGTGCCGAGGACGGTCCCGACCAGGGCCGGACCGCCGTGCCGGGTGGCCTCGATCACGCACACGTTGAAGATCACCAAACCGGTGAGGGAGAGCGCCGCGAGCAGCGCCGTCTCACGGGGGGTGAGGCGGACGAACCGCAGCCCCGCGAGCCGGGCGACGGCGAGCAGGATCACGGCCGCGAGCAGGTAGCGCAGGGCCTGGCCGCCGTGGACGGGGTACTCCCCGATCACCCCTGAGACCCCCGCCAGGGTGCCCACCAGGAACATCGCCGTCGCGGCCTCGACCGGGCCGCGCCATCCCCGCCGGGCGGCGGTGCTGACATCCACGTTCATGTGCGAAATGCTAGGAAACCAATGGCACCCCTGTCGGGTCCAATCCAGCGGTGAAACAGAGGACCAATTGGCGGACCTGCACATCGTCGTCGACCGGGCGGCGGGCGGTGTCGCCGCCCAGATCGCCCGCGAACTCCGCGAGGCGGTGCGGCGCGGGCGGCTGGCGGCCGGGGCGAGGCTGCCCGCCAGCCGCGAGCTGGCGCGGGATCTCGGGCTCTCTCGCGGCGTGGTGGTCGAGGCGTACGAGCAGCTCGTCGCCGAGGGTTTCCTGATCTCCAGGATCGGGGCGGGAACCACCGTGGCACCCGCCGCGAGCCGTCCCGCGCCCTTCGACGGTCCTTCCCCGACGCCGCCGGGCCGGCCGCGCGCGAAGGCACGCACCCCCCGCGCGCAGGAGAGCGTTCGCGGGGAGGAGAGCGGTCGCGGGCCGTACCGGGGGCGCCGTTCCACCGCACCCGACCTGGGGGCGTTCCCCAGGCAGCGGTGGCTGGCCTCGATGAGGAGGACGCTCGCCACGCTGCCCGCGGAGGCCCTCAACTACGGCGACCTCGGCGGTGTCCCGGCGCTGCGCGAGGAGCTGGCCGCCTATCTCGGGAGGGTGAGGGCGGCCGACGTGAGCCCGGACAACCTGGTGATCGTGGGCGGGGTGGCCCAGGGGGTGAGCCTCACCGTCCAGGCGCTCGCGGGCAGGCTCCCCCGAGCCGGCTCCCCCCACGATCTCGGCTGGTTCGTCCGGCGGGCCGCGAACCCCGTGCCGCCCCCCGGCCGGATTCGGCTCGCGGTCGAGGATCCGGCGGGGGCGCGTCAGCTCCCTCTGCTGCACGCCGCCGGCGCCGACCTGGTCGCCGTCCCCGTGGACGGCGAGGGCGTCGACGTCGGGGCGCTGGCCGCGACCGGAGCGCGGGCGGTGCTGCTCACGCCCGCGCACCAGTATCCGACGGGGGTCGTGCTCTCGCCCCGCCGCCGCGCCGAGCTGATCGAGTGGGCCGTCGCGACCGGCGCGGCGATCCTGGAGGACGACTACGACGCGGAGTTCCGCTTCGACCGCGACCCGGTGGGCTGCCTGCAGGGGCTGGCGGCCGACCGGGTGATCCTGATCGGGAGCGTCAGCAAGTCCCTCGCCCCCGGCCTCCGCCTGGGCTGGGTGGCGGCCCCGCCCGAGATCGCCGGATCGCTGCGGCTGGCCCGCGGCGAGCTGGACCTGGGATCACCCGTCCTGGAGCAGTACGTCCTGGCCGACTTCATCACGACCGGCGACTACGACCGGCACCTGAGAAGGATGCGCCGGGAGTACCGCGCCCGCCGCGACGCCTTCACGCTCGCCCTCGGCGAGCACCTTCCCGAGATCACCGTGTGGGGTGTCTCCGCCGGGCTCCACCTGCTCGCCGAGCTGCCGCGTGACTGGGACGAGGTGGCGGTGGCGGAGACGGCCCAGGAGTACGGGCTGGCGGCCGAGCCGGTGGGGCCGATGCGATACGCCCCGGGTCCGCCCGCACTGGTGATGGGCTTCGCCCGTCTGCCCGTGCACCGCGCCGACGCGATGGTCGGTGCCCTCGCGGACGCCCTGCGCCGCTGGGTCGCCCCGTGATCCGTGCCCTCGCGGGAACCCGGCCGCCGGTGCCACCGAGGTCGGCGGCCGCGATCCGGGTCCTCGTGGAAACCGGCCCGGCCGTCTCGCGATCCGCCTCCCGGTGGGTGCCGCGCGCCGCTGAGCAGCCCTACGACGACGCCTCCCACCTGTGGATACGCCGTCCGGTGGACGTCGCCCACTGCCCGATGGATCGTCCTGATGTCCTGACAAATTCTTGACGGCTTCCCGGTCCTCACCTAGAACTGGGGATCAACCGCTTTCTTCTCCGAAAGGCACAATGCGTGTTGGATCATCGGGAATCCGCAGAATTAACGCGTTTCCCAGCGTGGTCCGGGGGGAAGCGGAGAGTCACCGCACCGCTGAGGACACCCTCGTGGCGCCCTGCCTCGCCGAGGCCGCGGAACCCTCCCGGCGCGAGGGGCGTCCGGTGCGCGACACGGAGGTGATTATGTGAGAAGAGGCGATCCTGTGAGAGAGTCCGGCTCCGCCGTCGAAGGAGCCCCGGTGCGAACGGCCGGCGCGCCCATCTCCTGGGGGGCCTGCGAGGGCCCGGGCTGGGGGCGGCAGCCGGATCGTTCTCAGGTGCTCGCCGAGATGAGAGAGCTCGGCCTGACGGCCACCGAACTCGGCCCCGCAGGGTTCCTGCCGCCCTCGCCGACACACTGCCGCTCCCTGCTCGCGGAGTACGGGCTGCGCGCGGTGGGCGGGTTCGTCCCCGTCGTCCTGCACGAGGCCGACCACGACCCGCTCCCGATCGTCCGGGCCGCGATGCGCGCCTTCATGGACGGCGAGGTGGACGTGGTCGTGCTCGCCGCCTCCACCGGTGGCGAGAGCCACGACGCCAGGCCGGAGCTGGACGCCGTCGCCTGGAAGACCCTCACGGGCAACCTGCGCCGGATCCTCAAGAACGCCAAGGAGTTCGGCAGGACCGTCACCCTGCACCCGCACATCGGAAGCGTGGTGGAGAACCGCGAGGAGGTCCAGCGGGTGCTCGACGACAGCTCGATGCCGCTGTGCCTGGACACCGGCCATCTCCTCGCGGGCGGCACCGACCCCGCCGAGCTGGTCTCCCACGCCGCGGAACGGATCGCGCACGTCCACCTCAAGGACGTGGACGCCGCGATGGCCGAGCGGGTCAGGGCGGGCGAGCTGACCCACACCCGGGCCGTGAGAAACGGTCTCTACCGCCCGCTGGGCGAAGGCGACGTGAACCTCCCCGCCGTCGTCGGCGGCCTGACGGCGGCCGGGTACGACGGCTGGTACGTCCTGGAGCAGAACATCGTGCTGGAGCCTGCCGGCGGTGGTTCCGATGCTCCCAGGGAGCCCGGTGGTTCCGGCGAGCCCATGGAGAACGTCCGCGAGAGCCTGGCGTACCTGAGGAAGCTCACCGGCGACGAGAGCGGCCGACCGGGCTGACGACGAGGGCCGACGAGGTCCGGGCGAGCCTCGTGCGGCAGGAGGCGACGGCGAACCGCCCAGGCCGGGCGGCCGATCACCGGGACCGGGGTCACGGTCGTTCGGCGGGCTCCTGCGGGCCTCTCCCGGGGCTGCCTTCGTCCGAGGGTTCCAGGTCGGGCTGGAAACCCCTGGCGAGGAACACGATCAGGGCCACCAGGACGGCCGCCGGTACGAACGCCACCCGGACGCTCACCAGGTCGTTGAGCGTCCCCACCACGGCGGCACCGACGAGGAAGCCGACGTAGTTGAACATGTTGACCCGCGCGATCGCGGTCTCCGCGCCGGCGCCCAGCCGTCCCGCGGCCGAGAACGACTGCGGGGCGATGACGGACAGCCCGACGCCGATCAGGCCGAACGACACGACGGCCACCGTGACGCCGGGCGCGACGACGACTCCGAGCGTGCCGACGGCCGCGATCACCGCGCCCACGCGGACCACCGGCGCCGGCCCGTACCTGCGTACGGCGAGGTCGCCGGGGACCCGCGCCAGCAGCATGGTCGCCTGGTAGACGAGGTAGGCGAACGGCACCAGCCAGCCGCTCGCCGCCAGCGCCTTCTCCATGTAGACCGTGCTGTAGTTGGACACCGCCGCGTCGCCGACGTACAGGAACGCCATCGCCAGGCAGAGCGGGATGATCGGCCGCCACGGCACCCGGGCCGTCACGTGCCCGGCCCGCTCACCGGCCCTCTCCTCCCGATGTCCGTAGAGCCGGGGGAGCATGACGACCGAGATCACCGCGCCGATCAGCACCGGGACGGAGAAGGACCAGCCCAACTCGACGCCGAGCGCGCTGAAGGCGGAGTTGAACCCGGCGCCCAGCATCGAGCCGATGCTCCACACCGCGTGGAAACCGGTCAGCACGCTCATGCCGTACCGGCGCTCGACCGCGACCGCCTGCATGTTCATCGCCGCGTCCACCGCGCCGACGAACAGGCCGAACGCGGCGCTGAGGACGTAAAGCCCGGCGAGCTGCCCGTTCCAGCCCATCAGCACCACGGTGGCGCAGACGCCGACCTGGGCGATCCGCAGGACCGGGGCGCTGCCGTACCGGCTCGCCAGGAGACCCGCGACCGCGCTGCCGACCCCGGCGATCACCGGTACGAGCAGCAGGACCAGGGTGAGGTCGCCGTCGCTGAGCCCGAACCTGTGCTGGAGGTCGATCACATGGGTGAGCAGGGTGGCGAAGCAGAGACCCTGGACGAAGAACGCCGCCCAGGTCGCGACGCGCGCCTGCCTGTCACGTGGGGTCGGCATGACGACCTCCGGGAAACATGAGGGGGATTCAAGTTTCCGTCAGGTTATGGGCGAGGTACCCGGTGGTCAATGGTTGATGATCTACCGGTTTTCGCCGGCCCGTCGCGCCGGACGTTCCGGCTCACGGGGCATGTCGGCGCACTCGCGCCGCTGCCGGAGCCCGCGCAGGGATTATGGTCGAAGGGTGGAGAGTCCCCGTCCCCCCGCCGTCCGCCATACCGGTCCCCAGCCGCGCCCCGCCGACCTGAGAGCCGGAGACGTCGACCGCGAGAGAGTGGCCGCCGTACTGGCCGACGCGCTCGCCGACGGGCGTCTCGACCACGCGGAGTACGACGAGCGCACCGAGGCCCTCTATCGCGCCCGCACGCTGGGAGAGCTCTCCGCGCTCACCGCCGACCTGCTCCCGCCCGAGGCGCAGCCGCTGCGCACCGACGTCCGCCCGGTGGCGGCGTTCTTCGGCTCCGAGGAGCGTTCCGGCCGATGGGTGGTGCCGACCCGGTTCACGGCCACCGCCATCTGCGCGAACGTCAAGCTCGACCTGTGTGACGCGCTGCTGCAGTCCAGCCACGTGACCCTGCACGTCACCGTGATGGGCGGCACCCTCACCCTGATCGTCCCCGAGGGCGTGCGGATCGAGATGCCCGCCTCGTCGTACATGGGGGGCAAGAAGAACCAGGTCCCCGCCTCCCCCGACGGGCCGGTCATCGAGATCACCGGCGTCGTCACGCTGGGGAGCATCGTGGCGAAGTCTCCCAAGCGCCCCCGCCGCTCCTGGTTCCGCCGCTGACACCGTTCCCGGGTCGGCGGCGGACGCCGTTTTCCTGGTCTTTCCTGATCCTTTCGGGCTTTTCCCGGCCGCGATCGCTCTTCCGCCGCGCACTCCTCACCGGAAACCCTTCGCCGAGATCCCTTCACCGGGAGCCCTCGGCCGGAGGGCGCCCCGCTGAGGGCGCTCCTCGGCCGAAGGGAAATCCCGGCTCCGGCGCCCCGGCTCTCAGCTGGCGCTGTCGAAGTTGATCGCGCTGTAGGCCCGCAGCTTCCAGAGCTGGTGCTCGCTCTCGATCTTCCGTATCGTCCCCGAACGACCGCGCATCACCAGGGAACTGGTGATGGCCCTCCCCGCGCGGTAACGGACGCCCTGCATCAGCTCGCCGTCGGTGATGCCGGTGGCCGCGAAGAACACGTCGTCGGACCTGACCAGGTCGTCGGTGCTCAGCGTGGCGTCGAGGTCGAGGCCCGCGTCCAGCGCCCGGCGGCGCTCGGCGTCGTCCTGCGGCCAGAGCCTGCCCTGGATGACACCACCGAGGCACTTGAGCGCGCACGCGGCGATGATGCCCTCCGGGGTGCCGCCGATGCCGAGCATCAGGTCGACGCCCGTGCCGACCCTGGCCGCCATGATCGCACCGGCCACGTCGCCGTCGGTGATGAGCCTGATCCTGGCCCCGGCCTCCCGGATCTCCTGGATGATCTTTTCGTGGCGGGGCCGGTCCAGGACGACCACGGTCACATCCGAGGGCACGCCGCCCTTGGCGCGGGCCACCGCGGCGATGTTGTCCGCCACCGGCGCGTTGATGTCGACCGACGAGGCGGCCTCGGGGCCGGTGACCAGCTTGTCCATGTAGAAGACGGCCGAGGGGTCGTACATCGAGCCGCGCTCGCTGACCGCGATCACCGAGATGCCGTTGGGCATGCCGAGCGCGGTGAGCCGGGTGCCGTCGATCGGGTCCACGGCCACGTCGCACGCCGCGCCACTGCCGTCACCCACCTGCTCGCCGTTGTAGAGCATCGGCGCGTTGTCCTTCTCACCTTCGCCGATCACCACCACACCGCTCATGGACACCGTATTGATCAACTGGCGCATCGCGTTCACCGCGGCGCCGTCGGCGCCGTTCTTGTCACCTCGTCCTACCCAGCGGGCACCGGCCATCGCGGCCGCCTCCGTGACCCGGACCAGTTCCAGAGCGAGGTTGCGATCGGGTGCGTGTTCTCCCGTGGCGAGGGCGTCGGGAACGGACGTCTCATCGGACATGGTGGGAAACCCCTCTCGTGTCAATGCAACGATCGTAGTTGGCCCCCCTCTGACCGGTCGGCGGAGGATAATGTGCCCACCATGAGCAGCGACACGGAACGGCTGGTGAAAGGCGCGGGCGGGCGGACATCCGAGCGGGGTGCCGCCACGCGCGTCGCGCTCCTGTCCGCCGCGAGGGAGATCTTCGTCACAAGCGGTTTCGCCGAGACCGGGGTCACCGACGTGGTCGCCCGCGCGGGAGCGAGTGTCGGAAGTCTTTACCATCATTTCTCCGGCAAAGCCGATCTCTATCTCACGCTCTTCGAGGAGTTCCAGACCCGTCAGACCCAGCGGACCAAGCAGGCGGTCCAGGACGCCAGGGCGGAGGGTGAGGGCGACCCGATGCGCCTGTTCATCGCCGGGGCTCGCGCCTACCTGGAGGGATGCCTGGCCGAGCGGGAGGTCTCCGCGCTCTTCCTGCGCGGCGACGGGCCGCCCGGGTTCGAGGTGATCATGCGCGACCGGCTCCGGCAGTGGGCCAAGCGCAACGCCGCCCTGTTCGAGGGCGACGAGGGGGCACTGGTCGTCGTCCTCACCGGCGCGCTCGCCGCCGCCGTCTCCGAGGTCGCCCTCTCCGACGACGAGGACGCCTCCCGGGCACTCGTCGAGGACGTGCTGACCATCATCGCCCAGATCCACCGCCCCTGAGAGCCGACCGCCCACCCGAACGGATAGTGTCGACAGTCGTGCGAAAGTTCACCCAGGGCTTCTACGGCTACGTGTTCGCGATGGCGGTCTGTCTGGCCGCCGTCGGCCTGTTCCTGCTGGTCACGCCGCAAAGCAGGACCGAGCACATCCCCAGGGTCGACTACTCGATCGCCCTCGCCGACCTGCGCCGTACGGCGCCCTTCCTGGTGTGGGCCCCCGAACCCGTCGCCGCCGGATGGGTCCCGAACAGCTCCAAGAACACGAGCGCGAACGGTGTCACGACCTGGAGGCTCGGGTTCGCCACCGCGAAGCGCTTCCACGCGATGCTCGCCCAGAGCGACGAGAAGCCCGAGGCCGAGTTCGCGAACCGGCTCTCCAACACCTCCACGGTCACCGGCACCGTCCAGATCAACGGCGTCACCTGGGAGCAGCGCGTCCGTGAGGACAAGAACCAGCGCTCCCTCGTACGGTTCCTGCCGGACGTCACGATCGTCGTCACCGGCACCGCCCCGTGGGACGAGCTGTCCACCCTGGCCGGGTCCCTCAAACAACTGCCGAGAAACACCTCCTAGAGAGCCGGTCATGTGGCCGTCAGGCGGGCCGGTGCCGGCCACAGGTCATGTGCGTGATCGTTGGTTGTCACGCACCTGACCTGCGTGATCCGTAAAAGGGTGATGGGGTGGCTCCTCCGGCGGGACGGTCTGTCGGAGAACGGTTGAGCCGCGGTCGCTCCTGGTTTTCGGTCCAGACCCCCGTGTCGGGAACCCAGGCGATCACAAGGGCGCTACGTGCCGCTGATCGCCTTGTCGGACCGCAGCGTCTGAGTGCGGGTGGTCAGGAACGTGCGCAGCTTCTCCGCCTCGGTGTCGGCCTTGGCGGTGTCGGCGTTCTCGTTCAGCTTGTAGGACGTGACAAGATCGTCGAGCAGGCCGGACGCGGTGCCGTTGCCGAGCAGTTCGGTGTACAGAGCGCGATACTGCTCCTGGTAGATCTTCTTGAAGGCGGCGTTCTTGAGGAACTTCTCCTTCAGAGGATGGCCCAAGCGCATCATGCCGCCGCCTTCTGCACCTTGCGGACGCTCCGGCCGGCCATTCCGGGGTGGGGTGGCACTCTGAGACGGCTGGTTCTGCCGACCTTGCTGGTTCTGTTGCCCTTGCTGGGGGAGTCTTCGGCCGCCGCCCATCGAGATCGTGTCGTTCACACCACTCTTGGCGTTACCGTTGAAGGCGAAGTTGAGGTCCCAGGTGATGACTTTGAACTTCTTGGTGTCCAGGTCGTACCACAGGTAGTAGTTGCGTCCGGGCCCAGCCATGTCGTCGAAGTTGACCATGAGGTTCTGCAGGACCAGATAACGGGCGAACGACTCCACGTCCAAACGCTCGCCCAGGCCTGAGGTGAGTTCGGCGTCGGAAGCCTCGTTCACCCATTTGACCAGATCGATGACCGGCTGTAGATCCTGGACGCCGACCTTGTTGATCTGCTTGAAGTCGTTGGTGTACCCGGTCTGGTCCTCGCCCTTGTAAGTGAAGGAGCCGCTGGCCAACGACTTGTACAGCACGCCTTCGCCGAGGTTTTCCGCATAGCCCTCGTCGAGGTATTCCACGATCAGGCGCGGTGTCGAGGTGCGGCCGTTGACGGTGAAGGCGCTGTGGATGGAGCGCTGGGTAGGCTCACCGGAGGCGCCGACCAGTGCGATGCCCAGTGCCTCGTTCAGCATCGTCGTCGAGCCCATCGCGGCCGGCCGTACCGCCACCTGGTTGTGCCCCTGGTAGCGGCGGCCCTCCACAAACTCGTCGAAGCTGATCAGCCACGGCAGGTTCTCAGGCTCCTCGCCCTTCAAGGACGCGCCGAACCCACCACCTCTGGGCTGGTCGCCATTTGGCTCACCGCCTTCGGGTGGTTGGAACCCCTCGGGTGGTTGGAAGCCCTCCGGCATACCTCCGCGTCGTTGCCCGCCGCCAGGCATGCTCCGTTGCCTGGACTGTCCCTTCCAGGTCAGCCCGGCCAGAGTGGAGTTGCCCTTGAGCCGGATGCCCACGCTGGGGACGCGGGTGCCGTCGATGGTCAGATCGGCTTCGACATACTTCTTGTCGCCGTCCTTGAAGTACTCGTTCAGCATGTCCTCATAGGCCGCGTCGGTGAAGGTGATCTTCACCTCGTGCGCCACGGAGGTGTCGAAGAGCTCCTTGGTGCCGGTCACGTTCGTGATGACGGTCTCGGCCGTGGCGGTCTGGGAGACGGTGACGTAGGGGCGGATCATCCCGCTGCCGAGTACGCCCCAGCACAGGGCGAGGAACGCCGCGCACAGCGTGACCAGCTTCCAGTTGTGTCGGAGTTTGACCGGAATGCGATGCTTGAGCTGCGCCATGGTGCCGGCCTACAGGTCGCTCTGGTCGTATCCGGTCAAGATGGTGACCGGCTGGCCGTGGTTGCGCTCGCGCAGCGCGGCCATCACGTCGGCAGGCTCGCTGCCCTTTTTGATCTTCACGGTGTACATCAGCTCCGTCAGTGCGCCACCTCGGATCGACTCCATGCTGACCAGTTCGAACTCCTCGGTGTGCCGGATGAGCACATCCTGGATGACCGCGGTGTAGTCCTCATCCGTGGGAACCTGCACCTTGACCACCTGCCGCCGTACGTTGAGCTGGAACCAGTTGAACCGGTGCATGACCATGATGATCAGCGAGATCGCCACGGCGGCGACGATGGCCAGCAGGTAGAAGCGGGTACCGACGGCCATCCCGATGCCCATGACGAGGAAGATGAACCCGACGTCACGCGTCTCCTTGATGGCGTTACGGAACCGCACCACCGAGAGCGCGCCGACCAGGGCGAAGGCGCGGGCGATGTTCGAGCCGACGACCAGCATGATCAGCGAGATCAGCATGCCCAGGATGACCAGCGTCTGCACGTAGGACTGGCTGTAGGACACGTTGCGGTGCGTGGCCCGGTACACCCAGCCGATCATCGCGCTGAGCACGAACGACAGCGACATCGCGATCGCGATGTCGGCCACGCTGAACGTGCCGGACAGGTCCTGGAACGAGAAGTCCATGGGGAGTCATGCCTCCGAGAGAACGGCCGGCTGATGGCGGCCGAGATCGAGATCGTGGTCGGGAATGTGAAAGACCGAGCGGGGGGCGAGTCCATGCGCCTCCACGCTCTGGCAGTACTTGGAGACCCGGACCACCTGCAGGTTCCGTTTGGCGGTCAGGTCGGTCAGCCAGTACGGCACGCGCTCGTTGGCCTTGACCTCGACGATGGACATGTGGGCGGGGACGATGAGCCTGTTCTCGGCGTCGGCGCCCAGGTGGAAGTCGCGGTCACGGCCCCGGACGCGGTTGTCGAAGGTGACGCGCAGGCCCACGTCGGCGTCGCGGCCCACGTAGGCGTGCCGGGTGTAACCGGTCATCGCGACAGCCCGCAGGTCCAGACGCAAGGAGAGGTCGAGCACCTCCTGCAGGAACGCGCGCTGGGACGGCTCGTGCTCGACCATCTGGCGGCCGTCACACAGGCGCAGCGCGTCCCTGTAGGGCAGGCTCACCCGTCGCTTCTGCGTGACCCGGTTGACCCGCTGCTTGATCTCGACGAACACCGGAGTGTCGTCCCGCAGGGTGAACCGGTCGCCGTAGTGGCGCACCCGCAGTTTCCTGCGGAACTTCAGCCCTTCGATCTTCTCCCAGTAAAAGCGCAACTGCCGGGTGTCGTAGTAGACGCTCCAGATGCCGTACCCCTCCTGGCCGCTGTGACGGTCGCGATCCAGGCGCTGCTCGATCTCTTTCCTGAGCGTGACCGCCTCCGAGGTCTCCACGAGGTACTTGATCTCGTACCGGTTGAAGGCGTGCAGCCTGCTCGGTGCCCGCAGCCGGTGACCCCGATCGTCGGCCGGATCACCGGCTGGTTCGGCGCCGGATGTGCTTCGATCGCTGTCGCGAGCCACGGAGACGGCTGGTTTGCGGAATCTTGCCAGCATGTTTCTCCTTTCGTCAGCGCACATCTGACAGCACCAAGCTGGGAACAGTGTGTGAACCGCATCCGACGAGAAGGTGAACCGCCTGTGGACGTTCAGCTGTCCTGGGGCTGCTCCAGCGGGAGAAGCACGCGGAAGGTGGTGCCGCGGCCAGGTGTGCTGGTCACCTCGATCCGGCCGTCGTGCGCCTGCACGAGCGCGGCGGTTATGGCCAGGCCCAGCCCTGTCCCGCCGCTGTCGCGGGAGCGGTCCGGATCGGCACGGTAGAAGCGGTCGAACAGGTATGGCAGGTGCTCGGGGGCGATGCCCTGCCCCTCGTCTCGCACTTCGAGTAGTGCGGCTCCGCGGTGGGGGGCGGGACCGGTACCGGCGTGCACGACACCGGGGGTGAGAACCCCGGCAACCGCTCGCGGAGCGACGGTGAGGCTGATCCCGGTGCCGGAAGAGGTGTGCTGGATGGCGTTGCCGACCAGATTGGCGATGACCTGATGCAGGCGGCGCTCGTCACCGCGCACGAAGACCGGCCCGTCGGAGATGATCAGTTGGATCGGCCGTTCGCGATCGCGAGCGCGAGCGGCGTGCACCACGTCTCCGGCCAGCACGTGCAGGTCCACGACGCTGGGCTCCAGCGCGGGCTCCTGGTCCAGCCTGGCCAGCAGCAGCATGTCCTCCACCAGGACGCCCATGCGCTCGGCCTCGGCCTCGATTCTGCGCAGCAGCCGCTCGGTCACCGGATCCCCGGCGTCCTGGCCGTGATGGTAGAGCTCGGCGAAGCCCCTGATGGAGGTGAGCGGGGTACGCAGTTCGTGCGAGGCGTCGGCGACGAAGTGCCGCAATCGCCGTTCGGAGCGCTCGGACTCGTTGAGTGCGGTGGCCAGGCGCTCCAGCATGGTGTTCAGCGCGCCACCGAGACGGCCTGTCTCGGTGTCGGGGTCGGTGTCGCCGACCCTGCGGTGGATGTCTCCGCCTGCGATGGCCTCGGCGGTCTGCTCCATGCGGGTCAGCGGTCGCAGGCCCAGCCGCACCACGGCGAAGGCGAGCGTGCCGAGCAGCAGTAACACCAGGCTGCCCGCCACCGCCTCGATGACCAGGATCTGGTGCACGGTCGCCCGGTTGGGCTCCAGCGACATCGACACGGTCAGCCTGGTGCCGTCGGGCAGGCTCCTCACCAGCAGTCGCCACTCACCCGTCCCCGTGGCGGGCACGGTGATGGGGCCTCGCGGGACGGTGGCTATCGCCGCGGCGGGGACGATCGGTCCGTCGCCGTTCTCCGCGGGCAGGCTGCGCAGCAGAGTCCCCGAAGGGGAGTAAAAGGCGATCTTGAACTGTGTGGGGATCTGAACGGGCTGCCCCCTGTCCGCCGGGGGTGGGGGCGGAGGCAGGAGCGGGCGCCGGCCGAAGGTGACAGCCGTCTCGGTCAGCTGGGCGTCCACCCTGGACAACAGCGAACGCTCCAGCAGCAGTACGCTCGCGGTGGCGAACACCGTCAGCCCGGCCGCGCACAGACCGAGCAGCGCGGCCAGCAGTCGATGCCGCAGGGGCCAGGTCCGTCTCACGAGAACCTCTGCAACCGGTAGCCGACGCCACGCAACGTGTGGATCAGCGGCGGGCCGTCAGCGTCGATCTTCCGCCGCAGGTAACTGATGTAGGACTCCACGATCCTGCTTTCGCCGTCGAAGGCGTGGTCCCACACGCGATCGAGGATCTGCGCCTTGCTGACCACCCGCTCGGCGTTGATCATCAGGTAGCGCAGCAGGCTGAACTCCGTCGGAGACAGGTGGATCGCCCGGCCCGCCCGCCGTACGGTGTGTGCCTGCTCGTCGAGTTCCAGGTCGGCGTAGCGCAGCACGCCGTCGTCGACCTGCTCCTGCGCGGGCCGCGCCCTGCGCATGATCGCCCGCAGCCGCAGGAGCACCTCCTCCAGACTGAAAGGTTTGGTCACATAGTCGTCACCACCGGCGGTCAGCCCCGCGATCCGGTCGGACACCGCGTCCTTGGCGGTCAGAAAGAGCAGCATGGGGCTGTCACCGGCCTCGTGGAGCCTGCGCGCGACCGTGAACCCATCCAGGCCGGGCATCATCACGTCCAGCACGACGATGTCGGGCCGCTCTCGGGCCACCGCCTCCAGTGCCTCGCGGCCGTCCGCGACGGTCCGTACGGCGAAGCCGTTCAGTTCCAGGGCCTCGGACAGCAGTTCGCGAATGTTCGGTTCGTCGTCGACGACCAGCACCTTCGCGACGGGTTGTTCGTTCACCGCATCGTTCTACTCGCTCTCTATGAGAGAAAGATTGGGAACGGCCGGTCGAGTAGGGATGGCTCTGTCCAACGGCGCGGACATCCGGAGCAGGGCGGCGACGTGATTCCAAAACGATCGATGATCGTGGGCGGTGATGCCGTTGGAAACGCCCGCTCCGACGTCAGCCGGTCGCCGAGGGGACTCAGAAGGGCGTCTCCCCGGCCGGGTCGGGTTGCCGACGCTGGGCCATCGCGGCCGCGAGCCTCACCCGGGCGCCCTGGAGCCACTCCTCGCAGATCGCGGCCAGCTTCTCGCCGCGCTCCCAGAGCTCGATCGACTGTTCCAGGGTGAGCCCGCCCGCCTCGAGACTGCGGACCACCTCGGTCAGCTCCTCGCGCGCCTGCTCGTACGACGGTCTCTTCTCATCGGCCACGAACCCACCTTAGATCGTCGCGCCCATCCGGTGACGCCGTGCCGTGCCGGGAGTCAACGCCGGCCCGCGAGGGCCGACCGGCGCCGGCGGGCTCCCCTCCCGCCTCGCCGGTGCCGTACGGCTGGAAGAATGCCGAGGTGAACGTTCGTGACGCGGCCGTCGGCGACATTCCCGAGCTGGTGCGCCTCCGTGAGATCCTGGCCGACCGGATGGCGATGGACGGCCACCTCCCCATCGAGGAGGAGTGGCAGCACGCCTACGCCGAGAGCCTCCGGGAGCGGCTGGGCAGCTCCGACACCGCCGTCTACGTGGTGGACTCCCCCGACAGGGGGCTGGCGGCCTGCGGGATCGGCCTCATCTTCGACCGCTTTCCCGGCCCCAGCCTTCCCGACGGCCGCTACGGCTACGTCCAGGGCATGACCACCGATCCCCGCCACCGGCGCAGGGGGCACGGCCGGGCGATCATGGGAGCCCTCCTGGAGTGGTACCGCGACAGCGGGGTCCGCAGGGTCGACCTGCACGCGACCTCCGACGCCGAGCCCCTCTACCGGCAGCTCGGCTTCGTCGACGACGGCTACCCCTCGCTCACCTGGCGGGATCGCTCCTGACCCGGACCCGGTCGTCGGGGAAGCGCACCGTGAGCTCGTCACCGGGGGAGACCTCGCTCGCGAGCCGTACGACCTCGCCCGAGGGGCGCTGCACGATCGCGTAACCGCGTTCCAGCGTGGCGGCGGGAGACAGCGAGACCAGGCGGGCACGCAGGTGCTCCAGCGAGTCGGAGGCACGGTCCAGGGAGGCGGTGAGGGACCGCCTCGCCCGATCCCTGAGCTGCTCGGCCTGCTCGGCCCTGCGTTCGACCTCGCGCACCGGGTCGGCGAGAGAGGGGCGGGAGCGGGCCGCCGCGAGCCAGGCCGTCTCGCGGTCGAGCCAGCCGCCCGCCACCCTGCGACCCCGGTCGCGGAGCTGGCGGATCAGCGTCATCTGCTCGCCGACGTCCGGCACGACCTTCTTCGCGGCGTCCGTCGGGGTGGACGCGCGCACGTCGGCGACCAGGTCGAGCAGCGGATTGTCCTGCTCGTGGCCGATCGCGCTCACCACGGGCGTACGGCAGGCCGCCACCGCCCGCACGAGGGCCTCGTCGGAGAAGGGCAGCAGGTCCTCCATCGACCCGCCGCCCCGCGCGACCACGATGACGTCGACCTCGGCGTCGGCGTCGAACTTGCGCAGCGCCTCGACGACCTCACCGACCGCGTACGGCCCCTGCACGGCCACCGGCTCGACCTTGAACCGCACGGCGGGCCAGCGGCGCCGGGAGTTTTCCAGCACGTCGCGCTCGGCGGCCGAGTCGCGGCCGCAGATCAGCCCGACCGTGCCCGGCAGGAACGGCAGCCGCCGCTTCCTGTCGACGCCGAAAAGCCCCTCCGAGGCGAGCAGCCGGCGCAGCCGCTCAAGCCGCGCCAGCAGCTCACCCACCCCGACCGGCCGCATCTCCAGCGCGGTGAACGCGAACGAGCCCTTGTTGACCCAGAAGTCGGGCTTCAGGTGGGCCACGATCCTCGCGCCGTCGACCGGCCGGGGGACGGTCGCCTCGTAGACACCGCGCGGGCAGGTGATCCGGGCCGACACGTTGGCCACCGGGTCGCGCAACGTCAGGAACACCGTGCCGCCGCGGGCGGTCAGCTCGGTGATCTGCCCCTCGACCCAGACGGTGCCGAGCTTGCCGATCCAGCCGCCGACCATCTGCAACACCGTGCGAACCGGTAGGGGCTGCTCAGGGGTGGTGTTCGAGCTCATGGCCGGGAGCCTACGCGCCGGAGGCGACTATTCCGCGGCCGCCAGCTTGGCCAGGCGGTTCTCGTACATCCGCACGACGACCTCGCGGTCCGCGGTGGCCCGCTCGTAGGCGAGCAGCTCCCGGATCTGCTCGGAGGTCCTGCCGCGCATCCGCGCACGCAGGGACGCGACCGTCAGTTCCGCGTAGCCGGGAAGAGGCTCGGCGGGCGTGGCGGTTTCCGAGGAGGACTCCGCCGCCGTGGTCGTCGTCCTCGGGGAGGGGCCGGCCGCGTCGGCGGCCTCGGGTGCCGCGACCCTGGTCCCGGTCACCTCGACCACCGCGGCGTCCGCGGTCTCGGGCTTCGCGGTGTCGACCTCGGTCACCTCGACCTTCACCACCGCGGGGGCCTCCGCCTCGGCCGCGGAAGTCGTGGCGCTCGTCAGGGTGCCGCTCTCGGCGCGCTCGGCCACGGTGTCCGCAGGGGCGGCCTTGGCGGTCGTCTTGCGGGTCCTGGTCGTCCTGGTCGTCCTGGCCTTCGGGGCGGTGGCCTCGACGGCCTCGGGGGCTGCGGTTGCGGCTTCGGCGGCTGGGGCGTCGGCGGCCTTGGCCCGGGTGGCCCTGGGCTTCCTGGCGGGGGTCTCGGTGACCGCGTCCGCCTCCGCCGCCGGAGTCTCCGCGCCCTTGACCTCGGGGGCCTCGGGGGTCTTGGGTGCCTTGGCGGTCTTGGGAGCCGAGGTCTTGGAGGTCTTGGCGGCCTTGGGAGTCTCGGCGACGGCCGGGGACGCCGAGACTTCCGGGGCGGCCGGTGCTTCCGTGGCCTTCACCTCGGCGGTGTCCGAGGGCTCCGTGGCGACGACCTCGGCGGGCTTCGCCGGGGCGGCCTCAGGCTCCGGAGCCGGGGTGCTCTCGGACTGCGGAGCCGGGGTGCTCTCAGGCTCCGGAGTCGAGGCGGGGGCCTCGGTGGTTCCGGCGGCGGCAGGGGTGTCGACGGCCTCGGGAGCCTTGGCCTCCGGGGCGTCGCCGGCCTCTGCCCTGACCTCGGGGACCTCGGGGACCTCGGGGACCTTGACCTCGGGCGAGGCGGGCGTCGCGGTGTCGGGCTTGGTGGGGCTGAAGATGACGGGGTCGGGGGTGGTCTTCGTCCCGTTGCGCTCGCCGGAGGGAGCGCTCGCGGCCTTCTCCGGACGCGGCGCGAAGATGACGGGCTCGCGACGGGTGGGCTTCCCCGCCTGCTCCGTGCTCTCCTCGCCGCTCTTCGCCGGCTGGTCGCCGATCGTCCCGGTGGGTTCCTCGGCGGTCTCGCCCTGGCCCGAGGTTCCCTTGAACCTGGTCCGGACGCGGTCGCCGAGGAGCAGGGCCTGGCCGACCCCGCTCAGTGCGCTCTGCAGCATGTGCAGCGGCAGGTCTTTTGCCTTTTGTGTGACATTGCGAATCATGTCGGGGACTGACATATCGTCTCCCTGGGAGGTCTGTATCGAGAAGGCTAGTGTGACAAGACTTGTGCCGCATGAGCTTGTGGGACGTATGGGCAGTCTCGCGGGCGTGTCCACGTAGCATATGAGCATGACTTCAGACACCCCCGCGACCCGACGCGTACTAGTGGCGAAGCCCCGTGGTTACTGCGCGGGGGTCGATCGTGCGGTCCAGGCCGTGGAGAAGGCGCTGGAGCAGTACGGCGCCCCGATCTACGTACGTAAGCAGATCGTCCACAACACCCACGTGGTCAAGACGCTGGAGCAGCGCGGGGCGATCTTCGTCGAGGAGACCGAGCAGGTGCCCGAGGGCGCGATCGTCGTCTTCTCCGCCCACGGCGTCTCTCCCGCGGTCCATCAGGAGGCCGCGGACCGCAGCCTCAAGACGATCGACGCCACCTGCCCCCTGGTGACCAAGGTGCACAACGAGGCCAAGCGTTTCGCCTCCCAGGACTACGACATCCTCCTCATCGGTCACGAGGGCCACGAGGAGGTCGAGGGCACCGCGGGCGAGGCGCCCGACCACGTCCAGCTCGTCGACGGCCTGCACTCGGTCGACACCCTGCAGGTCAAGGATCCCGATCGGCTGGTCTGGCTGTCGCAGACCACGCTGTCGGTGGACGAGACGACCGAGACGGTCTCCCGGCTCAAGGAGCGCTTCCCCAACCTGATCGACCCTCCGAGCGACGACATCTGCTACGCCACCCAGAACCGCCAGGTCGCGGTCAAGGAGATCGCCGCCCAGGCCCAGCTGGTCATCGTCGTCGGCTCCGAGAACTCCTCCAACTCCAAGCGGCTCGTCGAGGTCGCCCTCGACCACGGGGCCGACGCCTCCTATCTGGTCGACGACGCCTCGCTCATCGACGACGCCTGGTTCGACGGCGTCACCACGGTCGGCGTGTCGAGTGGTGCCTCGGTGCCCGAGGAGCTCGTCGCCGAGGTCCTGGCCCGTCTCGCCCGAAACGGGTTCGGGGACGTGGAGGAGGTCGAGTCCGTCCGCGAGAGCGTGCGCTTCGCCCTCCCGCATGAGCTGCGCAGGGACCTGCGCGCCACGGTCTGACGTCGGGTCGTCCGCCCACGGGGTCGAAGTCCCTCGGCGAGAGCGTGCGCTTCGCGCTCTCGCACGAGGACCCCTGTCACGCTCCGGCCGGCCGATCTTTCATGTGCGGCCCTGGCCCGGCGGCTTTCTCCGCGATCCGGGAGATCCCGTCACGGACGAAACCCCGCGCCCGGCCGCTACTGCCCCTCGCGGGGGGTGCCGTACACCCTGGGCTCGAAGTATCCCTCGGGCTCGGGGGCGAAGGCCCTGCCGTCGCCGTCGCCGCCGTCGCCGCTCCTGGGGCGGGGCACCGAGGCCTTGGAGGCCCTGAGCTCCTCGCGCAGCTCTCGGACGCAGCGGGTCAGCCCCCGGCGCCAGGCGATGACCAGCACCAGGAACGAACCGCCGAACAGCCACGGGGCCCCCTGCGACAGCGCGGTGTACATGCCCAGGCCGAAGGCCTGCACGGGCGTGGACGCGAACAGGGATCGGATCGCCTCGACGAACGCGGTGGTCACGAAGAAGAGCAGGGGCGGGGACACCACCAGCGACAGCAGGTCCCTGCGGTTCACCAGCGACGCGGCGGCGACGCAACCGGCGACGAACGTCGCCCCGGTCAGCGCCGCCACCCCGGTCAGCGCCTGCAGCACGCCGCCCACCAGCGTGGACGCCAGCACGAAGGCCAGTGCGCCCCGAACGGTCAGCCGGATGCCCGAGGCCCGGTCAAGCTCACTCATGCGATCACCCCGCCGACCGGCTGCACGCCGCCTCGCTCGTCCACCACTCGCCCCCTGACCTTGACCACCGCGGCCCCCCGGCGCCGTCGCCCTCGCTATCTCCAGTGTCCGGCCGCAGGAGCCCCCGAGGGAACAGTTTCAGGGCAGGTCGTTGGTCAACCTACCGTTCAGGCGGGATACGAGAGGCGGGCTTGGCTCCTCTCGCGCCAGGAGTTCGGGTGAGGTCAGGGCGCGCGGCAGGTCCTCGACCGCCTGCGGCGTGTCCAGGTCGCTCTCGACCAGCCCCAGGTCGTTCAGCTTGCGGGCGCTCACCAGCACCCGGGTCTCCAGCGAGCCGACCGTCCTGTTGTACGACTCCACGGCCCGGCTCAGCGAGCGGCCCAGGGCGTCGACGTTGCGCCCCATGCTGCCCAGCCGCTCGTACAGCTCCTTGCCGACCTCGAAGATCGCCCGTGCGTTCTCGCCGAGCGCGGCCTGCTGCCAGGCGTACTGCGCGGTGCGGAGCATGGTGATGAGCGTGGTCGGCGTGGCGATGTGGACCCGCCGTCGCATGGCGTACTCCAGCAGGGCGGGGTCGCGTTCCAGCGCGGGGGCGAGGAACGCCTCGCCGGGAATGAACAGCACCATGAACTCCGGCGCCGGACTGAACGCCTGCCAGTAGGGCTTCGAGGCCAGCCGGTCGACGTGGTCGCGCACGTGCCGGGTGTGGGCGTCGAGCCGGGCCGACCGATGGTCGGGGTCGGCCGACTCGGCGGCCTCCAGGTAGGCGGAGAGCGAGACCTTGGAGTCGATCACGATGTTCTTGCCGCCGGCGAGCCGCACGATCATGTCGGGTCGCAGGACGCCGTCCGGCGTGGTGACGCTCACCTGCTCGTCGAAGTCGCAGAACCGCTGCATGCCGGCGATCTCGGCGACCCTGCGGAGCTGGAGCTCGCCCCACCTGCCCCTCGCCTCGGGCCGCTGCAGGGCCCGTACCAGCGAGTTCGTCTGGGCGCGGAGCTGCTCGTTGCTCTCGCGGACGATGTCGATGTGCTTGGCCAGCTCGGCGTGGGCGGCCCGCTGGCCCGCCTGGGTGTCGCGCAGCTGCGTCTCGACGCGGGCCAGGGTGTCCTTCAGCGGCTCGATCAGGTGCTCGACGGCCTGCTTGCGCTGCTCCAGCTCCCCGGCGGCCTCGGCCCGGCTGGCGGCGAGCCTCGTCTCCGCCAGCTCCAGGAACCGCAGGTTGTTGACGTCCAGCGCCCGGCTCGACAGGGCCTGGAACCGTTCGGAGAGCTGTTCCTCGATGTAGACGACCTTCTCCTCGGCGATCTTCGCGCGGGCCTCGGCGTCGGCGAGGCGGGCCATGACGTCGGCGGCTCCCGAGGAGGAACGCGCCCGGCCCAGCAGGAAGCCGATCGCGAGTCCCGCGGCGAGGCCCACCGCGAGCTGGAAGGAGAGAGCCATGACATCCACCCCGGCATGATTCCAGGCTCGGCCGCTTCCGGCGGTTCCGACACGCTCCCCGGCCCGGAACGGCTCGGTTCGCGCCCCATGAGCGTGCCGCGAGCGTCCCGTGAGTGACCCGCGAGCGTCCCGTGATTCGTACCTGTGACCTGCCCGTGGCGGGTAGCAGTGGGTCATTCCGCGTAAACTCGGCTCACGTGAGCCTGAGCATCGGCATCGTCGGATTGCCCAACGTCGGCAAGTCAACGCTTTTCAACGCGCTGACGAAGACCGCCAACGCCCTGGCGGCGAACTATCCGTTCGCCACCATCGAGCCCAACGTGGGCATCGTCGGCGTTCCCGACCCGCGTCTTGAAAAGCTGGCCGAGATCTTCGGGTCGGCGAAGATCCTGCCGGCGAAGGTCGAGTTCGTCGACATCGCCGGCCTGGTCCGCGGCGCCTCCGAGGGACAGGGGCGAGGCAACCAGTTCCTCGCCAACATTCGTGAGACCGACGCGATCTGCCAGGTCATCCGGGTCTTCAACGACCCCGACGTGACCCACGTGGACGGCGGCGTCGCCCCCGGGCGCGACATCGAGACGATCAACACCGAGCTGATCCTCGCCGACCTGCAGACCCTGGAGAAGGCGATTCCCCGCCTCCAGAAGGAGTCCAGGACCAACAAGGACCGCAAGGCCGCGCTGGAGGCGGCGGAGGCGGCGTTCAAGCTCCTCGACGGTGGCACCACCCTGTACGCCGGGGCCAAGGGCGCGGGCATCGACCCCAAGGACCTGCGCGAGCTGCACCTGCTCACGGCCAAGCCGTTCCTGTACGTCTTCAACCTCGACGCCGACGAGCTGGTGGACGAGAAGCTCAGGGCGCAGCTGTCGGCGCTCGTCGCACCGGCCGAGGCCGTCTTCCTCGACGCGAAGATCGAGTCCGAGCTCGTCGAGCTCGACGACGCCGAGGCGCTGGAGCTCCTGCAGTCCGTCGGCCAGGAGGAGTCGGGCCTCACCCAGCTCGCCAGGGTGGGCTTCGAGACCCTGGGCCTGCAGACCTACCTGACCGCGGGTCCCAAGGAGACCAGGGCCTGGACGATCCGCAAGGGCGCCACCGCCCCCGAGGCTGCCGGGGTGATCCACACCGACTTCCAGCGCGGTTTCATCAAGGCGGAGATCGTCTCCTTCGACGAGCTCGTGGAGACCGGTTCCATCGCCGCCGCCCGCCAGGCGGGCAAGGCCCGCATCGAGGGCAAGGACTACGTCATGCGCGACGGCGACGTGGTGGAGTTCCGCTTCAACGTCTGACCGAACGTCGTCTTCGCGGCTCGCCGTCCGTCTCGGGGTGGGCGGGGTCTTCTCGCGAGGGCAGCGGGTGGTGCGGAGGTGTATTTCGAGAGGTTGTGACCCCAGGTGACGTATTTCGTGTTAAATGCGCAGGTCGCGACAGTCAGGGGGCTGTCCGGTTAGCAATGGGTGGCGTTTGAGTAATCACCCCACGCGCTGGCCAGGGGGAATGCGCTTTTCCCCGACCATAGGCCGCATCGGCGCCCTCGTCGAGGTTCCAGACCCGGTTTGCTCAGTCATCATGATGCCTGCAGCATAGGCGTGGCTTTCCTGGAAGAATCGGCGGGGCGGCTAGAGTAAGTGCGTCACCATGGCCAACGGGATCGTCAACAATACGACACCGCACCGGCCGAGGATTGACGCGAGCGGAGGCGTGATGGCTCGAAGGTCGACAGTCCAGCGTGATCCCCGGATCGCTGGCGACCCTGAGCTGTCGTCATATCCGGACTTCCCCGACGATCCCGATCTCGACCGCGCTCCGGCGCGCGGGCGGGGCGTGCCGCGCGGACGCTGGTCCGGTGGAGGCGGCCGCTGGCTGGTGTGGACCGGCCGCGCCGTGCTCTGGGCGCTGATCGTCGTCATCGTCGTGAACGGGGTCCGCGCCCCCTTCGAGCGCTTCACCCAGCAGAACGCACCCGTGGGCGCGGCGCCCGTCGAGGGAAACGGGTTCCCCACGGTCCAGGCCTCCGCCTTCGCGGCCCAGTTCGCCGGGGTCTATCTGAACTTCGACGGGGCCCGCCTCGCGGAGAGGGAGTCGAGGCTCGCCCCCTACCTGCCGGAGGGCGTCGAAGGACAGTTCGGCTGGGACGGTTTCGGCAGGATGGTCGCTGGAGCGGTGCAACCGTACGGGATCGAGGTCGTCGACGCCGACAACGCCGTCGTCACCGTGGCCTACCAGTCGGAGGACCGCCGCCAGCTCCTGTCCGTGCCCGTCTACCGCGACCGGGCCGCGGAGAGGTTCGTCGTCGCCGGCCGTCCGGCCATCCTGCCCGCCCCGAGGGCCGCCGCCCTGCCGCCCAAGGCCGCACCCGAGCGTGACCGCGCCGTGGAGCAGGAGCTGCGCACCACGCTGGAAGACTTCTTCAAGGCCTACGCCGGTGACACCACCTCGCTGCAGCAGTACGCCGACGCCGGGGTCACCCTGCAGGGGTTCGGGGGGGCGTTCACCTTCCTGCAGCTCAAGGACCTCTCCGTGCCCGTCGGCGGGGGGGCGACCCGCGAGGTGACCGCGACGGTCACGTGGGGCGTGCCGTCGAAGGCGGCCCCGTCCACCGACCCCGAGCCCGCCGATCCCGGCCAAATGGGAGGCAAGCTGGAGCAGTCCTACTTGCTCACCATGGTCGAGCAGGGCGACAAGTGGTTCGTCAAGGACATCCGCGGCGCATACCGATCTGTGGCGGGGTAAGCATGATCGAATGGTGCCGATCCACGGTGAGCAGACCCCCCCTGATCGATGAGCCGTCGGTCCGGGTCCCGGCGCACACGCGCCGAGGACTCTTAGCCGCTTGGCGGGCACGATCGTGAGTACGGAGGACAAGAAGTGATTCTCAAGACCATGCTGCTGAGCGCCATGGAGTTCGCTCAGCCCACAGCACCTCCGGCGGGCGTCAACACCGAGGGTCTCGCCGACTTCCTCCGCAGCTTCTTCGCGCCGCTCTTCCTGGTCATCGTCTCGGTGGTGGCCCTCTTCTTCCTCTTCACCCGTGAGATCACCAGATTCGTCCAGTTCATCATTCTGGCGATCGCGATCGGAGTGATCTTCTACGTTCCGAACATCATCGAGGTGACTGCCAAGGCGATCGCGGGCGCGCTGGGCATCTCGGGGGGTTGAGACCGGGTTCGAACGGTCAAACAAGGAGAGGCGGAGAGGAGGATCACGTGGATCTGCCCACGTACACCAATATCTGGAGGATCGAGAAGCGGCTCTACAAGCTGTACGACCTACGGCTGCCGATGCCGCTCCCGATCGTCTGGATCGGTGGGTTCGTGGGAGTGCTGGCCCCGTGGTCGCTGCTGCTCTACCTTCTCGGTCTGCCCTTCGCCGCTCCCTGGCACGTGCTCTATCTGGTGCCCCCCGGTGTCGTCACCTGGCTCTCCACCCGGCCGGTGATCGAGAGCAAGAGGCTCACCGAGCTGCTCCAGTCGCAGGTGCGCTACGTGGGAGAGCCGCGCACCTGGTGCAGGATGGCCCCCCTCTCCGAACCCGCCGAGGTCACGCTGACCGGCCGGATCTGGCGGGCCGCGCCGCAGTACACGGCCGTCAGGGTCAAGGCGTCGCGCAAGGCCCGGCACGCCCAGGCCAAGCGCGCCGCCGCCCGCCGCGAGGTGCGTCCCGCCGTGGCCGCGGCCGCGGCGGCCGCCGCCACCGCGCCCGTCGCCAGGACCGAGGTTCACGCGCTTCGCCAAGGTGTCGCCCCGGCCCTCGGCCAGACCTCGGCCCTTGGTCAGGCTGCGGGCGTCGGCCAGACCCCGGCCGTCGGTCAGGGCCCGGCCGCCGAGACCTCCCGGGGCGTCGAGACCTCCTGGGCCGTCGAGGCCCCCCCGGTCGCCGTCCCCGCGATCCCCGCCGTTCTTCCCGGGCCCGCAGCGCCGCCCGGGCCCGCTGCGTCGTCGGTGCCGTCCCTGCCCGTCGTGACTCCGGTGCCCGAGCCCGTCGCGTTCGCCGAGGCGGCCGAGGCCGTCGAGTCCGCGCCGGGCACGCCGATCCTCGGCCCCGCCTCGCGACCGCCCGCGGACCATTCCCGGGGACCTTCCGAGGAGCGGGCCGACCGCACTCCGCCGGCCGGATCCGCGGCCGAGGGGAACGCGGACGATTCGAGGGACGAGACCCCGGCGGCGTCCGGCGCGTCCGCGGCTCCGCCCGCTCCGATCGGCACCGAGGCGCTGCGGCGGCTGCGCAGGCTCGCGGCCTCCGCGGAGGCCGAGCGCGCCGCCGCGGCCCCCGCCTCGCCCGTCGTGCCCCCACCACCGGCCGTACCTTCCGCCCCGGCCATACCGGTCGCGCCTCCCGCGGCGGTCACGCCGCCCTCCGAGGTGATCGTGCCTTTCACGCCGGTCGAGCGACCGAACACGCCGGTCGAGCGACCGAACACGCCGGTCGAGCGACCGAACACGCCGGTCGAGCGACCGAACACGCCGGTCGAGCGTCCCGACGCGCCGGCCGAGCGCCCCGAGGTGATCGCGCCCGCCGGGCCGCCCTCGCCCTCGGAGGTGATCGCGCCCGCGGCGTCCTTCGAGACCGACGCTCCCGCCTCGAAACCCTCCGAGGAACGACGCGAGGCGCCGGCCGTGCCGCAGCCCTCGGCACCCAGGGCGCCACGGGAGGAGACCTCCGCCCCGGCCCGTGCGGTGTCCGCCGAGAGGCCGGCCGTCGTGCCCGACCCCGTCAGGAGGCCCTCGGAGCCCGCCGCCCCCTCCTTCGTACCGAGGTTCGTCGGACCGGCGCCGGTCGGGCGCCGCGCCGAGGCGGCCGAACTCCCGCAGACCGGACAGAGCGGGCAGGACAAGCGGGACGGATCGGACGAGGAGAGCGCACGGCGTCAACACCGCAAGGGGCAGCCCACGCCGATCGGGCGCGCGGCGGAGACGGCGGAGGCACCGAGGGCGTCGAAGGCGTCGAAGGCATGGCCGCCGGAGCGGCCCGCGAGTGCGCAGGCGGGTCCCGGCGCTCCGGCGGGCACCGGCGTCCAGGGTGGCGGCATGTCGATCCGCGCGGTTCCCTCGGGGCCCGACACGGCGGATCCGGTCGCCCCCGCGGTACCGGTGACCGGTCCCGCACGTGGCGAGGCCGAGACCAGGGTCCGCCGGGTCGAGTCGGTGGTCGGCCGTGACTCCTCCGGCGGCTGGCGGCGGCTGGCCCAGGTGGTGATCGGACCCGGCGGTGGCCGTACGGACGGCTCGGAGATCGACGAGGCGCGGGCCAGGGCGGTGTTCAGCGGCAGTCGCCGGGTGGTGGTCCTGGGATGCACCGGCGGCGCCGGGCAGACCACGACCGCGCTCATGCTCGGCCACACCCTCGCCCGCTACCGCGAGGACCGGATTCTCGCGGTCGACGCCAGCACCGGCTCCCACGCCCTGTCCAGCCGGATCCAGGGCGAGTCGCCGGAGACCCTGACCTCCCTGCTCTCCGGGCTCGACAGCGTCCAGGGATATCTCGGCATGCGCGCCTACACCAGCCGCTGCGCCTCGGGGCTGGAGGTCCTCGCCGGAGACAGCGACGCCGGTGCCGAGCAACGCCTGTCCGACCGGACGCTCTTCTCCGACCGGCGGCTCGGCCAGACGATGGACATGCTCGACCGGCACTACAAGGTCGTCGTGATGGACCCGGCCGCGGCTCTGGCCGCGCGGGTCCTCCCCTACGCCGACCAGCTCGTCCTCGTCGTCCCGGCGAGCGAGGACGGGCCGGACGCGGTGGCGATGACCTACGAGTGGCTCGACGGGCACGGTTGCTCCGACCTTCGCCATCGGGCGGTCATGGTGGTCAACGGGGTGAGCCGCCGCAGCATGGCCGACGTGGAGCAGGCGGAGGCGGTCGCGCGGGGCAGGTGCCGGGCGATCGTCCGGGTGCCCTGGGAGGACGCCCTGGCCCCCGGCAGGGCCGATCGGGTGGAACCGTCCCACCTGCGGGCGCCGGGCCGCCGGGCGTATCTCGCCCTGGCCGGTGTCGTCGTGGCGGGCTTCGGAACGGTTCAGGCGGGTCGACCCAGCGAGGAGGAACTAGCCCAGTGATCCCCCGGGCGCGAGGAGATGCGGTGAGCGGGCGAGACGAGGTGCGGGTGGTGAGCGGGCAGGCCGGGGTCCGGATGAGCGGACGCCGTGGGATCCGGATCGGCGAGGGGTCCGGAGGCCGCGGAGCCAGGGCCACGCGCGCGATGGAGGAGGGGTCGTGAGCCGTGCCTCCCAGGCGCGCAGCCGCCTCGCCGTCCGATACTTCGACGATCGGATTTTGCTGACCGACTCGTCGGTCTGGGCCTATTTCAGGCTTCCCACCGTGAGCTACGAGTTCATCACCCCCGAGGAGCGGGAGGCGCTCGCCACCAACATCACGATCGCGCTCGCCGCCATCCGCATGCCCGACGCCGAGGTCCACCTGCGGGTGGCGCACCGCACCTACCCCGCCGCCGAGTGGGCGATGGCGCTGAACGCCACCTCCGACGAGGGGCCGGGCTGGCGCGACTACCTGGAGGACATGTATCGCCACGTCTGGGCCAAGGACTTCTGGACCAAGGAGGTCTATCTCGGCGTGCGGCTCGGCACGCGCGGGCGGCAGCTGGGCACCGGGGTCCTCTCGCAGCTCTTCGGTTTCTACCAGCGCAGTGAGAAGGCCCTGGGCATCGAGGACGACCACGTCCCCAAGGCGGAGATCGCCAAGTGGTCCGAGCAGGCGGAGCGGCTGGGCAGGGCGCTGTCCGCGAGCGCGCTGTACGCCAGGCACGCCACCTCCGTCGAGCTCGCCTGGCTGTTCCAGCACGCCACGACCGGTTCCCTCGGCGACCCCCCGGCCTCGGCGAGTCCCAAGCGCCGCTGGGGGCAGGGGGAGATCGAGTCCCTCGTCGAGGGGCAGATCCACAACGGCAGGGCGCTGCTGCGGATCGAGCAGCCGCAGGGCGACTCCTACGTCGCGCACATGTCCTTCGCCCGCTTCCCCGACCTCATGCCCTTCCCCGACGGCGAACCCTGGATGCACTTCGCCGACCAGCTGCCCTTCCCGGTGGAGATCAGTTCGAGGATGCGGCTGATCCCGCCGGTCAAGGCGAGCAAGGACGTCGCGCGCAAGCTCGCCCATGCCCGTGACATGGACATCCACATCCGTGAGGCGGGCGCCGAGGCGCCGCTCGCGCTCGCCGAGCAGATCGACGCGGCCAGGATGCTGGAGCACGGCATCACCAAGGAGCGTCTGCCGTTCGTGTACGGCTGGCACCGTCTGATCGTGTCGGCCCCGACCGAGGAGATCTGCGTGCAGCGGGTCGAGGCGGTCGTGGAGCACTACCGCGACATGGGCATCGACATCGTCAACTCCACCGGCGACCAGTTCTCGCTGTTCTGCGAGACGCTGCCGGGAGAGCGGGTCCGGGTGAACGCCTACGCGCAGCGGCAGCCGCTGCGCACCATCGCGGGCGGCATGGCCACCGCCACCGTCGACCTGGGCGACCGGACGGACGAGGGCGGCTCCGGCTGGATGGGCCCGTACGTCGGGGAGACGCTGGGCAGGGCGCGCAGCATCGTGCACTTCGACCCGCTGGTCGCGGCGACGCGCAACCGGCCGACGGCGATCGCCATCACCGGCGAGCCCGGTGGAGGCAAGACCACGCTCGCGCTGCTGATGATCTACCAGATGGCGTTGCGCGGGGTGACGGTCGCGGTGATCGACCCCAAGGGCGACGCCGAGTCGCTGGTGCAGCTGCTGCAGAAGCGGGGCAGGAAGGCGCGGATCATCCCGCTCGGCTCGGCGGCTCCCGGCCTGCTCGACCCGTTCTCGTTCGGTGACGACCTGGCGGCCAAGAAGACGATGGCCACCGAGACCCTGCGTCTGCTGCTGCCTCGCATGTCGGAGGAACGCGAGTCGGCGATGATCCAGGCGGTCGCCGCGGTCTCCAACGGCCAGGACCCGTCGCTGGGCAAGGTCGTCGACTTCCTTGAGCAGACCGAGGACGCCGCCTCCAAGAACCTGGGCGCGGTGCTCCGCTCCATGTCGGACATGCATCTGGCCAGGCTCTGCTTCGACCCCTCGGGGGGCGACCAGATCGACACCGAGGGCTGGACCACGGTCTTCACCCTGGGCGGCCTGACGCTGCCCGACGCCTCCACCGGCCGCGACGACTACTCCTACGAGCAGAGGCTGTCGGTGGCGCTGCTCTATCTCGTCGCGCAGTTCGCGCGGGGTCTGATGAACGGCCTGGACCGGCGGACGCCCAAGGCGATCTTCCTGGACGAGGCGTGGGCGATCACCTCCACGCCCGAGGGGGCCAAGCTGGTGCCCGAGGTCAGCCGGATGGGCCGCTCCCGCAACACGGCGCTGGTCCTGGTCTCGCAGAACGCCGGCGACCTGTTGAGCGAGCAGGTGACGAACTGCCTGTCGTCGGTCTTCGCCTTCCGCTCCACGGAGCGGGTCGAGGTGGAGCACGTGATGGCGCTGCTCGGGGTCGAGCCCTCCGAGGAGCACAAGGCGGTGCTGCGCTCACTCGGTAACGGCGAATGCGTCTTCCGGGATCTGGACGGTCGCGCGGGCCGTATCGGGGTGGACCTGATCTCGGACGAGCTGCTGCGTTGGCTCGACACGAATCCGACCCACGACAAACCCGACGAGAAAGTGCATGATCTTCCTGGGGGCGACAGAGTCGGTAGGCCGGGGGCTGCGGCGCTGGAGGTGCGGTCATGAAAGGCTCCCTTAAGGGATTCGAGGGCTTTCGCGGGAGACGGCCACTCGGAGGGCCGAAGGGTCTCCGAGGGCTCCGTGGCTTCCGCGAGCTCCGAGGGCTCCGTGGCATTCGCGGGCTTCGCGAGGTCCGCGGGCTTCGTGAGGCCCGAGGCACAACGGGCTCTCGCCCGGGTTCCCACAGGGGACGGCTGGGCAGGCGGATCGCGATCGGGCTGGTCGTGCTCGCCGCCTTCCTCGCGCTGCCGCTGGCGTTCCCCGGCGACACGTCCACGGCCGTCGCCGCGGCTCCCTGTGACATGTCTCCCGACCTGTCACCCGACATCGTCGCCGGAGGCGTGGACGGCCTGATCCAGCCGCCGCTTCCCGACCCGCCCGCGACGGGCGCCCCCGCGGCACAGGCCCCGGCGGCGGCCCAGGGCAACTACGCGACGTACGGCATGAGCGGCCAGTTCTGGCACACCCACCTGCTCGGCTGCGACGACATCGCGGCCGTGATGGGCAACGCGATGGCGAACACGGTCTTCCTGTGGGCGAAGGCGCTGGACCGGTTGACCATCACGACCTACCAGGCGGCGGCCACCGAGGGCCCGCTGGAATCGATCAAGAACGTCGTCGACGACATCGTGGTCCGTCTGGCCGACGCCATGTACTGGCCGTACCTGCGGCCGCTGGTGATCCTCGGCGCCATCTGGCTCGCCTGGTACGGGCTGATCCGCAAACGCGCCACCACCACCGCCGAGGGCGTCATCTGGATGGTCCTCGCGGTCACGGTGGCCGTCTGGTTCTTCAGCCGCCCCGGCGACCTCACGGGCATGGGCAAGATCGTCACCGACAAGACCGGCGAGGTGGTCAACTCCGCATTCGCCGGGCTGCCGGGCGCGGGCGGGACCTCCTGCCTGCCCGCACCGGGTGAGGCGAACCCGCAGGTTCAGGGCGGCGGATACGGGCAGAGCGGCGTGCCCGGCGTCGAGCAGAACGCCGACGCGCTCTGGTCCACGCTGGTCTGCAAGCCGTGGCTGATGGGCCAGTTCGGCACGGCCGACCCCGAGGCCCCCATCATCAAGATATTCGGCGCCAAGCTGCTGGAGATCCAGACGATCGACGCGACCGAGCTGAAGGCCCAGCAGGTGCCTGAAGCGGGCTCCCACCAGGCGCGATACGAGACGGAGATCGCCGACAAGCTGCAGAACACACCGTACTTCCCCCTCTTCCAGGGCAAGGACTGGACGAACCGCCTGGGGGTCGCGATCGGCGCCTTCATGGCCGCGGTGGTCGCGGGACTGCTGATCTTCCTGGTGGCGGTCTCGCTGCTGGTGCTCAAGGTCGGGTTCCTGCTGCTGCTCATTCTCGCTCCGGTCTTCCTGCTGATCGGCGTCCATCCGGGATCCGGGCGGATCATCGCCATGCGCTGGGTGGAGATGCTGATCGGCACCCTGCTCAGACAGGCGGTGCTCGCCCTCGTCCTCGGCATACTCGTCTACGGCTACGCCCTGATCATCTCCACCGCGATGCCGTGGGGCATGCAGGTCATGTTCATGGCGATCCTCACGATCGCGGTGTTCTTCTACCGGAGGCCGTTCCAGCACCTGTTCTCGTCCATGGACGGGCACACGCTCACCACCCGGATGCTCGGCGACGCGGCGTCCGCGCCGACCCTGCAGCGGGCGGCGTCCGCGCTGCCGCCGGTCGCGGCGGTCAGGGCGGGCCGGTGGGGGATGCGCAAGGCCGAGCCGGTGCTGCAGGCGGCCGCGATGGTCGGCGGAGCCTCGGTCGGCGCGGCCGCGGCGGCAGCGGTCGCCCAGGGCAGGGTCCGTGGCGAGGAGGGCGGTGCCACGCCGAACACGCCGTCGGGCACCCGGGTGCCGACCGGCGCCCAACCGGCGCCCCTCGACACCGACGCCCAGGCCGCGGGCAGGCGCAAGGGCACCGGCAGACCGGTCACCGCGGCCCGCGCCGGCGCGGCGCCGCCGCTCAACCTCTCCGGAGCCGGTACGGGAGGCAGCGCGCCTCCGACCAGGTCCGGAGGATCCTCGGGACGCGGCTCGGGAGGGACGGGCTCCTCGGGAGGCTGGTTCGGCGGCCGTTCCGGCGGCTGGGCTCCGCAGGGAGGCTCGGGCGGCCGATCCTCTTCGGCGGGCAGGTCGTCGGGTTCCTCCGCCCCCGCGGTGCGGCCCTCGGCGCCCGCGCCCGGCAGGTCGTCCGGTTCCTCGGGCTCCTCGGGCGGCGGCGGTCGTTCCGGTGGGAGCATCTTCGGCGGCGGCGGTTCGTCCCGGGGGTCCTCGGGATCCGGCTCCTCGCGGGGCGGCTCGGGCTCGGGATCGCGTAACGGCGGAGGTTCCTCCCGCGGCTCCTCGGGGTCGGGAGGCTCGGGGTCGGGCGGAAGCATCTTCGGCGGCTCCCGGGGCTCCGGTGGCTCACGAAACCGCGACTCCGGAGGCAGGTCGTCCGAGGCGCCCCCGCTCTGGATCACCCGGCGGGTGGAGCGCGGCGGGGAGGCCGGTGAGCCGCCGCCGTTCTGGCTGCGTTCGTCCAACCGCGACAAGGACTGACCGTGGTCGAGGGAGGCAGTCGGCGGGGAGCCGTCTTCGCGGTGCTGGTCGTGATACTCGCCGTTGTCGGCGTCTACCTGACCATGTGGCCGGACACCAGTGAGGGGCCGGGGCAGCCGGCCGGTGTCACCCGTACGGTGGCGGCTGGGCAGGAGGCGGCGGAGGAGCCGGCCCGTCCGGCGGCGACGGCGAGTAACGCGCCCTTCGACGTCTACTCCTACCTGCCGATGACCAAGCAGGAGCTGGCCGCGGCGGCCGACTACGCGCAGCGTTTCACCGCCGAGTACGGCACGTTCAGCTACGACGAGGACCCGGCGGTCTACGGCGACCGCCTCAAGGGATACGTCACGGCGGAGTTCTCGGGGACGCTGCTGCGGACCGTCACCTCACCGGGCACCGTCGAGGCGAACAAGGCCGACGAGATCGTGTCGATCGGTACGGCGCGGGTCAAGGGGATCCGGCAGATCGACAGCGCCTCGGTGACCTTCGTGGTCGTCGGCACCCAGAACGTCACGGCGAGGAGCGGGGCGAACGAGCGGACCGCGGAGTACGCCGTCACGCTCATCCAGGCCGGCGCGGAATGGCGGGTCCACGATCTCCAGCCCGCGGACTCCGGCCAGGAGGGGGACGACCAGCCCGTCGAGAGCGGCGCCACCGGCGGGACCGGATGAGCGGCGGGATCGCGTACGGACGGGAGCGAGCGGGCGGGGCCGCGTACCGGCGGGATGAGATGGGCGGCAGGGTGGCATGAGGAACAACAAGCCCGTCCGCCTCGCGTTGATCCTCGGAGTCGCCGCGCTCTGCCTGATCACGCTGATCATGGCGCCGATGATGATGATCAGCGGGTTCCCCTCCTTCCCGTCGATCACCGGCGGGGCGGCGCAGCAGCCCGAGTGCGGAGAGGGCGACGAGGCGGCGGAGGACCAGTCGGAGACCGCGACGTCCGACATCCCCGAGGAGTATCTGAAGCTGTATCGCGAGCACGGCAAGAAGGTCGGCGTGCAGTGGAACGTGCTCGCCGGGGTCGGCAAGCGCGAGACCAACCACGGACGCTCCACGCTCCCCGGGGTGCGCAGCGGCACCAACTACGCGGGCGCGGCCGGGCCGATGCAGTTTCTCATCAGCACGTGGGGCGGCAAGGCCAAGATCAAGATCCCGTCCACGTTCAACGGCTACGCCTCCGACGGCGACGGAGACGGCTGGGCCGACGTGTACAACCCGGCGGACGCCATCCTAGGCGCGGCGAAGATGCTGAAGCGGAACGGCGCGCCGGAGGACGTGCGACGTTCGCTGTTCGTCTACAACCGCGCCTGGTGGTACGTCGACCAGGTGATGGAGATCGCCAAAAAGTACGCCAAGGACGGAGAGGTCACCGTACCGCCGGAGGCGGACGAAGACTGTGACGAGCCCATGCTGGAGGCGGCGCCGACGAGCACGGTGGCCGCGATCCTGGAGTACGCGCTCGCCCAGCGCGGCAAGCCCTACATCTGGGGCGGTACGGGTCCCGCGGGCTACGACTGCTCGGGGATCATCTACATGGCCTACCGGAGCGTCGGCCTGACCATCCCGCGCACCACGTTCGGCCAGTGGCCGTTCGGGGTGGAGGTTCCCGCGGGGGAGGAGCAGGCCGGAGACCTCGTCTTCTTCAACTCCGGTCCGGGAACGGGCCCGGACCGTCCCGGCCACGTGGGGCTGGTGGTCTCCCCGGGCAAGATGGTCGAGGCGAGGTGCCGGTTGTGCGGGCCGATCAAGGTCACCACCTACCGGGAGCGCACCGGGATCGTGGGGTTCACCCGGCCGCTGCGACACCCCCAGGTTCTCGCGCAACTCAAGACACGGGAGCAGGGCTGACAGAATCGAGAACCATGGAAAAGGTCGTTGTGGGCGCCGCCATCGTCGACGGCGACGGGAGACTGCTCGCCGCCCAGCGTGCCGATCCGCCGGAGTTGGCCGGAGGGTGGGAGCTGCCGGGGGGGAAGGTCGATCCGGGCGAGGACGAGCACACGGCACTGGTCAGGGAGTGCCAGGAGGAGCTCGGCGTGCTGATCGAGGTGGGCGAGCGCGTCGGGGGCGACTGGGCGCTCGCCGGCGGCTACGTCCTGCGGGTCTGGCTCGCGGTGGTCGCCGAGGGCAGGCCCGAGGCGAAGGAGCATCTGGACCTGCGCTGGCTGGCCGAGAGCGAGCTCTACGACGTGGCGTGGCTCCCCGCGGACCTGCCAATCGTCCGGGCGGTACAAGGTCGCCTCAACGATGGGCAAGGTCGGTTCAATAAGGATTGATCAACTCCGCAGCGTGACATAACTGCTACTGGACGTGGCGATGTCGCGTGTCCGTACCCGGGGAACGGAGATATGCGGTGACCTTAAGGTGGCGTGGTGCTGGGTTCGTGTCAGCGGTCGGAGCGGGAGTGCTCGTCCTCGGAGCCTCGGGGGTGTACGCCGTTCAGCTGGACGAGTCGGCCCCGTCGCCCCTCGACCTGACCACCGTGGCCGATTCGGGCGCGTGGGCACGGGGGAGCGGCGCCGAGCGGGTGATCCGCTACCGGATCCGGCTGCGGGGGCCGGGCACCGACGCCCGGCTCGCGGTCCTGACGACCCCCGCCGAGGCGCTCAGGGGCATCGAGTGCCCGGAGGAGACCAGGTCGTCGGCGCCCCTCCCGAAGGGGGCGGGGGTGTGCGTGGTCGGAGCCCTGCCCGCCGAGGGCGGCTCCGTCGACGTGCTGCTCGCCCTGCCGGAGCGCCCGCGTGATCTCACGGTGTCCGCCCTGGCCCGGACGATCGGCCCCGACGGCAAGACGGTGAGCCAGCGGGCCCAGAACACGATCAAGAGCACGGACGCGGTGATGCGGCGAGGCGGGGGTGCCGCCGAGGTGCCGGAGACGCTGGAGCACGCCCGCGTCGCGCGGGAGGCGAGGCCCGCCGAGCCCCGCGGCGGTGTGGGAGCTCCAGGTGCCGCCAGCATGGTCCTCAAGGTGCCCCAGACGGCCGAGGAGTCGGGGGAGGCACCATTGGGCGCACCCGATGTCTCGGAGGCGCAGAGGGCCGAACAGCGCATGTCGGCGTTCCTTCTCGATCTCGCCGGGAAGGCGTTCGTCGCGCCGCCCGCTTCGGGTCCTGACGCGGGGGCGAACGCCGCCGGAGCCACCGCCGATCAGGGAACGTCGCGGGGAGCCGGGGTGCCCGTGAACCCGCGGACGGGCGCGCTTCCCGGCGCCCCGGGGGCGACGGGAGGTCCGGCGGCCTCCCACGAGACGCGGGACACGGTGCCGGGCGGGCGCGGGGAGGCCGGGTCTCCGGTGGCCTCCGCCCGGGTTCCCGAAGGGGCGGCTCCCGGTCGCCCCGCGGCCCCGCTTCCTCCCGGTGGCTCGGCCGCCGCGCTCCCTCCCGGTCGCCCCGCAGTCCCGCTCCCTCCCGGTCGTCATACGGCCCCGCTTCCTCCCGGTCGTCCGCAGGAGGGAACACGGCTTCCGGACGGCGCCGCGGTTCCGGGCGCCGCGGCTCAGGGTGCCGCGCCGGAGGCCGGTACGGCGGTGCCGGGACAGGGAACGGCACCGGAACAAGGAGCGATCGCCATACCGCCGGCGGGAGCGCCCGAGCCCCCCGCCCTCCAAGGGCAGAACGGCAGGAACCACTCGGCCACGGGTGTCCAGACGGGCCGCAAGGCGGCCGGGCGGAAGGCGCGCGGGCAGCGGCACGCGGCCGGTCGGCCCGGTGCGCGCGAGCAGGGAGTGAACCCGCGGGCTCTCCTGCGGCAGGCGGGTCCCGGCGGGCAGAGGGCCGGGCTGCCTGGAATGCCGCAGACGGGACCCGGTCAGCCGGTTCTCCCGCAGATGGGACCGGGCCTGGAGCAGATGGGTCCCCTCTATCCCGGTTACCCGGGAAACGGGAAGAAGGCCGCCGGCCCGGGAGCGGGCCGGCCGATGGTCGGGCCGATGCCTCCCGGCTACCCGGGCATCGGACAGCCCGCCGTGCCCGGACAGGGCATGGGGCAGCCGATGCCTCCCGGCTACCCGGGGATCGGGCAACCGGGGCCGGCGGGACAGCCCGGCGTGCCGCAACAGGGTCCCGGTGGGCCGGTGGGCGGCCCGATGGTTCCCGGCGGGCAGGGAGCGGGGCAGCCTGGCGGGCCGCAGGCGCCGGGCGTTCAGCCCGGCGTACCGGGGGCCATGACGCCGCCGATCTCGATGGGCATGGCGGGAGCGGGTCAGATGCCGGGGCTCGCGAACGGTCTCCAGCTGCCGCAGGCGGGTCCCTTCCCCGCCGCGCAGGTCCCCGTCTCACAGGATTCGCGTCCGCAGGGGGCGCCCCTGCCGCAGGATCTCGACGGTCCGAGCGGTCAGGTCCAGCCGGTCGCCGAGTCAAGCCCGGTACTGACAGGGGCGACGGGTCTCCCGGCGGTAGGTGCGGGGGTGGGGACGTTGCTCGGCCTTCTGTGGCTGCAGCGGAGGATCCAGCGGCGTCGTCGGTCGCGACACGTTTTGTAAAACGCGGATTACTGTTATTTTTGCCCGACTAGTATTTCTTTGGCGTGTTCATGGTTGATTGCACGGAGGACACCGGTGACGCGAGCACGGCGCAGGGCAGCGTTCTCCGCCGTCGCGATGTCCGTCGGACTCAGCGGCGTCGTTCTGTTCGCCGTGGCGCCGTTCGCCGGATCCTCCGCGGCCGGCGCGACCGTCAGGACGATGGTCATCGAACCCTCGCAGGTCGAGGGGTGTGACGTCGATCCCGCGGGTCCCTGTGAGGAGCCCACGCCGGTCGTCACCGTCACGGTCACCGAGGATCCCGAGGTGCCGCAGGAGACGGTGACGACCACGATAACCGTCCCGGCGTCGCCGAAGCCCAAGCCCACGAAGACCACGGCAGCCCCTCCGCCTCCGCCGGAGACGGCGGTCGCGCCGCCGCCGGTCCAGGAGCCGCCCCCGGTGGTCCCGACCGCCGGGGCCAACACGCCGGAGAACACGGAGAACAGCGAACCCCAGTTCCCGCAGACCACCCCTGACCCGAACCAGCAGCTTCCCGCCGCCGATCCCACGCCGTCCGACACGGCCATGCTCGACCAGAGTTCCTCGGGCACCTCCGTGTACGAGATCCGCAACGCGGGTTCCGAGTTCGACGGGGCCACGCTGAGCCGTCAGCTCGGCATCCCGGCGCTCATCCTGGTGCTGCTGGTGCTGTTCGCCGTGCTGATCTTCGAGGGCAGGCTGCGCCGGATGGCCCACGCGGCGGCGATCCGCAGGGCCGGTCCGCGCGGCATGGACCCGATGGCCTACCCCGGCGGTCCCGGTTACGCCGCCGCCGGCCCCTACCAGGGCGGTACGGCCTACGCGCCGATCATCAGCTTCGTGCCCATGCAGATGTACGCCCCGGTCTACCCGGAGGGCTACACCCCCGAGCAGTATCCCCACGGGTACGACCAGACGACGGCGTACATGCCAGCGCCCGGTCACGAGCAGCCCCCGGCCACCGGCCACGGTGCCCCGTACGACCCGCGGACCGGCCAGGTGTATCCCGTGCCCCCCGGTCAGTCGCCTTACGGCCCGACGCTCCAGGAAGGCCCGACGCTTCAGGACGGTCCGGCGCCTCAGGGCGGCGCGGCGGCCTTCCAGGGCACCCCGCACCCCGGCCAGGACTCCCGTGAGGGACGCCTCCCGCAGGGGGCGCCGGAGTTCCCCGGTGCGCCGTTCCCGCAGGAGCCCGCCAGGAGCAGGCCGGGCGACGACCCGCTGGACGACTTGCGGCCGGCCGTCACCGATGACGCTCCCGGTCAGGTTCCCTCGCAGGACCGGCCCCTCAAGGACGGCATCCCGCCGTCGGGGCGGGAGCCGCAGGGCGACCTGGGCGGGTCGAAGGGCGAGGTCATGACCTTCGGACCCCAGCCTCAGGACGGTCCCGGTGAGGCACGTCCCGGCGGCGACCAGCCTCCCGCGGGTCCCGGCTCGACGGCGATCTATCCGATTCCCGGCCGGGAGACCGGCAAGTCCTCGGACAAGGATTCCGGTAAGGGCTCCGGCAAGAAGAAGCGCGGTCTCTTCCGCCGCTCCACCTGACCCGCCCCGCCCTTCCGAGCGCGGCGACGACGGCCTGTGCCGTCCGGCGCTCGGTCGTGGACGCGGCGGGCAGCCGTGGGCAGTAGTGGGCAGCCGTGGGCAGGGCGGCGCGGCCAGGGCGCGGACAGCGGCGCGTTGTCCGGGAAGGCCGCCCTCGGGGCGATGCCGAAGATGATTCGGTTTCGACGTGATAGGGGCGAGCCGGTTTGGGCAGGAGGAGCGGGCATCCTCCCGCGGGAGGGTCGGCCACTCTTTGTCGCATGAGAGAGACTCTCTGATTTGGGGTCTCTCCGTTTTGAAGAGAACGGAAAGAGGGGGCGCCGTGTCAACGGAGCCGGAAGCCCGCAAAGAGATGATCATGGCCGTGTCCGATCAGGGACGTCTGACGGCGATGCGTTCGGTGCTGTTCCACGTCGGTGTGGCAGGCCGGGCCGGAATCAACGTGACCGACTTCAACTGCCTGGCCCTCCTCGACAAGGAGGGCCCTCTCACTCCCCACGACCTGGCCGTACGGCTGGGGCTGACACGCGGTGGCGCGATCACCGCGGTGGTGGACCGCCTGCAGAGAGCGGGGTACGTGCGCCGCGGCCGGGATGCCGCCGACCGGCGCCGCGTGCTCGTCGAGCTGGTGCGCGAGGGCCCCTACCGCGCGCTGCAGGAGATCCTGGGGGACCTCAACCGGGCCTACGCCGATCTCGCCGCGGACTACAGCGACGCGGAGCTGACGGTCATTCACGACTTCGCCGTCCGCGCCGACGACGTCATGCGGAAGCAGACTCGGCGACTGTGGCGGGACTGAGGCCTCCGGGAGCCCGTACGAAGCTCCCGGAGACGGCGGCAGGGAGGCTCGTGAAGGCCCTGAAGGTCAGGCCGGGAGAGCCCGTACGAAGGCCCTGAAGCCTTAGGCCGGGAGGAAGGCCCTGAAGCCCGTGAAAAAGCGCGAACGGCGCCGTCCCCGGGAGAGCCCGTGGACGACGCCGTGAGACGCGGGAAGGTCAGGTCTTCGAGCTGGAACGCTTGAAGATCTTGTTGCCGAGCCAGACCAGCGGGTCGTACTTCCGGTCGACGACGCGCTCCTTCATGGGGATCAGCGCGTTGTCAGTGATCTTGATGTGCTCGGGGCAGACCTCGGTGCAGCACTTGGTGATGTTGCAGTAGCCGAGGCCGTGCTCCTCCTGGGCGGAGTCCTTGCGGTCGGCCACGTCGTACGGGTGCATGTCCAGCTCGGCGATCCGCATCAGGAAGCGCGGACCGGCGAAGTTGGTCTTGTTCTCCTCGTGGTCGCGGATGACGTGACAGACGTTGTTGCACATGAAGCACTCGATGCACTTGCGGAACTCCTGGGACCGCTCGACGTCGATCTGCTGCATGCGGTACTCGCCCGGCTTCACGTCGGCAGGAGGGGTGAAGGACGGGATCTCCCTGGCCTTCTGGTAGTTGAACGACACGTCCGTGACGAGGTCCTTGATCACCGGGAACGTCCGCATGGGCGTCACGGTGATCGTCTCCTCCTCGGTGAAGGTGGACATCCGGGTCATGCAGCCCAGCTTCGGCTTGCCGTTGATCTCCATCGAGCACGAGCCGCACTTGCCGGCCTTGCAGTTCCAGCGGACGGCGAGGTCGGGAGCCTGGGTCGCCTGCAACCTGTGGATGATGTCGAGGACGACCTCGCCCTCGTTCACCTCGACCGTGAAGTCCTCAAGCTTGCCCTCGCCGCCCTCGCCCCGCCACACGCGGAACTTCGCCTTGTAACTCATGGTTACTCCTCGGCCAGCGCGTCAAAGGCGGCCAGCTCTTCCTCGGTGATGTACTTCTTCAGCTCGTCCCGGTCGAACAGCGTGATGAGGTCGTCCCGCATCGGAGGCTGCACCTTCTCCTCCACCGTGATGCCGGAGGCGTCCGGGGTGAGGGAGCAGCGCAGGATCTTGGCCCGCCACTCGGGCGACATGCCGGGGAAGTCGTCGCGGGTGTGACCGCCGCGGCTCTCCTGGCGCAGCAGCGCCGCCTTCGCGACGCACTCCGAGACCAGGAGCATGTTGCGCAGGTCGAGGGCGAGGTGCCAGCCCGGGTTGTAGATGCGGTTGCCGGCCGCGCCGACGCCCTGGGCCCGCTCCTTGAGCTTCTCCACCGCCTCCAGCGCCTCGGAGACCTCCTCGGCCTTGCGGATGATGCCGACCAGCTCGTTCATCGTCCGCTGCAGCTCGTGGTGGACCTCGTACGGGTTCTCGCCGGTGCGCTCCAGCGGGGCGAGCGCCTCCGCGCTCGCCTCGGCCACGGACTCCTCGGAGATCGTCGGCCGGGCCGCGAGACCGTCCACGTACGAGGCCGCTCCGGCGCCCGCGCGGCGGCCGAACACCAGCAGGTCCGACAGCGAGTTGCCGCCCAGCCGGTTGGAGCCGTGCATGCCGCCGGAGACCTCACCGGCCGCGAACAGGCCGGGCACGTCCGCCGCACCGGTGTCGGCGTCGACCTCGACGCCGCCCATGATGTAGTGGCACGTCGGGCCGACCTGCATGGCCTCCTTGGTGATGTCGACGTCCGCCAGCTCCTTGAACTGGTGGTGCATCGACGGCAGCCGCTTGACGATCTCGGCGGCCGGGAGACGGGTGGAGACGTCGAGATAGACGCCGCCCTGGGGTGACCCGCGACCCGCCTTCACCTCGGAGTTGATGGCCCGCGCGACCTCGTCGCGGGGGAGCAGCTCCGGAGGGCGGCGATTGTTCGCCTGGTCGGTGTACCAGCGGTCGCCCTCCTCCTCGGTGGTGGCGTACTTGTCCTTGAACACGTCCGGGATGTAGTCGAACATGAAGCGCTTGCCCTCGGAGTTTCTCAGCACCCCGCCGTCACCGCGGACGGACTCGGTGACGAGGATGCCCCGCACCGAGGGCGGCCAGACCATCCCGGTGGGATGGAACTGGATGAACTCCATGTTGATCAGCTTCGCGCCGGCGAGCAGGGCGAGCGCGTGGCCGTCGCCGGTGTACTCCCACGAGTTGGACGTGACCACGTACGACTTGCCGATGCCGCCGGTGGCGAGCACGATCGCGGGGGCGTCGAACAGGATGAGCTTGCCGTTCTCCCGCCAGTAGCCGAAGGCCCCGGAGATCGCGCCGCTCCCGCCGGGACCCGTCTCCTTGAGCAGGCGGGTGACCGTGCACTCCTGGAAGACCTTGATGTACGCCTCGGCGTCGCCGTGGGTCTTCTCGTCCTCCTGCTGGAGCGCGACCACCCGCTGCTGCAGGGTGCGGATCAGCTCCAGGCCCGTGCGGTCGCCGACGTGCGCGAGCCGGGGGTACTCGTGCCCGCCGAAGTTGCGCTGGCTGATCTTGCCGTCCTTGGTGCGGTCGAACAGCGCGCCCCACGCCTCCAGCTCCCAGACCCGGTCGGGGGACTCCTTGGCGTGCAGCTCGGCCATCCTCCAGTTGTTGAGGAACTTGCCGCCGCGCATGGTGTCGCGGAAGTGCACCATCCAGCTGTCGTCGCTGTTGACGTTGCCCATCGCGGCGGCCGCGCCGCCCTCGGCCATGACCGTGTGCGCCTTGCCGAACAGGGACTTGCAGACGATCGCCGTCCGCTTGCCCTGCTGGCGGGCCTCGATGGCCGCCCGCAGCCCCGCACCGCCGGCGCCGATGACGACGACGTCGTATTCGTGACGCTCGATTTCCACAGGTGATCCTTATGCGAACGGGAAGGCGATGATGCCCTTGGCGACCAGGCGCACGTACAGGTCGGCGCCCATGACGGAGAACATGGAGATCAGCGCGAGCTGCGAGTGCTTGGCGTTGAGCTTGGAGACGAATCCCCAGGCCCGGTAACGGATCGGGTGCTTGGAGAAGTGGTTCAGGCGCCCGGCCGTGATGTGCCGGCAGGAGTGGCACGACAGGGTGTACAGGTTGATCAGCACCGCGTTGACGACCAGGATCCAGGTGCCCAGACCGCCGGGCCTCTCGATCAGCGACTTCACCGCGTCGTGCGCGAGGACGAGGCCGATGACGATGGCCGCGTAGAAGAAGTAGCGGTGGACGTTCTGCAGGATGAGCGGGAAGCGCGACTCACCGGTGTACTTGCTGTGCGGCTCGTTCACCCCGCAGGCCGGGGGCGAGAGCCAGAACCCCCGGTAGTAGGCCTTGCGGTAGTAGTAGCAGGTGAAGCGGAAGCCCGCTGGAAGGCCGAGGATGAGCAGGCCGGGAGGCAGGGTGTACCAGTCGCTGAAGGGCGCGAGGCCGAACAGTCGTGCGCCCGGCGGACAGCTCGTCGCCAGACAGGGCGACGCGAACGGCGCATGGTACGGCGCCGTGAAGTAGCTTGTATCGAAGATCGCCCACGTGGCGTAGACGAGGAATGCCGTGAAGATGATGAAAGTGACCAGCGGATAGCGCCACCACTGGTCCGTTCGCAGAGTGCGCTCCTTGATCTGCGCACGTTGCCTTCTGGCCGGGCTCTCGGCCGTTGTCTGGGTCATCGAGACCTCTCCACCTCCCGCGGACCCCGCTCGCCCAGGTGTCCGGGTTGTATCAGTCGTGCCGCGCGTCCGGGCCATCGTCGCGCCGGGCTCACACGTGCGCGCGCTTATTGGTGGGGGATACGTTACGACGGACCCCAGGGGTTGTGTGCAAGGGGTCTCTCACAATTTCACTACCCCGGTGTGATTCCTGTCACGTTCGTCTGCCAAGGGTACCTCGCCTGCGACGTCTCACGAGGTGGACGATCACAGGGAGGTCTCGGCGGGCCGGAGGCACAGATGTGGCGAAAGGACAACCCCTGACTTCGTCCATCCCCGCGCCCTCGCGGGCCGTCGGACGAGTACGCGGCACCGGCGACCGATGCGATCCCCACGCCCGCGCCCTCGCGGGCCGTCAGTAGTGCTGGTTGGAGCTGGGCAGTTTGACGACGGTCACGAAGAAGTCGTCGATCCGCCGGACCACGCTGATGAACTGGTCGAAGTCGACCGGCTTGGAGACGTAGGCGTTGGCGTGCAGGTTGTAGCTGCGCAGGATGTCCTCCTCGGACTCCGACGTGGTGAGCACGACCACCGGGATCCCGCGGAGCTTCTCGTCGGCCTTGATGTCCTGGAGCACCTCCCTGCCGTCTTTTCTGGGCAGGTTGAGGTCGAGCAGGATCAGGTCGGGCCTGGGTGCGTCGGCGTAGTCGCCCTCCTTGCGCAGGAAGGCCATGGCCTGCTCGCCGTCGTTCACCACGTGCAGCTTGTTGCGGACCTTGTTGAGCTCGAACGCCTCCCGCGTCAGCAGGACGTCGCCCGGGTCGTCCTCGACCAGGAGCACGTCGATCCAGCGCAGGTCATTCATCCAAATCTCCTGTGGGAAGGGTCCAGCGGAAGGTCGTACCCCGTCTCGGGGCCTTCTCGACGTTCTCACCGGGCTCGGTGACTTCGGTGGTTCCGGCGCTCCGGGTGCTTCCCCCGTTTTCCGAGTCGACCCAGATCCGGCCACCGTGATATTCGACGATCTTCTTGCAGAGTGCCAGCCCGATGCCCGTGCCCGCGTACACGTCCCGTCCGTGCAGGCGCTGGAAGATCAGGAAGATGCGGTCAGTGTACTTACTGTCGATGCCGATGCCGTTGTCGGTGCAGGAGAACTCCCACATGTCCCCGTCGCGCCGCACCCCGATGTGGATCACCGGTGGGTCCTGCGAATGGAACTTGATCGCGTTGCCGATGAGGTTCTGGAAGAGCTGGGTCAGCTGGGCACGGTTGCCGAGCACCTCGGGGAGCTCGTCGTGGGTCACCGTCGCGCCGCTGTCCTCGATGGTCGCGCCGAGGTTGTTCAGCGCGGCCCTGAGCGGCACGGTGGCGTCGATCCCGGTGCGCTCGCCGCCCATCCTGCCGACCCTGGAGAAGTCGAGCAGGTCGTTGATGAGCATCTGCATGCGCTTGGCGCCGTCGACGGCGAAGGCGATGTACTGCTTGGCGCGCTCGTCGAGCTGGTCGCCGTAGCGCTGGTCCAGCATCTGGGTGAAGCTGGCGACCTTGCGCAGCGGCTCCTGCAGGTCGTGGCTGGCCACGTAGGCGAACTGTTCGAGCTCGCCGTTGGAGCGCTTCAGCTCCGCGGCCTGGTCCTCCAGCTTGCGCTGCGTCTCCGAGGACAGGCGCCACTCGGCGAGGATGCGGCGGCGCATCGCGTCGACGTGGCCCGACAGCTCCGACAGCTCGGCGGGGCGCTCGACCTTGAGCCTGTGGTCGAAGTCTCCCTGGGCGACCGCGCGGACCTGCTGGTTCAGCTCCGCCAGCGGGCGGAGCACCGCGTACCGCACGATGAGCACCGCGGCGATCCCGGCCACGACGAGTGCCGCGGCCACCCCGACGAGCGCGACGTAGAGGGCCTGCCAGCCGGCGTCGAGCCGTACGACACCGGCGTCGTGCAGCTGGTTCAGGTGTCTCTGGAGCACCGCGAGGGACTGGCGCACCTCGTTGAAGCGGGTGGCGTTGACGGAGGCGTTCTGCCGGGCCGCGTCGGTCTTGAGGGTCGGCACGGCGGCGATGACCCTCTCGGCGTAGTCGCGCCGCCAGGCCTCTCCCGCGGCCTTCAGCTCGGCCACCTCGGCGCCGACCGCCTGCCCCTCCGGCATCCTGGGGAGCAGCGCGGTGAGGGTGCCCAGCGCGCTCTCCTCCGCGGTGATCGCCTTGCGGTATTCCTGGAGGGAGATCTCCTCGTTGGTCCTGCCGTAGGCCCGTACCGAGCTCTCCTGCGAGGTCAGTGTGTTGGAGATCTCCAGCAGGCGCAGCGCCGCCGGGTCGACGACGTCGACCAGCGCCTCCTTCGCCTCCCGTGTCTCCTCGATCGCGTTGACCGTGACGGCGGCCGAGATCATGAAGACCAGCGCGACGCCCACCCCGGCGAACGCGAACCAGCGTCCGACCGGCAGGTTCCCGAACCCGCGACCGGGGGTGAACGCGGGCAGAGGACGCGGACTGGAACGGTCGGAGCGGGCGGCCATCACTTCCCGTTCCTGGAGATGAGCACGGTCGCCAGGTCGTCGCTGAGCGCGTCGCGGTTCAGCTCGACGACGCGCTCGATGAGGCGGTCGAGCTCGATCCCGCCCTGCTCCTGGACGAGCCTGAGCAGGCCCTCGGTGCCGAGCAGGTCGGGTCCGCCGCCCACGGTGGCCTCGATCAGGCCGTCGGTGTAGAGCAGCAGCGACCAGTCGTCGCCGAGTTCGACGTCGATCTCCGACCACTCGATGCCCTGGAAGATCCCCAGCGGAGGTCCCGAGGGGGTGCCCGGCACCACGCCGATCTCGCCGTCGCGGATGAGCAGCGGCGGCGGATGGCCGACCACGTGCATCCGCGCGGTGCTGAGCGTGGGATCGATCGTGACGATGCACAGGGTGGTGAAGATCTCCGCGGATTTGCGCTCCAGGCGGAGCACCGACTCCAGGGTGGTGAGCAACTCGTTGCCGGTGTGCCCGGCCAGGACCAGGGTCCGCCAGGCGATCCTGAGCGCGACCCCCAGCGCGGCCTCGTCGGGGCCGTGCCCGCACACGTCGCCGACCACCACGTGGACGGCGCCGTCGGGGCTCTGCACGGTGTCCCAGAAGTCACCGGCGAGAAGGGCGCGCCTGCGTCCTGGCAGGTAGCGGGCGTGGTGGTCCAGGACCGTGGTGGTGAGCAGCGGGACCGGCAGCAGCCCGCGTTCGAGGCGGGAGTTCTCCTTGGTGAGCAGCTCGGCCTGGACCAGCCTGCGCTGGGCCAGGTCGGCGCGCTTGCGCTCTATCGAGTAGCGGATCGCCCGCGCCAGCAGGCGGGCCTCCACGTCCTGCTTGACCAGGAAGTCCTGCGCGCCGGCGGCGACGGCCTCCACACCGACGTGGGTGTCGTTCAGACCGGTCAGCACGAGCACGGCGGCGTGCGGTGCCATCGACAGCACCTGCTCCAGTGCCTCAAGACCGGTCGCGTCGGGCAGGGAGAGGTCGACGAGCACGCATCGCACGTCCTCGGTGAGGCGCTCCAGGCTCTCGGCCAGGCTGCGCACCCAAATGATCTTGGGGGGGTTGTCCGCCTGGCTGAGCAGCTCCTCCACGAGGAAGGCGTCGCCCGCGTCGTCCTCGATGAGGAGGAGCGTGAGCGTTTCATTGGCGGGGGCGGTCACTGACGCCTCTTCGTTGATCGGGAGAACCTGTCGACGCTACGTAGAATAGTGCGACACCGGCACTTAGAGGGTGTTGATCAGTCACCTTGATCCACCGGCCGCCGTCGTGCCTGCTCCGCACATGGGAACGCGGCAAAGCTCCCGCCTCCTCCTGCACCGTCAGCTCTCGGTGATCAGGTCGACCCCCTGCGGAAGGCTGCCGTCGCGGGCGGCCTCGGTGAGGAAGCGGAGCAGGGTCGCGCGGAAGGCCTGGGCGGCCCTGGTGGGCTCGACGTCCTTGCGGTGCGCGATCGCTATGGTGCGGCGCAGTCCGGGGGGCGCCAGGGGGGTGCCCGCCAGTCCGGGACGACCGTCCAGCACCATCGAGGGGACCAGGGCGACGCCCAGCCCGGCCTCGACGAAGCGCAGCACGGCGTCCATCTCGCCGCCCTCCACCGCGAACATGGGCTCGAACCCGGCCTGCCTGCAGGCGCTGAGCGTGGCCTCCCGCAGGTCGTACCCGCGCCTGAACATCACCATCGGCCGCCGCCGCAGCTCCTCGATGCGCGCGTACGGCTTGCGGGGGTGGTCGTCGGAGGGGGAGGCGACGACGAGGTTCTCCCGCAGGATCTCCTCGGTGACGAGGGCGGGATCGTCGTTGTGCAGCGGCATGATGATCAACGCCAGGTCGAGCTGGCCCCGGGCGAGGGTGCGGACCAGGTCGCGGGAGCCGCCCTCCTCCACGAACAGCTCGATGCCGGGGTAGGCGTGGTGGAACCTGGCCAGCGCGTCGGCGAGCAGCCCGGCGCAGAGCGAGGGGGTCGCGCCCAGCCGGACCCGGCCGCGGCGCAGTCCCACCAGCTCGCCGACCTCGCTTCTCGCGGTCTCGGCGTCGGCCAGCATCCTGCGGGCCAGCGGGAGCAGGGCCTCGCCCGCGGGGGTGAGCGTGACGTTCCCCCGGGCGCGGCTGAACAGCGACGCGCCGAGTTCGGCCTCCAGGGCCTTGATCTGCTTGCTCAGCGAGGGCTGGGCGACGCGCATCCTCTCGGCGGCCTGGGTGAAGTGGCGGGCCTCGGCGACCGCCACGAAGTAGGCGAGTTGCTGGAGCTGCACGTTTCCCAAGCGTAGGGGGTCGCCGGGGGCGGATGCCTGCCGGGACATACCGGACGTGCGGGTATTTATAGCGCATGGATCCTCCGGCCTTGGATTCGGGGCCGACGGCGACACGGGAGAAAATGGGAGATTGCCCCATAAGGAAGTTGTGAGATTGCTCGCACAGCGGGGCGGTCGCGCCTCCGGAAGCGGCAGAAGCGCAGAGGTGATAGCCGCAGGCTATGGAAACCACATCCTCGATGACTTGGACGGTGGTAAACCCTCCTACCTAGCGTGATGAACGTGACTGCCACGATTGAGCGCGGATCCGCCACCGCGCCGGTGAAACCTTCGGCGGACGCCCCCGCGAAGTCGACGAGACCCAGGCGGCGGGGCGGTTTCCTGGGTTCCACCAACGGCAAGAAGGCCGTGATGGCCGTCACGGGTGCCGTGATGGTGCTCTTCCTCGTCGGGCACATGGCCGGAAACCTCAAGAGTTTCTTCGGCGCGGAGTCCTTCAACTCCTACGCGGCCTTCCTGCGGACCATGGGCGAGCCGATCCTCCCGCACCGCACCCTGCTGACCGTCGTCGAGATCGGACTGGTCGTCGCGGTCGGCCTGCACATGTGGGCGGCGATCTCGCTGGCCAGGCGGGCGCGCAAGGCCCGCCCGGTCAGGTACGCGGCGAGGCGCAAATCCCGGGCGAACGGCTACGCGGTCCACACGATGCGCTACGGCGGCGTCGTCATCGTGCTGTTCGTGGTCTACCACCTGCTCGACCTGACGTTCGGCGCGGCGAACCCGGCCGGTGCCGGCTCCACCCCGTACGAGCGCCTCGTCGAGGGCTTCGCGCCGTCCCGCTGGTGGGTCACCCTGTTCTACGTGTTCGCGGTCGTCATGGTCGGCCTGCACCTGCGCCACGGCCTGTGGAGCGCCTTCCAGACGCTCGGCCTGGCGAGCCGCCGAGGCTACCGCTCGCTGAGGGCCGCCGCCACGGGGCTGTCCGCCCTGCTGGTCGTCGGCTTCCTCGCGGTCCCGGTCGCGGTCGCGGTCGGAGTGATCAAGTGAGCGGAGCCGGGCGCGGCGGCGTACGGGGAGCCGATCTCCGGTGCGACGAACGAGAGGCGGGTCCTTCGCGAGGCGTGCGGGGAGCCGGCGTACGAGGAGCGGATCTTCCGCGTGGTGAGCGAGGAGCGGTGAGCGGGGCATGAGCACGGGACACGCGGGATATCCGGGATATACGGAGGGCGCGCCGATCCGCGACACCAAGGCTCCCGAAGGCCCGATCGAGGACCGCTGGGAGAAGCGCAAGTTCGGCGCCAAGCTGGTCAACCCGGCCAACAAGCGCAAGCTCAACGTCATCGTCGTGGGCACGGGGCTCGCGGGCGGTTCGGCCGCCGCGACCCTCGGCGAGCTGGGCTACAACGTCAAGTCCTTCTGCTACCAGGACACGCCCCGCCGCGCGCACTCCATCGCGGCCCAGGGCGGCATCAACGCGGCGAAGAACTACCGGGGCGACGGCGACTCGATCTACCGGCTGTTCTACGACACGGTCAAGGGCGGCGACTTCCGCGCCCGCGAGTCCAACGTCTACCGGCTCGCCCAGGTCAGCGTGAACATCATCGACCAGGCCGTGGCCCAGGGCGTGCCGTTCGCCCGCGAGTACGGCGGCCTGCTCGACACCCGCTCCTTCGGCGGCGCGCAGGTCTCCCGCACCTTCTACGCGCGCGGCCAGACGGGCCAGCAGCTCCTGCTCGGCGCGTACCAGGCGCTGGAGCGGCAGATCGCGGCGGGAACCGTCGAGATGCACACCCGCCACGAGATGCTCGACCTGATCGTCTCCGACGGCCGGGCGCGCGGCGTCATCGTCCGCGACATGGTCACCGGCGAGATCGAGCGGCACCTGGCCGACGCGGTCGTGCTGGCGAGCGGCGGGTACGGCAACGTGTTCTTCCTCTCGACCAACGCCAAGGGCTGCAACACCACGGCGATCTGGCGGGCGCACCGGCGCGGCGCGATGTTCGCCAACCCCTGCTACACCCAGATCCACCCGACCTGCATCCCGGTCAGCGGCGACTACCAGTCGAAGCTGACGCTGATGTCGGAGTCGCTGCGCAACGACGGCCGCGTGTGGGTGCCGCTGGAGCGGGGCGACAGCCGTCCGGCCTCGGAGATCCCCGAGGAGGAGCGCGACTACTACCTGGAGCGCATCTACCCGGCGTTCGGCAACCTGGTCCCGCGCGACATCGCCTCCCGCGCCGCCAAGAACGTCTGCGACGAGGGCCGCGGCGTCGGACCCGGCGGCCTGGGCGTCTACCTCGACTTCGCCGACGCGATCCGCCGCCTGGGCCGCGACGCGGTGGAGAAGAAGTACGGCAACCTCTTCGAGATGTACGAGCGCATCACCGGCGAGGACCCCTACGCCCAGCCGATGCGCATCTACCCGGCCGTCCACTACACGATGGGCGGCCTGTGGGTGGACTACGACCTGCAGTCCACGATCCCCGGCCTGTTCGTGATCGGCGAGGCCAACTTCTCCGACCACGGCGCCAACCGCCTCGGCGCGTCCGCGCTGATGCAGGGCCTGGCCGACGGCTACTTCGTGCTGCCGACCACGATCGGCGACTACCTCGCGAACGGTCCGTACGGCGAGGTCGACGAGGAGGCCGTGGCGGAGGCCGAGGTCGCGGTGCGCGAGAAGATCGCCAGGCTGCTGTCGAACGACGGCGACCGCACCGCCGACTCCTACCACCGCGAGCTGGGCAGGCTCATGTGGGACCACTGCGGCATGGAGCGCACCGAGGAGTCGCTGCGCAAGGCCCTGGAGCGGATCCCCGAGCTGCGCGAGGAGTTCTGGAAGAACGTGAAGGTCTCCGGCGAGGCCGGGGAGCTCAACCAGGCGCTTGAGCGGGCCGGGCGGGTGGCCGACTTCTTCGACCTGGCCGAGCTGATGTGCATCGACGCGCTGCACCGTACCGAGTCCTGCGGCGGCCACTTCCGCGCCGAGTCGCAGGACGCCGACGGCGAGGCCCTGCGCGACGACGAGCACTTCGCCTACGTCGCCGCCTGGGAGTACGGGGAGCAGGGCCCGATCCTGCACAAGGAAGAACTCGACTACGAGTACGTCAAGATGAGCCAGCGGAGTTACAAGTGAACCTCACTCTCAAGATCTGGCGGCAGAAGGGGCCCGAGGACAAGGGCCGTATGGTCAACTACCGGGTCGAGGACGTGTCACCGGACATGTCCTTCCTGGAGATGCTCGACGTCCTCAACGAGCGGCTCATCCTGGAGGGCGACGACCCGATCGCCTTCGACCACGACTGCCGCGAGGGCATCTGCGGCATGTGCGGCATGGTCATCAACGGGGTCGCGCACGGCGAGCAGGTGGCCACCACCACCTGCCAGCTGCACATGCGGCACTTCGAGGACAACGCGGTCATCACCATCGAGCCGTGGCGCGCGGCGCCCTTCCCGGTGGTGAAGGACCTGGTCGTGGACCGCTCGGCGTTCGACCGGATCATCCAGGCGGGCGGCTTCGTCTCGGTCCCCGCGGGATCGGCCCCCGACGCGCACAGCGTCCCGGTGAAGAAGGACGACGCCGACTCGGCGTTCGACGCGGCCACCTGCATCGGCTGCGGCGCCTGCGTCGCCGCCTGCCCGAACGGCTCGGCCTCCCTCTTCACGGCTGCCAAGATCACCCACCTCGCCCTGCTGCCGCAGGGCCAGCCCGAGCGCGACTCCCGCGCCAAGGCGATGGTCGAGCAGATGGACGCGGAGGGCTTCGGCGGCTGCACCAACACCGGGGAGTGCACGGCGGTCTGCCCGAAGGGCATCCCGCTGGACACCATCGCCCAGATGAACCGCGACTACCTGCGAGCCGCGAAGTAGATCTCCCGGAAGCGGGAGCCGCCCCACACCGGGCACGGCTCCCGCTTTCCGGTTTTCCCTGACCGGTGTGGTTTCCGCCTTCACCGTTCCAGGCCGTCGGTGTCCGGGCGTGGCCGCCTTCACCGTCCCGAGCCGGTGACGTGCCGGGTGTGGTTTCCGCCCCCCGTCAGGGCCGGTGTCCTCCGGGGCCTCCGGGTGGACGGCCGAGCTCGCTCACGATCTCCCGTCGCAGGGTCGCGGGGTCGATGCCCGCGTCGGCCAGGACCTCGCCGCCCCGCCCTCCGCCGTCGCGCAGGATGCCCAGCAGGATGTGGCCGTCGCCGATGTGCTTGTGCTTGAGGTTCACGGCCTCGCGCAGGGACAGCTCCAGGGTCTTCTTCGCCCGAGGGCTGAAGGGGACGTGGAAGCCGAACAGCCGGCCCCGCCGCTGGATGTCGGGTTTGCGGTCCAGCGCGCCGGGTCCGAAGGTCGCCTCGACCTTCTCCCGCACGGCGGACAGGTCGATGCCGATCGACTCCAGCGCCTCGGCGTCGAGCGCGTCGCCGGGCTTTGAGGGGGTGAGGCGGGTGACCGACCGGTAGGCGCGGGCGTGGTCGAGGCCGTGGCGGCCGAGCACCCGCGCCGAGACGCTTTCCGGCTGGGCGAGCAGGCCGAGCAGGATGTGCTCGGTGCCGATGACGTCGTGCCGCAGTTTGCGGGCGTTCTCCTGGGCGAGGACCACCGCCTGGCGGGCATCGTGATGGAACCGTTCGAACATCGCTATCTCTCCCGTCTCAGTAAACCTCGGCCACCCGCGTACTTCTTGTGCACCGCCTGCCGGGTGACCTCCAGGCAGTGCGCGATCTCCTGCCAGGACCAGCCCTGCTCGCGTGCGTTCTCCACCTGGAGTGCCTCCAGCCGGTCGACCAGTGTCCGCAGTGCCCGTACGGCCCGCAGGCCGACGGCCGGATCGCGGCTGCCGGCGTCGGATGCCAGTTGTGCCGTATCGCTCATGTCTGTCAATTTAGGTTGACGTGATGTGCTTGTCAACCCCAATTGACGGCGACACGCCGGGAAGGCCGAAAATGGTTTGCCGGGCCTGGTCGAAGTTTGTGACCCTTGCTGTGAGATGCGCTCCCTACCTGTCGCCGACCCCGGCGTTCCCGATGCCCGCAGCCCTTTCGGATACCTGTGGTGGGTGGCCCGCGCGCAGATGGGCCCGCTGCTCCTCGGCATCGCCTACGCCATCCTGTGGTGGCTCGCGATGGCCCTCGTGCCGTACGCCATGGGCAAGGGGATCGACGCCATCACGGCGAAGGACGTGCCTTCCCTGACCACCTGGGGCGGGGTGGTGCTCGCCCTGGGCGTCACCCAGGCCGTCGCCGGCATCCTGCGCCACCGGATGGCCGTCTACAACTGGCTCGCCGCCGCCTACCGGACCGTCCAGGTCACCGCGAGGCAGGCGACCAGGCTGGGCGCGACCCTGCCCAAGCGCATGTCCACCGGCGAGGTCGTCAGCGTCGGCAACTCCGACATCGCCCACATCGGCAACACGATCGACATCCTCATCCGGGGCGGTGGCGCGGCCGTCGCCGTCGTCGTCGTGACCGTCATCCTGCTGAGCAGCTCGGCGCCGCTCGGCCTGATGGTGCTGGCGGGCCTGCCCGTGATGGCGGTCGCCGTCGCCCCCCTGCTCAGGCCGCTGCACCACCGCCAGAACGCCCACCGCGACCTGCAGGGCGACCTCTCCACCCGCGCCGCGGACATCGTCTCCGGCCTGCGGGTGCTGCGCGGCATCGGCGGCGAGCGGGTCTTCGCCGACCGCTACGGCGCCGAGTCCCAGCGGGTGCGGCGGGCGGGGGTGCGGGTGGCCTCGGTGGAGTCGATGCTGGAGGGCGCGCAGGTCCTGCTGCCCGGGCTGCTGGTCACCGCGGTGACCTGGCTCGGCGCGACCTTCGCGACGCGCGGCGAGATCAGCGCCGGCCAGCTCGTCGCCTTCTACGGCTACGCGGCCTTCCTCATCGCCCCCGTACGCACCCTCACCGAGGCCGCGGACAAGCTGACCAAGGGGCACGTCGCCGCCCGCAGGGTGGTGCGCATCCTCTCGCTGAGGCCGGAGGTGGAGGGCGGCACCGGCCGCTCGGAGGGCGGCCTGCTGCGCGACGTCGCCTCCGGGGTCGCCGTGCGTCCCGGCATGCTCACCGCCGTCGCGGCGGCCGTCCCCGAGGAGGCCGAGGCCATCGCCGACCGGCTCGGCCGCTACGGCGAGGGCGACGTCGACTTCGGCGACGTGTCGCTCGCGACCCTGCCGGTCTCCGAGGTGCGCCGCCGGATCCTCGTCGCCGGCAACGACGCGAGACTGTTCGCCGGAGTGCTCAGGGACGAGCTCGACGTCACAGGGCGCGCCACGGACGAGGAGCTGGGCCGGGCGCTGCGGGTCGCGTGCGCCGAGGACATCGTCGAGGCGCTGCCCGGAGGCCTCGGCGGGCGCGTCGCCGAGGCGGGCCGGGAGTTCTCCGGCGGCCAGCAGCAGCGGCTCCGGCTCGCCAGGGCGCTCACCCTCGACCCGGAGGTGCTCATCCTCATCGAGCCCACCAGCGCGGTCGACGCCCACAGCGAGGCGCGCATCGCCGACCGGCTGGCCAAGGCACGCGCGGGCAGGACCACGCTGGTCTGCACGACGAGCCCGCTGGTGCTCGACCGCACCGACCACGTCGTCTACGTCGAAGGAGGCGTCGTGCGCGCCCAGGGCACGCACCGGGAGCTGCTCGCCGCCCACCCCGGTTACGCCGCCGTCGTCACCCGGGGAGAAGCGTGATGAGCAGGCAGATCCTGCCCGTCGCCGACCAGTCGCAGGTCCGCGCGTACGCCCGCAGGCTCACCCTGAAGTACCCCCGCGACCTGACCGTGGCGCTCCTCCTGCACGCCCTCGCCGCCGTCGCGGGCCTGACGGCGCCGTGGCTGCTCGGTGGCCTCGTCCAGGGCGTCCACGACGACTCGGGGATCGACGTCACCGGGGTGTCGCTCGCCATCGGCGGCTTCGTGGTCGCCCAGGCGGTGCTGGTCAGGTTCGCCGTCTACTTCTCCTCCAGGCTCGGGGAGAAGGTCCTCGCCGAGCTGCGCGAGGAGTTCGTCGGGCGGGTGCTCGGCCTGCCGCTGTCCACGGTCGAGCGCGCCGGATCCGGCGACCTGATCTCCAGGACCTCCCGCGACGTCGACTCGCTGTCGCGCACCGTGCGGCACGCCGTGCCGGAGACCCTGATCGCGCTCGTCACCTGCGTGATCACCGTCGGCGCGCTGCTGCTGGTCGGGCCGCTGCTCGCGCTGCCCTCGCTGCTCGCCGTCCCCGTCCTGTGGATCTCCACCCGCTGGTATCTCAAGCGGGCCAGAGACGGATACCTGCGAGAGAGCGCGGCGTACGCCGACATGACCGACGGCCTCGCCGAGACGGTGAACGGCGCCCGCGCCGTGGAGGCCCTGGGCCTGCAGGACCGGCGCCACCGCCGCACCGACGCCGACATCGCCGAGTCGTGGGCGGCCGAGAGATACACGATGGGGCTGCGCACGGTCTGGTTCCCCACGGTCGAGCTCGGCTACGTGATCCCGATCGTGGCGACGCTCGTCATCGGCGGCCTCTTCTACACCCGGGGCTGGGTATCGCTGGGGCAGGTCACCGCCGCCACCCTGTACGTCCAGCAGCTCATCGACCCGCTCGACCGGCTGCTCATGTGGATCGACGAGCTCCAGGTCGGCGGCGCCTCCATGGCCCGCCTGCTGGGCGTCGCCGAGGTGCCCGACGACCGCGAGGCCACCTCCGCCGCTCCCGAGGGCAGCGAGCTGAGGGCCGACGACGTCCGCTACGCCTACCGCGAGGGCCACGACGTGCTGCACGGCATCGACCTCACGATCAGGCCGGGGGAGCGGCTCGCCATGGTCGGCCCGTCGGGGGCGGGCAAGTCCACGCTGGGACGCCTGCTCGCGGGCATCCACGGCCCCCGCACCGGCTCGGTCGCGGTCGGCGGCGTCCCGCTCGTCGAACTCCCCCTGGACGACCTGCGCGGCCACGTCGCCCTGGTGACCCAGGAACACCACGTCTTCCGCGGCACCGTACGCGAGAACGTGCTGATCGCCAGGCCCGACGCCGACGACGCACGGGTCCGCGAGGTGCTGGAGGCCGTCGACGCCTGGGAGTGGGTCGAGGCCCTGCCCGAAGGGCTCGACACGGTCGTCGGCTCCGGCGGCGAGGCCGTCCCCGCCGCCCAGGCGCAGCAGCTCGCCCTGGCCCGGTTGGTCCTCGCCGATCCGCACACCCTCGTCCTGGACGAGGCCACCTCGCTGATCGACCCCCGCGCCGCCCGCCACCTGGAGCGCTCACTCGCCGCCGTCCTCGAAGGACGTACGGTCATCGCGATCGCCCACCGCCTCTACACGGCCCACGACGCCGACCGCGTCGCGGTGGTGGAGGACGGCCGCGTCAGCGAGCTCGGCTCGCACGAGGAGCTGGTCGCGGCCGGAGGCTCGTACGCGGCACTGTGGAGCAGCTGGCACGGCACCTCCCGATGAGAGCGGGGCTCGCACGGCTCGCACCTTCGCAACCCTCCTGGCCAGAACCACCGACAACCTCGGTAAGGCTCGGGACAGAGCCTTACCGAGGAGAGCTCAGGACAGGGCTTTCTTCAGGAAGTCGACCTGGAGGAGCAGCAGGTTCTCCGCCACGGTCTCCTGCGGGGTCATGTGGGTCACCCCCGACAGCGGCAGCACGTTGTGCGGGCGGCCCGCCGCCAGCAGGGCGGAGGACAGGCGCAGGGTGTGCGCGGCGACCACGTTGTCGTCGGCGAGGCCGTGGATCAGCAGCAGGGGGCGGTCCAGCTTCTCGGCGTCGGCGAACAGCGACGAGGAGTCGTAGTGGCCCTCGTCGGGGTGGCCGAGGTAGCGCTCGGTGTAGCAGGTGTCGTACAGGCGCCAGTCGGTCACCGGGGCACCGGCGACGGCCGCGTGGAACACGTCGGGGCGGCGGAGCACGGCGAGGGCGGCCAGGTAGCCGCCGAACGACCAGCCCCTGATGCCGACCCGCGACAGGTCCAGGTCGTCGGGGAACCGCGCGGCGGCGCCGTGCAGGGCGTCGATCTGGTCCTCCAGGATCGGGGTGGCCAGATCGTGCAGGACGGCCCGCTCGAACTCCGGGCCGCGCCCCGGGGTGCCGCGGCCGTCGGCGACGACCACCGCGAAGCCCTGGTCGGCGAACCACTGGCTGGTCAGGTGCGCTCCGCTCGCGGCGAGCACGCGCTGGGCGTGCGGTCCGCCGTACGGGTCCATGAGGACCGGCAGCCTCGCCGAGCCCGGCACGTGCCCGGCGGGCAGGAGCACGGCGGTGGACAGGTCGCGCTCGCCCGCCTTGATCAGGGAGACCCGCAGGTCCAGGGTGGGACGTTCGGCGTGGGAGGTGATGTGGCCGCGGGGCGTGCCGTTGTGCAGGACGCGGGTGACCGAACCCTCGCTGCCCAGGGTCTGGCCGGTGATCACCAGGGTGCCGCCCGCGGTGTGGCCGCTGTAGACGCCGCCCTCGGTCGGGCTGACCAGGGTGATCTGGCCCCGCCGGTAGGCCCAGACGGCGATCTCGGTGGGCTCACCGCTCGCGCGGAAGAGCACGGTCTCGCCGTCGATGTCGAGGATCTGACGGACCTGGAGGGTGGGCGGCGTGACGGGGGAGTCGCCGACGATCAGGCGATGGCCGCCCTCGGCGGTGGCGGCCCAGACGAGGCTGCCGTCGGACAGGTGGCCGGGAACACCGGTGACGACGTCGACCCAGGCGGGGTCGGTGTCCTCACGGACGAGCGTGGAGGTGCCGGTGGCGGGGTCGACGTCGAACAGCCGCATGGTCCGCTGGTCGCGCGTCATGGTGACGATCGAGAGGCCGTGGGCGTCCCAGCCGGCGTTGACGAGGTATTCGTCGTCGAAGGGCACCGGGACGCGGGCCCCGTCGAGGGTGAGGACGAAGAGCTCGACCCCGGCGTTGGGCGTACCGGCGGCGGGGTAGCGCTGCTCGGTGGCGGGGCGGGCCGGGTTGGCCGGGTCGGCGATGTGCCAGTGCTGCACCGGCGACTCGTCGGCCCGCTCGACCAGGATCGCCTCACCCGACGGCGACCACCAGTAGCCCCGCATACGGTCCATCTCCTCGGCGGCGATGAACTCGGCGAGGCCGTACGTCACCTCGGGAGACTCGGGACGGGCCAGCGCGTGGTCGACCTCGTCCTCCAGGTCCTGGATGTGGAACGCGCCGCCGGTCACATAGCCGACGTGGACGCCGGTGGGGGACATCCGGGGGTCGATCACCGGCCCGGAGGTCGTCAGCCGCCGTACGTTCCTGGTCTTCAGGTCGACGACGTAGAGGCCCCCGGAGAGCGCGAACGCGGCGACGGTCACCGCCGAGTCGGTGCTGTATCCGACGATGCCCCCGGCCTGCTCCCTGCTCCGCTCGCGGCGCGCCCGCTCCTCGGGCGGCAGATCCTCCTCGTCGGCCGCCAGCGCGCGAGGGTCGGCGATGAGCCGTTCCGTGCCGCTGAGGACGTCGTACTCCCACAGGCAGGTCACCGGGTCGAAGCCGCTCCTGGTCCGGAGGAAGACGACGCGGTCACCGCCCGGGGCGATCGTGAAGCCGCGCGGCACCCCGAGGGTGAATCGACGGGTTCTGGCGTGCAGGCGAGGGAAGCTCTCACTCATACGAGCCATCTTGCCAGTTCCGCATCGAGTGTCTTGTTTTCCAGGGACCGCCGGTAAGGGAATTCGGAGGTTCTGGGCGATGCCCGGCATCGATACCCTCGGACGCATGACTGATCGGCGCCTCATGCTCGTACACGCCCACCCGGACGACGAGACGATCGGCAGCGGAGCCACCATGGCCAGGTACGCCGCCGAGGGCGCGCACGTCACGCTGGTGACCTGCACGCTGGGGGAGGAGGGCGAGGTCATCCCCCCGGAGCTGGCCCACCTGACCGCCGACCGCGACGACACGCTGGGCGGGCATCGCGTCGGGGAGCTCGCCGCGGCCTGCGCGGCGCTCGGCGTCACCGACCACCGCTTCCTGGGCGGCCCCGGCCGCTGGAGGGACTCGGGCATGATGGGCGCCGCCTCCAACCACAGGGAGAACGCCTTCTGGAGGGCAGACCTGGACGAGGCGGCGGGCGAGCTCGCGAGGATCATCCGCGAGGTGCGGCCCCAGGTGCTCGTCACCTATGACGAGAACGGTTTCTACGGCCACCCCGACCACATCCAGGCCCACCGCGTCGCCTGGCGGGCCGTCGAGCTGGCCGCCGACCCGGGGTTCGGGGTGCTCTCGGGCTCCGTGACCCGCTCGGAGGGCGCTTCCGCGTCCGGGGAGGCGTCCGGTGGAGGGGGCGGCGAGGTGCCCGGCGAGAGGGCCGGTGGGGCGTCCGGTGGAGGGGGTGGAGTGGCGCTTGGTGAGAGGGCCGGTGGGGCGTCCGGAGAGGTGCTCGGCGGGGACGGGCCGTGGCGGGTCGCGAAGTTCTACCACACCGCCGTCCCCAGATCCGTGCTGTACAGGAGCGAGGAGGCGATGCGCGAGAGCGGCACCCCCTTTCTCGTCGAGCCGGTCGACGACCTGCCGTTCGGTTGCGCTGACGGGGACGTCACCACCGAGATCGACGCCCGCGCCCACATCGACAGGAAGACCGAGGCGTTGCGGGCGCACGCCACCCAGATCAGCGTGAGCCCGCCCTGGTTCGCCCTGTCCAACGACGTCGGCCAGGAACTCCTCGGGGTCGAGCACTTCATCCTCCGCTCCGGTGTACGGGGTCCCGCGGGCCCGGGAGCGCCGATCGAAATGGGCGGGCTCGGCGAGCCGTACGACCGTGAGGACGATCTCTTCGCCGGGATCCACTAGCCTCGATGCTTGTGATGGAGCAGGTCCCGGCTGTGCGCGCGCCCTCGGAGACGGTTGTCGCCGTGGCGACGAACGCCGTGCTCTTCGTGCTCGGGCTGCTGCTGGGCGTTCTGGGAGGCTTCCAGCACTCCTGGTACATCAGGCCCGTCCCGGTCTCCGCCGTCGTCTGCCTCGCCCTGCTGTTCGCGATCCCCTACGGGGCCGGCCGGATGACGCACGGCAAGTCCGCGGCCGTGGCGTTCGTGGCGGGCTGGGCGCTGATCACCATGATCTGGATCTCCGGACGGCCGGAGGGCGACCTGGTCATCGCCAACGACCTGTCCGGTTACCTTTACCTCTACGGAGGGCTCGCGGCGGTCACGGTGGGGATCATGCTCTCGCCGTCGGCCATCCTGGGCGGGACGTGGCCGCCCACCTCGGACGGCTACCGCTCCGGTCCCGAGTCCGCGCCGATACCGCCGGATTCCCCGCCTCCGTCCGGTTTCCCGCCCGGTTCTCCGCCCTCGCCCGCGACGTCCGACCCGGGGATTCCGCCGGGCCCGGCTCGGTCCGGCTCGGCCGCGCCCGGCCCGGCCCGGTCCGGTGCTGCGCCGCCCGACTCGGTCGTACCCGGTTCCGTACAGCCCGACCGGGCCGGGCCGGATCAGACCCCGCCCGGCCGGGTCCCTCCCGGCTCCCAGACCCCACCCGCACCACCGGGCACGTCCGCTCCCTGACGCGGCCCCCGCTCGGCGTCCCGGGGCGTCTGTCGCTCGCCGCCCCGATGGCGGACAATCCGGGTATGCGGCGGTTACATCGAGTACGGCGAACCCTCAACTACGTCAACCTGTCCACACCGCTGGGGCTGCTCCTGGCGCGCGTCGGCCGCGCCCAGGTGACGCCCGGGCCCGACGGGCTGCTCCTGGCGTACGGCTACCGCTTCGGGTTCCCGATCGCCTCGGCGTTCACCGTGGGGAACGTGGTGCTGACCAAGCACCCGGAGGGCTTTCTCACCGGCGCCCTGCTCAAGCATGAGGACCGGCACGCCTCCCAGTACATGTGCTGCGTGGGTCTGCCGATGCTCCCGCTCTACGTCGTCGCGGTGGTCGTCTCCATGATGATCTGCGGAAACCAGGCTTCGTGGAACCTTTTCGAGCGGCTGGCGAACCTGGAGGACGGCAACTACGTCCGAAGGTCGCCCTGGTGGCGTAACACCAGATCCCCACAAAAGGAATGAATCCCGCTGTGGGGGGATCTACAAGGGGTGAGCTGTCGATGACCGAAGGGGGCCGCCCATGTCACAGACCTCCCACCCAGCAACCGCCTCCCACCTGCCCGCGGAATTCGACGGCCTCGTCGCGGTGCCTCCATGGCGTCCCGGATGGTCGGCCCGCTTCACCGCGCGACCGGCGCGAGCCCTCAGGAAACTGGGCCGCACCGCCGGCCGGGCGGTGCGGGATCGCCCCTCAGGACCGCGTACGGCCATCGCCGAGGCGGCATCCCGTTCCTCCGTGCTCTCCGCTCCCTCGACGGCCCCCTCGTTGGCTCTCTCGCCGGCTTTCTCGACGGGAACCTCGACGAGGGCGAAGTTCCCCGTACGGTCCGGGACCTCCGTGCGACCCGCGCCTCCCGTACCGCCCGCGCCGCCGAGGCGGCCGGAGCCCCTGCCGAGACGGTCGTGGCCGGATGGCTTCAGGGACCGGCTGACCTCGCCGATCCCGACGTTCCAGGAGTTGCTGGCGGTCGCCTGGCACGGCACGCTCCGGCCCGACGTCGGGGACGCGGACCGCATCCCGGTCCACAGGAACGGGCTCCCACGGCCGGCGGGGACCGAGGCGGTCGTCACCTGGGTGGGACACGCGACGTACGTGGTGCAGATCGGCGGGCTCACCATTCTCACGGATCCGGTCTGGGCGAGGAAGATCGTCGGTGTCCACCGGCCCCGCCTCACCCCGCCCGGCGTCGCGTGGGCGGACCTGCCCAGGATCGACGCCGTGGTGATCAGCCACAACCACTACGACCACCTGGACGCGTGGACGGTGCGGCGGTTGCCGCGCAGCACGCCCGTCCTCGTACCGGCCGGGCTCAGGTCCTGGTTCACCCGGCGCGGATTCCGTGACGTCACCGAGCTCGACTGGTGGGAGAGCACCCGGGTGGGGGACGTCCGCTTCGACTTCGTCCCCGCCCACCACTGGAGCCGCCGGTCGATCTGGGACACCTGCAAGACCCTCTGGGGCGGCTGGGTGATCGCCTCCGACGACCAGACGATCTACTTCGCCGGGGACAGCGCGTACGGTGAGCGCTTCGCGCAGATCGGCGCCCGCTACCCGGACGGCATCGACCTGGCCCTGATGCCGGTGGGGGCGTTCGAGCCCCGCTGGTTCATGCAGGCCGCGCACGTCGATCCCGAGCAGGCCGTGCGGGCGTGCCAGGACGTGGGGGCGCGCCGGATGGCGACCATGCACTGGGGCACGTTCGTCCTGTCGGGGGAGTCGCTCCTCGCGCCGGTGGAGGAGGCGAGGGTGGCGTGGGCACAGGCCGGGCGGGACCGCGCCGACCTGTGGGACCTCGCCGTCGGCGAGTCCCGCGCCCTGACGCCCTGACAGCGGAGCCTCAAGGGCTGAGCGTCAGGGTGTGGGTGGCCGCCTTCTTGACGGCCTCCTGGCCGGCGAGCATGGGGGTGGTCTCGCCGCGCGCCCACAGTGGCGCCTGGTCCCAGTAGTTGTCGTGGAACGCGTGGCCGGAGGCACCGGTCAGGTTGATCCATCGGGACTTGTCCGGGTTCGCCAGGTCCACCACCATCCGCATGGACGGCAGCCAGCTCACCGCGTAACCGTCCCGTACGTCCCACCCCGCGGCGTTGACCGCGTCGTCGCTGCCCGCGACCGGGAACGGACCCCGGTTGAACAGCCACTCGATCGGGCCGATCCCCGAGGTGCCGAAGGTCTGGTGGACGAGCTCCAGGGAGTGCAGGTCGCCCCAGCGCCAGTCCTTGACGTCCGGGCCGAGCAGGCCGTTCAGCTCGTCGTAGGCCCTCGCCATCGCCCGTCGCAGCATGTCGTCGCGGGTCTCGGCGCGCGGGGTGGTCGTGTCGTCCCAGAACGCCTCGTCCGGCTTGTCGAGCATGACCCGTACGACCTCGAACCAGCGGTCGCCGCCCTGGGGCCAGGCCCCCTCGGGGAGATCGTCGTTGAAGGTCTCGATGAGCAGGTGCCGCCAGACGGCGTTGAAGTACATCGCGGGAGCCGAGTCCGCGCCCTGCCCGTGGTCCCACTCGCGCAGCAGCTCGCGGGCGTCCTTGGCGGGCCCGGCCATCTCGACGTCGAGCAGCCTGGGCACCAGGAAGCGGGCGAAGCCGTTGTCGCTGTCCTGTTGCAGCGCGCTCATCGCCGCCACGTCCACCTTGCCGCCGTCCTTCAGCGCCTCGCGGAGGCGCTGAAGGATGCGCTGGGAGCGGTATCCGTACGCCCAGTCCTTGGTGAGGTTGTACGGATATCGGGCGGGGTCGATGACCGCGTTGTTGGCGGTCACGATGTAGCCCTCCGGCGGGTTGTAGAGGCTGGGCAGCTCGTTGAAGGGGATCGTCGACTGCCAGGCGTACTCACCGGTCCAGCCGGGCACCGGCCAGGTGCCGTCGCCGCGGGTCCGCACCGGGATCCGCCCGGGGGCCTGGTAGCCGATGTTGCCCTCGGTGTCGGCGTAGATCAGGTTCTGCGCGGGCACCTCGAACCTGCTCGCCGCCGCCCTGAACTGCTGCCAGTCCTGAGCGACGTTCAGTTCGAAGATCGCGTCGGCGGTCCTGCCCGGCTCCAGGGCGGTCCACTTGAGCGCGACCGCGTCGCCTTTCTCCTCGAAGACCGCGTCCATGCCGGGCAGCGTGTCCTTCGCGCTCTCCAGGACGTCGGAGATGATCGGCCCGTGCATGGTGTCGCGCACCGTGAGCCGTACGTCCTCGCCCCCGGCCACCTTGATCGTCTCGGTCCTGGTGGTCATCGGCTTCCACTCGCCCATGAGCAGGTACGAATCGTCCTTGATCCGCTCCAGGTAGAGGTCGGCGACGTCCGGGCCGAGGTTGGTGAAGCCCCATGCGATCTTGTCGTTGCGGCCGATGACCACGCCGGGCACGCCGGAGAAGGTGAATCCGGTGACGTCGAACGGGCACTCGGGGCTCTTGACGCGGCAGTGCAGCCCGGCTTGATACCAGACCGAGGGCATGCCCGGCCCCAGGTGGGGGTCGTTGGCGAGGATCGGTTTGCCCGACTCGGTGTGCTCGCCGCCGACCACCCAGGAGTTCGAGCCGATGCCCCTGCCGCCCGCCGGGTCGCCCATCAGGCTCGGCACCGCGCGGATGGCCTCGGCGGCCCGGGTGAGCGCCCCGGTGGCGGGCGCCACCCCTGACGGCTCGGGCTCGGACGTCTTCGGCTCCTCGTCCTGGCGGAACCCGCGCTCGCCGACCGAGCCCCGGGTGACGATCGGCTGGTTGGTCTTGTACGGGTAGTCGGGCCAGAGTTGCTCCACCCGGCCGCGCGGCAGCTTGCTCGCCGCGAGCGCCCGGCCGATCTCGTCGGTCATGTTGGAGCGCAGGTCCCAGGCCATCGCCTTGAGCCAGGCGAGCGAGTCGGCCGGGGTCCACGGCTCGGGCCGGTAGTCCGGGCTGGTCGCCCGCAGCAGCACGTACTCCAGGCTCTTGTCGGCGAAGCCGTCGTTCCGCTTCATCCAGGCGTTCACCCCGCCCGCGTAGGCGTCCAGGTAGCGCCGGGTCCGCTCGTCGAGCAGGGGGAGTTCCTTCTCGGCCACCTTCCGCCAGCCCATGGTCCTGATGACCCTGTCCTCGGTGAGCGTCGCCGAGCCGAACATCTCCGAGAGCCGTCCCGCGGTGACGTGGCGGCGGAAGTCCATCTCGAAGAAGCGGTCCTGGGCGTGGACGTAGCCCTGGGCGAGAAAGAGATCTTCTGGGGAGTCTGCGTATATGTGCGGGATACCCGTCTTATCGCGATATACGGTGACTTTTCCCTTCAAGCCGTCCACCTTGAGCTCGCCTTCGAGCTGTGGGAAGGACGCTCGCACGCTCCATACGCCCGCTCCGGCGAGCAACAGCCCGAGCACCAGAAGAACGGTGAGCACCCGCGCCAGCCAGGTGAGCGGTCGGGGCATCCAGGCGTACGGGCGGAACCTCACAAAAACCTCCTAGGCGACATGCTTCCGCAAGTGTGGCACCACCCCCATGGGGTCGGCACCGACGTCAGGGCGAAGATGCGCGTATGAGACTTTTGCTACCGACCTGGTCAACACCCACGGCACGGTGGCCGCGAGCCGTCTGACCCGGTTCCGCTCGTACGACCCGAGCCCTCAGCGGCGGGCCGGGACGCCGGTCAGATCGGGCCGATCCCCCAGTGGTGGACGGCGCGGTCGCCGGGGGCGAGCCGGATCACGTCCTCACCGCTGCGGAAGGCGTTCGGCGGGCAGGTCATCGGCTCCACCGCGAGCCCCAGGCGGCGGTGACCTTCCGGCAGGGTGTCACCGGTGTAGAGCTGGAGCCACTCGATCCCCTCGCCCGCCCACAGCTCGACCCCGGTCCCGTCGGGGGCCGCCAGCGTGACCCGCACCCGGCCGTCGGCGCCGCGCTCCAGACCGGTGAACGCGGTGTCGAGCTCCGTCCCACCGATCGGGCGGGGAACCCTGAAGTCGTACTCGGTGCCCTCGACGTCGTGGCGGCCGGTGGGGATCTTCCGCTCGTCCACCGCGATCCACTGAGCCGCGGGAAGCTCCAGGAGGGCCTCGTCAAGAGCGCAGAGGGTGCCGAGGGAGAGGTAGGGGTGGGCTCCGAAGCCGTACGGCGCGTCGATGGCGCCGACGTTCTCCACGCTCACTTCGACCTCCAGACCGGCCGCGCTCAGCGCGTACCGGACGGAGAGGTCAAGGACGTGCGGGTAGCCGAGCTGGGGGAACAGCCGCATCCCCAGCCGGATCGAGCTGTCGTCGTGGAAGAGGACAGTCCAGGGGAACGACCGGGAGAAGCCGTGGATCGCGTTGCCGGTCTTGGGCTCGCTCAGTGCGAGCTGCCGCTCCTCGCCGTCGAACGTGTAGCGGCCGTCCTCGACCCTGTTCGGCCAGGGAAGCAGCGGCAGCCCCGCCCCGCCGAGCGGGGGCTCGTCCTCGGGAAAATCGACGACGAGCGGGCGGTCGTCCAGGGTGAGACTCCGTAGTCCGGCTCCGAGTTCGGTGACGACGGCCCGGAAACCGCTGTCCGCGATGGTGTGTTGGGCCCCTGTGGGCGCGATGTTTTTCACCCCGTAATTCAACACCTACGCCCTCGCTCTCGGTTCACGACCGTACTCGGGAAGGCGCACGCCATAACCGAGTCCTCGGCCCCCGGCGGGTGGACGGGGAGTACGTCTCCCGGATGGCACGAGCAGCCTTCGCGTGATGGGTCCGGTAAAACACCAATTACGCGGTCTGGTCGGCCGGGGGCCGGGACCGGCATCGCGGTCTCTCTCACCGATGAGGCGGCGGGCCGACGACCGGAGGGATTCCCCGGGGAGGCGCTCCGTCCTCCCAGCCTCCTCCTGGAGTTTCGTGCGGGCGCTGTGCGTATCGTGCGGGAGACGAGACTGACTTACCCGCCGCCGCTAGCATGGGGCGCATGGGAAGGCTCTGATGCTTACAAGACTGGAAGTCGACGGATTCAAGAACCTCCTGGATTTCGGGGTGGATCTTGGTCCTTTCACGTGCATCGCAGGTGTCAACGGCACAGGTAAGTCAAATATTTTCGATGTGATTCAATTTCTTAGTCTCCTAGCGGACAGATCTCTGCTCGAAGCCGCCCAAGAGGTCCGTGGGGTGCATGGGGAGCGCCTGGGCGATCCCCGCGACCTGTTCTGGAACGGATACTCCGGAGCTCATCACACGATGCGATTCGCAGCGGAGATGATTGTTCCAGGCGAAGTCGAGGACGATTTCGGGCGACCGGCCAGACCTGCGATCACCTTCCTTCGCTACGAACTGGAGCTCGGATATGTTCCTCCCACAGGAATAGAAAAGATTGGACGGCTCGGCCTGCTCGCGGAAAACCTTCGACACATCAAGCTGGGGGATGCGCCCGACAAGCTTCGCTTCAAGCACAATGCCGGTCAGTTTCGTAAAGCGGTACTGCACGGACGTCGGGCCGGTACCGCATTCATCTCGACCACGCAAGATGCCGACGGTCAGCCGATCATCAGCATCCATCAGGATGGCGGAAGCAGGGGTCAACCAAAGCCCGCTGCCGCATCCAGAGCTCCCGCAACGGTCGTGAGTACGGTCACCAGCAGCGATGATCCCACTGTTTTAGCCGCTCGAAGAGAAATGCAGTCCTGGCGTCGGTTGGCTCTTGAGCCCTCCGCGCTTCGGACAGCGGATCGTTACGTTGATACACGTCAAATGGATCCGACAGGACGTCATCTCGCGGCAACTCTTTTTCGTATAGCTTACGAGGATGGTGATCCAGAGCGTATCTACGCAAGAGTCGCGGGGCGACTGGCTGACTTATCGGGCGTTAATGTCAGAAAGCTTCAGGTCGAACAGGACGACGTCCGGGAACTCTTTACGGTGCAGCTTGTCGAGTCCGGAGGGCTTGCCCTTCCCGCCAGAAGTCTGTCCGAAGGAACCCTTAGGTTTCTCGCCCTCTGTGTCCTTCTCGAAGATCCTTCGGTTGAAGGCCTTCTGTGTATGGAGGAGCCCGAGAACGGCATACATCCGGCCAATCTAAACGCGATGGTCCGCCTAGTCGAGGATTTGGCGGTCGATGCCCAAGAGGCGCCGGGCCCGGACAATCCATTCCGTCAGGTCATTGTGAACACTCATTCACCTGCGGTCGTCCAACTCGTGGACCCTCAAGATCTTCTTTTTGCGGAGACGGATATTCGACGGGCGCCTGACGGAACGATGACGAACGCACTCCAGCTACGTCCCCTTGCGGGGTGTTGGCGTGACGACGAGAACGCAAGAGGCGGGGCGGTCACCAAGGCCGACATCCTTCCCTACCTAACGACCCCACCCGGAGCTCAGCTTACCTTGGAGATCGTGTGAGCCTGCGCATCTTGTTCCTTGGCGAAGGAACCAGTGACAGTGGTATCACGACTCATGTCAGGCGTATAGCAAGCGAACATGGATTTATGGTGGTCGTTACGGATCCGCTGATGGAAAGGCTCCCTCAAGCCCGTCAAAGAACGGTCAAATCCAAGCTGGAAATGATCAAGGAGATCGGCGGAGACTACGAGCTTATAATAATTCATCGCGACGCCGACAGGGAAAGCAGGGAGTCTCGGCTGCGCGAAATCCGACTGGCCGTCGAAGCGGTTGTGCCGAACACTCCTTTCATGGGCGCCATCCCGATTCGCATGACCGAGGCATGGCTCATGCTCGATGAGTACAACATCAGGCAGGTTTCCGGAAACCCGAACGGTCGAATGAATCTCGGGCTTCCGAAAGCGAGATCCGTCGAGGAGATCCCGGATCCCAAAGCCATGCTCGCCGAAAAACTCGCTCTCGCTTCAGGGCTGTCCGGAAGAAGGCTGGAAAAGTTCAAGAAGCGTTTCCCGGAGCATCGTCGTCAACTTTTAGATCGCATCGACCCGCTGGGACCCATCTGTGAGGTCTCTTCGTGGAAAGAATTCAACGAGGACCTCTTGTTCGGCCTGCAAAAAGCAGCCGATCTGAACGGCGCCGGTTTTTGATCTGGATCGGCGCTTCTCTCATCGAGAGTCTCAGGTACCGCCTTCGTGTCGCAGCACGGGTCGATCTGGTCGTGGAGGTCGCTGTTCCCGGTGCGGTCAATGGCGGTACGCCACTCGGCGACGGCAAGGAGGATCGGAGCGGAACCGCTCCGGTCCTCGGCGTCGTGGAACGATCTCACTCATGATCGGGACGCTGCCGGCCCCGGAGCGGAACGGCCGTCAGGACCAGGTCTGGCCCCCGGGGGTGTCGACGACCTTCACACCGAGGGCGGCGAGCTCGTCGCGGAGGAGGTCGGAGGCGGCCCAGTCCTTGGCGTCGCGGGCTCGTGAGCGCCGATCGAGCAGCTCGGCGGCGCCTTCGGGCAGGGTCTTCGGCCTGACCGCCCTGCCGATGTCGAGGGAGAGGTCCAGGGCGAGGATCTGGTCGAGGTGCAGGAACGCCTCGAAGCGCGAACCGGGGGAGATCGAGCCGTCGCGCTCCAGTTCGCGCATGAGCCGCAGCGCGAGCGGGGTGTCGAGGTCGTCGTCGAAGGCGGCCTCGATCCTGGAGACCCGGTCGGCGGGCATCGGGCCGCTCGGCGACTCCGACCACTCGGCCACCTGGCCGCGCCAGCGCCGCAGGGTCTTGTCGGCGGCCCGCAGGGTGTCCCAGGTGAGGTTCATCTGCTGGCGGTGGCGGTGCTCAAGCAGCGCGAGCCGTACGGCCAGCGGGTCGAGACCGGCGTCGGCCACGTCCTTGAGCAGGACGACGTTGCCGGTGGACTTCGACATCTTGCGCCCGTCGAAGAGCAGGTGCTCGCCGTGCACCCAGTGCCGCACCACCTCGTGCCCGGCGGTGGCGTCGGACTGGGCGCGCTCGTCGTCGTGGTGCGGGAAGCGCAGGTCGATGCCGCCGGTGTGCAGGTCGATGTTCTCGCCGAGGAAGCGCAGCGACATGGCCGAGCACTCGATGTGCCAGCCGGGGAAGCCACGGCCCCACGGCGTCTCCCAGGTCAGCCCCTGCTCGGAGGGCTTCCACAGCGCCCAGTCGGCGTGGAAGCGCTTGCGCGGGTCGACGGCCTCGATCCGGTGGCCCGGCCTCAGCTGGTCGAGCCGGTTGCCGGAGATCTCGCCGTACGTCGGGAAGGAGGCGGCGTCGAAGAAGACCGATCCGTCGGGGGCCGCGTACGCGTGCCCCTTCTCGATCAGCTTGGCGATCATCTCGATCATCAGGTCGATCGACTCGCTCGCCCGGGGCGAGTGCTCGGGCGGGCGGATGTTCAGCGCGGTCGTGTCCGCCACGAAGGCGTCCTCGTAGAAGCGCGCGACCTCAAGGACGCTCCGCCCCTCGGCCCTGGCCTGGGCGAGCACCTTGTCCTCGCCGGAGGGGTCGATCTCGGTGTCGTCCACCAGGTGCCCGACGTCGGTGATGTTGCGGCAGGCCACCACCCGGACCTTCTGCCGCTCGCTGACCCGCCTGATCAGGTCCGCGAGCAGGTATGAGCGGAGGTTGCCCACGTGGGCCGACCTGTAGACGGTCGGGCCGCAGGTGTACATCCGCAGGGAACGGCTCCCCTCGGGGACGATCCGCTCGACCCGGCGATTCCGTGTGTCATACAGGCGCAGCATGTGTCGAGCCTACGCAACGATCGCGCCCGATCCCACGGCGCGTGAGCCGCCCCGGGCGCGACCGGAGCCGGTACGGGCGCGGCCGCACCCGCCTTCTGGGCGCGTGGCCGCGCCCGTACCGGGGGTACGGCGAGATCACCCTTCGAGGAAGGCGAGGATCTCGCGGTCGCCCCGGTCGCGCAGGCGGGTGATCACTTCTTCGCGGGTGCAGCCCTCCGACAGGCCGATGCGGGCGCCGATCAGGCGGATGCCCTCCGCCTCTGAGGCCACCGGCGCCGTGTAGCCGATCAGGTGCAGCGCCCGGTTCAGGGCGGGCAGGGTCGGCGAGGCGGCGGGCAGGTAGCGGGTGAGCAGCTCGCCGCCGTCGGAGACCGTGAGGAAGACGTGGTCGCCCTCGGAGGCGTTGGCGGCGATCAGGACGGGACGGATGGAGCCCATCGTCGGCTGGTTGTGCCAGCTGATCACCACGTCGCCCGAGGGGGTGGCGGCGGTGAGCTGGCCGCCGGGGGCCATGCCCAGGTGCGCGGCGAAACCGGTCGGCAGCGGCGAGCCCGAGCCGCGCAGGTGCTCGGCGTTCACGTCCACCCGGTGCCACCAGCGCCCGTCGCGGCTGCGGAAGCAGCGCCGGGTCTCGGAGACGTCCCTGCGCGGCTGGTAGTCGGCCTGCTCGGCTCCGGCGACCCTGATCCACCCGCGCTGCGTACGCTCGAAGCCGGGCCCGCCCGCGTACGCGCGGACCGAGCTCTCGCTCACGTCGTAGCGTTCGGTGAGGTTGGTGACGATCGTGTTGACCGACGCCTCGCCGTTGGCCCGCTCGATCTCCCGGACGATCATCTCCCGGATGCCCAGATACTGCTCGCCGCCCCAGCGCGCGAGCCCGTACTTGTTCCGGTCGACCCGCAGGAAACGGTCGTCGGCGGTGAGCTGGTTGCGGATGCCGACGAGGCTGTAGTCCTCGCCGATGCGTTCCTGGATCTCCTCGGGGGTGAGCGGGCCGCCCGCCACCGCGAGCACGGCCTCGGCCTTGTCGTTGACGCTGCGCGGCCAGGGCACCACGTGGTTCTCCAGCACGCGCAGCTGGGGCACCGCGATGAGCCAGCGCTCGGCGACGTCCTCGCGGATGCCGAGCTGGCTGGCGAGCGTCACGGCCTCGTCCATCGGGCGGGGCCCGTCGGTGAACAGCTGCCGGGTCTTCTCCCTGAGCTCGTCGGCGCCTCCGGCGACCAGCCAGCCGTCCACCTGCTCGTAGCCGGTGAGCAGGGTCCGTACGAACCGCCAGGAGGGGATGCCCAGGGTGGCGAGTTCGGTGCGGTGCCAGGGGACGGCGGCGGCGAGGTCGTCGGCGGGTACGGCGGAGCCCAGCCGGCCCCGCAGCCACGACACGTGGGCGATGAGCGGCGCCGCGTCCTCCTTGGCGAGCCAGGCCTCGACGTGGTCGCGCAGGTCGCGTTCGATCTGCCGGATGCGCTCCCTGGTGACCGAGAACCGCTGGGCCAGGTCGTCGAGGGTGGCCCGCTGGGAGGCGTACAGCCGGTCCCTCGCGATGGCCCGCTGCCGCTCGTCCAGAGTGGCGAAGACCTCGTCGATCAGTTCGGGCAGCGGCCGGTCGGGCCGGGAGGGGCGCATCCTGGTGACGCTCTCCTCGGTGACCGGTTCGAGGAGCCGCTCCAGCACCCCGGTGAACAGCTTGTGCACCACCTCGCGGCCGAGTCCTTCCGGCGTGCGGGCGCTCGCGGCGGGGTCGGCGAACCTGAGCAGGGGGAGGACGTCACCGAGCATCAGGTGGCCCCAGCACGCCAGGGCGAGGTCGGCCAGGCGGCCGGCCACCTCGGACGTCCCGATGGTCGAGCAGGCGGTGTCGAGCGGGAGCGCCTGCCACCACGCCTCGGGGAGGCGGGGGTCGGTCGCGATCGGCGCCACCTGGCCGGGAGAGGTCCAGCGCAGAGGTGGCGCGATGTCGCTCAAACTGAGGTTCATTGAGGTCCAACCGGCAAAGGGGAATATATCCGCAGTTCAGACTATGTGGTCAGGTAGGAAGGAATGGACTTGCCCGTCCGTAATGAGAAACGTAAAGGAGTTCCCTGGCCCGGGTGCAGGCCACATACAGCAGGCCGCGTTCCCGCTGGAGGTCGTGTGCCCTTGCGGCGGGGTCCTCGCCGATCGGGGTGAGGGAGTCGAGGTCGGGGACGATCCCCTCGGTCACGCCGATCACCGCGACCCGGCGGAACTCCAGTCCCTTCATGCCGTGCAGCGTCGTCACCCGTACCCCCAGATCACGCAGAGCGGCCCGCGCGTCACGCACGAGGCCGGCGGTCCTGGCGGCCACCGCTATCTCCTCGGGCGTCACACCCTCATTCACCCACTGTCCCACCTGTGCCACCAGACCCGTCAGTTCGTCCTGCGGTGAATCGTAGGCGCGGACCATCGGCCGGAGCCCGTGCCGGGTGCCCCTGAAGCCGTAAAGCTCCTGCACACCCTTGACGAGCCCGTCGGCGGGACCGCCCCCGCGTAATCGGACTCCCCAGGACAGGATCTCCCGTGGGAGCCGGTACGACACTCGCAGACGCTGCTGGATCGCGTCGATTCCCACGGCGCCGAGCGTCACCCGCGTGTCGAAGATGCGCTGGTGCGGGTCGCCCACGATGAACAGGTCGTCGCGGGCGTGCGGCACCGCCGCCCGCAGCAACCGCCACTGCGCCGGGTGGAGATCCTGCGCCTCGTCCACGATGATGTGCCGGTACGGCTCCCGCGCGGGCTCCGCCTCCTCCAGCAGATCCCCAGTCGTCTGGCCGAGCAGCACCGACGCCTCGGAGGCGAGCTGCAGCAGGGTCCGCTTGCCGCGTGCCCGCAACTGCTCGGTGACGTGCTCGACGGCCCTCCACACGGAGGCGCGCTCCTCACCGGACAGCTCGACGCTGCGGCCGGAGCGGGGGGCCGCCAGATACTCGTCCAGGGTCCGCAGGTTCTGCGCCAGGACCACCTGCTCCCACTCGCGCAGCAGGAACGCCGGGCTGTGACCGGTCTCGGTCTCCTCCCAGAGCGCGGTCAGCTCGGCGGCGCCGATCAGCGAGGGCGGGCGCCCCTCGGTCTCGGCGACGACGCGGTGGGCGAGCCGGTCCACGTTGCCGACCTCGATCCGCTTGCGGACCACCTCGTCCTCGATCAGCAGGTCGAGCCTGGTCGCGAGCTCGGCGCTCAGCCCCTGGGAGAAGGTGACGAGCAGGATCTGCCCGCTCGCGCGCCTGGCCAGGTAGGCGGCCCTGTGCAGGGCGACGAGCGTCTTGCCGGTGCCCGCGCCTCCGGTGACCAGCGTCGGCTGCTGGTAGGACTCCCAGTACGCGAGCCGGTGCTGCGGCGGGTGCAGGAACACGCACCAGCCGGGCGCGTCGAGCACGCGGTTCAGCTCGCGCGGATCGTCGACGAAGACGGCGCGGTCGGGGCTGCGCACGAGCGCGGCGCCGAAGTCCTCGGGATTGATCGGCTCGGGGCCCGCGGCGACGGCGCGGCAGTTCTCCAGCTCCCGCCACGCCCCGGCCATCGACTCGCCCCTGGCGAGCGCCGCCAGCGGCTCGTACTGCGTCGGGGGCAGCAGCGGCTCCAGCGCCTCCAGGGTGAGCTGGTCGGTGATCTGCCTGACCAGCGGCAGGAAACGGCCGTCGACCCCCAGTTCGGCCAGGTCGCTGTCGCAGATGTCGACGAACAGCCGCGTCGCGGACGCCTCTGCCGCCCGGCGCACCGCGGGCCGCACCCGGTCCAGCGCCTCGGCGTCCCACATCTCGACCACGCCCAGCGCCGTGTTCACGCCGAACCGGTAGCGCTGCGCGTACGCCCACGCCTCCGCGTCCGGCAGCACGGTGAGCAGCCAGTACACGTCCCGCTGCTTGACCACGACGCCCCGGTACCGCTCGGCCAGCCACAGGGTGGCCACCCGGGGGTCCCTCGCCCCCCTGACCCGCTCGGGGTGCGGGGCGCCCGCGACGTTCTGAAGGAACCTGCGCGTCGAGACCACGACGTCCCTGCGCACCGGCTGGGCCAGGGCGCCGAGTTCGACGGGGAAGTCGGGGGAGATGGCGAGGCGGGGCATGGGTCAGGCCAACAGGGACAGGAGATCGCGGTCCCCGCGTTCTCGAAGCCTGGTGAGGAGTTCAGGGAAGCCCACGGGGCCCGTCATGCCGACCCGGGTGGCGATGACCCGCCTCGCCTGCTCGGGAGTGCCGCCGGCCGCGGTGTAGCCGACCAGCCGCAGCGCCCGCGCCGTCGTCTCCACCTCCTCGCCCGCGAGCGGCAGGTGCCTGGCCCGCAGGACCCCCTCGTCGGACAGGGTGAGAAACAGGTGACTGCCCTCCTTGGCGCCCACGTCCTCCAGGAGCGTCCTGAGCGACTCCAGCACGGGCCTGTCGTGCCAGCTGAGTACCAGTTCGCCGACCGCGCTGCTGACCGTGCGGCCCTCGCCCGGCGACATCCCGAGGTAGGCGGCGAACCCGCTGGGCAGCGGGCACTCGGCGCCCCCGAGGTGTTCTTCGGTGACGTCGATCCTGAGCCACCAGCGGCCGTCCGGCTGCCGGAAACAGCGCCTGGTGAGCGAGACGTCCTTCAGCGGGCGGAACGGGGCCTTCCTCGGCGGCTCGCCGGTCTCACCGACCTCGCTGCCGGGCTTCTCCACGATGAGGGCCGGGGCGCCGCCGGAACGCTGGGGAGGCCGCTCGCCCGCGCCGAGGATGCGGAGCTGCGGGACGTTCTCCAGCCACTCCTTGGACACCTCGGGGTGAATGCCCAGCGAGGAGACCATGTCGAGGGCCTTGTTGATCGTGAGCGGCGGCTTGGCGCCGCTGATCATGTCGCGGGTACGATGGCGCAGCTCGGTGATGTCGCCCTCCACCAGCCACTCGTCGACCAGGTGGTAGCCGGGGAGGGTGGCCAGCACGAACTGCCAGGCCGGTACGTCCAGGGAGTGCAGTTCCCCGGTGTGCCACTCGGCCGCGTTGATCAGACGCTCCCTCGGCGCGGCCTTGCCGAGGACCCTCTTCACCCCCTCCAGGTGCTCCCGGTACGGGGCGGCCTCGTCGGAGGCGACCCACTCGGCGAGTTCCCGGCGCAGATCGGCCTCGATCTCGCCGATGACCTCGGGAGACACCGCGAAGAGTTTGGCCAGCGCCTCCACGGTCGCCGGGGCGTCGCTGAACAACCTGTTCTGCGCCACCGCCCAGCGCTTGTCCTCCACGTTGGCGAAGACGCCGTCCAGCAGCGCGTGCAGGTTCTTCCGCACCGGCCGGGCCTCGTCGCCGTCGTCGCGGCCCTCGTCGCCACCCTCGTCACGCCTGTCGGCCTCGCCGCTCTCCGCGACCGGATCGGGGGCGTCGGGGAGTGCGCGGGCGTCCTCGGAGTCGTCCTCGTGGGCGTCTTCTGCGCTTGTCTCAGCTGTCTCGGCGGCGGGCTCCACGTCCGGCTCGGAGGTTTCCGCGGCTCCGGCTTCCGTAGATCCGGCTCCTGCGGCTCCGGCTTCCACGGCCTCGACTTCCGAGGGTTCAGCCTCGGTTTCCGCAGGTCCGTCCCCGGTTTCCGCGGCCCCGGTTTCCGCGGCCCCGGTTTCCACGGCCTCGACTCCCGAGGGTTCGGCCTCCGTTTCCGCAGGTCTGTCCCCGGTTCCCGCGGCTTCGACGTCCGCGGGTTCGGCCCCGGTTTCCACTGGACCGGCCCCCGCTGGACCGGCCCCCGCGGGTTCGGCCCCGGTTTCCAGGAACCTGGCTCCGGTTTCCGCAGGTCCGGCTCCGGAGGCGGGCTCCGCCTCCCCGGGAGCGGGCGCGAACCGGTCCTCCGGCACGAACGCGCTCGCCCCCTCCCACGGGAAGGCGCCCTCCCGCTGGAAGGTGCTCGCAGACGGGCTCTTCCTCGTCGAGGCGGGCTGGAAGAGCGATCCGGGGGCCTCGTCGGGGCGGCGGGCGTCGGTTACCGGTGGCTCCCGGCGGGCCTTGCGCTTCGGCAACACCATCGGCTGCACGGGGGCCTCGGACTCCGGCGTGGGAACGTTCTCGGCCTCTTCCGGCACGGTCTGCGCGCGGAGGTCCGCCACGACGGGCGGGCCGTCCGGCGCCCGGAGCCCTCCGGCGACGGATCCACTCGCGACGGACCCGCTCTCGGCTCCCTCGCCCGCGAGGGCTCCACGCGTGGCGGCACCGTCCGCGACGGGCCCGTCAGCGGCCCCGGCCGCCCTGGAGGACGCGACCCCGGAGGACGCGGCCGCGTGCGCCGGCGGGATCGCGTGGGCGGGGACCGCCAGACGCGTGAAGACCGCCGTGAACAGGACGTGCAGCAGGGGGACCGGCTGGATGAACGGCTGGTCGCGCAGGTCGTGGCCGGTCAGCGCGAGAAGGCCTGACCAGGACCCGGCGCGGTCGAGGGCGATGGCCGTGGAGGGCTCGTCGGCCTCGTCCGGGTCCAGGACGTGCAGGGCGGGGAGCACGTCACCCAGGGCGGCGGCGGGCCAGTGGTTCAGGACGATCGAGGCGAGGATGTCGGCGAGCCTCTCCGGGCCCAGCACGGCGAGCACGCGGGCCATCGGCAGGCTCCGCCACCAAGCGTCCGGTAGGTCGGGCTGTTCGCGCAGAAGTGGGATCGTGGCCGCGTCGCTCCAGCGCAGCGGCGGCACGAGGTCACTCAGACAGAAGTTCATCCGTTCCCTTCACCAGCCCCTCAAGCCGCCCGAGTCACCCCATGTGGCCGGGGAACGAGACTCATGGAACAGACCATAGTCTGGCAAATTACCTCGGCGCATTGGGTGAGTTCAGCGGCGTACGGCCGCGAACCGCAGTCTCACGTAGTCGGCCATCCAGCCGCTCTCCCGCCGCAGAGCGGGTGCGGCCAGCTCGTTCACCCGCCGGAGCAGCGGGTCGACCATCTCCGCGGGCACCTCCTTGAGCAGCGAGCCGGCGAACATCCGCACCCAGTCGGCCGCCCCGCCGGGGCACTCGTCGAGCGGGGTCGGCCGGTCGAAGTATTCCAGCAGGCGGACGGTGAAGCCCCCCTTCTCCAGCCGCGTGGCGTATTCGGCGGGGGTGGGGAAGTACCAGGGCAGGCCGGGCTCGGGCAGCCCGTACTCCCGCCAGGCAGTGGACAGTGCCGCCGTCAGCGCGGCGCAGTTGCCCGCGCCGCCCATCTCGGCCACGAACCGCCCGCCGGGCGTGAGGGCCTCGCGGACCCTGCTGATCACCGCGTCCGGTTCCTGGCCCATCCAGTGCAGGGCGGCGTTGGAGAAGACCGCGTCGTAGGGCTTGGCCACCGTGAAGCTTCGGCCGTCGCCGACGACGAAGTCCAGCCCGGGATGCTGCGCCTGGGCCTTCTCGATCATCGCCTGCGATCCGTCGATCCCCAGGACGTAGGCGCCCCGGGAGGTGATCTCGGCCGCGAGCATTCCCGTGCCGCAGCCGAGATCCACGATGCGCTCCCCGGGCTGCGGGTCGAGGAGGTCGACCAGGGGGGCGCCGTGCGCCGAGACGTACCCGAAGCTGTTGTCGTAGGCGCGAGCGTTCCACCTCATCAAGCTCGGGGTGTCGTATCGCAAGACGATCAGCTCACATTCTGAGACGCGAAGCCTCTTATCGGTACTCTCCAGACACTTTAGAGCCTCTGGGAAGTCGCGACATATCAGCCTCAGCAGCCTCAGGGCTATCTCACCTTGTCGGCCCACTCGCGCTGGAGATAGGCCCTCGCCGTGTCGATCTCCGGGATGGTGAGGACCACCGGCCTCGCGTTGGTGGCGGGGAGTTTCGCGGCCAGTTCCTGATCGAGGGTGCCGCGCATCTGGAGGGCCTCCATCCTCGCGGGCCTGGCGTAACCCTTCAGGAACAGGTTCTGCCCCTTGTCGGAGAACAGGAACTCCTGCCAGAGCCTGGCCGCGGCCGGGTGCGGGGCCCGCTTGTTGATGGCCTGCACGTAGTACGCGCCGAGCACGGCGTCGCCGGGAATCATCACCTTCCACGTCTTGTCGGCGGCGGCCCGCTCGGTGTTGTTGTAGTCCCAGTCGACGAGGACCGAGGCCGCCTTGGGGGTGGCCGCGAGGTTGCCCGCCTTCTTGAGGCGGTGGAAGAACTCCACGCCCCGCTCCGCCCGCGCCTCGCCGCCCCGCAGGGAGGTCGCCATCACCCCGCTGAAGGCCGCGGAGACCTCTCGGGGGTCGCCGGGCAGCGCGACGCTGTGGCGCGGCTTGAGCAGGTCGGAGAAGGACGCGGGGGCCGTGACCCTGGTCGGGTCGTAGCCGATGGACATGTAGCCGCCGTACCCGGCGTACCAGAAGCCCCTGTGGTCCTTCAGGCGGTCGGGGATGTCCTGCCAGCCCTGGACCCGGTACGGGGCGAAACGAGCGGCGTTGGCCGCGGCGACGTCCATGCTCAGGTCGAACACGTCCGGTTTGAGGTCGTCCGCGGCCGCGATCTCCCGTGCGCTTCCGGCGTCGGGCTCCAACTGGTGCACCTTGATCCCGTACTCCTCGGAGAAGGTGTCGATGATCTCGCCGTAGTTCACCCAGTCGCGCGGCAGCGCGATCACCGTGAGTGCCCCCTCCTGCCTGGCGGCCTCCACGAGGCGCTCCATCGTCGAGAAGCCCTCCTTGAGGGAGGCGGCCTGCACGTTGAGAGGCGGGAATTGGACGTTCTGAGGAGCCGGGGCGCCACATCCGGCGATCGTGGCCGTGAGGATCACGGCGGCTGCGGCGCTGGTACGTACGGTCACGAGCGGAATGCTCTCCGCTGTCATTCCCCTGGTCGAGCAGGCGCGACGCTTCTTAGCGAACGGCTTACACGTGTCTTGGCGAGCGGCTTACCCACCGGGCGCCCATCCTGACCGGCCAAGGGTTCCGAGAGTCCCGGCGAGACTCCGGTGAGGTCTGTGGCTTACCCGCGGGGCGCCCGTCCTGACCGGTCGGCGGCTCCGAGCGTCCCGGCGAGGCTCCGGTGGAATCCCCTGAGGTCCCCGGAAGTCCCCTGGAGTCCTTCGGAGTCTCTGTGCCGCCGTTCACGCGCCGGTGCGAGGCCCCCGGGGCCGTGGAGACTCGGGAACGACCTTCGCCGCGGCGAGCGTCTCCTCGGCGATCTCCACCAGGACGCCGTTCCGCCTGCGCACACCGAGCACGCCGTCCCGCCAGAACTCCAACTCGCCGACCGCGTCGCGAAATCCCTCGGGGACCCTTCTCCGAGTGGTGACTCTTTTGCCCACGTCGGAAGGGGTTATGGTGATGCTCAGGCGAGCGCTGACATGAAAGGCCACCGGCTTTTGCCCCCTCCCGTTTCAGAGACGCGGCGGGCACGGCAATACTAGGGCTTAGCAACTCGCGGTCGAAGTCGTGCCTAGGTGCGTAAAGAAGAAGGAGCCCGAGGTGACCTACGTCATCGCGCAGCCTTGCGTGGACGTCCTGGACAAGGCGTGCATCGAGGAGTGCCCTGTCGATTGCATCTACGAGGGTGAGCGGATGCTCTACATCCACCCCGACGAATGCGTCGACTGCGGCGCGTGCGAACCGGTGTGCCCGGTGGAGGCCATCTTCTACGAGGACGACCTTCCCGAGCAGTGGAAGGACTTCTACAAGGCGAACGTGGACTTCTTCGAGGACCTGGGGTCGCCCGGCGGCGCCTCCAAGGTCGGCAAGATCGAGAAGGACCACCCGGTCGTCGCGGCCCTGCCCCCGCAGGCCGAGAGCCACTAGAAGCCGGTGTCCGAGGGGGCGGCCGCGACGGCCGTCCCCTCGCACCGCCGTCGCCGGACCCCGTTCCGGCGAATCCACCGCCATCGCCGGACCCTGTTCCGGTGAATCGCACCGCCGTCGCCGGACGCCGTTCCGGCGAAATCCCTCGCCACGTCATCGGCGGGCCCAGTTCCAGTGAAAGACGACGGCTGATCACCATGAACGCCACTCCCGACCGGTCAGCGGCTTCGAGCGTCCCGGCGAGGCTCCGATGAACGGCCTGCCGGACTTCCCGTGGGACCGGCTCACGCCGCTGAAGGAGCTCGCGGCGTCGCACCCGGACGGGATCGTCGACCTGTCGGTGGGCACGCCCGTCGACCCGGTGCCCGCCATCGTGCGGCAGGCTCTCGCGGACGCCTCCGACAGTCCCGGATACCCGCTGACGTACGGCACCGAGCGCCTCCGCTCGGCCGCCGCCGGGTGGCTGCGACGCAGGCACGGCGTGATCCTCGACCAGGCGAACGTGCTGCCGCTGATCGGTTCCAAGGAGTTCGTGGCCTGGCTGCCGACGCTGCTCGGTGTCGGCCCGGGGCAGCGGGTGATCCTGCCCGAGCTCGCCTACCCCACCTACGACGTGGGAGCGCGGCTCGCGGGCGCCGAGCCGTACGCCACCGACGGGCTGCTCGCGCTCGGTCCCGAGCGGGTGCCGCTGGTCTGGGTGAACTCCCCGTCCAACCCGACCGGCAGGGTGCTGCCCGCCGAGCACCTGCGCAAGGTCGTCTCGTGGGCGCGTGAGCACGGCGCGGTCGTGGCCTCCGACGAGTGCTACATCGAGCTGGGCTGGGAGGAGCGGCCGGTCTCGATCCTGCACCCGGACGTCTGCGGCGGCTCGCACGAGGGCCTGCTCGCGGTGCACTCGCTGTCCAAGCGCTCCAACCTGGCCGGTTACCGGGCCGGGTTCGTCGCGGGAGACCCCGCGCTGGTCAAGCGGCTGCTGGAGATACGCAAGCACGCCGGCATGATCATGCCGGCGCCGGTCCAGGCGGCGATGGCCGTGGCCCTGGACGACGACGAGCACGCCGAGGAGCAGCGGGCCCGCTACGCCGCCCGTCGTGCGGCGCTCCGCCCCGCCCTGGAGGCGGCCGGCTGGAAGATCGAGCACTCCACCGCGGGCCTGTACCTGTGGGCGTCCAACGGAGCCGGTTGCTGGGAGCAGGTTCGCGCGCTGGCCGGGAAGGGAATCCTGGTCGCGCCCGGCGACTTCTACGGGACCGCGGGCGAGAGGCACATCAGGATCGCCGTGACGGCCGACGACGAACGCGTCGCTGCGGCGGTGCGGCGCCTCCAGTAGGATCGCGCGGCATGACCCCCGAGGTCGTCGTGATACTCGGACTGAGTATGGCCACGCTCGTCCTGCTGTTCGTCGCGTTCCTCACGACGACGCGTCAGGACAGGGAGGCCGACGAGTCCGAGCGCTCCGGCGAGACGCCCCTGCCCTCGGTTGAGGCCGCGCAGCCGTCGGCCCAACCGTCCGCGGGCCATGTCGGCATCGACTACCCCGACCCCCGCACGATCAGGGTCGGCGACACGATCGAGTGCCAGGGGGTCCGCAGCAGGGTCCTCGGCGCCCTGTACCTGTCGTGGCAGGGCACCCAGTGGACCGAGTACCGCCTCGACGACGGCACCCGCCGCCCCCAGTGGCTCTCGATCCAGATGCGCCCCGGGCTGGCCACCGATGATCCGCCGCACCTTGAGGTGCTGCTGTGGACGCAGGTGCCCACGGAGGGCATGATCCCCGCCAAGGCCACGCTGAGCGTCGAGGGGGTCGACTTCTTCCCCGTCGACCGGGGCACCGCGGCCTTCCGGGGCGAGGGGGTCACCTCGATGCCCGAGCGGGGCCTGCTCGACTTCGCCGACTACCGGGCCGCCGACGGCCGCCTGCTCAGCTTCGAACGCCTCCAGGGCAAGCGCTGGAGTGCCTCCCACGCCCAGCCCCTCGCCCCCGGCACGATCAAGATCGAAAAGAAGAAGGGCAGCTAGGCCACACGCCCCCGATCACTCCGACGTCCTGTACGTCGACCCGAACCCGACCTGTCCGGTCGCGACGTGGACGCACTCGTCGCGTAGCGAGTCGCGGTGGGGCCCGCCGGGCTCCTCACTCACGGTGTACGAAATGCGGGGTGTGCGGGGCCGCCGTCCCCGGCAGGTCACGGACGATCAGGACAGATCGACTTTCCTGGCGGAGGCTTTCGGGTCGGCCCGCCAGCCGTCGTGGCTTTTCGCGGCCGTCCATGCCTGGCCGTCGTAGCGGATCCCTCCCAGCCCGAACTCCTTGGCGTGGGCGATCGACCAGGCGGCCACCAGCCAGCCGCGCCTGCGCGAGGAGGGCTCGAAGGCACTGCCCGCTCCGAGCGCCCTGGCGAGCTCGCGCGCGGCCCTCCGCTCGTCGGGGAGCGGGGTCTTGCCCGTCGGGGCGGGGAACCAGCAGTGCACCGCCTTGGGCACGCGCCCGGTGAACGCCGCCGCGAGAACCTTCCCGTCCTCCTCGTGCTGGGCGTACGCCGACCCGTCCGCCGAGCGTTGCACGGCCTGGGCCGCCTCGTGGAGCGGCAGCCTGCGGTAGTTTCGCACCTTCACCAGCGCGGAGAAGAACCTTCCCGACGCGTAGACGGGGTCGACGAGCTGCTCGGGCCTACCCCACCCCTGGGAGGGGCGCTGCTGGAACACGCCGACCGAGTCGCGGTCGCCGCCCGTCAAGTTCTCCAGCTTGGACTCCTGGATGCCGGTGGCGTAGGCGATCACCACGGCCCGCTCGGGCAGCTTTCTGCGGGCCGCGACGGCCGCGATGACCGCGGCCACCTTGGCCTGTTCGAGGTCCAGCTCCAGAGAGCCCTCTGGCGTAGTGATCTTGCATCCCTCACCGAGGTCGACGAGCGGTGTCACCTTTCTGAGAAGGCTGAGAAGACCCACGGTGATGGCCACCGCGAGCACGGTCACGATCGCGATGATCGCGATGACCCCTTTTGAGAAGCGCCGTCGCACGGTCAAGAACCTACAGGTCCCCAGCGATTGCGCGGTCTGGTGGAACGCCGCGAACGTAGGCTCCGGCCATGACCCAGAGCGATGCCGGCCCGCTGCCCGCGGCCGTCGACGAGCTGTGGCGGCGCAGGGCCGAGTTGAGTCCCGCCGACACCGAGGCCCGCGCCGTCGTCGTGAGCGCGGTGGACATGCTCGACAGCGGCAAGGTCCGGGTCGCCGGGGTCTCCCGCGCCGGCGAGGTGGTCGTGGACGAGCGCGCCCGGCGGGCCGTCATGCTCGCGTTCCTGGTGCTCGGCGCGTCCAGGTCCCAGGTGGGCGACTTCCACCACCACGACCGCGTCCCGCTGAAGGCCTCCGTCGAGGGGGTGCGCGTCGTACCGGGGGCGATCGCCCGCTGGGGCTCCTACCTGGCGCCGGGCGTCGTGCTGATGCCCTCGTTCGTCGACATCGGCGCCCACGTGGACGAGGGCAGCACGGTGGGCGCGTGGGCCTCGATCGGCTCGTGCGCCCAGATCGGCAGGAACGTCCACCTGTCCGGGGGAGTCGGCGTCGGGGAGAGCGGCGACCCCGACGACGGGGAGGCCTTCCTCGCCGCCGAGGAACGAACGGTGCCCGCGATCGTCGAGGACGGTGCGATGATCGGCGGCCGGGCGGTGATCGCCGATGGAGCCCGGGTGGGACGGGGTGCCGTGGTCGGCGCCGGGACGATCCTGTCGGGCTCGACCCCGGTGATCGACGTGCGGACGGGCGAGGAGCTGGAGCCGGGGCGCGTCCCCGACTGGTGCGTGGCGACCGGAGGCACCCGTCGGCGCGAGTTTCCCGGCGGCGCCTTCGGCCTGGGTTGCGTCCTGGTGCTCGAACGCCTGAAGGACGGCCACAGGCCCGGCAGGGCCGAACTCGACCGCGTCCTGCGCGGATAGGGCCGTCGGCGCCCGGACCGGTGGGGGCGCGGGTGGGACGGGAGGACCGTTCGGGTCCGGCACGGGCACGGCGGGTTTCCCAGGGGGCGGGACCTCGTGCGGGCTCCCGGGGCGTGGGATCTCGTGCGGGCACCCGGGCGTGGGCGTGAGACTCGTGCGGGCACTAGGGTCGCGGGCATGAGTACGCGTCTGGACCTCACGCAGGATGTCGGGGAGCTCACCGCCAGGATCGTGGACGTCGAGTCGGTCAGCGGCGGCGAGAAGGCCCTGGCCGACGCCGTGGAGGAGTCCCTGAGGCCGCTACGGCACCTCACCGTCGAACGCGACGGCGAGTCGATCGTGGCCCGCACTCATCTGGGCCGCGGCGAGCGGGTGGTGGTCGCCGGGCACCTCGACACCGTTCCCGTCGCGGGCAACCTGCCCAGCCGGGTCGAGGGAGACCGGCTGTACGGCTGCGGCACCTCGGACATGAAGGCCGGTGTCGCGGTCGCGCTGAAACTCGCGGCCACCCTTCCCGAGCCCAGCAGGGACGTGACCTACGTCTTCTACGACTGCGAGGAGATCGAGGCCGAGCGTAACGGGCTGCTCCGCCTCAGCCGCACCCGTCCCGACTGGCTCGCGGGTGACTTCGCCGTGCTCATGGAGCCCACCGACGGCGTGATCGAGGGCGGCTGCCAGGGCACGCTCCGAGCCCAGATCGTCATCCGGGGCAAGCGCTCGCACAGCGCCAGGTCCTGGTTCGGGATCAACGCGATCCACGCCGCCCAGCCGGTGCTCGCGATCCTGAACGCCTACGAGGCGAGACTTCCCGTCGTGGACGGCCTGGAGTATCACGAGGGACTGAACGCGGTGGGCATCGGCGGCGGCATCGCGGGCAACGTGATCCCGGACGAGTGCGTGGTGACCGTGAACTACCGCTTCGCTCCCGACCTGTCGCTGGACGAGGCGCGCGCCCACGTACGCGAGGTCTTCGACGGGTACGAGGTCCGCTTCACCGACGGCGCCGCCGCCGCGCGGCCCGGCCTGACCCATCCGACGGCGTCGGCCTTCGTCGAGGCCGTGGGCGGCACGCCGCGGGCCAAGCTCGGCTGGACCGACGTCTCGCTCTTTTCCGGCCTGGGCGTGCCCGCGGTCAACTACGGTCCCGGGGATCCGAACCTGGCGCACCAGAAGGAGGAGTTCGTCTCGTTGGCGAAGATCGCCGACTGCGAGCGCGGAATGCTCGGCTGGCTGTCGTGAGGGCTTGTTCGCGGCGTGCGCGGGCCTCGGCGTGCGAGAGCCTGGAGGGGCGGTGCAAATGAAAGTGGCTTTCCTCGCCGGCCATTTGGCGGGGAAAGCCACTTTCAGTCCCGAGCAGCACCCTCGTTCGGTTAGACGTGCGCTGTTCAAAGTCCGGTTCCATGTTTTCATGGAGATTTTTCAAGATTTTTCTGAGACGACGTTACGGTGGCCCGCATGAAGAAAACACGTCCGGAGCGTCGCCAGGGGGCCGCCGTGGTCCGTGGTGACCTCGTCTCCGAGTCCACCCACGACCAGCGGCTTCTTGATCGGAGGGGTCCCGCCGACTGGCTGCACATGGATCCGTGGCGGGTGATGCGCATCCAGGCCGAGTTCGTGGAGGGCTTCGGTCACCTCGCCGAGCTGCCCCAGGCGGTCACCGTCTTCGGGTCCGCGCGCACCCCCGAGGGCACCCCCGAGTACGAGATGGGGGTTCAGCTGGGCAGGAAGCTGTCCGAGGCGGGCTACGCCGTGATCACCGGTGGCGGCCCCGGCTGCATGGAGGCCGCCAACAGGGGAGCCGTGGAGGCGGACGGCGTCTCGGTCGGCCTGGGCATCGAGCTGCCCTTCGAGCAGAGCATGAACGAGTACGTCGATCTCGGCATCGAGTTCCGCTACTTCTTCGTCCGCAAGACCATGTTCGTGAAGTACTCCTGCGGATTCGTCACGCTGCCCGGCGGTTTCGGCACCATGGACGAGCTCTTCGAGGCGCTCACCCTGGTCCAGACCCGGAAGGTCACCTCCTTCCCCGTGGTGCTGATGGGGACGGAGTTCTGGGGCGGCCTGATCGACTGGATCAAGAACACCCTCGTGACAACGGGCAAGATCTCTCCGGTGGACGTGAATCTCATCCACGTCACCGACGACGTCGACGAGGCGGTCCGGATCATCGTGGACGCCGACAGCAAGAGGGGCCGCCTACTGGAGGACGAACGGAAGGCGGCCATGTCCACGGTCGGTGACGCCGAATAGTTGGCGCGTGTTCGGCCACGCCGAATAGGGTCGGCGCGTGTTCATTTGCATATTCCTCGCGTCGAGTCAGAAGATCGACAAGAAGTATCTGGAGCTGGCGGAGCAGGTCGGCACCGAGCTAGCCAGGCGCGGCCACTCCCTGGTGAGTGGCGGGGCCAGGGTGTCCTGCATGGGAGCCGTGGCCCGTGCGGCCCGTGCGGGCGGCGCCCGGACCATCGGAGTGATCCCTCAGTCGCTGGTCGACATCGAGCTCGCGGACGAGAACGCCGACGAGTTGGTGGTCACCACCGACATGCGTGAGCGCAAGGGCGTGATGGACGCCCGCTCCGACGCCTTCCTGGTCCTGCCCGGCGGCATCGGGACCCTGGAGGAGCTGTTCGAGATCTGGACGTCCCGCACCCTGGGTCTGCACGACAAGCCGCTGGTGGTCCTCGATCCCTGGGGGATCTTCAAGCCGCTGCGGGAGCTGGTAGAGGGTATGGAGGAGGCGGGCTTCACCCGCCCGAACGTCTTCGACGCCATCTCCTGGGCCACCACGGTCGACGAGGCGTTCCGGCTGCTGGAGAAGTCGACCAGGCACCTGGAGCCGAGCGCGGAGGAGCTAGGCGAGGCCACGGCGGGTTAGCGCGGGCGGTCGCCGCCCGGCGAGGGCGTCGGTCATCTCGACCGCGAGCCGCACCTGCTCGACGCGGTCCGTACGGAAGACGCGGGCACCGGCCCACGCGCAGATCGAGGCCGCGGTGAGCTCGGCGGCCTCGGCGTCCCGCTCCCTCGCGGCGTCTCCGGCGGTGTTTCCGGCGGTGTCCATCCAGGTCGCTGGGGTTCCGGTGGCGTTCGTCCCGGTCCTGGAGTTTTCTGCGCCCTTTTCCGAGGCCGCTGCGGCGTCCGGCCCGCCTCCGGTGTTGCCCGCGGCCGCTGTTGCGGCCCTGGCGTCCGCCCTTCCGGCGTTTCCGGCCGTGTCCGCCCCGCCCTCGGCCTCGTCGGACTCCCCGAGGTCGCCGGACGGTACGGGTGGGGCGATGGTGACACCGGCGAGCCTGGCCGGAGTGACGACCACGGTGCGCCCGGCACGGGCGAGCTCCTCGACCTCCCCGATCGAGGCGGCCTCGACCCAGCCGGGCTCGCCCGGATCACCGGGACGGAGCAGGACGAAGGCTGCCAAGCCGGGGGCGGACGTCATGATCCGATCCTAGGCCAGCGCAGATGTGGCACGATTCGTATGTGCTGGTCGTATTAGCTCTCGCTGCCGTAGCCGTTATCGCCGGTGTCACGGTCGTCGCCATGGGCCGGGGAGGGGAGCTGAGTGAGTTCGCCCCCGACGTGCCCCCGCTGAACCTGCCCCAGGCAGGTCAGCTCGGCGCGGTCGACTTCATGGCCCTCCAACTCCCGGTGAGCCTCGTCGGATACAACACGCAGAGCGTGGACGAGACGCTGAGCCGGGTCGCCGGGGCACTGAGCGAGCGTGACACCAGGATCGCCGTGCTGGAGCAGCGGGTGTCGGAGTTGCTCGCCGGCCGGCTCCAGGCTCGTCACGAGCTCAACCCCGGCTCCCGGACCTCGCCGCGCGGCCCCGAGGCGCCGTACGAGCTTTCCGGCGGGGACGGTTTCGGGCCGCCCGAGGAATTGTCGAGCGGGTCGCGGGTGGTTTCGGGTGCCGAGAGTGAGAGGTCATCCGGGCCCTTCGGCGGGGACGGTTTCGGGCCGCCCGAGGAGTTGTCCAGCGGTTCGCGCGTGGTTTCGGGTGCCGGGGATGAGACGTCCGGATCCTCCGGCGGGGACGGTTTCGAGGCGTCCGAGAAGCTCTCTGACGGGGCGAAGGCCGAGGATGAGCCCGAGGAGGATGTGCCTTCCAAGGATTCCGAGCCGGAGGAGCCTCTCGGGTCCGAGGAGGCCGGGCCCTCCAAGAGCTCCGAGCCGGAGAAGGCTCCCAGGTCTGAGGAGGATGTGCCTTCCAAGGATTCCGAGCCGGAGGAGACTGCCAGGCCCGACGAGGCGTCTGAGGCGTCCGGGTCATCCGGTGTGTCGCCTTTCGCCAGGCCGTCCGAGCCGCCCCAGGTGCCGGATTCGTCTTCCTCGTCCGAGACTTCGGATTCGAAGAAATCGTCTCCCGGATCCGTCGGCCTCCGTACGGGGGAGCGGGAGACGGAGGACACCCGGTGACCGAGACCTCGCGGGCAGTGGCTCCAGGCGCCCCGGTTCACGGTGAGCCTGTGACATCCGAGACTCTCGCGCAGCCCGTGGAATCGGCGGAATCCCCAGGGCTCGTGCGCTGCGGCTGGGCGACCTCGGCCCCCGACTACATCGCCTACCACGACGAGGAGTGGGGGCGTCCGGTCACCGGTGACGACCAGGTGTTCGAGCGGATCTCGCTGGAGTCCTTCCAGTCCGGCCTGTCGTGGATCACCATCCTGCGCAAGCGGGAGAACTTCCGGGCGGCCTTCGCGGGATTCTCCATCCCGGCCGTGGCCGCGTTCGGCGAGGAGGACGTCGATCGTCTGCTCGGCGACGCGGGCATCGTCCGCAACCGGGCCAAGATCGAGGCGACGATCGCGAACGCGCGGGCCGCGCTCGACGTCGACCTGTCCGACCTCGTCTGGAAGCACGCGGACCCCGGCGCGCCCGTACCGAAGACCCCCGCGGACGTGCCCGCCCAGACCCCCGGTTCCAAGGCACTGGCCAAGGAGCTCAAGGCGCACGGCTTCCGTTTCTTCGGCCCGACCACCGCCTACGCGCTGATGCAGGCCATCGGCCTGGTCAACGATCACCTGGCCGACTGCTGGATACGCCGGGCCTGACGTTTTCCCTCAGGGCTTGTGGCGCGGGGTCACCTTCTCACGCGGGGAGACGACGGTGCCCGGCGGCTTTTTCCTCGAGCCCCGTGAAGCGGGCGGGCTCGGTGAACTCCGTGTGCGGTTTCAGGCCTCGTTGAGCTGGCGGTCGACGAAGGCGGCGGCGGCGGGGAGCAGCCGCCCGGCCTCGTGCTCGAAGTAGATTCTCGCCTTCTCTCCCGGCCAGCCTCGCGGCAGGAGTTCCGCGGGGAGCCCGGGGTCGCGGAACAGGAAGTTGCGCCAGCCGTGCAGCAGCCTGCTCCGGGTGGCGAACACCTGGTCGCCGCCCGCGTTGTCGGGCAGCCCGCCGACCAGCTCCGTCGCCTGGGTCATCCACTCCTCGTAGGCGGCCCCGATGGCGTCCAGGTCCCATGTCCTGGCGACGAGCGCGGCGGGGTCACCGTCGAACACCGCCTCGAACCGGTCGGCGGCGAGATCCGCGCCTTCGAGGATCGCGTCGAGTTCCGGGGAGGGACGCGGTCCGATCCAGGTCGTCTCCGACAGGGAGGCATATCCGATGAAGGAGAGATCCGAGCGCAGGCGCTCCCGTCTGGGACGCTCGCGCACGGGTTCCACCACGAGGATGTGCCATCGGCCGTTCCACGTGATCGTTCCGACTCGGTAAATTCTTAGCGCGGTTTCGTCGAGGCGGCGTACGCACTTGGGAGTGACCTCGTAGCCGGGTCCCCTGGGCAGCCGGGCCGGTGTGAGCCAGCCCTGCCGGACCATCCGTGAGACGGCGGTGCGGACGGCGGGAGCCGCGATGTCCAGCGGGGCGAGCAGACGAACGAGGGCGGCCACGGACGCGCGACCGCCTCGGGACCTGAGGTGGTCCCCGTACAGATCGAAGAGAGCGGCGCGGGCGTTCACGAGGACAAGTTTGGCCGTCTGAAGGGGGCTTGGACAACGGTCTTGATCGCCGGATGAGCCGACGCTGAGATTGATCGTTCCCATTCTCCCTGCGGAGGCGGGATAATAGGACATCACAGAAGACGTGAATGCGTCGGCCACCCTCGGGTCAGTCGGAGATCCGGAGCCCGAAGCAGGAAGGGATACACGCATGGCGGCTATGAAGCCGAGGACCGGTGATGGTCCGCTGGAGGTCGTCAAGGAAGGCAGGGGCATCGTCATGCGGGTTCCCCTGGAGGGTGGCGGCCGCCTTGTCGTCGAACTCTCGGCGGACGAGGCAAGTGCCCTCGGTGAGGAACTGAAGAAAATCGTCGGTTGATCCCGATCTAAACCAGAAGTGGTGGAGCCGGGCCCTATTTGAGCTTGCTCGGGGAGCATGACACCTGCGACGGCCCGCGAGACCGACGATGGACAGACGACGACACGGCCCTGGCCGTCGGACCGCCTCACGGTGGCTCGCGCCAGGGCCGTGGTGTTCTCCCCGGTGCCTCTCCCCACGCCGGGCCTGATGACTGGAGTTACCGCTATGCCCATCTCCCCCCATCTGCTCCTGCCGCGCGTTCCCTACGCGCAGGGGCTGTCCGTCGCGTCCTCGGAGGGCGCGGAGCCGGCCGCAGGGGAGGGGGGCGGGACCACGCTTCCCGGTGACGCCGAGTTGCTGGCCGTCCCCTTCGCCGAGGACCTCGCGCCCGATATCGAGCTGCCGGTTCCGGTGGCGGCGCTGCTCGCCCATCACAAGGTCAAGGGCGAGGCGGGCGAGATCGTCGAGGTTCCGGTCGCGAACGGCGACGCCGTCGGCCGGGTGCTTCTCTACGGGGTCGGCGACGGTTCGCCGGCCACCCTGCGCAAGGCGGGCGCGGCGGTGGCGCGGCGCGGCAAGGGCAGGGACGCCATCAGGATCGTGCTCCCGAGCGGGCCGGTGTCCGCGTTCGTGGAGGGCGCGCTCCTGGCCACGTACACCTTCAGGGTCGGTGAGGTGAAGTCCTCCCCGGTCACGCTCGAGTTCGTCGGCGACGGGGTCGAGACGGAGGTCGCCGCCGCCGAGGTGGTGGCCGAGGCCGTGGCGCTCGCCAGAGACCTGACCAACACCCCCTCCTCGGTGAAGTCACCCGCCTGGCTCGCCGAGCGCGCCGCCGAGCGGGGTGTCGCGGTGCGGGTGTGGGACGAGCGTGAGCTGCGCTCCGGCGGGTTCGGCGGCATCCTCGCCGTCGGCCAGGGATCGGTGAGCCCGCCTCGGCTGATCCAGCTCTCCTACGAGCCCGAGGACGCGACCGGTCACGTGGTCCTGGTCGGCAAGGGCATCACGTACGACACCGGCGGCATCTCGCTCAAGCCGACGAGCAACATGGTGTTCATGAAGACCGACATGGCCGGCGGAGCCGTCGTCATCGCGGTCCTGGGCGCGCTGGCCGCGCTCGGCGTGCGGGTTCGGGTCACCGGCCTCGTCGCCGCCGCCGAGAACTCCTTCTCCGGCACGGCCCAGCGCCCCTCCGACGTGATCACGCAGTACGGGGGCCGGACGGTGGAGGTGCTCAACACCGACGCCGAGGGCCGTCTGGTCCTGGCCGACGCGCTGGCGTACGCCGACGCGGAGCTGAAGCCGGACGTCATGATCGACATCGCCACGCTGACCGGGGCGATCGGCATCGCCCTGGGCAAGGATCTCGGCGCGGTCTTCGCCTCCGACGACGAGCTGGCCGACGCCCTGATCGGGGCGGGGGAGACGAGTGGGGAGCGGCTCTGGCGGATGCCCCTGATCGACGACTACGTTCCCGCGCTCGACTCGTCCGTGGCGGACCTGACCAACATCGAGGCGGGATCGACCTACGGCGCGGGCTCCGTCACCGCGGCGCTGTTCCTGCGCGAGTTCACCGGCGGACGGCCGTGGGCGCACCTGGACATCGCGAATGTCGGCCGCAGCGGCGCCGACGACGGCGTTCTCAGCAAGGGGGCCACCGGGTACGGCGTGCGTCTGCTGCTCGGATGGCTGTCGGAGCTCCAGGGAGCGCCGATCGGGGGGCGGTGACAGCCGCGCCGACCATGCCGACCATGCCGACCATGTCGGCGATGCCGACCACGTGGCGCTGAGCGAGCAGCGGTGGACGGCAGGCTGACCACGTGGCGCCGAGTCAGGTGGTGGTGACCGTCCGCGCCGATCGCGTGGCGCTGAGCGGTTGGCGGTGACCAGGCCGGGAGCCAGGCCCGTGGGCCTGGCTCCCGGTCGGCCTGCGGTCGCGGGACCGGATCCCCCGAAGGGTCCGGTGCGGGCCGCCGCTCCCGCCGGACCAACTCCTACCTGCTCGCCTCCGCGAGGCTGACGATGGCCTCGGCGGCCCGGAAGTGCTTGTTGCGGCCGAGGTCGCCGATGGTCCTGATACCGAACGCCTTGGCCAGGTCCTGGGCGTCGCTCTCGCTCACCCCGGAGAGCGCGCTGACCGGCGCGTTGGCAAGCGAGTGAAGATCGGACCCCTCGTACTCCTTGTCGAGCAGTTTGTCGAGCTTGGCGGCAACCGTCATGGCGCACCCCTGTGTATCGGTGATCGTGGGAAAGGCCCGCGTTGTGGCGACATGGCCTTATCGGCATCGTTTCCGGCCGATAGAGGATTGACGCGCGTCTCCCAGGATCTTGGTGATCGCTTGCCGGACCCGTGTGAACGGTATTGCCAGGTTTCGGGGTGTGTCGCGGGCGGTGAAGGTCGAGACGCCGGCCGGTGGACGGGGTGGACCCGCCCCGACGGCACCGTGGACATCGTCAGGGCCGCCCGAGAACCGGCTCTCTCCATGCGAGGCGACCGTTCGGGCGCACCGGGAGCCGGCTTGAGCGTCTCGGCGCACGGGACGCCCGTAGCCGGCTCAGTCGGCGAGTTTGACGGCCGCCAGGATGCCGTCTCCCAGGGGCATCATCAGCGGGCGGAGCCGCTCGTCGGAGCGGACCAGCTTGCCCAGTTCCCTGATGACGACCGTTTCCGGATCCCGCTGCGAGGGGTCGGCCACCCTGTTGCCCCAGAGGGCGTTGTCGAAGACGACGATGCCGCCGACCCGCAGCAGGCGGACGGACTCGGCCAGGTAGTCGGCGTACTCGTGCATGGCGCCGTCGCAGAAGACCAGGTCGTAGCCGCCGTCGGAGAGACGGGGGAGCACGTCGAGGGCGCGGCCGGTGATCAGGCGGATCCGGCCGCCGGAGAATCCGGCCTGGGCGAAGCTCTGCCTGGCCAGCCGCTGGTGCTCGGGTTCCACGTCCACGCTGGTGAGCGTGCCGTCCTGGCGCATGCCGCGGAGCAGCCACAGCCCCGACACGCCGCAACCGGTGCCGATCTCCACGACGGCACGGGCGTTGATGGCGGTGGCGAGGAAGCAGAGAGCGGCGCCGCCGCCGGGCAGGATCGGGGGTGCCCCCACCTCCGCGCCGCGCATGCGCGCGGCCCGCAGGATGTCGTCCTCCCTGTGGAACTCGTCGGCATAGGCCAGAGTGGCCTCCAACGGACTTGTCGGCGTCTCTGCCATCGGCCTCTCCTCCCGCTTTCTCCGTACACAGTCATATAGGCGCTGGGTCGCAGCCTAAGGGAGGCAGGCCCGATCGGGAACTCATGTCACCCCCGGTGCGTTGCACGGTTTAAGCGGCCTTTGCCGGTCCTGAAGGTAGTGAGTGCGCACGAAGGGACGAAACCAGGCACTATGGCGATAGCGGTGGCCCCTGAGAGAGGAGTGCCGGTGGAGGGTTCCGACCACCAGGCGGAAGCTCCCATGTCCGACTGGACGCCTCCCACCTGGGAGGAGGTGGTGCGGACGCACTCTGCGCGCGTATACCGGCTGGCCTATCGGCTGACCGGGAACGTGCACGATGCGGAGGATCTCACCCAGGAGGTCTTCGTCCGGGTCTTCAGGTCGTTGTCCAACTACACGCCGGGCACTTTCGAGGGCTGGCTGCACCGCATCACCACCAACCTGTTCCTCGACATGGCGCGGCGCAAGCAGCGCATCAGGTTCGAGGGGCTCGCCGACGACGCCGCCGAGCGGTTGCGCGGACGCGAGCCTTCTCCCGCCCAGGTGTACGACGACACCCATCTGGAGCCCGACATCCAGGCGGCACTCGACGCGCTCGCGCCCGAGTTCCGTGCGGCCGTCGTCCTGTGTGACATCGAGGGGCTGTCCTACGAGGAGATCGCGGCGACGCTGGGCGTGAAGCTCGGCACCGTCCGCAGCAGGATCCACCGTGGGCGGTCGCAGTTGCGTGAGGCGCTGGATCACCGTGCGCCGCGGAACGATCAATTCCCCCCGAACGTTACTCACGGGGAGGAATTCGCATGAGAAACCACAGTCATGACGAATGTCACGACGAGCCACTTGGCAAGGAGTGCGCATGAGTCACCTCGGAGAACGCGTTTCCGCGCTGGTCGACGGTGAGCTGAATCACCACGAGCGCGACCGTGCCCTCTCGCACCTGACCTTCTGTGCCCCCTGCAGGGCCGAGGTCGACGCCGTGCGGGCCCTGAAGAGCCGGTTGCGCTCCCTCGACGGTCCGGCGATGCCGACCGACCTGACGATGTCCCTGCTGCGAATGGCCGAGCCCGGCGGCCCGTTGCCGCCGCGTGAGCGCCCCTTTCGGGCCGCACGCACCTTCGGTGGCGCGCCCATTCCGAGCATGCACGGCATCGCACCCCCCGACAACCGGCCCAGGGGCCGTGCCGGAGGACCCCGCCGCGCGCGCAGGGCGGGTTACGTCGCGGTGGGCGTCGCCTCGGCGGCCGTGGCCATCGGGACCCTGTTCGTGGTAGGCGGGGCCGATCCCAACCCGCGCATCGTGCCGCCGGTCGACATGTTCGCCAACCAGCACAGGAACACCGCGCCCTATGGCGGGTCGGCGACGCCGACTCTCTCCCCCTCTCCGTGATCCGGCTGCCCGCCACGGTCATCCTGGCCGCTCTCATGCTGCTGGGGCTGGTGACGGGCGGTACGGCACACGCCGTCCGGTCCCCGCACGTCGCGCCGCCGGACGACGTCGAGAGCGAGGACACCGGCCTGCACCTGCTCCGCGAGGCGGCGGCCGCGGGCCGCTCCCGCGGATACTCCGGCACCCAGTACGTCACCTCCTGGGGCACCTCGGGTGCCGTCTCCGAGGTGTTGGAGGTGCGCAACGTCCCGGGAAAGGGGTTGACGGTACGCACCGCGTCCTCGGGGTCCTCGGGGTCCTCGGGATCCTCGGGGTCCGTGGGAGATGCCGCCCCCTCGGGTTCGGTGCGGAACGCCGATCCCGGCACCCCGGCCGGGGGCATGTCCAGCCCGTCCGAGGTGATGCTCGAGGTCATGGCCCGCAACTACCGGGTCGTGGACGCGGGGGAGGGCTTCGCCTGCGGGCGCCCGGCCCGCCTGGTGAACGTCCTGCGGGTCGACGGCACGGTCGCCGCCCGCTACTGGCTCGACCGGGACGGAGGCCCGGTGCTGCGCCGCGAGCTCATGGACACGAAGGGGCGGGTCGTCAGGGCCGGAGCCTTCGTCGACCTGACCCTCGATCCGGTGGTGAGGAGCGCGGCGCCCGCGATGGCGGCCGGTGGCCTTGACCTGGCCGAGCTGCCGCGGATGGAGGCCGAGGGGCTGCGTCTCCCCCACACCCTGCCGGGACGGCTGGAGCTCTTCGCCGCTCGCATCGTCCCTTCCGGATACGTGTATCTCGGGTATTCAGATGGTCTGTCAGTTGTGTCGGTTTTTATCCAGTCTGGGATGCTTGACGAAGAACGTCTCCAGGGTTGGCATGCGGAACGGCGTAAGGGGCATACGATCTGGATTCGAGACCCTGCTGTGCAGGAGACGATCTGGGCGAGTGGGGGTCATGTCTACACTGTCTTTGCCGACGCGCCGGCCGACATGGTCGACGCCGCTGTCGCGGCGCTGCCGCACGAGCCCGTTCCCGATCTCTGGACGCGGCTCGGCCGCGGTGCCAGCCGTCTGCTCTCCTGGGTCAATCCCTTCGGATAGCGCGTGCTTTACACATCGCGTATGCCACTCGGGGGAAGATTGCCGGGTTGCACCGGTGAGCGGCCGTCCGCGAGTCAAGGAGTAGTGAGTATTCGATGACCGACGACGCCCGTACTGCCCGCGAGGCGAACGATGCTGAGGGCCGTACGCCGTCGGAATTCGCCGACGGCGGACACGAGACCCAGGAGTCCCGCCGCCCCGACTTATCCGGCCCCGAGTTCTCCCGTCCCGAGTTCCTGCCCGCCGGAGAGGGTGCTCCCTTCCAGGCCGAGCAGCCCCGCGACGACGACTGGAGCCGGCCGGGCGCCCAGTCCGACCACGCCCGGTGGGGCAGGCCGCAGGACCAGCCAGAGCCGCTCCACCACGACAGGCACCTGCCGCCCGACGAGGGCGACCAGGGCCCCGGTCCCGTGGGCCACAGCTGGGGCGACCCCTCGGGCAGGCCGCCCAGGCAGGACACGATGGTCTTCGCCTCCCAGTCCGCTCAGCCCCCTCCGCCCACCCAGGCGTTCGGCATGGGACCCGGGTGGGCGCCGCCGCCCGGGGCCCCCGTGGGCCCCGGAGGTTTCGGCGGCTTCGGCGGTTCGCCGCCCAGGCCCGCCAGGAGTGGGCCTCGCACCACCACGCTGGTGATCCTCGGCCTGGTGATCGCGCTGCTCGCCTCCACGCTCGGCAGCGTCGGCACCTATCTCCTCACCAAGCCCGCGGGCTCGGGGCGCGACCCCTCCTTCAGCCTGGGCGGGGCGCCGACGGGCTCCAACGTCCGGCCTCCGGAGTCGGTCGCGGGCGTGGCCTCGAAGGTCCTGCCCAGCGTGGTGTCACTCGCCGTCGAGGGCGGGGCGAGTTCCAGCACCGGTTCGGGCTTCCTGATCAAGGGCGGCTACGTGGTGACCAACAACCACGTGGTGGCCAACGCCGACTCGCGCGTCCAGATCCAGATCCAGTTCAACAACCGCAAGTCCACCTCGGCCGTCGTCGTGGGCCGTGACCCCGAGTCCGACCTGGCCGTGGTCAAGCCCGCGGAGACCTTCGGCGCCCCCGAGATCGTTCTCGGCAACTCGGACAACGTGGTCGTGGGAGACCCGGTCATCGCGATCGGATCCCCGCTGGGCCTGACCGGCACCGTGACCTCCGGCATCGTCAGCTCGCTCAACCGGCCCGTCCAGGCGGGTGAGGAGAACAGCTCCGACACCACCTGGCTCAGCGCCGTGCAGACCGACGCGGCCATCAACCCCGGCAACTCGGGGGGACCGCTGGTCAACGTGAACGGTGAGGTGATCGGCGTCAACTCGGCGATCGCCACGCTCGGCAGGTCGGTCGGCGGCCAGAGCGGCAGCATCGGCCTCGGCTTCGCCATCCCGGTGAACCACGCCAGGCGGGTCGCCGAGGAGCTGATCACCACGGGCAAGGCGAAGAAGTCGCGCATCGGCGTCGCGATCGACCCGACCTACCAGGGCGTCGGGGTGCGCATCGCCACCGAGTCCAGGCAGGGCACCCAGCCGGTCGAGCCGAACGGCCCCGCGGCACAGGCGGGCCTCAAGCCCGGAGACGTCATCCTGGAGATCGACGGTGTTGTGCTCCAGGACGGCAACGAGCTGATCGCCATGATCCGTAACAGGGCTCCCGGTGAGAAGCTCGCGGTCAAGTACCAGCGCGGCGGTGAGGAGAAGACCGCGACCGTCACCGTCGGCACCGCCCCCGAGCAGCCCTCACCCCAACCCTCCTGAGCGGCCCTTTTGAGAGGCGGGGTGAGGCGCGTGCTCACCGGTGGGGGCGTTAGTGTGGAACCTCTCCGGCGTGTGGCCGGAGAGGTGCCTCTGGCACCTTCCTCCCGGTAGGAGATCACCGTGTTCGGACTCGGCTGGCCTGAGATCGTGGCGCTGGTGGTGATCGCCCTTCTCGTCTTCGGCCCGGAGAAACTGCCCCAGGCCGCCTCGCAGGCGGGCAAGACGATACGCAACCTGCGCCGGATGGCCAACAACGCGAGAGACGACCTGCGGTCGGGGCTCGGTCCCGAGTTCGCCGACTTCGACCCGGCCGACCTCAACCCGAAGAACTTCGTCAGAAAGCACCTCATCGCCGATCTTGAGGACGATCTGAACGGCACTTCGAAGACCACCGCCACCGCGGAACCGGCGGCCGACCACCACGCGATGAGCGGCGGCGGGGAGCTGGGGTACGGCGAGATCCCCCCGTACGACTCCGACGCGACCTAGCGTCCCGTCTCCGAACGCCGGCCGGGTCTCCCGGCCGGGTGACCGATTCCTTTCGGGTCTGGTTTCCCCGGCAAGGTCGCGTGTCGGCACACCAGCCATTTGAACTTTGCGTAGTTTTTCCGTTTCGCGCGGCTGAGGTGCGCCTCACACGGCCGACGGCGGCGGGCCCCCGTACGGGGGCGCCCCCCGGCGGGCGGGCGCGGGGGCGGCGGGGCCAGGGCCCCGGGGCCCGGGCGGTGGGCGCGGGCT